>CAWCAH010000013.1:0-40184 GCA_963793605.1 uncultured Thermoleophilia bacterium
CCTCAGCGGCGCAGCAGCCGCGCCGTCACGCCGGCGACGGTCTCTTGCCGTAGGCCGGGCGGGTTCTGCTCGGTGAAGACGGCGAGGCCGATGCGCACCCGTCTCGCGTTCGAGGCGCGCGGCCTCGTTGGCCAGGATCCAGGCGCCGAGCCAGCCCGGCTTGAAGTACACGCGGTAGCCGAGCGGCTCGGCCGCCACCGGGATCCCCCAGCGCTGGTACGACACGATGTGTGCGAGCAGGCTGTTGGCGAAGCGGCGGTGGGTGGCCGGGACGTACTTCTCCATGTCCCGGAAGAAGCGCGCCATGTCCGCCGCCGCCACCTTGCTCACGATCCAGGCGCTTCCGGCGTGGAAGGTGCTCATGTGGGCGACGCGGGCGAGGCGCTGGACCTCGCCCCGGCCGACGTGCGCGTAGACGGCGTCGGCGGCGGCGTTGTCCGAGACGGTGATCATGCGCGTGAGCGTCGCGCGCATCGAGTCGCTCACGGTCCGGTGCTGGCGCAGGTAGGTCACGAGCAGCATCGCCTTCACGACGCTCGCGGTGACGAACGCGCCACTTGTTGTAGCCGTAGAGGTTGCCGCGGCTGTCCACCACGGCCACGGCGACGTGGCCGGCGCGACCCGCCGCCCAGGTGAAGGCCGCGCGCCGGGCGCTGGCGGTGGGCACCAGCGGCGGCAGCGGCGCAAGGACGCGAAGCGTTGCGCGGCGGCGCTCGCCTCGGAGCGGCCGCTCGCGTCGAGGGCGTGGGCGACGAGTCGGTAGCGGCCGCGGCGCAGCCGCAGGCGGCCGCTCCAGGTGCGCTCGATGCCGACCGCCGTCACGCGGCCTGTGACCAGGCGCCGGCGGACGTCGCCGGAGAGGGCGGTCACGAGCAGTTCGATGGTCACGTCGCCGCCGGCGCTGTCGTCGGCGCGATAGCTGATCTTGGTCCTCGATCCGCTGTGGACCGTCACGTCGCGCACGACGGTGGTCGTCAGCGTGTCGCTCACGAGCGGCGTGGTGGTGGGCGAGGGGATGGGGACGGGGACGCGGAGGGCGCGGCCGAGGCGCCAGGCTGCGCCGAGGCGGCGACCACGAGGGCGACGCAGGCGGCGGCGCGGACGCGCGCAGACCGCCGCGACGACGGCGACGCGCAGCGCCCACGAGACATGTCCGGCTGCTCCGCTCACACCCGCATCCTACGCCGCCGGAAGCGGAGGTCGCGCGGTGCCGCCGGCGGCGTTGCGCGGCTCGCGGCGGCGGTCAGCTGCCCGGAGCCGCGCGCCGTCCGGATCGTAGAACGGCCGGGCGCTCAGCCGCGCGCGGCACCCGCTCGGCCGGCGATCTCCACCTCCACGTCGCCGCCCGCGACGATCTCGTCCACGCGCGTCCGGGTCGCCCTCGAGTCGCGGCGAACCCGACGGCGGCGCCGAGCGTGTGGCCGTAGGCGCCGGACGTGACGCGGCCGACGAGGCGGCCGTCCTGCAGCACGGACTCGCCGTGGTAGAGGAGCGGCTCGGGGTCGGCGAGGAGGAGGTGCACGAGCCGGCGGCCGCGGCTCGGCCGGCGGCGAGCAGCGCCTCGCGGCCGATGAAGCCGCCCGGCTTGTCCAGCGCGACCGTGCCGCCCAGGCCGGCCTCGAACGGCGTGTCGGCCGGCCCCGCGTCGTGACCCCAGTGCACGAAGCCCTTCTCGGCGCGCAGGCCGTCCAGGGCGTGGTAGCCGGCGTGCCGCAGCCCGAGGCCTGCACCCGCCGCGGTCAGCTGGTCGTAGAGGACGCGGCAGTGACTCGACGGGCACGTAGAGCTCCCAGCCGAGCTCGCCGGCGAACGAGACGCGCAGGGCGAGCGCCGTCGCCCAGCCGACGTCGATCTCGCGGGCGCGCGCGAACGGGAACGCGGCGTTGCCGAGGTCGGCGTCCGCGAGGCCCGCGAGCAGCTCTCGCGAGCGCGGGCCGGTCACCGCGAGGACGCCGAGGCCGGAGGTGACGTCGGTCACGACCGCCGCCGGGCCGCCGTGGCGGCGCAGCCAGTGGAACGCGCGGGTCTGGGCCGCGGCCGAGGTGACCACGAGGAAGGCGTCGTCGGCGAGACGCGTCACCGTCGCATCGAGCTCCGACCCGCCGGGCGGTTCAGCATGGAGGTGTACACGACCGAGCCGGGCGGCCGGTCGAGGTCGGCGGTGAAGACGCGCTGGACCGCGGCGAGCGCCGCGGGCCCCTCCACGCGGAGCTTGGCGAACGAGGAGAGGTCGAAGAGGGCGACGCCCTCGCGCGCCGCGCGGTGCTCCTCGGCGACCGCCTCGAACCAGTTCTGGCGGCCGTAGGAGTAGGCGTATCCGGCCGCTCGGCCGGGCGGCGCGTACCAGTTGGCGCGCTCCCAGCCGGCGGCCTCGCCGAAGCACGCGCCGGCCGCGGCGAGGCGGTCGTACAAGCGGCACGCGCCGCAGCCCGCGTGGCCGTGCCCGGCTGCAGGAACGGCCAGTGCATGGCGTACAGCCGGCCGAGCGACTCGTGCGTGCGCTCGAAGAGGTAGCCGGCGTTGGCCTGCGCCGGCGAGAAGCGGCGCACGTCGAGGTCGGCGACGTCGATCGTCGGCGCGCCCTCGTCGATCCACGCGGCGAGCGCGCGGCCGACGCCGGGGCCGAGGATGATGCCCTGCGAGTTCATGCCGGCGGCGACGAAGAGCCCCGCGACCTCGCCGTCTCGCCGAGCAGGAAGTTGCCGTCGGGCGTGAAGCTCTCCGGCGCGCACAGGTAGTGCGCGAAGCGCGCCTCGCGCCAGCGCCGGCACGCGCACGCGCGCCCGGGCGAGCGGCGGCCGAAGTGCTCGAGGTCGGGCTCGAACTCGCCGAAGGAGAAGTCGCGCGGGATCGAGGCGGTCGTCCGCGGCCGCCCGTCCGGCTCGAACGCGCCGACGATGAGCCCGCCGCGGTAGTGACGCACGTAGATGGAGCCGTCGAGGTCGCGGACGATCGGCAGGTCGCGGGTCGCGCCCTCGACCGGCTCCGTCTGCGCCCAGTAGTGCTCCGCCGGGTGCAGCGGCAGCGCGGGCGCCGGCGAGCAGGCGCGAGGTCGCGCGACCAGAGCCCGGCGGCGATGACGACGACCTCGCAGGCACGTGGCCGCGGTCGGTCTCGACGCCGGTCACGCGCGGCGGCCGCTGCGTCGCAGGCGGAAGCCGGTGACGCGGACGCCCTCGACGACGCGCACGCCGAGGTCGGGGGCGGCCTTGGCCGTCGCGTAGGCCGCCCAGCCGGGGTTGACGGTCGCGTCCTCCTCGAACAGCACGCCGCCGGCGAGGTCGTCGACGCTCAGCAGGGGTGAGACGGCGGCGATCTCGTCGCGCGTGACCTCGTGCGCCGGCAGGCCGTGGTGGCGCGCCATCGTCAGCGCGTAGCGCAGCTCGGTGAGGCGCTCCGGCGTGCGCGCCACCGAGAGCGAGCCGTTGGGGTAGTAGCCGACGTCGACGCCGGAGAGCGCCGCGAGGTCGCGGTAGAAGTCGCGGCTGTAACTCGCGAGCTCTGTCTGCACGTGCGTGCCGCGGGTGCGCGTCATGAGCCCCGCGGCGTGCCAGCTGGTGCCGCTCGCGACCCGGCTGCGCTCGAGGACGACGGTGTCGGTCCAGCCCAGCCGGGCGAGGTGGTAGGCGACGGACGCGCCGATGATGCCGCCGCCGACGACGACCGCCCGCGCTCGCGCGGGCGGTTCCTCGGCGGCCCTCGGGTCGAAGTCGGTCGCCTTGAACGTCGCGTCGCGCAGCCGTTCCTCGGTCGCCATCGCGCGCCCTCCTCGCGAACGAGTGTCTCGGCAGTCGTACTACCCCTCGGCGGACGGCCGCGAAGCGGCGACCGGCGTCGTAGCATGGGATCACAGGCGTGAGCGAGGCGGCCGGACGGCGCGCCGGCGGAGGGGTGGCACGATGGACGCGATCGTGGTGTACGAGTCGCTGTGGGGCAACACGGCGGAGGTGGCCCGGGCGGTGGCCGAAGGGCTCGGCCCGGGCGCCCGGGCCCTGCGCACCGACGAGGTCGACGCCGGCGGACGTGGCGGGCGCCGAGCTCATCGTCGCCGGCGCCCCCGTGTTCGGCTTCAAGCTCTCGTCGCAGAAGATGCGCGACGGCATCCGCCAGAGCCCGGGCAAGGGCCCCGCCCCGGACCTCTCCTGCCCGCTGCTGCGCACCTGGCTCGCGGCGTTGCCCGCAGGCGCGGCTGGGCGGCCGCGTTCGACACGCAGGTGCGCGGCCCGTTCGGCAAGGGCGCGCCCGAGATCGGCAAGCAGCTCGAGGCCAAGGGCTACGTGTGCATCGCCGAGCCCGAGGGATTCGTCGTCAAGGGCTCGCAGGGCCCGCTCAAGCAGGGCGAGGCCGAGCGCGCGCGGGCCTGGGGCGAGCGAGCTCGGCGCGCGAGGTGGAGCGGCGGCGGAGCGCCTGATGGCGCCGCCCACCGCTGACAGTACGTCCTGCCCTTAGCATTCCGCGCATGAGGAGATCGCTCCGCATCTTATGCAGCCGGCGGCTTCGCACGGGCTGCACGCCGGGAGGTGGTGGGATGACGTAGCAGGGGGACGGCGCGCGGAAGGGGCCGCCGCGGCGCCGGCTCGTGACTCCGCCAACGCATACGTCATTCCAGGGGGACGTATGGCCGAAGATCTCGTCTTCGCACGCAAAGCCAGCGGCCTCGTGCGCGGTCTCGACATGTGGGACGCGTTCGGCGCCGGCCTCATGACCTGCCAGCCCATCGCCACGCTGTGGCTCATGGTGGGCATCGCGCTCTCGCTCTACCCGACCGGCAACCTGCTCATCTCCATCGCCATCGGCGCGGTCACCGCCGGCATCGGCGCGCCGCTCGTGTGGGGCATCCTCAGCGGCTCCATGCCGCGCGCCGGCGGCGAGTACGTCTACAACTCGCGCATCCTGCACCCGGCGATCGCCCTCGGGCGCGGTGTTCTGCAACATCATCGCCATCTTCTACTGGAACTGGTACATCGCCACGTGGCTCGGCGTGCCGGCCCTGCAGCTGTGGGCCCAGTACATGGGCCTGTGGAGCTTCGCCGACTGGTGCGCCTCCAACACCGGCCTCGTGGTGCTCGGCCTCATCGCCGTCATCGTCGGCTTCGTCTCGGTCGCCTTCAGCATGAAGAGCTACGCGCTGATCCAGAAGATCATGCTCATCCCCGCCATCGGCGGCGTGATCGTGCTGATCGTCGCGCTGTTCCTCAGCAGCAAGGCCGACTTCATCGCCAACTGGAACGCGATCGCGACCGAGTACAAGTCGCTCGACTACGAGGCCTTCATCGCGGCCGCCGGCCCGCTGCCCGACACGTGGGACTGGCGCGGCACGTTCGGCGCCTTCAGCGGTGTCTACGCGCTGTTCGTCTACAACTACGCCATCGCGTACCTCAGCGGCGAGGTCAAGCGCCCGGACAAGGCGCTGCTCGGCGCCAACGTCCTCGCCGTGTGGACGCCGATCATCCTCGGGTTCCTCACCGTGGTCGGCCTCTACCGCATCCTGGCGTTCAACTTCCTGAGCGCCTCAGCCGCACAGAGCTTCGGCGCGGGCGTGCAGGGCTACACGGCCCCGTTCAGCCCCGACTACCTCACGCTCACCTGGATCGCCAGCGGCAAGAGCGGCATCGTGGCCTGGGCGATCGTGCTGGCGTTCATCGCCGTCATCTGGCTGGAGATCACCATCGCCATCCTCATCGTCGGCCGCGCCTGGCTGTCCTGGGGCCTCGACCGCATGGGCCCCAAGTGGTTCACGGACGTGAGCCCGCAGTTCGCGCAGCCGTTCAAGAACCTCGTCGTGGTGGCGGTCATCTTCGGCGTCGGCGTGATCGCCATGGTCTGTGGTTCAGCTCATCGCTGGCGGGGCTCGTCGGAGGCGGGCTGCAGTTCGCCTCGGTGTTCCTCATCACCGGCATCGCCGGCTTCCTCTTCCCGTTCCGCAAGAACGTGCGCGGCATCTGGGAGGCGTCGCCGTACCGGACCTGGAAGATCGGGCCGGTGCCCATCATCAGCATCGGGGCGGTGCTGTACCTCGCGTTCATCATCGCCATGCTCTACTACTCGTTCATCGAGCCGACCACGCGCCTGACCACGGGCAAGAGCATCATCCTGTTCGTGGGCGCGTGGGCCGCCGGCATCATCTGGTACTTCGTCTGGAAGGCCCGGAGCGCCAAGCAGGGCATCGACGTCAGCATCACGTTCGGCGAGCTGCCGCCGGAGTGAGCCTGCGCCTGACGCACGTACAGCTCGTCTGAGACCCCGGCCGGGCGGGCCCGACGGGCCCGCCCGGCCGCGTCGACCGGGCCGCCGGTGCGGGCGCCCGCCCGGCGCCGGACCGACCACGAGGAGGAGACACCATGAGCGAGACCCTTCGATCGGCGTTCGAGGAGCGGTGGTGGCCGCCGTGCGCGAGGGTCGGGACGAGCTCGTGGCGCTCGCGAGCGACCTCGTCGCGTTCGACACCACGGCGCGCAACGTCGGCGACCCGGCGCGGCAGGAGGCGGAGCTGCAGGAGTACCTGCGCAAGCGGCTCGCCGCGCTCGGCGCCGAGGTGGACGTCTGGGAGCCGGAGCCGACCGGCACGGGCAACCGCGTGGTGCCGGACGGGCTGGACTTCGTGGGGCGGCCGCAGCTCGCCGCGCGCCTGCGCGGCGCGGGCGGCGGCCGCTCGCTCCTCCTCAACGGCCACATCGACGCGGTCTCCTACGAGCCGCTCGAACAATGGGCGAGCCACCCGCTCAGGCCGGAGGTCCGCGACGGCCAGCTGCTACGGTCGCGGCAGCTGCGACATGAAGGGCGGCATCGCCGGCATGCTGTTCGCGCTCGAGACGGTCACCCGGCTGGGCGCGAAGCTCGCCGGCGACGTCGTCTTCTGCACCAACACCGACGAGGAGTCGAGCGGCGCCGGCACCTACGCGTGCGCCGCGCGCGGCGTGCGCGCCGACGCCGGCCTCTGCGCCGAGCCCACGGGCTTCGACGTCTGGGTGGCCTGCCGCGGCGGCGTGAACCCGTGGTCCGCACGCTCGGCCGCACCGGCCACGCCGAGATGCACCACCCGCACTGGCGCGAGGGCGGGCCGGTCAACGCCATCGACAAGATGGAGCTGGTGCTCGCCAGCCTGCGCGCCCTGCGCGAGGATTGGGCGAGCCGGCCTGAGCTCGACCACCCGTACCTGCACCGCGCCGCACGTGATCCCCACTGTGATCAAGGGCGGCGAGTGGATGGTCACCTACCCCTCGTCCTGCGAGGCCCTGCTCTCGTGGTGTACATGCCCGGCCAGGTGAACGGCGACCGTGGCGGGCAGGACGTCTTCGACGAGGTCGAGGCGTGGGTCAGGCAGGCGACCGACCGGGACGACTGGCTGGCGGAGCACCCGCCGGAGTGGGAGTGGCCGTGCGACATCGTGCCGGCGGAGGTGCCGGACGACGACCCGATCGTGGCGGACACCCTGGCCGCCGGCGCTGCCGTCGGGCGGCCCGGCCGCATCGGCGGCCTCGACTCGTGGCACGACGCGGCCGTGTTCACCCGGGTCGCCGGGACGCCGACGGTGTCGTTCGGTCCCGGCGACCTCACCAAGGCGCACACCATCGACGAGTCGGTGCCGGTGCCCGACCTCGTCGACCACGCGGCCGCCGTCGCGCTCATGCTGCTGCGCTGGTGCGGCGTACGGGGTAGGAGCGGAGGCCGGCTGCGCCCTGCCGACGGGCGTCCAGGCGCTCAGTCGGCGCCGAGGTACGCCTCGCGCACGTGCGGGTCGCGCAGCAGCACCGACGCGTCGTCCGCGAGCGTGACGCGCCCTGTCTCGAGCACGTAGCCGCGATCGGAGATCTCGAGCGCCACGTGGGCGTTCTGCTCGACGAGGAGGATCGTCGTGCCTTGGGCGTTGATCTCCTTGACGATGTCGAAGATCCTCTCGACCAGCATCGGCGCCAGGCCCATCGAGGGCTCGTCGAGCATCAGCAGCTTCGGCCCCGCCATGAGCGCGCGGCCCATGGCGAGCATCTGCTGCTCTCCGCCGGAGAGCGTACCGCCGGGCTGGGACTCGCGCTCTCTCAGCACGGGGAAGAGGTCGAAGACGCGCTCGAAGTCCGCCTTGAGGTCCTGCCGGGGGCGCGAGAACGCACCCATCTCGAGGTTCTCCCGCACCGACATCCTCGGGAAGATCTTGCGGCCCTCCGGGGACTGCGAGAGCCCCCTGGTGACGACCTCGTAGGCCGGCACGCCGGTGAGGGGGCGGCCCGCGTAGGTGATGGAGCCGGACCGCGGGCGGAGAAGACCGGAGATGGCGTTGAGGGTCGTGGTCTTGCCGGCTCCGTTGGCGCCGATGAGGGTGACGATCTCGCCCTCGCGGATCTCCAGCGACACGCCCTTGATCGCCTCGATGTTGCCGTAGAACACGTGGATGTCGAGCACCTCGAGCAGTTGCTTGCTCCCGGCTGCGCCCTCTGAGGGTGTCGCGGCCATCAGGCGCCCTTTCCCAGGTAGGCCTCGATCACCTTGGGGTCGTTGCGGACCATGTCCGGCGGACCCTCGGCGATCTTCTCGCCGTGGTCGAGCACCACGACCCTGTCCGAGCTGCCCATGACGACCTTCATGTCGTGCTCGATGAGGATGATCGTCATGCTCTCTTCGCGGATCCTGCGGATGAGGCCCATGAGGGAGGCGGTCTCCTGGGGGTTCATGCCCGCCGCCGGCTCGTCGAGGAAGAGCACGACCGGCTCCGTCGCCAGCGCCCGTGCGATCTCGAGCCGTCGCTGCGAGCCGTAGGGGAGGTTCTTGGCGAGCTCCGCTCCGTGGCCGCCGAGGCCGACGTAGTCGAGCAGTTCCATGCTCCTGTCGCGGACCGCCTTCTCCGTGCGCATCGCGCCGGGCGTGCGCGCGATGACCCGCAGCATGTTGGTGTGCGAGCGGCAGTGCTGGCCGACCATCACGTTCTCAAGCGCGGTCATCTCGCTGAACAGGCGGATGTTCTGGAACGTGCGCGCGATGCCCAGCTTGGTCACCTTGGACGGCAGCATGCCGGCGATCGCGTGCCCCTTGAACGTGATCGTGCCGGAGGTGGGCGGATACACGCCGGTGATCGCGTTGAAGAGCGTCGTCTTGCCGGCGCCGTTGGGGCCGATGAGACCGACGATCTCGTTCTCGCAGGCGTGGAAGTCGACCTTGTTCACCGCGACGAGGCCCCCGAAGGCCTTCACGAGCTGCGACGTCTCGAGGACGCGCTCCGGCGGCCCGTCCACGGCCGGCGCGGCGGCTGTGGCGATGTGCTCAGTTGCCGGCATCGGACCATACCTGCCGCTCGTGGTCGGCCTCGGTCTTGCTCTCGGGTCTCATCTCGAGCTTCACGCGCAGCGACCCCAGCAGGCCCTGCGGCCGGAAGACCATGAGCAGCACGAGCACGAGGCCCATGGCGATGCCCCGCATCTCCGGGTGCGTCTGCACGAAGGTGAAGTCGCGCAGCCACTCCTGCAGGCCGATCCAGATCGTCGCTCCCAGGATCGGCCCCGCGATGTTGCCCATGCCGCCGAGGACCACCAGGCTCAGGATGAGGAACGACTCCATGAGCATGAAGCTGCTCGGCGAGATGTAGTTGAGGTAGTGGCCGAAGAACACGCCCATGGCGCCGGCGAAGAAGGCTCCCGTCGCGTACGAGAGCAGCTTGTAGCGCGAGGTGTGGATGCCCATGGCCTCGGCCGCGACCTCGTCCTCGCGGATCGCCGTCCAGGCGCGCCCGATGCGCGAGCGCACGATGCGCGAGATGATCCAGATCGAGACCAGTGCGAGCGCCAGCCCCAGGTAGTACAGGCTGCGCTGCGTCGTGAAGGCGTAGCCGAAGAGCTCCGGCTTGGGGATCCCGGCGATGCCGGAGGGGCCGCGCGTGAGGCCTACCCAGTTGTTGGCGACGATGCGGATGATCTCCCCGAACCCCAGGGTCATGATGGCGAGGTAGTCGCCGCGCACGCGGAGCGTCGGGTACCCGATGAGCACTCCGGCGAGGGCGGCGAGCAGGCCGCCGACCACGAAGTTGATCCACGTCAGCCACCAGTAGGCGTCGATGTCGACCCCGTACTTCACCTTGAGGATGTTGTTGAAGATGATCGCCGTGTAATACGCGCCGATGGCGTAGAAGGCGACGTAGCCGAGGTCGAGCAGGCCGGTGAATCCGACCACGATGTTGAGGCCCGAGGCGAGCACGACGTAGATGACCACCACGGTCATCAGCGTGATCCAGCGGTTGGAGCCGACGAGGAACGGCAGGACGATCGCCGCCGCGAGGAGGGCGAGGAGCAGCAAGCGCTGCCAGCGTGGCGTGCCGCCCCCGGTCAGCGTGGCGGCGATGGGGTTGAGCCGCGTCTCGTACCAGCGCGGCTTCTCCGCGGGCGGGCCGTTCTTCTCCGCGGGGCGGGCCGTTCTTCTCCGTGGGCGGGCCGTTGCCGGCGTCGTTGCGTGGCGTGTCGCTCACGTCAGGCCTTCTGCGAGACGGTGGAGCCGAGCAGGCCGGACGGCCGGAACGACAGGATCAGGATCAGGATGACGAACGCGAAGGCATCCCGGTACTGCGAGCCCATGGGCAGGTAGGCGGAGCCGAGCGCCTCGATGATGCCGAGGAGCAGGCCGCCGAGAAACGCGCCCGGGATGTTGCCGATGCCGCCGAGCACCGCGGCGATGAACGCCTTGAGGCCGGGGTTGAAGCCCATGAGCGGCCACGCGGCGTGGTAGACCCCGCCGTAGAGGCCGCCGGCCAGTGCGCCCATGGCCGAGCCGATGAGGAAGGTGAGCGCGATCACCTTGTTGACGTTGACGCCCATGAGCGCCGAGGTGTTCTTGTCTTGCGCCGAGGCGCGCATGGCGCGGCCCATGCGGGTGCGCTTCACGTACAGGTTGAGCAGCAGCATGGCGACGACGGTGACGACCACGACGAAGACCTGGAAGTAGGTGATCTCGACGTTGCCGAGCGTGAACCCCTTGGGCGCGCCCGCGGCGGTGGTGAACAGCGGGATGTCCGGGAACTTCACCTGCTGGGAGCCGAACATGAACTGGGCCACGTTCTGCAGCAGGATCGAGACGCCGATCGCCGAGATGAGCGCCGCCAGGCGCGGCGCGTTGCGCAGCGGCCGGTAAGCGAGACGCTCGATGACGACGCCCATGACGGCCACCACCGCCATCGCGATGAGGATCGCGACGAAGAAGTTGAGGCCCGGCATGTTGACGTTGACGCCGAACAGAGCCATCTCGTCGCTCATCATGAGGATGGTGATGAAGGCGCCGAACATGAAGAGCTCGCCGAACGCGAAGTTGATGAGCTCGATGATGCCGTACACCATCGTGTAGCCGACGGCGATCAGCGCGTAGAGGCAGCCGATCATCAGGCCGTTGACCAGTTGCTGGGTGAGTTCGCTCACGTGATCCTCAGCGTCGCAGCGCCGTATCGAAGGGACGAGGGGCGAGGGGCGAGCCCGTGGCTCGCCCCTCGCCGGGTCTCGACTGTCCTGCTCTTACTCGGTCGGCTGCTGGGGAGCGGTGACCAGGCTGCCGTTCTCCACGATGACGATGCTGAGCGGCTTGATGACGTCGCCGTTCTCGTCGAACGTGATGGGGCCGGAGACTCCCTCGTAGGTGCCGATGGTGGCGAGGGCGTCGTTGATCGCCGTGCGGTCGTTGCTGCCGGCCTTGGTGGCCGCGGCGGCGGCGAGCATCACGACATCGTAGGAGTTGGCCACGAACCAGTCGGGGTTCGCGCCGTCGAACTTGGCCTTGTAGGCCTCGACGAACTTCTGGACCGCCGGGTCGTCCTTGGTGTAGTCGAAGAAGGTCGAGACCAGCATGCCCTCGACGGCCGCGCCGCCGAGCTTGGGCAGCTCGTCCGAGGCGTAGCCGTCGGAGCCGAGCATCTGCACGTCCATGCCGAGTTCCTTGGCCTGCTGCGCGATCTTCGAGCCCTCGGGATAGTAGCCGGAGAGGAAGATCAGGTCGGGGCCGGCGCCCTTGATCTTGGTGAGCTGCGCCTTGAAGTCGGTGTCGCCGGTGGTGTACTGCTGCTTCTCCACCACGGTGCCGCCGGCGGCCTTGATGCCCTCGTCGTAGGCGTCGGCGAGCCCGCGGCCGTAGTCGGAGTTGTCGTACATGATGGCGACGTTCTTGAGGCCGAGCGTGCCGACGCTGTAGTCGGCGAGGCCCTTGCCCTGGACGGCGTCGGTCATGCAGATGCGCCAGATGAAGGCGCCCATGGTGGTGATGTCCGGCTGGGTGGCCGACGGCGTGATCATGGTGAGGCCCGCGGGCTCGTACTTGCCGGCCGCGGCGATCGTGGCGCCGGAGAACTGGTGGCCGTCGACGACCACGAGCTCGCTGTCGTCGATGAACTTCTGCGCGACGAGCACGGCCTCCTTGGGATCGCCGAGGTCGTCGCCGAGGGAGATGGAGACCTCTCCGCCGTTGACGCCGCCGGCTGCGTTGAGCTCTTCCATCGCGAGCTCGGCGCCGGCCTTGTGCGAAGCGCCGTACGTGGCGTACTGACCCGTCATCGGGCCGGCGACACCGATCTTGAACGGGACGGCCGCCTCGCCGCTGGCGCCGTCATCCGTAGTGCTGTCCCCGCCGCAGGCGACGAGCGCCGCCGCGAGCGTGAGCGCCAGCGCGATGACGAGCGCGAGCGCCAGCACCCTACTGAACTTGTTCACTGTTCCTCCCCCTGGTGGACTGAAAATCACGTCCGCCGAGGCTGCGCGCATCTAACGAGCAGCCGGGCAGTCGCTAGCGCCGCAGTGTAGAGGCGTCGTGAAGGCGGCGTCAAGGTCTCCTCGCGCGCGCGAGGCCGGTCTTGGGCGTGGGGAGCGGCCCGCTGAGCGTCCCGAAGGCCCCTCCGGTTGACCACCGTCAAGGTTCGGCCGGCGGCCTCACGAGCAAGCTGAGCGGGAGACCGTCAAGCGCGAGCAGATCGGAGTCCCTTCATGCAGACCATCACCGCGAGCCGGACCGCCGTGGCCGACAACCCGCACGGCGTCGACGTCCGTCACCTCTACACCACGCCGCACGTCATGGTGAGTCAGATCACGCTGGAGCCGGGCGAGGTCGTCAAACCTCACAAGGCGCCCGTCGACGTGTTCTTCTACGTGCTCGAGGGATCGCCCGTGGTCGAGATAGAGGGAGAGCTCATCACCGCCGCCCCGGACACGCTGGTGCCGAGCGCCGCCGGCCACATCCACGCCATCCGCAACGAGGGCGAGGCCCGGGTGCGGTTCCTCGTCGTCAAGACCCCGAACCCGAAGGCCTGACGCGCCGGCGGCCGCGGGCGTCCGCGGGGCAGCGGCCGCGGCGGCCGGCGCGCTCAGCTCGGCGAGGCCTCGACGGCGATCAGGCTGAGGCCGAGCTCCTCCTCGAGCGCGCGGATGCGGCCGAGCTGATCTTCGTCGGGCTCGGCCGCCGGCGCCTGCAGCTGGGGGCCGAGCTCCTCCATGATCTTCTTCAGCCGCTCCTCACGCGCCGCATCGAGCGAGCGGCAGGAGAAGGCCACGAGCATCAGGCCGAGGTCGTTCTCGAGGGCCTGGATCTTCTCGAGGTCCTCGTCCTCCAGCTTCCTCGCGATCTCACAGAGCATGGTGTACTCCTTGGGACGTCCGTCGTTGGCGTCAGTCTACCCGCACGCAGCGCCGGCTCAGGCGATGGGCACCTCTGACGACGCCTCCTCCGGCAGGTCGAGCAGGACCTCCTGGTCCCGGGCGCGCCGCGCGGTGACCGCGAAGAGCGTCAGGGCGGCGAGCGCCGGGACGGCGATCATGGTCCCCATGGACGCAGCCGACACCGTGCCGCCGAGGGCGATCAGCGGCATCGCCAGGGCGCCCAGCCCGAGGCGCAGCCCGCCGAAGTAGGCCGACGCGGTCCCGGCGACGTCGGGATGGAGCGAGAGGGCCAGCGCCGTGAGGTCGGGCAGGATGACGCCCATGCCGGCGACGATCACGAAGAAAGGGACCGCCAGGCCCCAGAGTCCGCCGGCGCCGGTGAGTGCGGAGACGAGGACGGCCACGCCGGCGACGGCGAAGGCGACGAGCGCGGCGGCGAGCAGGTCCCGCGGGGAGAAGCGGGCCAGGAGACGGTGGTTGGCCTGGCCCGCGGCGAGCATCCCGAGGGCGTTGACGGCGAAGAGCACGCTGTACGTCGTCGGCGAGACGCCGTACAGGTGCTGGAAGACGAACGACGAACCGCCGAGATAGGCGAAGAACGCCATGTAGATGAGCGCGCCGGTCAGCGTGTAGCCCACGAAGCGTCCGTCGCGCGTCAGCCTGGCCATGGTGCGCAGCGCCGTGCCCAGGCCGCCGCGCGACCGTCTCTCCCGCGGCAGGCTCTCGGGCAGCCAGAGGGCGACGGCCACGAGGGCGACGACGCTGATCGCGGTCAGCGCCACGAACGGCCCGCGCCAGCCCATCAGCCGGAGCATCTGGGCGCCGGCCAGCGAGGCCACCAGCGGCGCGACACCCCCGATGATCACGATCCAGGAGAACAGCCTGGCCGCCTCGCGCCCGCGGGCGTAGTCGGTGACCATCGCGTTGGGGATCGCGAGGCCGAAGGCGGCGGCCATGCCCTGCACGAGTCGCATGGCGATGAGGAGCTCCACCGACGGAGCGAGGGTGCAGACGACGGCCGAGGCGGTGAACACCGCGAGCCCGGCGAGCAGGGTCGGGCGCCGGCCGCGCCCGTCGCTGACGGGGCCGGCGATGAGCTGCCCGAGCCCGAGCCCCATGAGGAACGTCGTGACGCTGAGCGCCACGGCCGACTCGGAGGCGCCGAGCGCCTCCGCCGCTGCGGGCATGGCCGGCAGGAAGAGGTCGGTCGCGAACGAGCCCAGCGTCCACAGGCCGCCGAGGATCAGGATGATGAGCGCCCGCCGGCGTGCGCCGAAGGCGTCGAAGGGAGAGGTCCCAGGGTGCTGCACAGTCTCCGAACCCTATCGTGCGGATTGCGCACCGGCCAGCGAGAGAACCGGCCGCCGCGGGTAGAGTCAGCTCGGGCCGGCCGGCGTGAGGCCGCCGGCCGCTCACGGACGAAGGAGGGGCCTGGTGCGGATCCTGTACGGCGTGGCCGGTGAGGGCATGGGCCACGCCACCCGCTCGCACGCGTTCCTCGCCGACCTCGTCGGCGACCACGACGTGCTCGTCGTCGCCTCCGGGCGCGCGCACGACTACCTCGCGCAGCACTTCCCCGAGGTGCGCGAGATCCTCGGCTTCTCGCTGGCCTACGAGGACAACGCCATCCGGCGCTGGGAGACGGTGGCCCAGAACCTCCGCGGCGCCGTGAGCCGCTGGCCGGCGCAGGTGCGGAGCTTCTACGAGGTGGCGCGCGACTTCGAGGCCGACGTGGTGGTCAGCGACTTCGAGGCGTTCGTGCTCACGGTCGCGCGCCGCGAGCGCGTGCCGGCGATCAGCGTGGACAACATCATGATGCTCGACCGCTGCCGCCACGACGAGGGCATCATCGGCGACGACACGCTCGACTTCGAGCTGGCGCGGCAGATCGCCCGCACCAAGGCCGCCGGGCCTGCACTGGGCCGATCGTGCCGACGTTCTTCCGCCCGCCGCTGCGGCGCCAGGCCACGACGCTGGTGGCGCCGGTGCTGCGGGAGGCGGTGCTCGCCGCCGCGGTCGGAGCCGGGCGAGCACCTGCTCGTCTACCAGACGGCGGCCGGCAGCGAGACCCTGGTCCGGGCGCTGCACAAGACCGGGCTGCCCTGCCGGCTCTACGGCGTGCGCCGCGACCTCACCGAGGACCTCGTCGACGGCGGCTCGTCTACCGGCCGTTCAGCGAGACCGGGTTCCTCGAGGACCTGCGCACCGCCCGCGGCGTGATCGCCGGCGGCGGCTTCTCGCTGCTCTCCGAGTGCGTGTACCTGCACAAGCCGGCGCTCTCGATCCCCGTCGCCGGCCAGTTCGAGCAGACGCTCAACGCCCGCTACCTCGAGCGCCTCGGCTACGGCGAGTACGCCGCAGGCGCCGACGCCGAGGACGCCATCCTCGCCTTCCTCGAGCGCCTGCCCGACCACGAGCGCCGCGCTCCGCGACTACCACCAGGACGGCAACACCGAGGCGCTCGCGGCGCTGCGCGAGCAGCTCGCGCGCGTGGAGGCCGGCGAGGGGCGCCGGAAGCGGCGGCCCGCTCCGCGCCCCGGCGCCCAGACGCCGGCCGCCCGGAGCCCGACGACTCGAGCAGCTCCGGCCGCTCTGCGCCGGGGGTCCAGGCTCCGGCATCGCGAAGCCGGCTCGGCCCGATGCCGCTCCTGCCGCCAAGGAGTCCGCGTGACGCTCGCCGTCGCCGCACCGCTGCTCTGCGTCATCGGCTCTCGTGCTCGCGCTGGTCGAGATCGAGATCGAGGGGCCCTACGGCTGGGCCGAGAAGCTGCCCGACGCCGTACCGGGTCAGCGGCCCGCTGGCGCGCCTCTTCGGCGCCGTCCTCGGCGGCAAGCCGCTCACCGGCTACAACCTGCTGATGTTCGCGTCGACGCTGCGTCGCCTTCCACCTGCCCTTCGCGTTCGGGGCGCCGTGGACGGCGGCGAGGGAGCTGGCGCTGCTCGCCGCCTGGGTCTCGTGGAGCGCCTGTGGGACTTCCTCTGGTTCCTGCTCAACCCGGCCTACGGCTGGCGGCGGTTCCGGCGCGGCAGCGTCTGGTGGCACCGCCGCTGGCTCTGGCGCCTGCCGCTCGACTACTGGGTCGCCGTCGTCGTCTCGCTGGCGCTCGCCCTCGCCGCGCAGCTTGCGCAGGGTGCGGAGGCCGGCGGAGGCGGGGCCTCCACCGCCGGCCTCGGCCCGCTCGCCGCTCAGGCGCTGCTGCTGGCTGTGTTCGCGCGTGGGCCGTCGCTCGACGGCCTCGCCTCTCCGCTCTACGCGACGGCTCTACCGGCACACGCACGCGGCGGCGTTCGACGAGCGCGGCCGCGTGCCCATCACCCCGCCGCCGGGAGACGCCCCGCCGCCGGGAGACGCCCCGCCGCCCGGAGACGCCCCGCCACCCGGAGGCGCTCCGCTCACGTCCGACTGACCCGCCTGCGCTCTCCGGCGAGATATGTGCGATGCGACCGCGTACGAAAGCGCGTACGGAGGTCGGAAGACGTACGCACTTCGGTACAGAACCCGAACGCACATCATCCCCACGCGGCCGTCGCCGTGACGATTGGCGATTCCAGAGGGGTCTCTGTTCCGCGATGCGGATAATAAGACCGTCAAATGGAACGGATTCCTTGACAGCCGGTGTCGCGGCCTGTAGGCAAGGGGTGTGAGCACCCGCCCGGAACACACGTCTCCCGCCGCCTCCCCGTCCATCGCCGGCCGCGGCATGAGCGGCGGCATGATCCTGCTGTTCGCCGTCGCGGTGGGCCAGGCGGTCGCCAGCAACTACCTGGCCCAGCCGCTCCTGGACACCATCCGCGATGTGTTCGGCGTCTCGGAGGCCGTGGCCGGCCTCATCGTCACGGCCTCACAGGTGGGGTACGCGGCAGGCCTGATCCTGCTGCTGCCGCTCGGTGACCTCTTCGAGCGCCGCCGCACCGTCGTCACGCTGGCGGTGATCACCGCGGCCGGGCTTGCGGCCGCCGCGGTCGCTCCCTCCATCGGCTTCTTCATCGTCGCCTGCGGCTCGATCGGCCTCACGTCGGTGATGGCGCAGCTCCTGGTGCCGTTCGCGGCCACGCTGGCGCCGGAGGCCGAGCGCGGCCGCGTGGTGGGCAACGTCATGAGCGGCCTGGTCATCGGCATCCTGCTCGCGCGCACGTTCTCCGGTGTGGTGGCGGAGGCGGCGGGCTGGCGCGCCGTGTTCGTGCTCGCCGCCGTCCTCATGGTCGTGCAGGCCGTCGTGCTGTACGTCAAGCTCCCGCGGTTCAGCCAGTCCGCCGGACTGCCGTACCACAAGCTGCTGGCGTCCACGCTGGCGATCGCGCGCGGCGAGCCGGTACTGCGCCGCCGCGCTCTCTACGGCCTGCTCTCGTTCGCCGGGTTCAGCATCCTGTGGACCACTCTGGCGTTTCTGCTCTCGGGCCCGCCCTACGAGTATTCGGACGGCGTGATCGGGCTGTTCGGACTGGTCGGCGTGGCCGGCGCGATCACCGCTACCGTCGTCGGCCGGTTCACCGACCGCGGCTGGGTGTACTGGCTCACCGGCGGGTCCGCCCTGGCGATGCTCGCCGGCTTCGTCTTCCTCTGGCTCGGCCGGGACTCGCTCTGGCCCCTGATCGTCGGCATCGTGGTGCTCGACGTCGGCTCCGGCGGCGTGCACCTCAGCAACCAGAGCGAGATCTACCGGCTGCGGCCGGCGGCGCGGAACCGCATCAACTCGTTCTACATGACGTCTTGCTTCATCGGGGCGGCCGGCGGCTCCGCCCTGGCCGCCGTCGCCTACGACCGCTGGGGCTGGGCGGGCACCTGCGTCCTGGGTCTGCTCGTCTCTCTCGCCACGGTCGCCCGCTGGGCGACCGACCGGCAACGGCCGCTCGCCGAGCGCGAGCCCTTCTGCGAGGCGGATCCGCCGGTATGAGTCCGCCCTCCGCCACGACCGCTCCGGCCGAATCACCCGTCACGATCGCGCGCCCACAGGCGCCGCGCCAACGCGCTTCCGTCACCCAAGGAGGGGACACGCATGAGGTTCATCGACGCTCACCTGCACACCGACATGATCGAGGACGTCCAGCTGCAGAAGCTCGTGATGATGGGCATGGAGGCCGCCGTCATCCCGAGTCCGCACATGTTCGTCGGCACGCACGACGCGGACACGGTGCTGCTGCTCTGGGAGCGCTTCCTCACCATGGAGGCGACGACGGCGAAGACGCTGGGGTACGAGGCGTACACCTCCATCTCGGTCCCGTTCTTCGGCGTGAACCGCGCCGACGCCGAGAAGTGCCTGGAGCGCATGCCTGAGTTCCTCGCCAACGACCGCGTGGTCGCGATGGGCGAGATCGGCCTCGACTGCGGCACCGAGTTCGAGGAGTGGCTGTTCCGCGAGCATCTCCGCCTGGCCAAGGAGCACGACCTGCCGGTGATCCTGCACACGCCCATCCGCCTGGCGCCGCAGGGCCCCACCGTCACTCCGCGTGTGTTCGAGATCATCAAGGAAGAGGGCTACCCGGTGGAGCGCTGCGTGTTCGACCACGCCGGCGAGGAGACGATGGAGTTCCGCATGAGCACCGGCGGCATGGTCGGCCTGAGCATCTGCTGGGACAAGATGCCGCCGGAGGTCGCCGCGCACCTGGTGATCGACCACCCCGAGTGGCGCGACCGCCTCATCATCAACTCGGAGCTCGGCGGCATGGGCAACGACTACTTCATGGTGCCGCGCGTGCAGCTGGCGATGAAGCTCTTCGGCCTCGACAAGGAGACCATCGACGCGGTCTGCTACCGGACGCCGCGGGACTTCTTCAAGCTGCCGGTGGACTGACGGCCGACGGCCGCACCGCGAGCGGCCGAGCCGGCAGCAGCCGAGCCGGCCGGCCGGGCCGCGGCTCGCCGTGCGGCCCGTCCGCGGCGCGCCGTCCGGTACACTCGCAGGGTCACCGTCACCGCACGCGAGAGGAGTCATCCGGGATGGCCGAGCGTTCGATCCCGCACGCCGTAGCCGACGCGCTCAGCGGCGTGCCGCTCTTCGTCACCGCGCCGCTCCACCGGCGCGGTCATCTGCGTTGGGGCGCCACCGACGCCGAGGTGGCCGCGTCCATGCCGGGCGACGAGGTCGTGCCGCGCGCCTCCTTCAACGCGACCCGGGCGATCACCATCGCCGCGCCGCCGGAGCTGGTGTGGCCCTGGATCGTGCAGATGGGCTACCGGCGCGCGGGCTTCTACACCTACGCGCTCCTCGACAACGCCGGCTACGAGAGCGCGGACGAGATCCTCTCCGAGTACCAGAACACGCAGGTCGGCGACTGGATGCCGATGGCCAAGACGGTCAACGAGACCACAGCGTTCAAGGTCGCCGGGTTCGAGAAGGACGAGTGGCTGCTGTGGTCCAAACCGGACAGCACGTGGTCGTGGAGGCTCGTCGCGCTGCCGGACGGGGGGACGCGGCTGCTCACGAGGCTCAAGCAGCGGTATGCGTGGGAATCGCCGGGCATGGCGGTGTTCACGCTCGCGCTGCTCGAGGTGGGCGATTGGCCGATGATGCGCAGGATGCTCCGCGGCATCAAGGAGCGCGCGGAGCGGCCGGCGCGCGAGCGCGCCAGCGCCGGCGCGCGGGGAGGCGGCTGAGCATGTTCCACGACATCCCTGAGGTGATGCAGGCGCGCATGACCGAGCTGAAGGAGCGCGGCCTGCGCGACCGCGCCGACGGCACGCCGCGCATGCAACGCCTGCGCGAGGTGCCGGAGGAGGTCGGCCGGTTCCTGGCGCTCCTGGCCGCCGGCGCGCCGGCCGGCCGCTGGGTCGAGATCGGCACCAGCTCCGGCTACTCGACCCTGTGGCTGGCGCTCGCGGCGCGCGAGGTGGGCGCGCGCGTCACCACCTTCGAGCTCCTGGAGTGGAAGGTGGAGCTCGCGCGCGAGACCTTCGCGATGGCGGAGGTCGACGACGTGGTGGACCTCGTGCACGCGGACGTGCGCGCGGGACTCGAGGAGGTCGAGGACATCGCGTTCGCGTTCCTGGACTCCGAGAAGGAGGACTACCTCGAGCTCTACGAGCTGGTCGTGCCCAAGCTGGCGCCCGGCGGGCTGCTGGTCGCCGACAACGTCGCCGACTTCCACGACGAGGTGCAGCCGATGCTCGACCGCGCCGAGGCCGACGAGCGCGTCGACGCAGTGGTCGTCCCGCTCCTGACAGGGCAGCTCCTCGCCCGCAGGAGGACGTGATGGCCACGGTCGAGGAGCTCTGGGCGGCCTTCGTCGCGGCGCGGCCGGATCTGGCCGGGCCGGCGACCACGTTCGAGGCCTGGCACTTCTGCGACAACCAGGCCGACGCCGACGAGCTCGTCGAGCTCGTGCTGGCCGGGCGCAAGACGGCCACGGCCGGCGCCCTCTGGTCCTACGAGGACGAGGGTGAGCCGGCGCCGCAGCCGGGCAGCCTGAGCGTGGTCACCGACTGGAGCGGCGCTGGGCGTTGCGTGATCCGCACCGTGGCTGTCGAGATCGTACCGTTCGACGAGGTGAGCGCGGAGTTCGCCGCCGCCGAGGGCGAGGGAGACCTCTCGCTCGCCTTCTGGCGCGAGGCGCACTGGGCCGCGTTCTCACGCGAGTTCGAGGGCACGGAGCGCTCGCCGGCGCCGGACATGCCGGTGGTCTGCGAGCGCTTCGAGGTCGTCTACCCGAGCTCGGCGCGCACGAGGCCGATCTCGACGCCGCCTTCAGGAGGCTGAGCGCGGCCGCACGGGTCGCGCGATCAAGCCGGAGGCGGCAGCGCCGGTGTGCTTCACACGCAAGAGCGCCACACCCCCAGGCATACGTGCGATCGGGCTGTGTACCCAAGTGCGTACGCTCCGGGCCGGCGGAACGTACGCAGTTTCGTACGGAGCCCGGAAGCACATATGGACGAGCCCGGCGGAGGCGCAGAGCCTCCGCCGGGCTCGTCCGGCTTCCTGGAGAGTGACGGCCGGTGCCCTGCGGCTCACGCCTCCGGCTTGGTCTCTTCGGTGGCCTCGGGAGCGGCTTCCGCCGTTGTGCCCTCGTCCACCGTGGCCGTCTCGTCCGCCGGTGCGGCCTCGGCAGCCGTTTCAGCTTCGGCGACCGGCTCAGCTTCGGCGGCCGTCTCGGCGACGGCGGTCTCGGCGACGGCCGTCTGCAGCGGCGCCGGCGGCGCGGAGGCGGTGAGGGGCGCCGGAGGCTCGGGGGCGGTCAGAGGAGCCGGGGGCAGCGGGGCGGGACCCGCCGGCGCCGCGATGTACTGGCGGTCGTAGTCGCGGCTCGCGTAGTACGCGCCGACGATGACGGCGATGGTGAACGGCGTGGTGATGATCCCGACCCAGCCGTTGGCGACCGCACTGACGGCGAAGAAGATCACGATGAGCGCCAGGTGCTCCCAGAAGCCGTTGTCCACGACGCGGTGGTAGCTGGCGGACATCGCCTGGCCGAGTCCCATCCTGCGGTCGACCATGAACGGGAAGACGTAGATCCAGATGGTCGCCAGCAGCACGCCACCGACGATGGTGAGCGAGGCAAGCATGATCAGGACGAACAGCACGATCGCGGCCCAGAGGTAGCTCCAGAAGCGGTCGAAGCAGGAGAAGACGTCGCCGATCTCGGCGCGGCGTCCGTCGCGCAGGCGGCGGATGGCCATGTTGTAGAGGCCGGCCGTCAGCGGCCCGGCGAGGATGCCCAGCGTGACGATGGAGAGCAGTCCGGCGATGAGGGCGCCGACCAGGAAGGGCACGATGTCGGCGGTGAAGGTGTTCCAGCCGTTCTTGAAGGCGAGACCGACGTCGAGCCTGGGTCTTGAGAGGGTGGATGTGGTGGCGGTGACTGTCATCTTGGTTCCTTTCCCCGTGGGGTTCGTTGACCTGATGACAGCCTAGGGCGAGGGCGTCACGCCGTCGTCACCCGCGGGGCGGAACCGGGGGTCAACTGCGGGAGGAACCTGAGCCGGCGGCGTCCCCCCGCAGGGGCACGCCGCCGGCGCGGCAGGGGGAGTCCGGTCCCCGGCGGGAGACGCTGCGGCGCTGGGCCTCAGAACGCCATCGGGTAGGTGTTGGGCCACTGGCTCGGGCCCATGCCTCGACTGAGGGCGTAGGCGGTGGCGCGGATCTGCGCCCAGCCGTTGTAGACGCTCTCGTGCCGCCAGGGGTTCCAGCTGCCGGCCCAGGTGCTCGGGTAGTACTGGAAGAGCCCCTTGTACATCCCCCCGACCGTCCTCCGGCCGCCGGACTCCAGCATCATCATGCGGTGCAGGCCGGCGGCGCTGATGCCGTACTTCTCGCAGGCGATCGCGATGAGCGGCCTCCACTGGCCGCGCCGGTTCCACTCGGCGACCTGCCGCAGGGTGCGGAGCTTCTTCTCGAGGCGCCGGACCTTGGCGGTCCAGCGGCGGGCCAGCTTCTTCGCCTTGGCGGCGCGCTTCTGCGCCGCGGCGACCTCATCCGCGGTGACGACGCCGTCGGCGAGCAGCGCCGCTGCTACCGCCGGGTCCATGGTGAGCGGCGGCAGCGGAGCGGCGATAGCCGGGTCGCTGGACCCGCCGGTGGTCGCCTGGGACAGCACGAGTGCTCCGGCGAGGTTGAAGCTCGCAGCCTGCACGCGGTCACGCGCACGCTCGCGCTGCTGCTTCGCGTGGCGCAGCTGCTGCTTGAGCTTAGGGATGGAGGGTTCCTTGGCCATCGCCGGACCGGTGGTGATGCCGGCGGTGACCACGGCGAGGGTGATGACGATGATGAGAGTCCTGAGACGCACAGCGTCCTTTCCACGTGATGTCCCCCGGGGCAGCGGCGATGCCTGTGCCCGGCGGGCCTGGGCGCCCGGCACGCCTCAGAAGGACATGCGGTAGGTCAACGGCCAGATGCTCGGGCCCATGCCGCGGCTGATGCACTTGGCCGCGAGCTGGATCTGGGACCAGCCGTCGTAGATGCTGTGGTCGCGCCACTCGTTCCAGCTCATCGCCCACTCGCGGTACATGAACTGGAACAGTCCGTGGTACGGGCCGCTGCTGACGTGCCGCTGCCCGTTGCTCTCGAGAGTCATCATGCGCGTGAGCCCTGCGGCGCTGACGTGGTAGCGCTGGCTCGCGATGGCGATGAGGGGCTTCCACTGGCCGCGCCGGTTCCACTCGGCGATCCGCTTCAGCTGGCGGATGCGCTTCTGCAACTCCCGCACCTTGACCGTCCAGTGGCGCTCCACGCGCTTGGGGGCCGTGAGCCGGGCCTGCAGCCCGGCGATCTCGTCGACGCTGACGACGCCGTCGGCGAGCAGGGCGGCGGCGAGCGCGGGGCTCATGCCGGCCGGGACGGTCGGGCTGTTCACTGCCGTGTCGGTCGCCGCGGGGTCCGGGGTCGTGGCCGGGGCCGGAGCGGACTGGGCGCCGCCGGTCGCCGCGAGGAGCTCGCGGGCGCCGGCCAGGTTGGCGGCGGCGGCGACTACACGCTCGTGGGCGCGGTCGCGCTTGTGCTTCACGCGCTCCAGGCGCTGCTTGAGAGTCGAGACGGAGGGGTCCTTCGCCAGCGCCGGCGCGGCGAACACGCCGGCGGCGAGCAGGATCAGGGCGAGGCCGATGGTGAGTTTTCTGAGACGCACAGTTTCCTTCCCACGTGGTGTCCCGGACGGCAGCGACGATGCCTGTGCCGTGCGGGCTGTCCGCGGGCCGCGGCGTGCCACCGCACGGCGTCACCATCAAGGAGGAAAGGGGGGACGAATCTGAGCGGGGCGGGGCGCCACGGGCGCCGCTTGTCGTAGATTCGTGGTCCAGTGAACACGATTGTGAAGGCCGGCGCAACCCGGGGCCCGGACGCCCCCACCACCACCATCGTCGCACGACCTTCTTCGGGTTGACCTGCCCCTCCGCCGGCTCCTACCCTGCCCCTTCCGCCCCCGATGGGCGGACTCGGCCGACCAGCGGCCGCGGCGTCATCACGGCGCCCACCGAGAGACCGGGTCTGCACTCCCGGCCATCAAGGAGGCACTCGTATGCACCCCACTCGCCTGGTCGGAGGTCTCATCTCCCTTGCAGCCCTCCTGACCCTCCTGCTCGTCCCCGGCGCACTCCTCGCGGAGCCGCCCGCGACTCCCTCGCCTGCTCCGGAGGGCGCTCTCGCGCCCGGCGCCACGCCCTCGCCGAGCGCCACGCCGAGCGCGGCGCCCACGGCGCCGAGCCTCACGCGGGCGCAGCGGCGGGCGCAGTTCCGTGCCGAGCGCCGTGCCCGGCAAAGGGCGCGCTGGCGCCGGATGCGCGCCGAGCTCCTCCGTGTGGCCCGCCGGCAGCTCGGCGTGCCCTACATCTGGGGCGGCGCGTCCCGCGGCGGCTTCGACTGCTCCGGCTTCACGATGTACGTGTATCGCCAGGTCGGCCGCGCTCTGCCCCACGGGGCGACCGACCAGGCGCGCCGCGGCATCCGTGTCTCGCTGCGCCGGCTCGAGCCGGGCGACCTCGTGTTCTGGGGCGGCTCCGGCTACTACAGCCATGTGGCCATGTACGCGGGGCGCGGGCGGGTCATCGAGGCTCCGAGCGCCGGCAAGGTCGTGAGCTACGACCGGCTGAGCGGCGCCGCGACTGCGCGGCGGCTCATCGGCAAGTGACCGGGGTACACTTGGCGGTGGGTCGGCGCCGACGGCGCCCGCGGGACCGTGGGGGTGGTGTGCGATGAGAGGCATTCTGTCGTTCGGGCTCGGCGCCGCGGTCGCGCTCGCCGTCGCGCTGTGCGCGCTGTCGGCGTGGGCGCCGGCGGCGATGGCGCTCGAGCGGCGTTCGAGCCGGTCTTCCTGGTGAACGGCGGTGCGACGTACACGCGCGGGCCGCACGTCACCGTCGGCGACGGCGGCTGGACGCCGTTCTTCCGCCCCGGCGTGGTCGTCTGGGACGGAGGCAGCATCATCGCCGGGCACCCATCCGAGCCGCCCTACACGTTCCCCGCCCAGACGCTCTCGATGGTGCCGAGGTCCTGCGAGAGCTTCGTCTCCGCCTCCTCCGGCGCGCGGATCGACGACATGCTCGAGGAGGGCCCCACGGAGGTGGACGCGCGCTTCCAGCCGGAGGCGGACCTCAACGTCTGCCTGGTGCTGGCCGGCGGTGGGGACTTCCGTGCCGGTGTCACCGCGACATCCATGTACGAGTCGCTGCGCGAGTACTGCGAGCAGCGTCACGCCGCGGGGTTCCGGGTGATCGTGCTCACGGTGCTGCCGTGCCACCGCACCGACACGTTCGAGGTCACGCGCCTGGTGTTCAACGCCATGCTCAGGGCGGGCTGGGACGACTTCGCCGACGGGCTGGTCGACCTCGGCGCCGACCCGCGCATCGGCGACACCGGGGACGAGTACGACGCGCAGTTCTACCTGGCGGACCAGCTGCACCTCACCACTGCCGGCAACGCCGTGATGGCCTCCGTGGCCGCTCCCGTGCTCGCCGCCCAGCCCTGGCTCTCAGCACGCTGCGAGCTGCGTCTGCGGGACGCGACGGGCGACTGGGGCGAGTGGCGGCCGTGGTCGGCGACGACGAGTCTGTGGCTCGGCGAGTACGAGGGCCGGCACGTGGTGGAGGCGGAGTACCGGCTGGACGGCGGGGAGCCGGTCGCCATGTCTGACGGGATCTTCCTCGACACCGTGCGGCCGTGGCCGCAGGCGCTCCGCGACAGCCTCCGTGCGCCGCGGCAAGACGGCGGTCCTGCGCTACAGGGTGGACGACGCGCAACCTTGCGGGCCGACCAGCACCGTGGTCGTGGAGCTCAGGACGAGGACGGGACGCCTGCTCAGGACGTTCGTGCGGCGCCGGGTGCCGATCGGCTGGCCGGCGAAGGTGTCGTTCACGTGCACGCTGCCCAAGGGCTCGTACCGGTGGCTGGTGCATGCGCGCGACACCGCCGGCAACCCCGACATCGCGCCGGACGAGGGCCGGCTCGTCGTCCGCTGACGCCGGAGGGTGGCGCGCGCCGACGGCCGCTCGGGCGCGGCGACGCGGAGCGCGATGCTCAGCGGGCGGCGGCGCGGAGCGCGACTTTCAGCGGGCGGCGGCGCGGGCGTCGCAGTAGCGCAGGATCGCCGCCGCCTGGCTCTCGCCGTCGAGGCCGGCCTCGGCGAGCACCACCTCGCCTGGTCCGCTGCCGAGGTAGTGCCCCTTCTTGAACGGGTGCAGGCTCGCCGCCCGCCCGGCCTCGCTGGTCACCCAGCGGTAGAGCGTCGGCAGGGTGAAGCCGGTGACGCCGACGGCCTCGGCGGCGCGCGCCTCCGGCAGGACCCGCCGCCGCTCGTCTTCGGGCAGCAGGTCGAAGAGCTCGGCGCTGGCGACGTAGTAGACCAGCGCGTCCACGCCCTTCTCCGCCAGGATCGGCAGCGCCTCCTGCACGAAGGCGTAGGTGACGGCGCTCTCCTGCAGCACGACGGTGACGTCCGGGATCTCGCAGTCGCGCAGCCGGTACACGCCGGAGACGGCCGCCTCGGCCGGCGCCAGCCCCAGGCCCGGCCGGTCCAGCACCGGCTCGCTCGGCCGGGTGACGAACGCCGAGATCACCGCGGGGCGCTGCGCCAGCGCGGCCGCCGTGAGCGTCCAGACCTCCTGCGGCTCCCAGGGCACCAGCGAGACCGCCGTCCCCTTGGGGAAGTCCTCCTGAAGCAGCTGCAGCGGCTGCGGGTCGGCGTGCGTGGGGCCGTCCTCGCCGGTCTTGAGCCCGGCGTGCGCGCAGACGAGGATCATCGGCTTGTACGGCTCGCCGGTCACGGCTTGCCTGGCCTGGGCGCCGATCGCGTGCAGGCGCGCGGCGATGTGCCCGAGCGGCGCCATGAAGGCGCCGTAGGAGGAGCCGACGCCGAGGTCGTGGCCGTAGGCGCAGATGCCGCTGAGCACGCCGGCGATGGCGTCCTCGCAGATGCCGCCGACGGAGAGCAGGCGGGCGTCGACGTTCGCGTGCGCGTTCCAGAAGCCGGCGGGGAAGCCGCCGGCGACGGCGTTCACGCTGGTGGAGCCGGCGAGGTCGGCGGCGGCGACCAGGAACGCGCCGCCGCTGGCCGTCTGCAGATGGTGCAGCGCGCGGCCGAGCTCGCCGCGGAGCGTGGTGAAGGTGCCGGGCTCGAGGCGCAGCTCCTCGGGCGTCGCCTCGGGGGCCGGGGCGACCTGCGCGGCCGCCGCGGCGAGCTCGTACGCGTCGTCGACGCGCGCGGCGCCGGGCCTGGGGGCCCGCTCTCGCGCGTCGAGGCGGTCACGGGCGGCCGCGAGCCGCTGCGCGAGCGCGGCCGCCATCGGCCGGTCCTGGTGCACCTGCGCGCGGACCGCCTGCAGCGCCGTCCAGAAGCAGCGCTCCCGCACGGCCGCGCCGTCCGGGCCGGCGCAGGCGCGGTCCGCCGGGTCGCAGGTGGGCAGCTCGACCTCGGCGCCGGTCGCGCGGCTCAGCTCCGCAAGCGCTTCGTAGAAGCCCTCGGAGCAGAGCTTGTGCCCGGCGCCGTGGCTGCGCCTTGCCCTCGACGCCGTAGCGCCAGCCCTTGACGCGTGCGGTAGACGATCGCCGTCGGCTGCCCGGTGCCCAGCGCGAGCGCGTGCCGCTGCGCCGCCACGACCTGCTGGAAGTCGTGCCCGTCGGGCACGTCGACGACGTTCCAGTCGTGCAGGTAGAAGAGCTCGCGCGGGTCCCACTGCACGTAGTCGCCGGGCACGTCACCGGCGCGACACACGTGGTCGGAATCGATCGACGCCTGGTTCCAGTCGAGGTGCATGACGACGTTGTGGAGCGACGCCGTCCCGGCCGCGGCGAGCGCTTCGGCCACGCGGCCGGGCGTCAGGCCGCCCTCGCCCTCCATGATGTGCACGCGCGGCGCGTCCTGCCCGTACCGGTCGGCCGCGCCGATGGCGAGGCCGATCGAGCTGGCGACGCCGACGCCGGAGGCGCCCGTGCTGAGCTTGACGAACGGGGTCGCCGGCGTCGGGTGCCCGTCGAGTGCCCGGGCGCCGAACTCGCGGAACAGCGGCGTGGCCGTGATGGGGTTGCGCCGGAAGCCGAGCAGGTCCTCCAGGCGCAGGCGCTGCTCCTTGCCCGCGGGCAGCAGCGCCGGGTCGGCCACCGCCGCCACCTCGTCGCGCAGCGCCCACATGGCGTAGAGGCCCATCGCCTTGTGGCCGGCCGCGTAGCTCACGAGGTCGGCGTCCGGCCGGTCCGGGTCGGAGAGGTCGTAGTCCATGGCGTCGAACAGCGTCGCCGCGACCGCCCGGCCCGACGAGATCGAGCCGCCGGGGTGGCCCGACGTGGGCACGTAGTTGAAGAGGAGGGCGCAGAGCGAGCGATAGAGCAGGTCGAAGGCCTCGAGGTGGGCGAGCTCGGCCGGCGTGAGCGGCCCCTCGGGCGGCATGGCCTCAGAGATGTCGACGTAGATGCCGCGCCTCGGTCCGAAGTTGAGCGCCATGGTCCCCCCGTTCCTTCTCCGGTGCCTGCTGCGTCCTGGACTATACCAGATTGCGTCTCCGTGACGGGCGCCCCGACAACGCCGCGACCGGCCTCAAGGCATCAGCGTGTAGACGGTGATCGTCCCGTCGTACCCGGGACCCTCTTCGGGCGGGAACCGCTGGCTGAAGTAGACGGTGAAGTTACCCGGCTTGAGCGGCCCGATGGTCATCGCGTTCTCGGTCGCCGGCTTGAAGTTCACGTGGGTGGGCGTCATCGAGTATCCGAACCCCGTGCCGTAGTCGGCGTTGATGAGCCGGAACGTCAGGATCACCGGCGGCGACTCGGGGCCGGTGAGCTCCCACGCGAGGCGCACCTCGGTGCCGATCTGGTGTGTGCCGAGGTTCAGCTTGACGGGCTCTTTGCCCGAGACCTCGGCCGAGACGACCTTCTCCCACGTCCCCTTGCCGTCGCCGTTCTCCGACGAGCCGCACCCGGCGCTCGCGAGGGGCAGAGCCACGAGCGCGAGCGCCGCGAGCACCATGAGCGCGAGGGCCGCGAGCGCACCGCGCACCCCGCGCACCCCGCGCGCGGAGGCCACGCGCGCCGTCGCCGGCGCCGTGACGTGCGTCCTGATCCGTCCCTGCATCGCCGCTCTCCTCACGTCGCTACCACCGTGAACTGCTGCTGATCGGCGTACCCGCCTTCAGCATGGCCCACACCGGGCAGATGTGCGCCTCCGAGAGCTTGAGCGCGTGCTCCACACGCGACGGATCAACGTCGCCGTACACGGTGAAGGCGAGGTCGATGTCGGTGATCACGGTGGGGTGCTCGTCACGCCGTTGCCCGCGCGCCTGGACCTCCACGCGCTCCACCGGCTCCCCGTCGCGGCGCAGCAGGACGGCGACGGAGCTGCCGCTGCAGCCCGCCAGGCTGGCGAGCAGGAGGCGCAGCGGCGTCATGCCCTTGAGTTCTCCGTCCGCGCCCGGGGTCCCCGGCAGGGGGTAGTCGATGGTGACCTCGTGCTCTCCGTCGGTGATCGCGAACTCCATGGGGCCTTGTCTGTACGGCGTGGACGCTGAGCTCGGACGGCATGTGCTGCTCCTCGATGCGGGTGATGCGGGCGCCGTGATTCTCTCAGGTCTGCGGGTGTCGCGGCCAGAGCTGTTGTTGCGCCGCCGTGCGGCCTCCGGCGGCCGCTCCCGCGGCGCCGGACTACTCCGGGCGCAGCCGGGCAATCATCTGCATGACCCGGCGCGCGGCGCGGCACCGGCACGAGACCGGCCCGAGACCCGGCCCGCGCCTCAACGGCAGAAGGAGAGAAGGCATGATCGAGGTCGTGCTCTGGTCGGACATCGTCTGACCGTGGTGTTACGTCGGCGCGTCGCGCTGGCTCACCGCGCTCCAGCACCTCGGCGACGAGGCGAAGGGCCTCACCTGGCGCTTCGCCGCGTTCGAGCTCGACCCGGCCGTCCCGGCAGAGGGGGTCGGCTGGCGCGAGTACATCGAGGGCAAGTACGGCCCCGGCGCCGCCGACGGGATGACCGGCCACCTGGCGCAGGCCGCGGCCGCGGACGGTCTGCCGCTCGTCGGCCTGGACGAGCTGGCCCGCCGGCCCAACACCTTCGTCGCGCACAGGCTGCTCGCCGGCGCGCTCGTCGAGGCCGGAGAAGGCGCCGAGGACGGAGGCGAGGAGGAGGAGGCTGAGCGCGACGAGCCGGTCGTCCAGGAGTTGCAGCAGCGCCTCGGCCTGGACCTGCTCTCGGCGTACTGGGGCCGCGGCGAGGACGTCGGCGACCGGGAGGTGCTTGAGCGCCTCGCCGCCGCGGCCGGCATGCCCGCCGACCGGGTCGTCGCCGCGCTCGAGGACGACCTGACGGCGAGCGCGGTCCGCCTCGAAGAGCGGCGCGCCGCCAAAGTGGGCATCCGCGCCGTGCCGACGTTCGTGTTCGGGGGCCGCTTCGCGGTCAGCGGCGCCCAGCAGCCGCAGGCGCTCGTGGACGCCGCCCGCCGCGCGCTCTCGGGCGCCTGAGGCTCGGCGCCTCCCTCGCCGCTCCGGCGTTTGACCCGGGCGCCGGCGAAGACCGGGTCAAGGCGCCGCGGGGCGGCTCATGTCTCGTTCCCGCGGAGCGCCTCCAAGCGTACGTGCAAACACCCCATGGGATGTCCGGAAGTACGTTTGGTGGTGCTTGTCCGCAGCGGACATACCCTCCACCACGTGCGTCCGTGAAGCTGATTCTGTGGCGGCGACCGGCGCTCAGAGTCCCAGCCGAGCCCGGCTCGCACGGTTGCGAGGTTGTCCTCCCGCGTATGCGTGCGTCGGAGCGCCTCGATTGTGGGCCGCGGCGCGCGAACGTATCATTGACGCCAGAGAGGCGCCCGCGTGGCGCCGAGCAACGATCGACCGGTCCGGGCCCTCCACCTCTGCCCTGGAGGGAGGCAGTCGCCGAGCCAGTGCCCCGACCGGCGCAGAGGAGGCCGCATGACCGACGCCGCCGTCGCCGTGGCGGGTGCCTGGACCACCGACCCATCACTTCTGCCCGACGAGCTCCACGGCGCCTTCCGCGCCGTCATGGGCTGGGGCGGTATGGCCGTGTGGGACGACTCCGTCGACATCGTCGACCTCACCCGCGAGTACGCCCGCCAGACCGTGCAGGAGTGCTGCGGTCAGTGCTTCCCCTGTCGCATCGGCATGCACGAGGTCGGCGACATCCTCGAGGAGATCTGCGAGGGGCGCGGCACCGAGGAGCGTCTCGCGCGCGCCTACGAGCTCGCGCAGCACGTCGCCGAGGCCTCGCGCTGCGACCTCGGCCGCTCCGGCGGCTACGCGGTGCTCGAGTCGCTCGAGCAGAACCGGGCGGCGTTCGAGGCGGCCGTCGCCGCCGGCGAGGCGATCCCGCGCGGCAAGTACGCCCGCGCCGTCGTGGCGCCGTGCATGGCCGCCTGCCCCGCCGGTGTGGACATCCCCGCGTACGTCGAGCAGTTGCGCATCGACGAGGTCGAGCGCTCGTCCGAGGCCGTGCGCAAGCGCTGCCCCATGCCGGCCACCATCGGCCGCGTGTGCGTGCGTCCCTGCGAGGACGCCTGCCGCCGCGGCTCCGTGGACGAGCCGGTCGCGATCCGCACGCTCAAGCGCTTCGTCGCGGACAGCGAGGCGGAGATCGAGCCGCGCGAGCTGCCCGGCAAGCCCCGGGTGGCCATCATCGGCGCCGGGCCGGCCGGTCTGGCGTGCGCCTATTACCTGGGCCTCGAAGGCGTGAAGAGCACCATCCTCGAGGCCCTGCCCGAGGGCGGCGGCATGGCCGCCGTCGGCATCCCCGACTACCGGCTGCCGCGTGAGGTGCTGCGCGCCGAGATCGGCCGTGTGGAGGCTCTCGGCGCGGAGATCCGCTACAACACCCGCTTCGGCGTCGACGTGACCATGGACGAGCTGTTCGAGCAGGGCTACGAGGCCGTGTTCGTCGCGGTCGGCGCGCACCAGTCGGCGCGCATGGGCTGCGAGGGCGAGGACGCCGGGTACCAGGGCTTCATGCCCGGCGTGGAGTTCCTGCGCGAGATCGCCTTCGGCAACGTGCCGCTCACCGGCAAGACGATACTGGTCATCGGAGGCGGCAACGTGGCCATGGACTGCGTGCGCTCGTCGCGCCGCATCGGGTTCGACGACGTCAAGCTGCTGTACCGCCGCACCGAGGCGGAGATGCCGGCCGACCAGGTCGAGATCGTGGAGGCCAAGGAAGAGGGCGTCGAGATGGTCACCCTCGTGGCCCCGACGAAGATCATCGCCGAGGACGGCGTGGTCAAGGGCCTGGAGTGCCGGCGCATGGAGCTCGGGGAGCCCGACGCCAGCGGGCGCCGCCGCCCCGAGCCGGTCGAGGGATCGGAGTTCGTCATCCCCTGCGACTGCATCGTCCCGGCGATCGGCCAGGTCTGCTCCGTCGACCAGCTCATGCCGAGTCACATCGAGGTGAGCAAGTGGAAGACCCTGGAGGTCGACCCGCTCACCATGCAGTCCGCCGACCCGCGCGTGTTCGGCGGCGGCGACTGCTACACCGGGCCGAGCAGCCTCGTCGCGGCCCTGGGGGCCGGGCGCCGCGCCGCCGAGAGCATGAGCGAGTTCCTCAAGGGCGAGCCCGTCGGCCCGTCACCGGAGGTGCGGCTGGAGCACGCGATGCTCGAGGCGCTGCGCAAGGAGGCCGAGCAGCCGCTGCCGTTCACCGGCAACACGGAGAAGCTGCGGCCGATGGTCGTGCCGCCGGAGGTGCGCATCCAGTGCTGGGACGAGGTCGAGGGCTCGGTGAGCGCCGCGGACGCCCGGCGCGAGGCCGAGCGCTGCCTGCGCTGCTATCGCATCGCCGTGGGGGTGGTGTGATGGCAGCTCCGCAGATCACCATCGACGGCCGGGCGCTCGAGCTTCGAGCCCGGCCAGACCATCCTGGACGTCGCGTCGGGCAGCGGCATCGCCATCCCGACGCTCTGCTATCTGCCGGAGGCGGGGCACCGCGACGTGTGCCGCCTCTGCGTGGTCGAGGTGGCCGGTGCGGGCAGGCTGCTGCCTGCCTGCAGCACGCCGGCCACCGAGGGCATGGACGTGCAGCACGATGAGCGACCGGGTGCGGCACTCGCGCCGGTCGACGCTCGAGCTGCTCATCAACTCGGGGCGTCACACGTGCATCACCTGCGACGCGCTCGGCGAGTGCGAGCTCAGCCGGCTCGCCTACGAGTACCAGGTGGAGCCGCCGACCGACCTGCCCGCGGCCGAGGAGTTCCCGTTCGCGGAAGACAGCTACGTCATCCGCGACTACTCCAAGTGCATCCTCTGCGGCCGCTGCTGGGCCGCCTGCACCGCGATCCAGGTCCACGGGGTGGTGCCGCATCCCTCCGGCCGGCGCGCCGAGCGCGCCGGCGGCAAGGACTGGTACCCGCTGCCGGACCTCGAGCAGTGCGAGCTCTGCGGCCAGTGCGTGGACGTCTGCCCGGTCGGGGCGCTCACCGAGCGCACCGCCAAGGGCGTCGCCCGCAGCTGGGAGCTGCAGCGCATCCGCACCACGTGCGCGCACTGCGGCATGGGTTGCCAGACGGTGGTGCACCTCAAGGACGGCGAGGTGATCAAGGTCACCGGCGCCGGCGACGTGCCGCCCAACCGCGGCCGCCTCTGCAAGCGCGGCCGCTTCGCCGTGCTCGAGCCGGACGAGCGCGCCCGGCTCGAGGAGCCGCTGGTGCGCAAGGACGGGCGGCTCGTCAAGGCGAGCTGGGACGAGGCGCTCGACCTGGTGGCCGAGAGGCTCGGCGCGGCGGCGCCCGGCGAGGTCGCCGGCCTCATCGCGCCGCTGTGCACCAACGAGGAGGCCTACCAGGCGCAGAAGTTCTTCCGCGCCGTGCTCGGCACCAACGACATCGACCATCGCGTCGCGGAGACGTCGGGCGTATCGCTCGCGAGCACGGGGACAGGCGCCGGCGTGTGCTACACCTCCGGCGCCCTGACGGTGCTCGAGGAGGCCCGCGCCGTCCTGGTGGTCGGCGACGGCGAGGTGGCCGACCACCCCGTGGCCGGCACGGCCCTGCGCCGCGCCGTCCGCGACGGCGCCCACCTCATGGTGCTCGACGCCGGCCACAGCGACCTCGGCGACGCCGCCGCGGTGCGCATGACCGTCGCGCCGGCGCAGATCCCCGAGGTGCTCAACGGCATCATCGCCGTGCTGCTCGCCAACGAGCTGCACAGCCACCGCGAGGCGGGAGACGTGGTGCCGCACGAGCGCGAGCTCGAGGCCATGCTGGCCGCCATCCTCCCGGAGCGCATCGCCGAAGACACGGGAGTGGACGCGGCGACCATCCGCGCCATCGCCGCCAAGCTCGTCGACGTGCGCCCGGCTGTGGTGTGCGCCACGCTCGGCGCCACCGACGACCTGGCCGGCACCGGCGCCGCCGTGGTCAAGCTGCAGTCGCTGCTCGACGACCTGGCCGGCGCGCGCAGCGTCGCGCTGCCGCTCGGAGCCGGCAACGTCCAGGGCCTGGTCGGCATGGGCGTCGCCCCGGACCTTCTGCCCGGCGGCGACCCGGTCACGGACGCCGAGGCCCGGCAGCGCCTGGCCGACGCCTGGGGCGTCGCCTCGCTGCCGGCAGAGCCCGGCCGCGCCACCGCCGAGATCCTCGCCGCGCTCACGGAGGGCGGCGTGACCACCGCGTGGGTCTGGGCCAACGAGGCCGCGTCGTTCGGCGACGCCGGCGACGTGCTCGCCGCTGTCGAAGCGGCGGACTTCGTCGTCGTCCAGGGCGCCGTGCGCGGCGACCTGGCCGAGCTGGCCGACGTGGTGCTGCCGTCCGTCGCCTGGGGCGAGGAGGACGGCACGTTCACCAACGCCGAGCGCCGCATCAGCCGTCTGCGCCGGGTCCAGCGCCCTGCCGGTGCGGCCCGACCCGGCTGGTGGGTCTTCCGCGAGGTCGCCAAACGACTCGGCCACGAGTGGCAGAGCGGCTATCCCAAGGCGGTGTGGGAGGACGAGATCGCCCTGCTCATCCCGTCCCTGGCCGGCGTGACGTGGGCCGAGATCGCCGAGTACGGCCTCTGCTGGCCGGCGCCCGCCCCGGTCCCGGCCTGATCCTCGTCCTCAGCGACTGACCGCCGGGGCGGCGGCGGCCTTCGGGCCGCCGCCGCCCCGGCTCTTTTGTCCGGCCCTGCGTCACGTCTCCTGTCACGGACCCGCCGTTGCCGCGGCGACTCCGCCGCGCCGCCCGAGCCCGTCGAGGAGCTGCCTCCTGCTCGGCAAGGACTCGCGCGCGGTCGTCGAGGAGGGCACGACCCCGCAGCCGCGCAACGGTTGCCGCTCCCCCGGTCTCGGGAAGGCATCACCTACGGTCCACCCGCGCACCAAGGAGCCATGCCATGCTGTGCAGCCTCGCCACCAAGCTCGACCAGGGCCAGATCGCGGAGATCATTCGCTCGAGAAGGACCTGGGGACCCCGATCCTCGCCTTCGCCTGCCACCAGATGGACGCGGCGCCCATGGACGCCGGCCAGATCGACCGTCTCAAGGACCTCGAGAACAGGCTCGGCGTCGCGCTCGTGGCCGTGAAGCAGTAGCCGGCGCCGCGCACCGGCGCTTTTCCGCGCCGTCAGCTCGCGGCGCGGCCGTCGTAGGCGTCGAGCACGATGTCCAGGGCGGTTGCGAACTGCGCCGGGTCCCAGCTCCGGATCGCCTCCGCGTACTCCGCGAGGTCGCCGAGGTCCGGCGGCGGAGGCGCCGGCTCGCCGGCCGCCGCGGCCGCCTCCTGAGCGGCGGAGACCTGCCGGCCCCACAGCGTCGCGAAGCCGAAGCCCGACCACGCAGGCGGAGAGGATGTGCAGCAGCTCCGCCGCCTCCTCGGGCGTGAGGCCGGCCTGCTTGAAGAGCAGCAGCATGCCGAGCGTGCCCTCGCCCGCGGTGGCGGAGAACGACCCGCCGCGGGCGATGATCGGGATCGCGTTGGGGTGCCGCTGCATCAGCCCGTTGAGCGCGAGCCACGCGCCGCGCACCTGCTCGCGCCAGTCGCCGGGCGCGGAAGCAGGGGAGGCGGCGCCCGCGCCCTCCGGCGGCGCCATCTCGCGCCAGAGCTTCTCGGCGACGCCGGCCAGGATCGCGTCCTTGTTCGGCAGCTGCCGGTAGATGGTGACGGGCTCGACGCCCAGGTCGTGCGCCAGCCGGCGCATGGTCAGGGCGTCGAGCCCCTCCTCGTCGATCACGACGAGGGCGGCGTCGATCACCGCCGCGGGCGTCACGGGGCCCGTCCTGCCGGCGCTCGTCTTGTCGCCGCGCTTCCTGATACGCTCGGTCATCGTAGGCTCCTCGTCCGCCCGTCGCCCGCGTCGCACCGCGCAGAGGGTGTTGACACGGCCTGTAAACATTGTTACGGTAACGATGTTACAGTAACGCTGTTACCCTGACAAGGTACAGCAAACGCGGACACGGCGCAACGCCGGGAGGCAGGACCATGAAGATCGCCAGGATCACCCTCATCGTCATCCAGCTGCTGGTGATGCTGAACGCGTTCGGCGGCGGCTACTACGGCCTGGCCGGCGCGAAGGACATCCCGATGTCCTGGCTCGACGGCAGCCCGTTCAGCAGCTTCTTCATCCCGAGCCTGTTCCTGTTCGTCGTCATCGGCGGCGGCATGCTGGTCGCCACACTGGTCTGGTGGCGCAAGAGCCCCCTCGCCCCGTGGGTCTCCCTGGGCATGGGTGTGCTGCTCATGCTCTGGATCGTCGCCCAGGTCTCCATCATCGGGTACGTGAGCTGGATGCAGCCGACGTCCTTCATCGCCGGCGCGGTCATCGTCACTCTGGCCGGCCTGCTGCTCCGCGCGGCGCGCCGCGATCGGGTGCCCGCGACCGCCTGACGCCTCACGCCGAGCCGCACGCAGACGCCCGCCGGCGTTCCGCGCCGGCGGGCGTCTGCGCTGCACCGCCTCGCGTCCCCGAGGCCTGCGCCGCTACGACGCGCAGCTCAGGTGTGGTCGCTGCGTCTCTCGAACTGGGCCGAACGCGCTGTCGATGGAGGGCTCTTCATGCTCGTCGACGGGACGGCGCCGCGACGAGAGGCCATTGGCGCACCGCAAGCGCCCGTGCGTCAGTCATCTCCCAGCAGTCGTGCTTCGTCTCTCGAAAGCGCCGACATGAGCTCCTTCACGGAGACCGTCGCCGCGTCTATGACGTCATCGCCCACCGACTCCCGCACTCGCTTCGACCATGCCGTCACTCTCGGGGCCAACTGTCTGATGGAGTCCAGACCGTGGTCAGTTGAGGACAGCAGCTTCGCCCGTCGATGCGCGGGATTGGGCAGGTACTCGCACAATCCCTCCTCCACGAGCAGGTCTGCGGTCCTCTGAACGCTCTGGCGAGTCAGTCCCATCTCCCGGGCGACAGCTGCCACTGTGAGCGGCTCGTGAAGCACCGCGCCCAGCACCTGCCAGCGCACAGTCGTAAGTCCGCACTCTGCCGTCAGACGCTCGCCCGCACGCAGAAAGAAGCCGTTCAGCCGAAAGATGCTCTGTACGAGGTCCCACAATGGGTCTTGCGGACCCCTAGGCGTCTTGGCCATGCCCAACCGCCCCCATGAGCTCGACGTAGCATGCTGGGTTCCCGGTCTTGTACAAGCCGTACCAGGCCTCAAGCGCCGTTGTGCTGAAGATGCCGAGTCGGGCAAGAACGAGTCTGGCGAACTCCAGCGATGCCGTCACAGAGGCCGTGATCACACCGCCGTCCTCGACCGCGGGCTCCTGAACGTAGTGAGCGGCGCCGCCGTATCCGCTGGAGGCCAGCCAGCCGGGGTCGTTGCCGGTGTGCAGCCTGTCGTCCAGCAGACCTGCCCGGGCCAGACCGAACGTCGCCCCGCAGATCGCGGCCACAGGAACGCCGGCGGCCACGAACTCCTTCGCCATTGACAGGACTGGGTCCGTGCTCTCGTCGCCCCACAGATCGGCGCCGGGCAGGATCAGCATCGCACTCCCCGAGGGGGAGATCTCAGACAGGCTCAGATCCGGCACGATCGTCAGCCCGCCCATCGAACGAACCGGCGTCCGGTCTTGCCCCACCGTCCTGACACGGAATCCGGACGACACGCCGGGCATGGGTCTGTTGATGTGCGCGATCGCGAAGCCGGGCTCCCAATCCGCCATCGTGTCGAGTACGAAAAGATGAACGTCCTCCATGCTCCTCAGCCTCCTCTTGCGGTGCGTCACCTCATGACAGCATACTGTCATTTTGTCAGCATACTGTCAACTGAATGTCAGCGGCAGGGCGCCGCTCACCGCGCGCGTTACCGCAGGTCCATCATCAGCCGTGGGGGCGGCCGGCACCTTGACAGCAACGAGAAGACACGTGAACTTGTGACGCCCCGCACATGCCGCCAGGCCGCGGGATGAGCAGTTCTGTTCGCTCCGCGGCCCCGTTTCGCGCGTTTTGGCGCCGCAAACGTGCGCCGATGTTCGACATTTTGTGACAACAAGCACAATGCTTTACCTGCGGTTGCGCCATGTCGTACAGTCGCGCACACTAGCCTGCGGATACCCCCCTAGGTTCCTTGTCAAGGGGCGACGCCTCGCCTCCCCCGGCGGACGCCTCCCCGGAGCCGTTCGCGCGAGGAGGCACGAATGGAGCAGCTTGCCCTGATCGTCCCGGGCATGTGGGCCGACCACCACGTGATCGCCGTCCGAGGCCTCTTCCGTGGAGCGGAAGACGTCCATGTCACCGGCGCGAGCGCGATGGATGCGACGCTCAGCCTCGAGTACGACCCAGCGCAGACAGACCCGCAGCAGATCGCCGCCCGGCTCGAGCAGGCCGGCTACGCCGTCGGTGAGGCGGCCGAAGCCGACGCCCCGCCGACCGACAAGCCTGCCTGGCTCGCGGCGGGGGTGCGCGTCACGAGCACCGATCCGGCCGACCTCACGATGTCGGGCGACCACCGCAAGTACTGATCGCCGTCCGCTCTGTGCGCACCCAGTCGTCCACGAACCGCCCGGGCGCCGGGGCCGCGCGTACGTCGCGGCCCGTCGCTCCCCGGGCGTGAAGGAGTCGCCTCATGGATAAAGAGACCACCGACGCCGCCAAGCCGGTAGCCGCCAAGAGCATCGACCCGGCCGCCCTCGAGATGCTGGCGCATGCCGACGAGTGCGGCATCGATACCGCGTTCTCGCGCGCCGACACCATGAAGCCCTGCCCCATCGGGGAATCCGGCGCTTGCTGCCGCATCTGCTCGATGGGTCCCTGCCGTCTGGTCGGCAAGGACGCCGAGCAGAAGACGGGCATCTGCGGCGCAGACATGCCCACCATCGCCGCGCGTCACTTCGCCCGGCAGGTCGCCGGCGGCGTGTCCGCCCACTCCGACCACGGTCGCGACATGGCGATGACGCTGCGCGCCGTCGCCCTGGGCGAGGCCGCGGGCTACAAGGTCAAGGACGAGCAGAAGCTGCACGTCGTCGCCGAGTATCTCGGCGTGCCCACCAGTGGCCGCGAGGTCAACGAGATCGCCCTCGACGTGGCCGACGTGGCGCTCGCCCAGTTCGGCCAGCCGCACGGCGAGATCGTCTACACCAGGCGCGCCACGCCGAAGCGGCAGAAGCTCTGGCGCGAGCTGGGGATCACCCCTCGCGCCATCGACCGTGAGGTCGTTGAGGTCCTGCATCGCACCCACGAGGGCGTCGACCTCGACGCCGAGAACATCCTCAAGTCGGCGCTGCGCTGCTCCCTGGCCGACGGCTGGGGCGGCGCCATGCT
>CAWCAH010000014.1:0-21738 GCA_963793605.1 uncultured Thermoleophilia bacterium
CTTCCCGTGGGCTGCTGAGGCCACCCGGACCGACGACGGCACGTGGCTCACGCTCCACCTGAAGAGGCGGGCATGACGCCGGCCGAGGACCCCCAGGACCACGATGGCCGCGAGCAGGCGGCCGGCCGTCGGCCGCGCGTCGCGGCCGGCTTCGTGGGCTGCAAGGTCAGCCAGGCCGACGGGGAGGAGGCCCTCGCGGGCCTCGCCGCCGCCGGCCTCGAGCCTGTGGCGTCGCGCGACGCCGCCGACGTGGTCGTGGTGCACACCTGCTGCGTGACCGCCGAGGCCGAGCGCAAGTCGCGCCGCCTCGTGCGGCGCGCGGCCTCGGCCGGCAAGCGCGTCGTGGTGGCCGGCTGCGCCGCCGCCCTGCGCCCCGAGCAGTTCGCGGGCGAGGGGGTGACGGTCGCGGCGCGGCCCGATTGGGCCCGGCTCGCCGCCGGCCTGCTGACGGACTGCCCGTCGCGCACGGAAGCCGGCGTGGGAGACGGTATCCTCGCGGGGGTCGCGCCATCTGACGCCACATCTGACGCCACTTCTGACGCCACATCTAGCGCCGACCCCCGGGGGACGCAGCACCCCCCGGCCGGCGCCGCCGTTGCCGGAGACGGAAGCCGCAGGCAGGCCGGCGAGGCGCCGCGGGCGACCCCGGGAGCACGCACGCGGCTCGTGCTCAAGGTGCAGGACGGGTGCGCCGGCGCGTGCACCTACTGCGTGGTGCGGCTCGTGCGCGGGCGCGCCCAGCAGCACGCTCGCTGGGCGCGGCGCTGGAGGCGCGCGCGAGCCGGGCTCGCAGCGCGGCTGCGGCGAGGTCGTGCTCAGCGGCATCGACCTCGGGGCATGGCGGGACGACGACGCGGCCGGGACCGGCACGGCGACCCGGGGCAGGGTCCGGGGTGGCGCGCGGCTGCCGGACCTGGTGGCGGCAGTGGCCGCGCTGGACGGGCTGCGGCGCGTGAGGCTCTCCTCGATCGAACCGCGGCACGTCACGCCGGCGCTGCTGGAGCAACTCGCGCACCCGCGTGTGGCGCGCCACCTGCACGTACCGCTGCAGTCGGCCGACGACGTGGTGCTGCGCGCCATGAGGCGGCCGTACACCTTCGAGAAGTACCTCCGGGCCGTCGAAGGTCTGCGCGACGTGCCCGGCGGGGCTATGCTCAGCACCGACGTGATCGTCGGGTACCCGACCGAGGACGAGGCGGCGTTCGCGCGCACGCTGGAGGCGCTGGAGAGCGGCCTCTTCGGGCGCGCGCACGTCTTCGCGTACTCGCCGCGGCCGGGGACGGCGGCGGCGGAGTTGCCGCCTCTGCCGGCCGAGGTGGTCAAGGAGCGCATGGGGCGCGCGCTGGCGGCCGCCGAGGCGGCCGCCCTGGCCGCGCGCCGCGCCGCCCTCGGGCGCACGGCCGAGGTGCTCGTGGAGGAGCGGCGCGCCGGCCTCTGGAGGGGGTACAGTTCGGAGTACATCCGCTACGCGCTGCGCGGGCACGCCCGGCGCGGCGAGCTGGTTACGGCGGTGGCCGACGGGCTCGCCGGCGACGGGGTGAGCGGCGAAGTCGTGGCTGCGGTCGGGCTGCCGGGAGGCACGGGCGGCGACGGAGTGAGGGTATGAGCGAGACGACGATTGCATCTTCTGCAGGATCGCCGCGGGGCAGGTACCCGCGAGGCTGGTGAACGAGGACGAGCACTTCGTCGCGTTCCCCGACGCGCGGCCGATCGCGCCGGTCCACCTGCTGGTGATCCCTCGCGCGCACGTCGCGTCGCTCGACGAGGCCGAGGCCCTGGGTCCCGAGGCCTCGGCCCGCGCGCTCGCGTTCATCGCCGCCACGGCGCGCTCCGCCGGCGTGGCGGAGAGCGGCTACAGGGTCATCACGAACACGGGTCCCGACGCCGGCCAGGAGGTCCAGCACCTGCACTGGCACGTCATCGGCGGGAGCCCGGCTGGGAGGCATGGCATGAGGGAGCTCGGCGCGATCGAACAGCGCATCAAGGACGACGGCATCGCGGCGCTCAAGGCGGGCGACAAGCGGCGCCGCGAGGCGCTCAGCGCCATCGTCGCGGCGCTCAAGAAGGAGCGCATCGACAGCCGCAAGGAACCGACGGAGGCCGACGAGCTCACGGTACTCAAGCGCGAGCGCAAGCGGCGCGCGGAGGCCATCGAGGTCTACGACCAGGCCGGCCGCGAGGACCTGGCCGACCAGGAGCGCTACGAGGAGGAGCTCCTCAAGGGCTACATGCCGGAGGAGCTCACCGACGCCGAGCTCGAGACGCTGGTGGACGAGGGCATAGCCGCCACCGGCGCCGTCACGCCCAAGGACATGGGCAAGGTGATGGGCTGGCTCAAGCCCAAGGTCGCCGGGCGCGCCGACGGCAAGAAGCTCAGCGACCTGGTCCGCGGGCGGCTGGGAGGCTGACGGGATGACGGCGACGGCAGGAAGGCTGACGACGTGACTGACGCGACGCGCACGGTCATCGACCTCGACGGCAACAGTCTGGCGCTCGAGGTCGCCGGCGAGCACGACGCCAACCTCAAGATCCTCGAGCAGCGTCTGGACTGCAGGCTCACGCTGCGCGGCAATCTGCTCATCCTCGAGGGCGAGGCCGGCGCCGTGGACAAGGCGCGCGCCGCCATCGAGGAACTGCTCGAGGTCGTGCGGGGAGGCCGGCCGCTCAGCCCGGCGATCGTCGAGTCGCTCATGGACATCGCCGTCAACTCCTCGGGCAAGCCCTCGGAGGTCTACGGCGACGTGGTGTGGACGCACCGCGGTCGCCAGGTCGGCCCGCGCACCGTCAACCAGAAGCTGTACGTGGACGCAATCCGCAGCAACACGATCACCTTCGGCATCGGCCCGGCCGGCACGGGCAAGACGTACCTGGCCACGGCGATGGCCGTCAGTGCCTTCTTCGGCAAGCAGGTGGGGCGCATCATCCTCACGCGCCCGGCGGTGGAGGCGGGGGAGAGCCTCGGGTTCCTGCCCGGGACGGTGAGCGAGAAGGTCGACCCGTACTTCCGGCCGCTGTTCGACGCGCTCTACGACATGATCGACGGCGAGCGGCTGGCGGCGCTCATCGAGAAGGGCGAGATCGAGGTGGCGCCGCTCGCGTTCATGCGCGGCCGCACCCTGAACGACTCGTTCATCATCCTGGACGAGGCGCAGAACACCTCGCCCGAGCAGATGAAGATGTTCCTCACGCGGCTCGGGTTCGGCAGCAAGATGGTGGTGACCGGCGACGTCACCCAGATCGACCTGCCGCACAGCAAGACCTCGGGGCTGGTCACCGTGGCCGAGGTCCTCGACGAGGTCGACGACATCAGCATCGTGCAGTTCGACGGTCATGACGTGGTGCGCCACAAGCTCGTGCAGCGCATCGTCAACGCCTACAAGGCGCACGACGACGAGGTCGGCGCGGCGCGTGAGCAGCGCCGCGCAGAGGCCGAGAGGCGCCGGAAGGGGACGGACGCGTGAACGTCGTGGAGGTCGTCAACGGGACGCGCACCGCGGTCGACGAGGAGCTCGTCGCGCGGCTTGTGGCGCGCGTGTTCGAGGAGGAGGGCGTGCGCGGCGCGGAGGCCTCCGTCACGTTCGTCGGCGAGCGGCGCATGCGCGAGATCAACCGCGAGCACCGCGGCAAGGACGAGGTCACGGACGTGCTGAGCTTCCCGCTCGAGGAGTGGGAGGAGGACGAGATCGGCGAAAGTCCGGGTGATGAGGGCGCGCGGGTGCGGGCGGTCGCAGCCGCCTCGCTCGCGCCGGACCTCGGCGCGGTGGCCGCGGCGGTCGTGGCCGGTGAGGACGGACCGCCGCTGATGCTCGGCGACATCGTCGTGTGCACCCGGCGGGCGCTCCGGCAGGCGGCGGAGGACGAGCTCCCGCCGTCGCTCGAGGTCGCAGTCCTGCTGGCGCACGGCGCCCTGCACCTGCTCGGGTACGACCACGAGACGGACGCCGGCCAGATGGCGCTCCGCCAGGCCGAGGTGCTCGAGCTCGTCGAGTGGGAGGGCATCATTGTCGCGCCGGCGCGGTAGCATCCTCACCAGCTTCAACTTCGCCTTCGACGGCATCGTCCACGCGCTCCGCACGGAGCGCAACATGTGGATCCACTTCGGCATCGCCGCGCTGGTGCTCATCGCCGCGCTGTTCTTCGCGCTCACGCGGCTGGAGGTCATCGCGCTCCTGGTGGCGATCTCGTTCGTCGTCATCACGGAGATGTTCAACACGGCCATCGAGCACGTGGTCGACCTGGTGACCGACGAGGAAGACCCGCGCGCCCGCGTCGCCAAGGACGTGGCCGCGGGCGCCGTGCTGGTCGCCGCCGTCAACGCGGTGGCTGTCGCCTACCTCGTCTTCTACGACAAGATCACCAGCGTGCCGTACACGATCCTCAGCCAGCTGCGAGGCTCGCCTATCGACGTCACCGTCATCGCGCTGGTGCTCGTGATCCTGGCGGCGATCGCGCTCAAGGCGCTGACGCACCGCGGCAAGGCGTTCCACGGCGGCCTGCCGTCGGTGCACGCCGCCGTGGCCTTCGGCACCTGGGTGGCGATCACGTTCCTCGCCTCCGGCACCACCTTCGCGCTGCCGATCTCGGCGGTCACGCTGTTCCTCGCCCTGCTCGTCGCGCAGAGCCGCGTGCAGGCGAAGATCCACTCGCTCACCGAGGTGGCGGCGGGGGCGGCGCTCGGCATCGCCATCACCGCCCTGCTCTTTCGCATCTGGTACCCGATCTGATGCCTGACCGCCGCTCACCGCAGGGTCAGGGCCCCGCCCAGGGATCGTCCGGCCTCGGGGAGGCCGCGGACGGGTTCCGCAGCGGCTTCGTCGCCGTGTTCGGCCGGCCCAACGTCGGGAAGTCGACGCTGGTCAACGCCCTCGTGGGACGCAAGGTCAGCATCGTGAGCGACCACCCGCAGACCACGCGCCGCCGCATCACCGGCGTCGTCACGCTGCACGACTGCCAGGTCGTGCTGCTCGACCTGCCGGGGTTCCAGAAGCCGTTCGACTCGCTCACGCGACGCATGCAGACCACGGTGGACGACGCGCTGGAGGAGGTCGACGCCGCGCTGGTACTGCTCAACGCGACGGAGACCTTCGGGTCCGGCGACCGCTACATCGCGCAGGCGGTCGCCGCGGCCGGGCTGCCGTCGGTCGTCGCGCTGAACAAGATCGACCTCGTGGACGGGCCCCGGCTGGGCGCGCGCCTCGAGGAGGCGCGCGCCCTCTCCGGGGGAGCCGAGGTCCTGCCCGTCTCGGCGCTGCGCGGGGACGGGCTCGCCGAGGTGCTCTCCCGCCTCTCGGCGGCGATGCCGCTCGGGCCGGTGTACTTCCCCGAGGGCCAGCAGAGCGACCAGCCGCTGGAGCTGCTCATCGCCGAACTCGTCCGTGAGCAGGCGCTGCGGTTGACCCGCGATGAGGTCCCGCACGCGATCGCCGCCGAGGTGACGGCGATCGAGGAGCGCGTCGACCGGCCGCTGGTGGAGATCGAGGCCAGCGTCATCGTCGAGACCGAGTCGCAGAAGGCGATCGTGGTCGGCAAGGGCGGGCGCGTGATCAAGGCCATCGGCAGCGGCGCCAGGCACGAGATCGAGGCCATCCTCGGGGTGCACGTGTTCCTCGACCTGCGCGTCAAGGTGCGCAAGCGCTGGCGCCGGGACGACCGCTACATCGAGCACCTGCTGTAGGTCGCCGCCGGGTGCGCGCCACCGACTGAGACGGACCCGTCGACTTGCTATACTCTGCGCGCCGCCGGTACGTGGAGCCGCGAGGGGAGGCGGGCCGTGCTGCCCGAGGAGATCGCCAAGACCATCGACCATACGCTGCTGCGCGCCGACGCGACCGCCGTCGGCGTGGAGACGCTGTGCCGTGAGGCGGCCGCCTACCACTTCGCCGCCGTCTGCGTCTTCCCGCACTACGTGCCCATGGCCGCGTCGCTGCTCAAGGGCACTGACGTCAAGACGTGCACCGTCATCTCGTTCCCGTACGGCGCCGACACGCAGCGCATCAAAGCCCTCGCGGCCGACGACGCCATCGCCCGCGGGGCGGACGAGGTCGATGTGGTCATCAACATCTCCGCGTTCCTCTCCGGGGAGTTCGGGCTGGTGCGGGACGAGCTCACGGGGGTCGTGAACGCAGCGCGGGTGCGCGGCGGCAACCTGGGCCGCACCGTCATCGTCAAGGCGATCATCGAGACCTGCTACCTCGACGACAAGCTGAAGCTCCTCGCCTGCAAGGTCTGCGAGCGGGCGGGAGTGGACTTCGTGAAGACGTCCACCGGCGTCGGCCCCAAGGGGGCCACCGTCGCGGACGTCGAGCTGCTCCGCGACAACCTCGACGCGCACATCGGCGTCAAGGCCTCCGGCGGCATCCGCACGGCGGCGGACCTCGAGCGCATGGTTGGCGCCGGCGCCGTCCGCGTCGGCACCAGCGCCGGCGCGACGATCATGCGGGAGAGCCTCGGCTGATGGGCGCTCTCATGGATCACGAGGCGTTCCTCGAGCTCGTGCGCTACAACGCCGACGGCCTGGTGCCGTGCGTGGTCCAGGCTGCGGACGGCGGCGAGGTGCTCATGGTCGCCTACGCGAGCGAGGAGGCGCTGCGCGCCACGCTGGCGTGCGGGGAGTCGACGTTCTGGAGTCGCAGCCGCAAGGAGCTCTGGCACAAGGGCGGCACCAGCGGTAACGTGCAGCGCGTGCTCTCGCTGCGTCTGGACTGCGACCACGACACCGTGCTGATGACGGTGGAGCCGGCGGGCCCCGCCTGTCACACCGGCGCCGTGAGCTGCTTCCGCGACGAGGCGAACGGCGGGGCTGCCACGCGGCCCGCCGCCGGAGCGTGAGCGCAGGCTCCGCGGGCGTCCGGCGCCGCGCCGTGCTCGCCGGTGTGCTCCTCGCTCTCGTCGTCGTCCTCGCCCTCGTCCTGCGCCTCAAGGGCATCACCTACGGCCTGCCGCACAGCTTCGTCAACGCCGACGAGAGCACGGTGGTGCCCAAGGCGTTCCACGCCGCGCAGGGCCACCTCAACCCGCAGTTCTTCTTCTATCCTTCGCTGTACTTCTACCTGGCCGCCGCGCTGTACGTGCTGGCCGCACCGGTCTGGTGGCTCCTCGGCAACGGGAACCTGCTCGCGCAGACGTCGTTCGTCACGGACCCGACGCCGTACTTCCTGCTCGCGCGCCTGCTCTCGGTCGCCACCGGGACGGCCTCCGTGTATCTCGTGTACCGATTGGGCCGCGACGGCTTCGGCCGCGCGGCCGGCCTGCTCGGGGCGCTCTTCCTGGCCGTCGCGCCGCTGCACGTCGCCTACTCGCACATGGCGGTGACCGACGTGACGGCGGTCGCGCTCTCGCTGCTGGCCCTGGTGCTGCTGCACGCCGCGGCGAGCGCCGACTCCAAGGAGCGCACCGCCACACGGCTGCTCGTGGCCGGAGCCGTGGCCGCGGGGCTCGCGACGTCCACCAAGTACAACCTCGGCATGCTGGTGCTGCCGGCCACCGTGGCGGCCGTGTACGCGTGCCGGGCGGAGGTGGCGCGGCGCGCGGCCGCCGGCGGCCGCGCCGCGCTGCTCTGGCTCCGCGCCCTTGTGCTGCGGGTGTACGTCCCCATGGCCGTCGCCTTCGTCGCGGCATCGCCGTTCGTCCTGCTCGACGCGCCCCACTTCCTGAGCGACTTCCGCCGCCAGAACGAGATCATGGACCGCGGCTGGCTGGGCTTCGAGAACGTCGGCAACGGGTTCTGGTACAACATCTCGCCCAACCTGACCGGGGCGATCGGCGTGCTGCTCGTGGTGCTCGGCGCCGCCGGGCTCGCCTGGGCGTTGTGGCGCCGCACCCGGCTCGACCTCCTGGTGGCGCCCTACATCATCGTGTACTTCGCCTACATCGGTACCTGGAAGGAGCTCATGGACCGCTACCTGCTGGTGGTCGTGCCGCTCCTCGTCCTGCTGGCGGCCCGGCTGGGCGTCGACCTCGTGACCCGGGCGACGCCGCGCGCCCGCCGCGTCGTGCTCCCGCTGGTCGCGGTGGTGCTCGCGGTGGCCGCCGTGCCGCCGCTCGCCGCGTCGCTCAGGTTCGACCGCGACCTGAGTGGGCGGGACACGCGCGAGATCGCGAGTGCGTGGATCGAGGGGCACATCCCCGCCGGCTCACTCTTCGCCGTGGAGAACTACACCGCGCCGCTGGTGCGCGAGGACAGGTTGCCTCACTACCGCGCCGCGGGTCTGGACCCGGTGGCCTACCGCATCGTGCGGCTCAAGCTCCCCGCGCCCGGGACGCCCGACCGCAAGCGTGACCTGGGGTACCTGCGCCGCCAGGGCGTGCAGTACGTGCTGGTGAGCAGCACTGTGTACGACCGCGTGCGCGCGGCTCCGGAGGTGTACCCCACGGCCGTCGCCTTCTACGACGCCCTCGAGGAGCGGGCGGAGCTGGTGCAGGAGTTCCGGCCCGGGCCCGGCGAGCGCGGGCCGGTGCTGCGCCTGTACCGGCTGTCGCCGGTGCAAGACTGACATCGCCGCCGCCGCCGGCGCCGCCGGACCGACGCTCGCGCCGCGCCTACCGCCGCCCGTCGAGGTCCCTCAGCTCTCCGGGCGCCTCGTACGCCGCCGCCTCCACCTCGCCCTCGGTGATCGGCTTGCGGCCCGGGCGCACGATGGCGTAGGCCACGAACCCGGGCGGGATCGGCAGCCAGAAGTTGATGATGCGGTAGACGAGGACGACGGCGACGGCCACCGCGGACGGTACGCCGAAGCTCACGTACAGCGCGATCAGGATGCCCTCGACGGCGCCCAGTCCCCCCGGCGTGGGCGCCAGCGTGCCGATGGAGTACGCCACGACGTAACCGACGAGCAGGTGGCTCAGCCCGATGGTGTATCCGAACGCGGCGAACGTGCACCACAGGCAGAGCATGTCGAAGAACCAGAAGGCGCAGGCGAACAGCAGCGTCATGCGGAACGACCCCCGGTGTCTCACCATGCGGCGCATGCCGGTGAGCAGGTTGTCGATCCACCCGTCGATGTGGTGCTCCTTGACGGCCTCGCGGCGCAGCACGCGGTTCACGAAGCGCGCGATCTGATGGGCGCGGAGGCGCAGCCGGGTCGGGTGGTTGTAGAGGTACACGCCGTACAGCGTCAGCCACAGGATGAGCACGATGAGCACGATGCCGACCAGGTAGCCGAAGATCGAGTCGCTCCCGCGCGTGATGATCAGGTAGATGATGGCGAGCGCGAAGAAGATCCACAGCACCACGTAGTTGAAGAACTGCTGCGCGGCGATCGCGACGAAGATGATGCCGTGCGGCACCCTGTGTTTCATCAGCGCGTTGTAGGTGACGACCCAGCCGCCCACACCGCCGGCCGAGAGGATGTGGCTCACGGCGAGGCCGCTCAGGGTGATCGCCCACACCTCGCGCAGGCGCAGGCGGATGTCGAGCACGCGCAGGATGTAGCGGAAGAGGTTGGCGTAGCCCGCCAGTGCGGCGACCTCGAGGGCGACGGCGACGCCCAGGAGGAAGTAGCTCGCGCGCGAGACGTACTTGAGCGTCTCCTGCGTGTCGACGAGCCTGGGCAGCAGCAAGTACAGCGCCAGTACGATGACGGCGAAGACGATGATGCGTATGAGCGTCTTCTTTATGGCGTGCCCCCGTGGGTAAGGCGGGCCCGCCCGCACCGGCGAGCCCCTTGCGCGGCCACGACAGTACCACAGGGAGCGCGGAGACCGAGCGCGGCGGAGGCGCGGGGCGGAGTCTTCGTCGAGAGCGCAGGGGAGGGGCGAGCGCCCGGCGAACGACGAAGCTCAGCGCTTCTTGCGGCCTCCGCGGCGCTGGCGAGACGCAGTCGGGGTCGCGGCGCGGGCGTCGCCGAGCACCTCGCGCTCGATCTCGCCGCGCCGGACCCAGGCGTAGGCCACACAGGCAGGCACACAGGTGAGGGGGATCAGGCAGAGCACGAACCAGCCCCAGCGCGCCGCCTTGAACGTGACGTAGAGCCCGTAGACGAACGTGGCCGCCCACCCGACCAGGAAGACGAGGCCGGCGACCGCGTATACCACCTGCGGGATGAAGGTCACGTCGAGCGCGCGGGCGAAGACCTCGAGCAGCAGGATGACGAGCGTGACCGACGAGACGAGGAACAGGTTGGCGAGGCGCCGGAGCTCCAGGCGGGTCACGTCGTCGACCTGCGCTCCCGGCGCGTCCTTGTCGTACCTCGTCGAGCCGAGGAAGCCCATCTCACCGCCGTCCCGATGCATCGCCCCGCGCCCGGCCGGGCATGTACCCGGGGACGTACTGACCGGCTAAGTCTCAGGGATGGACGAGAGCTTCTCAACCCCTCCGGGCGGCCATGCCGCCCTCTACGACGCGGCGATGTGGCCGTTCGAGCGCATCGCCCTCGGCGGCTGGCGGCGGCGGCTCGCCGCGCAGGCGCGCGGCCGCGTGCTCGAGATCGGGTCGGGGACGGGCGCGCAGCTGTGCTGGTACGCGCCCGGCACGGAGGTCACCGCGCTCGAGCCCGACGCCGGCATGCGCGCGCGCATGGAGCGGCGCGCGGCGGACGCCGCCGCGCGTGTACACGTCGTCGGCGGCCACGCGGAGGAGCTGCCGTTCGCGGATTCGAGCTTCGACGCCGTGGTGAGCGCGTTCGCTCTGTGCACGGTCGGCGACCCGGCGGCGGCGCTCTGCGAGCTCCGCCGGGTCCTCGTCCCCGCAGGCGTGCTCCTCCTGCTCGAGCACGTGCACCTCGAGTGGGAGCCGGGGCGGGGCCTGCAGTCGGCAGCCGCCCCGGCCTGGGCGTCTCTGGCGGGTGGGTGCCGCCTCGACCGCGACACGCTGCGCACGGCGGCCGAGGCCGGATTCCGGCTCGTCCACCGGCGCACGCACGTCGCCGGCTGGATCGTCGAGGCGGCGCTGAGAAACGCCCGTCCCTGACGCCGGCCCGGCGCCGGGCTGGTCGTCCTTCGCTCTGTCGCTTTCGGCAACCCTCTACTACCGCTTGACCTCTACCCTCGAGCGCGAGTCAAGGGTTTGCTCAGGCAGTCGATGAATGCCCCTCGCGCAAGCCCTGAGCTGCGGCTGAGGCAGAAAATGAGGGTCGCCGAGCCTGAGCGTCACAAGACCCCACGCGCGAGCGTGAGCAGACCCTCGACCCAAGCTTGAAGAAGCCGCGGCTCGAGGACCCCGCCGCCGGCGCCGGGTTGCATGAGCTTCGTAGACCTGCTTGACTACCGTCCCGAACGAACAACGAGGCGCCCCCGCCGCCCTTCATCCGTTCGCCCCTTCCGTTCTCTTCTCCTTCTACTGCGGCGTTCGCATGCGGGCCGCGGCGTACCAGGCGCCGACTGCCCCGTTGGCACAGGCTGGAAGCCGCTGCCTCTGGGGAAACCCCGTCGAAAGGACGTTGTGAGTCGATGCAAGAGCTGGATCGCGATCGTCGTGATCCTCATCATCGCCACCGCCCTGGCCGCCGTCGCCCTCCCGGAGAAGGCTGAGGCCGCCTCCCTCAAGGGCAAGCTGCGTCAAGCCAAACTCCACCTTGGCCACTCCAGGGACCGCCTGGAGTCCGCCCGGGCAGCTCTCGCCGCCGCTGTCGCCGTCGAGACCGCGCTGGCCACCACCACCACAGACCCCGCCGCCACCCCTGCGCCCACCCCGAGCCCGACGGCGACGCCCCAGCCGGCGCCGACCGTGGACGAGCTCCAGGCCAAGGTCGCCAAGGCTCGCAAAGCCGTGCGTGTCTGGCAGCGTCGTGTGCGCAGGCTGGCCAGGGAGTACCGCCTGCAGCGCAACCTGGTCACGTGGGAGCGCCAGCACAAGTGGATGAAGATCATCGAGGTCGCCGCGGCGAAGTACCACGTCAAGGCCGACGGCATGTACCGCATGATGATGCGCGAGTCCGGCGGGCAGCAGTACGCGGGCTCGAGCGGCGCCTTCAAGGGCCTCTTCCAGTACTGGACGGGCACTTGGGCCGCCAGCTGGAACCCGTGGCGCCACGACAACATCTACGACGGCAGCTCGCAGATCTTCGCGACCGCGTACGCGATCCACAAGGGCATGGGCCCGCAGATGTGGACCACGACGTTCGCCTCGCAGTACTGAGTCTCTGACGACGCAAGCGCCGCCTCCGGCGCCGCCGTCCAAGGCTCGGCTCCGCGGCGCTTCGGCGCCATGTGACGCGGCCGCCGGGAGCTCCTCACGAGCTCCCGGCGGCCGCTGTCGTCTTCACGCCCGCCCGCCGGCTTCGTCAGGCGGCCGGGCCGGAGGCTCGCGGGCCGCGGTGTGCCAAACGTCCCCCGGCCTCGTAGAGTCCGAGGCCGACCATGAGGCCGACGGCGATGGCGACGATGATGAACAGCGCCTGGCTGAGGTCCGAGAACGCCAGCGAGCGCTCGGGCCCGAAGATCTGGGTGAGCCCGGTGATCGCGAGCGCGCCCGGGATCAGCAGGATGAAGGTCGGCGAGAAGGTCACCAGCCGCGGCGGGCCGGAGGCGCGCGCCGCCGACCAGTCGGCGACCACGGCCATGAACACGGCGCCGATCATGGCCGCCAGGTAGACGCTCCCGGCAAGCTCGCCGAGCGCGAGGCCCACGAACGGCTGCGTACCCATGAGCGCGGACTCGCACGCGTTGTCCGGCCCTCCGCCGGCGCCGAGGTGCACGACGGCGCCCGGATGCGTCAGAATGGGCGCCGTGCCGGTGTGGCGGAACTGGTAGACGCGCTCGACTCAAAATCGGGTGCCCCGAAAGGGCGTGTGGGTTCGAGTCCCACCTCCGGCACCAATCCGTGTCCCGACGAGTCCCAACGAGGATGTGCGCCCAAGCCGTGCCGCGCGGGCGCGCGCGAGGATGGCGTCTGGTAGGATTTCATTCCCGTACGAGACTGCGGGCCATGACGATCCCCACGCCCCACGTCCTCGTCGGGCGGACATGCAGGAGAGGAGCGCTGCGCATGACGGTGCGGCTCTTGGGGCTCAACTGCAGCCCTCGCGACAACAGCAACAGTTCCATCATGCTCGACACCGCGTTCGAGAAGCTCGACGCAACGTACCCCGGCGAGTGCGAGCACAGCGTCGTCCATCTGCGCGACCTGCACGTCGAGCCGTGCAAGGCCTGCAACGTCTGCGGCAAGAAGAAGGACGGCACCTTCATCCCCTGCGTCCGCGTGGATGAGGACGATGTGCAGGGCGTTCTGGACGCCATGGTGGCCGCCGACGGCATCATCGTGGCCACGCCGGTGTACTTCGGGCTGCCCACCGACCTCTTCAGCAAGTTCATCATGCGCACCCGCCCGTTGCGCCACCAGGACTTCAAGCTCGCCAACAAGCCGGTGGCCGTGCTCGCCACGGCCGGGCGCCGCTCCGGCGGGGCCGAGACGGCGATCCTCGCCACGTGGCTGCCCTTCGTGCGCAACGGCTGCCTGGTGGTGGGCAACGGCGACGGCACCTGCCAGTTCGGCGCCTATGGCTGGGCCGGCGGCCGCGGTCACATCCTCAGCGACGAGTGGGGCCTGGAGCAGGCGTTCCAGACCGCGCAGCGTGTGTTCACGCTGGCCGGCGTCATCAAGGCCGGCGTCGAGGCCTCCGGCTACCAGAACTACATGCGTTTCTCGTACTCACAGGGCACGCGTACCTGACGCCCCGCCTCCGACCGGAAGGACCGCCCATGGCCGACGCCGACACCATCCTCGAGTTCATCCGCGACGAGGCCGACCTCGAGGACGAGGAGGTCACCGCCGACACGTCGCTCTTCCGCGACCAGCTGCTCGACTCCATGAATCTCACGGCGCTCATCGCGTTCCTCGAGGAGGAGTTCGCCATCAAGGTCAAGCCCATGGACATCGTGTACGAGAACCTCGACACCGTGAACCACATGCTGGCCTACGTCGCGCGCAAGAAGGCGGGCGATGCCTGAGGCGGGCAGCGAGACACGCCCGGCGGGAGCGGAGGGGGCGGCGGAGGGCACGCAGAGCCCGGAGCCGGCCGCGCCGCGCACCAACTGGTTCTACTACGGACTGGGGCTGAGCCTCCAGACCTTCCTCTGGTTCCTGCTGTTCCTGGCCATCACCGTAGCCGTGCTGGTGGGCAACAAGCTCACCGAGTTCCGCTACGTCGGCTTCTGACCACACGCACAAGGCACCCATGACGACCGAGCCCCTGATGACCGATGCCGTCGCGCGCCTGCGCCGCTGGGCGGCCGAGCGCGCGGACGAGACGCTCCTGCGCACGCGCGGCCGCGCGTACACGTACGCGGACATGGAGGCGCGGGCGACGCGGGTAGCGGCGGCCCTGCTGGCCGCCGCCGGCCGCCGCGGCGCCCGCGTCGCGCTGGTGCTCGAGGAGTACGACCAGTTCTTCGTCTGCATGCTGGGCGCGTGGCTCGCCGGCCAGGTGGTCGTCCCGCTCAACGTGAGCCTGCCGCAGGCGGACATCGACTGGCTCGTCGGCAAGTCGCGCCCGGACGTGATCGTCGTGCCCGGCGACGAGGTCTGCCCGACCGCCGAGGGCGGTCCGGTACGCCTCGTCGTGACGGCGGACGAGGGCGGCCTGGTGGACGGCGTGCGCGTGGCCGGCGGCGAAGCCGCTCCGGCCACCCCCGCAGACCGGCTCGAGCCCGTCCGTGAGGACGAGCAGGCGATGATCATGTTCACCTCCGGCACCACCGGCCTGCCCAAGGGCGTGCAGCAGACGCTGCGCGCCGTCTCGAGCAACGCCGGGCACGTCTCGCAGACGCTGGGCCTGCGGGCCGAAGACCGCATCTTCATCAACACGCCGCCGTACTTCACCAGCGGCATCTGCCACTTCCTCACGCTGCTGGCGGCCGGCGGCGGTGTGGCCGGCCAGCTCGGCTTCTACTTCGGCACCGGCCTGCTCGACGAGATGGAGGCCGAGGGCTGCACCGGCTTCGGCGGCGCGCCGGCCCACCTCGTCCGCGTCGTGGAGCCCATGGAGGAGCCGCGCGAGCACGCGCTTCCGTTTCTGGGTGAGCAGCGGCGACCACCTGCCGCTGCCGGTGATCGAGAAGTTCCGCAGGTGCTGCCGGGCGTCGGCCTGTTCAACATGTACGGCCTCACCGAGGTGAGCGGCCGGCTGTGCGTGCTGCCGCCGGCCGAGCTCGACGTCAAGGTCGGCTCCGTCGGCCGGCCTATCGGCGACATGCGCGTCGTCGCCCGGCGCGGCGACCTCACGGAGGCCGCGCCCGGCGAGCAGGGCGAGCTCTACGTCACCGGCTCGCTGCTCATGCAGGGCTACCTGGACGAGCCGGAGATCACGGCCGGGACGCTCACGGCGCAGGGCCTCAAGACCGGGGACTTCGGCAAGGTCGACGAGAGCGGCGCCGTGTGGATCGCGGGGCGCAAGGACGACATCATCAAACGTGGCGGCGAGAAGGTCAGCATCATCCACGTGCAGGAGGCGCTGCAGGCGCTAGGCCGCTTCGCCGACGTGGCCGTCATCGCCGCGCCCGACGAGATCCTCGGCCACGTGCCGGTCGCGTTCGTCGTGCCCAACGAGCCCGAGGGCTTCCGCGCCTCGAAGCTGCTGCGTGAGCTGCGCGGTGTGCTGCCGTCCACGTCCCTGCCCAGCCGCGTGATCGCCGTGGAGCAGATCCCGCGCACCGGATCCGGAAAGGCGATCAGGGCCGAGCTGCGCAAGATGCTCGCCGAGGAGCTCGGGTGAGCTCCGGGGGCTCGGCGTGAGGGGCGAGCCGCGGGAGCCCGTCGCCGGCAGCTTCCGGAGGGGCCTCCGCAACAGGAACCCTCTGGTGCTCGTCGTGGCGCTGGCGCTCCTCGTGCCGGCGCTTCTCGGCATTCAGAGCTGGTTCACGAGCGGGTCCTGGACAGCCATCGCCGCGGAGCGCTGGGAGCGCAACTCCACCGACGACTACATGTTCGTCTCGTGGACGGTGGGCCATCTCAAGAAGAACCCGCCGGGCAAGCCGCTGGCCGTGCTGCTCGGCGGGTCGAGCGGCCGCGAGGCGCTCGCGAGCGGCCCCTCGCTGGCCCGCCAGGTCGCCGAGGACGGCGGGCCGGACATCGCCGCGTACAACCTCAGCTCGCGCATGCAGCGCTACGCGCAGAGCTGGGCGATCGTCGACAACCTGCCGGACACGCCGACGACGGTGCTGGTCGGCGTGAACCTCGGCCGCTTCACGACCAGTCCCAGGAGCAACTACAACCAGGTCATCGGCCGCGAACTGCTGCTCAAGAGCGACTCGCTGCGCAGCTGGGTCGTGGAGCAGTCCGGCGAGCACAGGTACTCGTACACGATCCTGCCTGGCATCTTCTCCGCCCTCGCCTCCTACGTGCAGCAAAAGGAGAACGCCTGGCTGAACGGCAAGCAGGCCAAGCCGTACAAGGTGCACGCGTTCGACAAGCGCACGACGCTGCCGGAGGCGGAGAAGCAGGAGCTCGTGCAGAAGTGGCTCAAGAAGTACTACCCGGCGTTCAAGAAGGTCCACCGGTTCGACGCGGCGATGCTCGAGGGTCTCATCGCCGAGGGTCAGAAGCGCGGTCTGGACGTGGTGATCGTCGAGCTGCCGTGGAACCGGGAGGTCATCGGCGGCGCGTTCGACGACGCGATCGCCGCCTATCAGGCGCCTACCCGCGAGATCGCCGAGAAGTACGACGTTCCGTACCTGGACTTCAACGAGGAGCTCGGCATCCCCAGTGAGTACTTCCTCGACCTCTCGCACCTGCGTCCCGAGGGCCGGGCGATCTGGCAGTCGGAGCTCGCCCGGCAGCTCGCCGCGCTCTACGACGACGGCACCCTGAGGACGGAGCTCTGATGGCGAGGCGAGCGCGCGGCGCCGGTTCCTTCGGGCGCGGGTTCCGCAACCGCAACCCGCTCGTGCTCGTCGTCGCGGCGCTGTGCCTGGTGCCGGCGCTGCTCGGGTTCCAGTGGCTGTTCACGAGCGGCGTGTGGACTCAGGCGGTCCCGCTCGACACGGCGCTGCGCAACCCAGAGGACTCGTTCACCTACGTCTCGTGGACGGTGGGCAAGGCCCGGCAGGACGAGCTGTCCGTGCCGGGCCTCTACCTGCTCGGCGGCTCGAGCGCGCGCGAGAGCATCGTGAGCGGCGAAGCCCTCGCCGCCGAGATCCGCGCGGCCGGCGGCCCCGAGGTAGCCGCCTACGACCTCGGCTCGATCAACCAGAACTTCGCCGAGAGCCTCTCGGTCGTCGAGAGCGCCCCGGACACGCCGGCCTGGCTGCTCGTCGGCGTCAACCTCGGGCGTTTCACCGCCACCAGGGACCAGAACGCGCTCCAGGCGCAGGGCCGGGAGTTCCTCCTGGACAGCGACGCCGTGCACGAGTTCGTCTCGTCGAGATGGGGGCTCGAGGAGTACACGTACACCATCCTGCCGGGCATCTGGGCGTACATCACCGACTGGATGCGCAAGCACGGAGCCCAGCTGCTGGAGGGCGACCCGCCGAGCACCGAGTACGAGCTGCACCGGTACTCGGAGCAGACGCGGCGCTCGGACGGCAACAAGAAGCGGCTCGTGACGAAGTGGAACGCGAGCCGCCGGCCCGTCTTCGAGAAGAACCGCGTCGCCAACCTCCAGATGCTGGAGGCGCTGCTCGCGGAGGCCAGGGAGCGCGGCGTCAACGTGGTACTGCTCGAGCTGCCGCTCAACGAGGAGATCGTCGGGGACAGCTTCGCCAGGTCCCTGCGGCAGTACCAGATCCCCGTCGGCAAGCTGGCGGAGGAGTACGGCTACCCCTACATCGACCTCAACGAGCAGGTCGACATCCCCAGCCGTGACTTCCAGGATCTCTCGCATCTCATCGCGCCCGGGCGCGTCATCTGGCAACATGCACTGGCACAGGAGCTCGCCCGGCTCCTGAACGCCGAAGACTCTGGAGGGAGTGGCGGGTGAAGATCTACTTCACGCTGTACCTGATACCGGTGGTGGTCTTCGCGCTGCTGGTGTTCTGGCTGCTGCTGCGCAAGGACACGCACCGGCTGATCTTCATGCTCGTCGTCAGCGTGGCCGTGCTGGCCGCGCTGCACCCGATCTTCGCGGCCATCGCCCTCGGCCTCGTGCTGGTCACCCACCAGCTCGTCGAGGCGATGCGCAAGAAGAAGCTGCGCGGCGCGCGCGTCGTGCTCATCGCGGTCATCATCGCGCTGGTCACGCTGGCCATCGGCAAGTACGGCCAGCGCGGCGCCCTGGCCCTGTGGTGGTCCGACGGCGACTGGGTCGTCACCCACCTGCTCATGCCGCTCGGCATCAGCTACTTCGTGTTCCGCATGCTGCAGTACGTGTTCGACTGCGCGCGCGGCGTGATCCAGGAGAACAGCCTGCTGCGCCTGGCTGCGTTCATGATGTGGATCCCGACGTTCCCGGCCGGCCCGCTCGAGACCTACCAGGGCTTCTACGAGAAACGCACCGTCGGGTTCGACCGCCAGGAGTTCTACTACGGCCTGCGCCGCATCGCCCTGGGCTACTTCAAGAAGGTCTTCGTCGTCGACTTCCTGTTCGCGATCTTCTTCGGCAAGATCGTAAGCACCGTCGGCAAGACGGCGTTCGGCCCGGACGACGTGAGCTGGTGGTGGCCGCTGGCCTACTGCATCATCGTGTTCGTGCGCGCGTACTTCGACCTCTCGGCGTACACCGACCTCGCCATCGGCTTCTCGCGCCTGTTCGGGTTCCGCATCATGGAGAACTTCCACTTCCCGTTCTGGCAGAAGAACCTCAGCGACTTCTGGCACAGCTGGCACATCTCGCTCAGCACCTGGTGCCGCAACAACGTGTACTTCCCGGTGTTCGGCCTCACGCGCAAGCCGTGGCTCGGCCTGTACGCGAGCATGCTGGTCATGGGGCTGTGGCACGCGGTGGACCTCAACTGGCTGGCCTGGGGCCTCTACCACGGGACCGGCCTGGTGATCCTCTCCCGCTGGGAGCGGTGGAAGAAGAAGCGCAGGAAGGCGCGCAAGAAGGCGGGCCTGCCGCCGGCGGCGAGCTACGAGAAGTACACCAGGTGGCTCGGCTACCCGGTGACGTTCCTCTACGTGGCGCTCGGCTACGGGTTCGTCGCCACGCCGGACTTCGAGCAGGCGCTACGCGTGATCTACAACGTCTTCCGCCTGCCGCTGGCGTGGCTGTTCGGCGTGCTGCTCTGAGCGCCGTCCGCCGAGTGCTCGCCGCGTCCGCGAGCCGACCGCCCGCCGGCCGGTGAACCGCGCGGCACGCTCGGGCGTTGTACCTGTGAGACCATTGACCAAGCCGGCTGAGGATCCTCGTGACACCACGTGACCCGAACACCATCGGCGGCTGGCGCGCGTTCAGCCGCGGCTTCCACCAGCGAAGCCCGCTGGTGCTGGCCGCGGCCGCCCTCGTCACACTGCTCGCGCTCGTCGTGCTGCAGGGCACCCTGTTCGAGGGCGGCCTGACCGTCGTCGACGAGGGCCGCCTGCTGCGCATCACCCACGACGACTACGTGCACGTCTCCGTCAAGGTCCAGGAGCTGAAGAAGGACCCGCCGAAGACCCGCACCGTCTACCTCTTCGGCGGCTCCGGCACCATGGAGTGCTTCGTCAGCGAGGCGTCGCTGGCCGCGGCCATCGCCCGCGACGCCGGTCAGCCGGTCCGGGTCGTCAGCCTGGCCGCGCACCAGGAGAGCATGGGCATGACCCTCGCGCTGGTCGACAACCTGCCGCCGGGTCCCGCGACGCTCGCCATCGGGCTCGCGCCGATCCGCGTCACCGGCAAGCCCTCTCGCGACGCGACGCTGCTCAGCGGCCACGAGCTGCTCGTGCGCAGCCCGCGACTCGAGCAGCTTGCTCCCGAGTACTTCGGCCACGCGGCGCCCACCACCGGCGCGATCCCCGGCATCTTCGACTACGTCGGCTCGTACTTGCGCGAGCGCGCCTCGAGCGAGGCGCCCTGGGGCACCCGGATCATCTACGAGACGCACTACTACCCGTGGGGCGCCAAGGGGCACACGCAGTTGGGCAAGCGCCGCAACGTGCTCTACGTGCTCGCCAAAGACGTGACCCTGTACCGCAAGTACGGCGACTACAACTTCGCCATGCTCGAGGAGGTGCTGAGGCTCGCCCGCGACCGCGGGTTCGACGTGCTGTTCTACGACCAGCCGCTCAACGCCTCGGCGGCCGGCCCCACCTGGAACGGAGTGGTGCCGGCCTACCGCGCGCGTGCCTCGCGGCTGGCCGAGGAGTACGGCGTGCCCTACGTGCACATCGAGCGCAACGTCGAGCTCACCGACCACGACTTCGCCGACCTCTTCCACCTGCTCGCGCCTGCGCGCCTCAAGTGGCAGCCCGAGATGGCGCGCCAGATCGCCGCGACGCTGCCGCCGCCTCCTGCCGCGGCCCGGCGGCCGCTGCCCCAGGCCGTGCCCGTGGCCGTCACGCCGCGCTGACGCCTCAGCTCTCCGGCAGCGCTCCAAGCAGCGGCTCGAGCCTCTCCAGCACCGCGGCAACTACCCCCTCGGGCGCCGCACACACCAGCCGCACCCCGTCGGACCGGACGTCCAGCGACGTGACACGGTCCGCGAGGACCACCCCCTGCACAGGGAGCCCAGGAGGCATCTGGACGCCGAAGGGCCGTACTCGGGCCTCCTGCTCGATGGAGCACACCGTGACGAGGCCCGTCCTGGCGCTGTAGGCGGCCGGCGACAGCACCAGGGCCGGCCGCCGGCCGGTGGACGCAGTCGCGATGGAGACGATGTCACCTCGCCCGGGCGTCCACTTCGACCACAGCGTCACCGGCAAGCCGGCGAGCAGTTGCTCGAGCGTGAGCGCCTGCGGAAGCGGCTCGATGAGGATCCGGCCTCCCTCTCGCAGCAGGTCGACGGTCGTCCCCTCCTCGAGTCCGACCTTCCGGGCGAGGGCGAGTGGGACCCTGATGCCGAGGCCGTTGCCCCACGCGAGGACCTTGGTGGTCCCGAAGTGGGAGACCCTGGCGCTGGCGAAGCGGTGGGGCATGGTGCTCATCGGCGCACTCGGAATGCGGATAGCTCTCGGCTATTCACCTGGACCCCTCGGCTCGAAGGACACCCAGTTCGGATATCCGACAGCTATCCCGAAACAGAGTGCCTGCGCGGCACCATACCGCCCCCCGGCAGCCCGAGACAGGGCGACGATACGGGGGAGCGGTGGACGTTCGTGTTTCCGGGAGGACGGGTGCGGGAGAGCCGGCCGGCGATCTCGGCTACGCCGACGGCGGGCCGAGCGGCTCCGCTACGCGCGCGGCACGAAGCGCTGCGCGTCCCAGGCGCCCTCGGAGAGGCGCTTCGTCAGCGCCGCCGCGAGCAGCGCGCCGGCCTCGGCGTCGTCCGGCTGCATGACCTCGAACGCCGAGTGCATGTTGCGCACCGGGAGGCTGAACGAGAGCGTCGCGGCGTTGCCGGCGGCCATGAGCTCCTCGGCGTCCGTGGAGGTGTTGCCGGGCAGCGCCTTGATCTGCACCGGGATGCCCTCGTCCTTGGCCACCTGGATGGCGAGGTCGGTGAGGGCGAGGTTGCCGGCGGCGCCGCGGTGGATCACGGGGCCGGCGCCGAGCTTGACCTCGCCGCCGAGCTTCTTGGCGTCCATGCCCGGGTCGTCGCTGGCGAAGTCGACGTCGACGACCATGATGACGTCCGGCTGCCACTTGATGGCCATGGCCTTGGCGCCCATGAAGATGGTCTCCTCGTCCACGGTCGAGCAGCGCCGTGATGTCGGCGCCGCCGAACCGGAGGCGTAGTGCTCCAGCGCACGGAGACAGACGTCAACACCGGCGCGGTTGTCGAACGCCGGCGAGG
>CAWCAH010000015.1:0-142110 GCA_963793605.1 uncultured Thermoleophilia bacterium
TAGCGGCCGCCGCCGTGGTGCTCCTCCTCGTGTTCGTCTTCGACCTCGGGGAGGTGAACAAGACGGTGGTCCAGGCGACGCCCCAGACGCCGACCGCGTACTCCACTCCGTCCGCGACGACGACCACCGACGGGCTGACGCCTCAAGACATCTACAGCACCCTCTCCGGAGGCGTCGTCATGGTCCTCTCCGAGTTCGGCAGCGCCGGCACCGACGCCCTCGGCCAGACGCAGAGCGCGCAGGCGCTGGGCACAGGCTTCGTCGTGGACGATCAGGGCTACATCCTGACCAACGCGCACGTCGTGGATGAGAACGGACAGCGCGCGAGCAGCGTCACCGTCGTCTTCAACAAGGGCGGCAGCGAGACGCAGCGTATCCCCGGCCAGCTGGTCGGCGTCGATGTCGGCAGCGACGTGGCCGTCATCAAGGTGGACCCGGGCAAGGTCGAGCTCAAACCGCTGCCCACGGGCGACTCGGACGCCGTCCAGGTCGGCGAGGCAGTCGTGGCCATCGGCAACCCGCTCGGCTACGACTTCTCCATCACGTCGGGCATCGTCTCGGCCACCGGGCGCAGCCTGCAGGCGCCGAACGGCCAGACCATCCCGAACGGTATCCAGACCGACGCGGCCATCAACCAGGGCAACTCGGGCGGGCCGCTCATCAACAGCGCCGGCAAGGTCATCGGCATCAATGAGCAGATCGCCTCGTCCGGGGGCGGCAACGACGGTCTCGGGTTCGCCGTGCCGATCAACACGGCCATGCGCTCTCTCGAGCAGATCAAGGCGAACGGCAAGGTCACCTACGCCTGGATGGGCGTCGGCCTGCAGACGCTCACCAGCGACATCGCGGGCACCTTCAACATGAAGACGCAGGGTGGCGCCCTCGTCGAGCAGGTCTCGCCGGGCAGCCCTGCCGCCAAGGCCGGCATCCAGGGCGGCGACCAGACGGTGGACGTCCAGGGACAGCAGTTCACCATCGGCGGCGACGTGATCGTCAAGGCCGACAACACGACGATCAAGACGGCGGACGACCTCATCGCCTTCCTCGGCACCAAGAAGCCGGGAGACACGATCACGGTCACCGTCGAGCGCGACGGCCAGACCAGGGATCTCCAGGTCACGCTCGCGGAGCGCCCCAGCAACCTCTGATCACGCACTCGGCGCCCCTGGGCGCCGGTGTCACCTGTGGGCCGCCTACCACTTTTTCGAGTAGGCGGCCCACTTTTTTTGACAGACGATGCGGCGTGGGTGTATACCGTGTGTCCGGGCCCCGACCCAGCGCGCCGGCCCCGGGGAGTCCGTCAGCGACGAACGACGGAGGGTCGTTTGCCGACGCAACCGCTCGACACCCGCATGCAGGCCCTGCTGCCCATCGTCCGCGGGCTGGCCGAGATGTTCGGGCCAGACTGCGAGGTCGTGCTGCACGACGTACGCAGGCTCCCACACTCCATCGTCGCCATCGAGAACGGCGGCGTCACCGGCCGCACCGTCGGCGACGTGCCGACCGACCGCATGCTCCGCAGCCTCCGCAACCTGGGCGAGACCGATGACGTGCGCCTGTACGTCTCCTCGCACGACGGCAAGATCCTCAAGTCGCTCGCCGTGACCCTGCGTGACGAAGACGGCGTGCCGTACGGCCTTCTGGGCCTGAACCACGACGTCAGCGAGGTGGTCCAGGCCCAGCACACGCTCGCCAACCTGACCTCGGTCGGGAGCCTCGGGATCGGCGCTTCGCCCGAGGCCGGGGAGATCTTCGCCGGCGACATCCGCGACGTGGTCGCCGGTATGGTCACCACGATCCTCGGCGAGATGGGCAGGACGCCCGCGGCGATGACCCGCGAGGAGAAGATGGAGGTCGTCAAGCGGCTGGAAGAGCGCGGCGCGTTCCTGGTCAAGCGCTCGGCCGAGCAGGTCGCCGAAGCGCTGGACCTCTCCCGGTACACGATCTTCGCCTACCTCAAGGAGATCCGGCATGGAGACGGCGCCTATGGGACGCCGGCCACGCGCTCCGGGAAGCTCGCCGAGACGCAAGCGGACGTCGTCGGGGCCGACTCATGAGCCGCGGCGATGCCTCGGGCGTTGCCGGCGTGCGGCCGGACGCGGCGACCGTCGGCGCGCTGTACGACATCATCGCCGGGTCCGGCAGCCGCTCCCTCGCCGTGGTCGGCCTGGTCAAGAACGCCGGCAAGACCACCGTCGTCAACGCGCTGATGGCCAACTGCCCCCAGCGGTTCGGGCTCACCTCCCTCGGCCTGGACGGCGAGCGCACCGACCACCTCACCGGGCTGGCCAAGCCCAGCATCACACCGCCGGCAGGCACACTGGTCGCCACGACGCAGGGCTCGCTCGAGCGCTCGCGGTACGGCATGGAGGCGCTGGAGGAACTGCCCTTCCACACACCGCTCGGCCGGGTGGTCATCGGCCGCGCCTCGGGCGAGGGCGCCGTGGAGGTCAGCGGGCCGACCACGCTCGCCGAGCTCCGCGTCACCGTCGAGCGGCTCCAGGCGCTGGGCGCCGACCAGGTGATCGTCGACGGCGCCATCAACCGCATCGGCAGCGCCTCGCCGCGCGTCAGCGACGGTGTCGTGGTCGCGACCGGCGGCATGGTCGGCGACTCCCTGGACGACGTCCTGGAGACCACGGTCGGCGCCGTCGATCTGCTGACGCTCCCCGAGGTGGGGCCGGAGACGCGGGCGCTGGTTCAGGGGCACGCCGCCGCAGGCGCGCGTGCCGTCGCCTTCACCGCCGGCGGCGTCGCTCATGCCCTCGAGGTGACCACCGTCATCGGCGAAGGCGTCACCGTCGCCCGCGAGGTCGAGCGGCTCGGCGCCGACACCCTGCTCGTGGGCGGCGCCCTCACCCAGGAGTTCGTCGACGACTTCACCCGCGTCCTGCCGCCGCGTACAACGCTCCGTGTGGTCGTGCGCGACGCCACCGTCCTCGTCTTGCCGCCGGCCATGGTCGGACGGTTCCTGCGAAGGGGCATCCGGCTCGAGGTGCTCACGCCGCTGCGCGTGCTGGCACTCACGGTGAACCCGTTCCGGGTGCCGCAGCCCTACCGGGCCAGGATCTTCTTCTCCGCGGTCGCCGAGGCAGTCGGCGACCGTGTTCCGATGTTCGACGTCGTCAACGGGTTCGCCCGGCTGCCGGGGGGCGGCGGCGACCTCGCGACCTCCGTCACCTCCTGACGAAAGTGGGTGGTCCAGTGAACGATGCCCTCCAGCTGAACGGCGAGATGGTCGACCGCGCGAGAGCCGCGGCCGGCGCCGTCGCCGACGACATCCAGCAGCACATCGAGGCGCACACGACCGACACGACCGAGCGCGCCACCCTGCGCCTGCTCGGCATCGCCGGTGTCAACGAGATCGACGTACCGCTGGTCAACGTGGTCGCAGAGCAAGCCCGCGACCTGCTGCCCTCGGGCATCACGCGACCCTTCGTCGACCTCATGAACCAGACGGGCAGGAGCGCCCAGGGGGTCGCAGAGGGCGTCGCCGCCGGCGACCTGGCGCTCTCCGAGGTGCCGGCGGAGCGGCGTGAGGCCGCAGAAGCCCGCGCCGAGGAGCTCGCCCGCGAGGGCGTCGCGCGCATCGACGCCGTCCGCGCGCGCCGCAACGAGCTGGTCGCCACCACGGGCGAGCCGCTCAAGCCCTACGTCTACGTCATCGTGGCGACCGGCAACATCTACGAGGACGCAGCCCAGGCCAAGGCGGCCGCCCGTGCCGGCGCCGACGTGATCGCCGTGATCCGCACGACGGCGCAGAGCCTGCTCGACTACGTGCCGTTCGGCGAGACCACCGAGGGCTTCGGCGGCACCTACGCCACGCAGGAGAACTTCCGCCTCATGCGCGCCGCCCTCGACGAGGTCGGCGAGGAGCTCGGCCGGTACATCCGCCTCTGCAACTACGCCAGTGGCCTGTGCATGCCGGAGATCGCCACCATGGGCGCCCTCGAGCGGCTGGACATGATGCTGAACGACTCCATGTACGGGATCATCTTCCGCAACATCAACATGGAGCGCACGTTCGTCGACCAGTACCTCAGCCGCCTCATCAACGCGCGCGCCGGCATCATCATCAACACCGGCGAGGACAACTACCTGACCACCGCCGACGCCTTCGAGAAGGGTTACACGGTAGTCAGCTCGGACTTCATCAATGAGGCGTTCGCGCTGCGCGCCAACCTCGAGCCTTGGCAGATCGGCCTGGGGCACGCCTTCGAGATCAATCCGGCCAAGCCCGATCAGGTCGTGTACCAGATCGCGGACGCGCAGCTCGTCCGGCAGCTGTTCCCGGGTTACCCGCTCAAGTACATGCCGCCCACCAAGTACATGCCGGGCGACATCTTCCAGGGTCACATCATCGACGGCATGTTCAACTTCACCGGCATCTTCACCGGCCAGGAGATCATGCTGCTCGGCATGCTCACCGAGGCGCTGCACACGCCGCTGCTCCAGGACCGCTACGCGAGCATCAAGAACGCGAAGTACGTGTTCGAGAGCTGCCGCGACCTGGCGGGCGAGGTCACGTACAAGCCGGGGGGCATGATCGAGCAGCGCGCCAACGACCAGCTCGCAGAAGGCCGTGGATCAGCTCGAGCACGTGCGGTCCATCGGCCTGTTCAAGGCGCTCGAGGACGGCGAGTTCGCCGACGTCAAGCGCGACCCCGGCGGCGGCCGCGGGTTCGAGGGCGTGTTCAAGGTCACGCCGGAGTACTTCAACCCGTTCTTCGCGGCGCTGCGTGAGGGCCGGATGAGCGGAGCTCCCGAGGGTCCGACCCCCGGCGGCGCAGACTCTGCGAAAGAAGGGGGGCACTGATGGAGATCCGCCCGTACGGTGACACGCGCGACGACGGCATCATCCAGTTCTCCTTCACGCTGCCCATGCCGTACTCGGTCAAGGCTGCGGACGTCGGCAAGCAGTTCCTGGAGAAGCTCGGCTTCCACACCGTGGGCATCGCCGAGTGCAAGGCGATCGACCCCGAGTACACGTTCTTCGTCGCCTACGGGCGCACGGACACCGGCATCGACCCTGACGAGGTCAAGGGCGACTACCTCGAGGTCGACGAGATGGACTACTACGCCATCAACGCGCTGATCAAGGACAAGCTCGGACGCAAGCTCAGCGTGGTCGGCGCGGCGATCGAGAGCGACGCCCACACGGTGGGCATCGACGCGATCATGAACATGAAGGGCTTCGCCGGGAACTACGGGCTTGAGCGCTACCCGGAGATGGACGCGCTCAACATGGGCTCGCAGATCCCTTGCGCCCAGCTGCTGCGGACGGCGCTCGAGCGAGAGGCCGACGCCATCCTCGTCAGCCAGATCGTCACCCAGAAGAACATCCACGTGCAGCACCTCACGCAGCTCATCGAGCTGCTCGAGGCGGAGGGCGTGCGCGAGCGGTTCGTGCTGATCGTCGGCGGGCCGCGCATCAACAACGCGTTCGCCAAGGAGCTCGGCTACGACGCCGGCTTCGGGCCGCGCACCACGCCGCTCGAGGTGGCGTCGTTCCTCGCGCAAGAAGTCGTGCGCAGGCACGAGGATAGCTGACCCGGTAGCATAGACATGCACCATCCCAATCAATGTGTCGTGATGCAGAACGTCAGAGTCGCGTCGGGGGCTGCAACCACACACGCAACGGCTCAAGGAGGCCGCAGTGTCTGACAACGACATCGTCATCCTTTCTGCAGTACGGACCGCTCAGGGTCGCTTCCAGGGCGGCTTCGCGGGTACCCCCGCGCAGGAGCTCGGCGCGGTCGCGATGACCGAGGCGCTCAAGCGCGCCGGCGTCACCGGCGACCAGCTCGACGAGGTCATCTTCGGCAACGTGATCCAGGCGGGGCTCGGCCAGAACGTCGCCCGCCAGGCCGAGCTGAAGGCCGGCATCCCGGACAGCGTGCCGGCGATCACCGTCAACCGCGTCTGCGTGTCGAGCGCGTGCGCGCTCGCCATGGCCGCGGCGGCGATCAAGGCCGGCGACGGTGAGGTGTACCTCGTCGGCGGTACCGAGAACATGACGCGCGCGCCGTGGGTGCTGCAGAACGGCCGCAGCGGCTACCGCATGGGCATGCCGACCGACAACATGTACGACTCCATGGTGTGGGACGGCCTCTGGGACGCCGCGAACAACTACCACATGGGCGTGACGGCGGAGAACCTGAGCGAGCGCTTCGGCATCAGCAAGGAGGCTCAGAACGAGGTCGCCTACCAGAGCCAGCTGCGCGCCACGGCCGCCATCAAGGAGGGCCGGTTCAAGGACGAGATCGTCCCCGTCGTCATCCCGCAGCGCAAGGGCGACCCCAAGGTGGTGGACACGGACGAGTGCCCGCGTGAGACCACGCCCGAGATCCTCGCCGGCCTCAAGCCCGTCTTCAAGAGGGATGGCGGCGTGGTGACTGCCGGCAACGCCTCGGCGATCGCCGACGGCGCGAGCGCTGTGGTCGTGACGTCCCGCAAGAAGGCCGCCGAGCTCGGCGCCAAGCCGATCGCGCAGCTCGTCAGTTACGCGACAGCCGCCTGCGAGCCCGCGATCATGGGCTACGGCGAGACGCTGGCCGCCCAGGCCGCCCTCGAGAAGGCCGGCCTGACCAGCAAGGACGTGCAGCTGGCCGAGCTGAACGAGGCGTTCGCCTGCGTCGCAGCACTCGCCACTCGTGAACTCGGCCTCGACGCGGAGATCGTCAACGTCAACGGCGGCGCGGTCGCTCTCGGCCATCCGCTCGGCAACACCGGCACGCGCATGATCGTCACGCTCATCCACGAGCTCCAGAAGCGCGGCCAGGAGATCGGCCTCACCGGCGCCTGCGTGGGCGGCGGCCAGGGCGCCGGCTCGGTCATCAAGGTAGAGGGCTGATATCGCCCCACGAAACGACCCCGCATGAAGCGCCGGGCGCGGGAGCTGGCTCACGCCACCCGCGCCCGGCCGCCCTTCGGGGGGAGGGAGCAGGGATGAAGGAAGGCAACAAGTTCGGAGCGCACAGGGTCATCGAGCCCAAGGGCGTGCTGCCGCAGCCCGCGTGGAAGATCGACAACACGATGGAGATCTACGACAACGAGATCCTCATCGACGTCGACACGCTCAACATCGACGCCGCGAGCTTCACGCAGATCGAGGAGGCCGAGGGCGGCGACGTCCAGAAGATGGCCAGGCACAGCCTCGGCATCATCGCCGACCGCGGCAAGCACCATAACCCCGACACGGGCTCGGGCGGCATGCTGCTCGGCACGGTCGCAGCGATCGGCGACAAGCTCGCAGACCGCGACCTTAAGGTGGGCGACCGCATCGCGACGCTGGTCTCGCTCTCTCTGACCCCTCTCAAGGTAGACGAGGTCATCTCGGTCAACAAGGACACCTGCCAGGTCAAGGTCAAGGGACAGGCCATCCTCTTCGAGACCGGCATCTACGCGAAGATGCCCGCAGACATGGACGAGGCGCTGGCGCTCGCCATCCTCGACGTCGCCGGCGCTCCCGCCCAGGCCGCGAAGCTCAGCAAGCCGGGGCAGACGGTGTTCATCATCGGGGCGGGCGGGAAGAGCGGTCTGCTCTGCGCTTACGAGGCCAGGAAGCGCGTCAAGCCCACCGGCAAGGTGATCTGCCTGGTCCACGGCGACGCCGGCAAGAAACGCCTGGAAAAGTCGGGTTTTGCCGACGTCATCATTCAGGGCTCGGCTACCGATCAGCTGTTCGTGTACGAAGAGGTCAAGAAGGCCACCGACGGCGAGATGGCAGACCTTACTATTAACTGCGTAGATATCCCGAACACCGAGATGGCGTCTGTCCTCGCGACCAAGGACGACGGCATGGTGTACTTCTTCAGCATGGCGACCAGCTTCACCTCGGCCGCCCTGGGCGCTGAGGGCATCGGCGCCGACACGCTGATGATCATCGGCAACGGCTACACCAAGGACCACGCCGTGATCTCACTTGAGGTCGTTCGCGAGAGCCCGATGCTCATGGGTATCTTCAAGGACACCTACGCGACCGGCGCCGGCAACCCCGAGCCGGTCGGACTCAAGGCATCAGCGCTCTGAGCGACGCGATCCGGGCGTTGTGACGTCCGGGCACACTGATTGAAGAAGGGGCTCCGTCAGGAGCCCCTTCTTCGTGGCGTTTCACGTGAAACACTGTGCGAACGACGAAGTGAAGGACGTCCACCTGCTTTCGCGCACGAGGTGAGGGGCGGCGTTTCACGTGAAACGCCGCCCCTCAACAGGCGAACGCCGCAGCAGGCGGCCAGATCTCTCCGGCTAGTAGCTCCAGCCGCCCATCATGCCGCCTCCCGAACCCATCATGCCGTAGCCTGAACCCTGAGTGCCGGCTGCGCAGCCGGCACTGCCGCCTGAGCCGCAGCCGCCAAAGCCGCCGGTCCCGCCGGCGCCGCCGCCCTGGGGTCTCTCGATCCCCAGCTTGCCGAAGACGGCCTTCATGTCACGCCAGTGGTCGGCGCGCAGCTTCTGAAGCGCCCGGCGCGCCTCGGCACTCGTCGGCCTCTGCCCGTACTTGTCGAACCACGCCTGCATCCCCGCACGGTGCTCGGCGCGAAGCTCCGCCATGGCCTTCGCCGCCGCGGGGTCGGCCATGAGCGCGCCGCACGCCGCCGCGCCGCCCTCGCCTCGGCTCCAGGGCTGCGCCGCGGTGGCCCCCAGAGCCACCGCAACCACGGTGAGCCCCACCGCGAGGACGGCCACCAGTACCGCGATCTTCTTCCACTGTGCTCTCACGCAATGCTCCCTTCCGTTCGCGCCGACCCGGGGTTCAGCGACCGCCCGCGGCCGAGCGCATCTCTCGCCAGTCACCGTAGTCCCGTGATGTGAAGAACGTCTGAAGGACCCCTGGTACGATGCCGGCCCAGAGTGTGAGCCCTCGCGCCCGGGTAGATACGAGAGGCGACCCCTATCCTCCTGGAGGCAGACGTGACCCACGAAGACGTGCTGCGCGCGCTCGCAAGCGTCAAAGACCCGGAACTCCAACGCGATGTCGTCGACCTGGGCATGGTCCGCGACATCGTGCTCGACGACAAGCGCATCGGAGCGACGATCGTCCTCACTACCGCCGGCTGCCCTCTGCGCAATCAGATCCGCGCGGACGCAGAGCAGGCGCTTGCCGCGATCGCCGGGGGGCGGACCGTCGAGGTGAAGCTCGACGCCATGTCGTGCGACGAGCGCGACGCACTGGCCGGTAAGCTCCGCGAACGCGACCAGCTCGTCCAATCGCTCTTCGGGCCGGGCAGCCGGACGCGCACCATCGCCGTCGCCAGCGGCAAAGGTGGGGTCGGCAAGAGCACGGTGACGGTGAACCTCGCCACGGCGCTAGCCGCACAGGGCCACGCCGTCGCCCTCATCGACGCCGACGTCTACGGCCCCACCGTGCCTCTCATGATGGGACTCCCCGCCGTTCCGCCCGAGAATCATGCAGGCAAGATGGTGCCGCCGGAGGCGCACGGAGTGAAGGTCGTCTCGATGGGCTTCTTCCTCCCCGACAACGAGCCTGTCGTGTGGCGGGGGCCGATGCTCGGCCGCGCGATCGAGCAGTTCCTGGGCGACGTCCTTTGGGGTAGCCCCGACTACCTCCTCATCGACCTTCCGCCAGGCACGGGAGACGTCGCTCTCACCGTCGCGCAGATGATCCCGGGGGCTGAGCTCATCATCGTCACCACGCCCCAGGAGGCAGCAGCGCGCACCGCCGTCAAGGCGGCGAAGATGGCGCAGATGACGAAGCAGCGGGTCCTCGGGGTGGTGGAGAACATGTCGTACTTCGTCTGCCCCGACTGCGACAGCCGGCACTACATCTTCGGCCGCGGCGGCGCCTACGAGATCGCCCGGCTCATGGACACCCGCCTGCTGGGTCGCATCCCGCTCGACGAAGCCACCCGAGAAGGCGGCGACCACGGCTTGCCGGCTGCCCTGGACCCCTCGACCCCCGTCGGCGGCGCCTTCGCGGACATCGCCAGGGCCGTCGCGGGCGACGCACCGGCAGACCGGTCAGAGGACGACTGAGAGCCTCTCATCCTACTATCTTAGTAGCTTACGCGACTGGCGAAATGTCCCATCCCCGCGCGACCCTGGATGTCGAAGATGGTCGTATGGAGGTGGGAGAACATGCGCTCCGGGATGCGGGGGTCTCGCGTGCCGGCACGCCGGCACTGAGCGAGGACGTCCGCTCGCTGCTCACGGCGACGGTCATCGACATCTGCGCCGGCGGGGTCTCCTTCTGCAGCATCAGCCGGGTCAAGGGCGACACCGCCATCCTCGCCGCGGCACAGGGAGGCGGACCGCTGCTCGCCGTCGGAGCGGCTTGGCGGATCTCTGATGTCCCGCCCGCTCGCCAGGCCCTGGCGACCCGTCGGGCGGTCGTGATCGCGAGCCGGGACGACCCGAGGATCACCCCGGAGCAGCGTACGGCTCTCACCGGGCGGGCCGGCGCGCTCGGCCTGGCGTTCGTACCGCTGCTCACCCCGGCCGGGCCGAGCGGGCTGCTCGTCCTCGGCGACCACCGGCCCCGCGACCTCGGAGCGGAAGTGGCGCGAGTGGCCGCCGTCGCCCGGCTGGCTGCTCAGGTCCTCGGGCAGGACGAGCGGATGGACGCGCTCGCGCGCCAGACTGACGATCTGGCCCTCGTGCTCGATGCCGACATCGAAGCCCAGAGCCGCACGGCCGGTCCCGACCAGGTGCTTCGCGTGGTGGCGCGGCGACTCGCGGAGTTGTGCAGCGCGCCCATGGTGGACATCTCCGTCGTGGAGGGCGAGGATCTCCGCCCGCTGGTCCGCTGGAGCTACGGGCGCTTCGACCGTGAAGACGGCGGAGACGCCGCCCCCCTCGTCGACAGGCCGCTGCTCCGAGCCCTGATCGCCACCGGCCGCGCCGAGCGGATCGCGTCCCTGGAGGACCCGCGACTCGCGGAGGCGGAGCGCGCCGCTCTCGAGCGCCGGGGCGCCCAGTCGTCCCTGAGCATCCCGCTTCTCGGCAACGGACGGGTGATCGGCGTCGCCGAGATCCTCGACAACCGGCCCCACGACTTCCTCAACGCCCAGAGCCCGGCGCTGGCACTGGGCGAGATCGCCGCGCATCTGCTCGACAAGGCGCTGCTGCTCCAGACCCTGGAGCAGCGCGACACGGCTCTCCGGGAGATCGTCAAGCTCGGAGCTCGCATCAACGCCGCGAGCCGTCCGGAGGAGATGGCCACCTTCGTCGCCCAGCGTCTGCTGGACGTCCTGGGCGCCGCCTACTGCGAGGTCCACCGCACCGAACGAGGTCACCTGCGCTTCCTTGCCGGCATCGACCGCAGGGGCGGGCGCGAGGCCCCGCCCGACGCTTGCTGCCCGAGAGGCCTGCGCAAGAGCGGGCCGGTGGTCCGCGACCACGAGATCCTGGTTCTCACGGGGACCACCGACCCGCGGCTCACACCGGAGGAGCGGGGAGTCTGGGCGCGTGGCGGGTTCTCAAGCCAGCTCTCGCTCCCTCTGGTCATCGACAGCCGCCTGGTGGGGCTCATCGACGTCTTCGACCTGCGCGAGAGAAGGTTCGATGACCACCTCGACTTCGCGCGCAGCGTCGCCCAGACCACGGCCGGCGCCTTCGACAACCTGCTCCTCCTGGAGCGGCTCGCGGAGTCCAACCGCCAACTCGGGGTGCTCGCCGAGTCGAGTCTCGAGTTCGGCGCGTCCCTCGACCTCACCGAGGTGCTCCACTCCGTGGCCTCGCGCATGTGCCTCGCGGCGGCTGCGGCCTGCTGCGACATCTATGCGCTCGACGGAGACAGCCTGCGCGGCCTCGTCAGCACCGACGGTTCCGCCATCGACGACGCCTTCCCCGGTACGACGTACAGGCTGGGCGACTTCGCCGTCGCGCGCCGGGCCATCGAGCTCGGCCGGCCGGTCGTCGTCGCCGACATCCCCGGGGACCCGCGCCTGACCGCCGCCGAGCGCGGCGAGGACATGCGCTGGGGGTTCACCAACGCCGTGGAACTGCCGCTCATCGACCGCGGTGAGGCGATCGGCGTGGCCGCGCTCTTCGACCTCGACGACGCCGACGTCGCGATGACCGATCTCCTTCGGGGTCTCGCACAGCTCGCCGCACAGGCGATCGCCAATGCCCGCGTCCACGCCGCCCTGGACGAGGGCGCGGCCCGGCTGCGGCAGATCAACGACGCCGGCGTCGAGCTCGCCGCCGACCTCGATCTCGGGCACGTGCTCGAGACCGCTGCGCGCCGGCTGTGCGACGTAGCCGGCGTCGACTCCTGTGACGTCTACACCCTCGAGGACAAGGAACTGCGCTGCGCCGCAAGCCTCGTGCGAGGCGGGCGTGACAGCGACTGGCTCGGCAGCCGTCTCCGCCTCGAGGACTGGCGTGCCGCGCGTCTCGCGGTGGAATCGCGCTCGGTGGTGCGGGCGGCGGCACGCGAAGGCGCGCTCGTCGACGACCTGCAGTCCAAGGGGCCGCCCAGGGCCGTTCGCAACGGAGGTCTCATCGTCCCCTTGCTCGTGGAACAGCGCGTGATCGGCGTGGTCGAGCTGTTCGACTCGAGCCATGCGCGCGCTTTCGGCGACGACGAAGTGGCGTCGGTCGAGGCCGTCTGCCGGGTCGCCGCAATGGCCATCGCGAACGCCGGCCTGTACCGCGACGCCCAGCTGCGCACGCGCGAGTCCGAGCTCCTCAACAGGGTCGCATCCCGCGCGAGCTCGAGCCTGGAGACCCAGACCATAGCGGCAGCGACGTTCGAAGAGCTCGCTACGCTCGTGCCGCACACCGACGCCTGCCTGGTGATGGAGAGCGCCCAGGCAGAGTGGGAGGTGGTCTACAGCACCTCGCCGGCGCTCGAGGACCTCACGCGCGGTCGCGACCCCGCGCAAGAGCACATGCTCGAGTCACTGCGACGCGAGCGCGTGGTCGCCCTCGACCTGACGGACGTGCTGCCCGCCTCCGCTGAGGCGCCGGCGCGCCGCTTGCAGGCGGCGCTGATCATCGGCGTGTTCATCGACGACGCGCTCTCCGGCGCGCTCGTCATCGGAGCGCCGGAGCAGGATGCGTTCTCCGACGCCGACCCGGAGGTGCTGGAGCGCGTCGGGGCCCTCCTTGCGCTGTCCTTCAAGAACGCGCGCCTGTACGAGACCATCAAGACCATGCACGTCGCCAACCTCAAGGCTCTGATCTCCGCCCTCAACGCGCGCGACTACTACGCCGTGGGTCACGCCGCGCGCGTGGCCGCGTACATGCTCCTGCTCGGCCGGGAGCTCGGCTGGCCGGCCGTGAAGCTCCAGCAGATCACCGAGGCGGCCTTCCTCCACGACGTGGGCCGCATCGGCATCTCCGATGACGTGCTCTACAAGCCCGGCCGCCTGACCGACGAGGAGGCGGCCGAGCTCCGGCGTCACCCCATCGCCAGCGCGGAGATCGTCCAGCCGCTCTTCAGCCCGGACATCGTACGTGCCGTTCGGCACCACCACGAGCGCTGGGACGGCGGAGGGTACCCGGACGGCCTCGCGGGCGAGAACATCCCGCGACTCGCCCGCGCGCTCTGCATCGTGGACTCGTACGACGCGATGTCGTTCCAGCGCCAGCACCACGAGGCGTTGTCCTATGCCGAGTGCCTCTCTGAGCTCGACCACTGCCGCGGGACCCAGTTCGACCCCGACATGGTCACCGCGTTCATGCGTGTGCTCGACCGGCTCGACGAGCGTCGTCTGATGGCACGCGCCGCATCAGAGCAGGCGGCCGCGCTCGTCGATCCGGCGATGCTCGTCAGGATCCGCGCCGGCGACGACGAGACCGGGCCCGAGTACCACCAGCTCGTCAAGGCGCTGCGGGAGGTGCGAGAGGCCCACGCCGGCGTGCGCTTCCTCAGGACCATCGCTCCCGGACTCGACGGCTGGCGCATGGTCTGCGATCCGGAGGAGGACCCTGCGCTCCGCTCGCACCCGGGCGACCTCGTCGACCGCTCCGCCCTCACCGAGGACGCCGTCGTCGTCGATTCCGAGCGCAACGTGCTCCAGCTGGACGACTTCGGCGTCTGGGTCGGCAGCGTCGCCGAGATCCGCGACGCCGAGGGCGCGCTCGCCGGTCTTGCCTGCGCGGACCTCGCGCCGGCCGACGACTGGCCGGCGGAGCTGGGCACGGGCGGGACGGGCCACGACCGGACGTTCTCAGCCATCGTGGAGTCGGCGACCGCGCGCCTTGGTCGGGCCCGTGTGGACGCCGTCACCGACGGTCTCACGGGACTGTACAACCAGCGGTACTTCAAGCAGCGCCTGGCGGAGGAGATCGAACGAGCGGCGGACCAGGGACGCCCGCTCTCGCTCCTGTTCTGCGACCTCGACAGGTTCAAGGGGTACAACGACCGTCTCGGCCACGTCGCCGGCGACAAGGCGCTGCGCGCCGTCGCCGGCGTCATCCTCCACTCGATCCGGCAAGTGGATCTGGCGGCGAGATACGGCGGCGAGGAGCTCACGGTGATCCTGCTCGACACGCCGGGCGAGGCCGCGGTCGAGGTCGCCGAGCGCATCCGCCAGGGCGTCGCGGGCCTCGAGCTGGGCGAGGACAGGGCCCTCACGGTGAGCATCGGCACGGCCGCGTTCCCCGACCACGCCACCAAGGTCGAGGAGCTCGTCGACAAGGCAGACTGGGCGATGTACCTCGCCAAGCGCAAGGGCCGCGACCGGGTCGTCTCGTTCGGTCACACCGGCGACGCAACTGCCGACGCCAAGGAGAAGCAAGGCGCGGAATGATCGGGTGAGTGATTGAGCAGGCTGTTCGGCCTGCTACTCGTATCCGTTCCTGCCCATTCCTCCAGCGGGCGTACGCAAAGCAGGATTCTCGCGAAGATTGGTGAAGTTCTGAGCGCCCAATCGACCCCTCCCCGAGTGCCCACATGCGCGTAGGACGAGCAAACGGCGAAGGCTGGCTCCGCCTCGGCGACGCGGCGGCGGAGCTCGGCGTGAGCCTCAACACGCTCCGTCGCTGGAGCGACGCCGGCAAGCTGACCTGCTACAGGAGCCCCGGCGGCCACCGGCGGTACCGCCGCGACGACGTCGAGGCGCTGCTGCGCGCTGAGGCCGGCGCCGCGGCGGAGTCACGAGCGCATGGGCCGATCCGCCGCGCGGGGAACATCGACGAGCTCATCACTCCGCTGCTGACCCTGGCGCGCGTCGCGGCCGAGGGTGTCGGCGTGCCCCAATGCAGGATCTCCGTGGCCTCGACCGGCGGCGGATTCGTCGTGCTCACAGCGCGCAGCCAGATCGGCGGCAGCCCGAGCGAGGAGACCTCACCGTCGGAGGTCCCGCTCCCCACGGTGAACGAGGTCCTGCGCTCCGGCCGACGACTGGTGATCTCCGACCTCGCCGCGACCAGCCTCCTCGAGCGGGCGGACGCAGAACAGTTGCGCCGGCGCGGCGACAACGCCGTGCTCGCGGTGCCCCTTGCGACCACCGGTCCCGCGCGCGCCGTCCTCGAACTCGTGGAGAGCCGCTTCCCGCGCGCCTTCACAGGGGCCAACGTCGCCTTCGCTGAGTTCATCGCCCGACAGGCGAAGCGCCTGATGGCCGGCCCGACACGGGACGACGCCGTCGACCTCTCCCCGGGACTTCCCGACGGCGTCATCGGCGCCGGAGCGCTCAAACCCCCCGGCTCACCGGAAGTCGCTGCGCTCGACGGCGTCGCCGGGGCCGGCCTGCACTCGCCGAAGGACGCGGAGTCCCTGGTGCTCTCGACGTTGCGCGCGGTCCGCTCGCGGCCGGGCTTCGACGCGTGCACCGTCTACCGGGTGGCTGACGGCGCCGCCAGCCCGTTCCCCTCCGGAGACTTCGGCGGCAACCCCGTGGACGAGGGCCGGCCCTGGCAGGTGGCCGAGTGGCCGGCCGCCGCGCGAGCCCTGACCACCCGGGCGGCCGTCCGGACGGCGGCCGAGCTCGAGCCCGACGAGGCCGCCTCCGCGCGCTTCCTGGGCCGCCGCGGCCTCGCCGGGGTCATCCTCTGCCCGGTCGTGTTCTGGGACCAGCTCGTCGGCGTCCTCGAGTTCGGCTCGGCCTCCGACGCGGGGCTCGCGGCGGCGGCCCAGGTCGCTCCCGTCGCCGCCGACCTCCTGGCGGTGGCCGTGGGCAGCGACGACGTGATCGCGCGGCTGCAGCGGCGCAACCGCGACCTGGCGCTCGTGGTGGAGGCGGGCCTGGAGGATACGGCCCGTCTCAGCACGGACGAGATCCTGCACGCCGTGGTGGAGCGGCTCTCCGAGCTCACGCGGATCCCCGTCGCGGACATCTACGCGGTGGAAGGCGACACCATGCGCGCCCTCGTCAGCTACGACAGCGGCCGGTTCGACGTGGAGTGGGACGGCGTGGTCCTGCCGCTCTCGCGTTACCCCTGCAGCCGGCGGGCCATCGAGACGGGTGAGGTCGTGGTGACCGGATCCCTGGACGAACCGGCCCTCGGCGACGAGGGCCGCTACTCCCTGGAGAAGTGGGGCTATCAGGCGCAGCTCTCGATGCCGCTCATCGTGCGGGGTCGCGTTCTCGGCGTGATCGAGCTCTCCGACTACGAGCCGCGAGACTTCACCGAGGACCTCGACCTGATCCGGGGCCTCTGCCAGGTGGCGGCACACGCCCTGGAGAACGCCTCCCTCTTCGAGCAGGTGGACCGCCGCAACCGCCTCCTCAACGAGTTGGTGGAGCTGGCCACCCTTGCGAGCGGGGCGCGTGACGTCGGTGAGCTCGTACGCACCGCGGCGGAACGGATCCTGACCACAGTGGACGCCGCGAACTGCGACATCTACCGCATGCAGGACGAGGCCCTCAGGTGCGTGGCGAGCTACGACCGCAGCGGGCACGACGATTCCGTGCTCGGCGGAGTCTTCGACCTCGAGCGGTACCCCACCACGATGGAGGCGATGGAGGGCCACCAGATCCTCACCATCACGAGTCCGGACGATCCTCAGCTCAACGAAGACGAGCAGCGCACCTACCACGACTACGGCTTCTCCAGCGAGATCTGTCTCCCGCTGGTGGTCGGAGACGAGCTGTTCGGACTCCTCGACGTGTACGACACGCGAGAGCGGGACTTCTCGGAGTACCTGAGCTTCCTCCGCAGCGTCGCTCAAACGCTCGCCGGCGCGTTCGAGAGCGCGCGCCTGCTCGATCAGCTCGAGCAGCGGGGAGCCATCCTGCGCAACATCGTGGAGCTCGGCGCAGTGGCCTCGCAGGCGCACGACCTCGAGTCCGTCCTCACCTCACTCGCCAAGAGACTGCGCGAGACCATCGACGCCGCCGACTGCGACATCTTCACGCTGAAGGGCGACCAGCTGCGCTGCGTCGTCAGCGCCGACCGGGGCGGCCTCGACACCAGTGTCGTCGGCCGCGTACTCGACATCGACCTCTTCCCCGCCACCGCGCTCGCCGTGCGCACCGGCCAGGCGATGGCCGTTGCAAGCCTGGACGACCCGCGGCTCACAGACGAGGAGCGCGCGGACATGGCGGAGTACGGATTCCAGAGCGAGCTGTGCATCCCCCTCGTGGGCGGCGACCGCGTCATCGGACTCATCGACGTGTTCGACACGCGCCCGCGCGACTTCGGCGAGTACCTCGACTACCTGCGCAGCGTCGGACAGACGGCCGCCGGAGCCATTGAGAACGCCCTGCTGCTCGAGAAGCTCGAGCGCCGCAACACGACGCTCGCCGAGCTCGTCGAGCTCGGCAGGATGGCGTCCAGCGCCGGCGGCCTCACCGAGCTCGTGCGCGCCGTCGGCCCACGCGTCGTCGACCTGATGGAGGCGGACGGCTGTCAGGTCTTCATCCTGCGCGGAGACACGCTGTACTGCGTGCTGACCTACGACGACGGGCAGTTCCTGGACGACTACGCGGACAGGCCCCTGGACCTGGAGCTCTTCCCCAGCACGAAGGCGGCGATCGCCGAGAAGGACGCGCTGGTCATCGAGAGCCCGGAGGACCCGCGCCTGAGCGACTACGAGCGGGCCCTGTACAGTGAGTCGGGCTCACAGAGCGAGATCTGCGTTCCACTGGTCCTCGAGGGCCGGGTGGTGGGTCTGCTCGACGTCTACGACCACCGCCGCAGGGACTACGCGGAGCATCGGGACTTCCTTCTCCGCGTCGGGCAGATGATGGCGGGTGTGTTCGAGAACGCTCTTCTGATGGAGCGGCTCGAGGACAGCAACCAAACGCTCGGGCTGCTCGTGCAGAGCGGCATCGAGTTCGGGGCGACGTTGGACAGAGACGAGGTCCTCGAGAGCGTCGCCCGCCGCCTCTGCTCCGCCGCGGACGCCCCCAACTGCGACATCTTCACGCTGCACGGAGACGTGATCCGCTGCGTCGCCTGCATCGACCACGGTGAGCCGGACCCCGGCTATGTCGGGACGGAGTACCGGCTGGAGCTCCTGGGCGTGACGCGCATGGCGCTCGAGTCGCGCCGGCCGGTCTCTGCCGAGGACATCGCGACCGACTCTCGCGTGAGCGAGCTGGAGCGAGACGAGGACCTCAGCTGGGGCCACCGCGCCATGCTGTGCCTGCCGCTCATCAGCCGCGGGGAGGTGATCGGCGTGGCCTGCATCTACGACGAGCACTCCCGGCGCTTCGAGCGCACCGACCTGCTCCACAGCCTCGCCCAGGTGGCCGCCGGCGCCCTGGCCAACGCGACGCTGTTCGACGAGCTCGACCGCAGCGCCGAGCGGATGACGCTGGTGAGCGACGTCAGCTTCGAGCTCTCGTCCTCACTCGACCTCGACGAAGTCCTCGTCTCGACGGCCAAGCGGCTCTGCGCCGTCGCCACCGCGCCCATGTGCGACATCTACACGATCCGTGACGGAACCACGCTCGAGAACGTGACGAGCATCGACGACGGGGAGACCGACGAGGCCTGGCAGGGGCGGCGGTTCGCCCTCGATGACTGGACCGCGATGCGACTCGTCGTCGAGACGCGGGAGCCGGTCGTCATCACGGGCCGCGACGACCCCCGGCTCTCGCCGGCGGAGGTCGCACTCATCGAGGAGTTCTCCGAGAGCGGTCTCGTTGATGGTGCCGCTGATCTCCCGAGAGCGTGTCATCGGCGTCCTGGAGCTCACGCACAGGGACCCTCACGCGTACTCGACGGAGGAGACCTCGACGATCGTCTCCATCTGTCGCTTCGCAGCCATCGCCATCGACAACGCCGAGCTCTACGAGGGCATCAAGGGCATGCACCTCAGCAACCTCAAGGCCCTGAGCTCGGCGCTCAACGCCAAGGACTACTACACGCTCGGCCACGCGGCCCGCGTCGCCGCATACATGGTGCTGCTCGGCAAGGAGCTCGGCTGGCCGGAGGACCTGCTTGCGCGACGTGGAGGAGGCGGCGTACCTCCACGACATCGGCAAGATCGGAGTGCCGGACAGGGTGCTGCTCAAGCCGAGCGGCCTCAACAGCCACGAGTGGGAGCTCATGCGGCAGCACCCCATCTTCAGCGCGGAGATCATCCGTCCGCTGTTCGACGACACACTCGTGGCCGGCGTGCGGCACCACCACGAGCGCTGGAGCGGCGACGGGTACCCCGACGGACTCGCCGGGCGAGAGCATCCCACTCATCGCCCGCGCCATGTGCGTGGTGGACTCGTACGACGCGATGTCGTTCCGCCGTCCCTATCGGCAAGGGCTGTCGGCGGACGAGTGCCTGGAGGAGCTCCGAGCGCTGCGGCGGCGACCAGTTCGACCCCGCCATGGTCGCCGCGTTCGGACGCGTGCTCGAGCACATCGCGGAGGGCCGCCGCACCGCGGCCGGCATCGCCGGCCGGGCCGCGGCGGCGCTGACCGCCGACGAGTGCGTCATGCTGCGCGAGTATCGCGACGAGACGCGCGCCGAGTACGCCTCGGCCACAGCGAAGCTGCGCGAGGTCCGTGAGTCCTCCGCCCCCGCACGCTTCGTGACGGCGTTCGCCCGCGAGGGCCACAAGACCATCGTGCTCGCGGACTCGGAGGGTGGCTCGCCGGAGTCCCCGCACCTCGGTGACGAGGCCGTCACCGACGACGAACTGCTCGAGGTCTTCGCCGGGCGCGAGCTCCCCTCCAACGTCCTCTTCGTCGACCAGTGGGGCGTGTGGATCAGCGGGGTCGCGCCGGTGCTCGACGACGACGGCGCCGTGGTCGCCGTCGTGTCGGCCGACATCCCCGCGACCGAGGGCGTCACCGAGGTCGAGGGACTGCGCAGCAACGTCGCCCAGACGTTCGCCTCGATGCTCCACACCGCCGCCGCACAGTCAGGGCGCTCGGAGCTCGAGGCGATCACCGACGCCCTCACCGGGCTCTACAACCACCGGTACTTCCACGAGCGACTCAGCTACGAGATCGACCGCTGCCAGGAGGAGGGGACCAGCATCGCCCTCCTGTTCTGCGACCTGGACAACTTCCGCTCGTTCAACGAGCTCCACGGGCACGGCTCAGGCGACAAGGCGCTCCGCGCGGTCGCCCGGGTCCTCGAGGGCTCGGTCCGTCACGTCGACCTCGTGGCGCGCTACGGGGGCGAGGAGTTCGCCGCCATCCTCATCGACACGGACGAGGCCGGAGCGCTGGAGGTCGCCGAGCGCATCCGCGCCGGCATCACGCGCTCCGTCTTCGCCGGAGCCGACGCCCTGTCGGCGAGCATCGGCGTCGCCACCTGCCCGCGAGGACGCGACCTTCAAGGATGAGCTGGTCGACAAGGCCGACTGGGCCATGTACCTCGCCAAGCGGCGCGGACGGGACAAGGTGATGACGTTCTCGGCGCAGCACGGCGGCGAGACGCCGGAGCAGGCCGCCGTGGTCCGCCCCGAGCACGTCGCCGCCATGGGCGAGCTCGTCGCCGCACGCGAGGCGTTCCGGCAGCGGCGGCGCTCCTCGATCGCCCAGATCGCACTCGCCGTGGCGCGCCTGATCGAGCGTACCGGCGGAGGACATCCAGGCCGCCGCCGCCGCGCTCGAGGGCGGCGAGGGCGAGGCGACGAGCCCTGCGGGCCGGATCGTCGCGCTCGCGGAGGCCTACCAGGCGTTCGTCACCGACCGCCCCTACCGCGCACGCATCTCGGAGGCGGAGGCCCTCGACGAGCTGCTGCGGCTGCCCCGCGCTCGAGCGGGGAGGAGGAGCTGGCGCGCGCGTTCGAGCAGGTCCTCGCGCGCTGACCCCGTACGCGGCGCAACCCCGGGGTCCCGAAAGGAGATCCGTCTCCTCGCGGCCGTCCCCGGGGCTGCAGCCACAGCCTGCCGCCGGCGTCGCGCCCGAGCGGCGCCGTCAGGCGACCAGGAAGGAGCAGAGGTACTCGCCGACGTCCTTGTCGGCGTCGGAGAACTCCAGTGTCTGCAGAAGACGGCACAGGGTCTGGTCGTCACTCACCACCGTCGCGCCGAGATGCTCATACCTCTCGAGCACGCCGTCCACTGCCCGTTCTTTCTCCTCGCGTGTCACCGTCGTCCTCCCGGAGTGGTTCCTTTGGCTCCACTGAGAGTGTCGGCTCGGCGGCCACGCCGTCCACCATGGGATTCGCGTTTAGGGATGAGTACCCAGTCGCCCCGGGGACCCGACCGGGCGTGGCCGGGAGCCCCGGGACAGGAGCGCACGGGCGGGGCCCCATGCGCGGCGGGTCAGAAGTAGGACCTGAGAGCGCCCCTGCGGCGGATGTCGACGCTGGCGCAGTGGAACCCGCCGCCGATGGTCTCGAAGTCCCAGAAGGGACACTCGATCGGCTCGAAGCCCCACTCCCTGAGCTGCCGCACGAACCGCTTCTCACCGGCCGACACGATGACACGCGTCTCGTCGAGCATCACCACGTTCATCATGATCCAGCGGCTGCAGTTGTACATGGGGTGGCTCTCGGGCATCTCCGGCTCGGGGCAGACGAGCACGTCCCAGCCCGCCTTCTCGAACATGTCGGGCACCTTGACCACGCGCTCAGGGTTGATGAGCAGCTTGCCCGGCGCGAGCGGCTGGAACGTCGCGTCGATGTGCATCGGGTGCGTGTCGTGGACCTCGACCTCGTGCACGGTGTACTCGTCGCCGAGGTGGCGCCGCAGCCACTCGATGCCGAAGCGGTTGCAGCAGCTGGAGCGGGCGATGAAGACGTCGCGGCCGCACTTGATGGCGTCGGCCGCGTCGAACATCGGCTCGTACTCGGTGGGCAGGAAGCGCTGGGGTTCGTCCTCCTCCGGCGCCACGAACCCCTGCACGAAGCTCTCGTCCGAGAGGCGCGGCGGCGGCGCGGCGACCCAGCGGGCGCCGCCGCGGAAGTACTCCTTGCAGAGCTCGCGGTACGCGAGCCGCTCGGTCGACCGGCTGCGCCAGCCCATCGGCGCCTCGATGATCTGGTCGCCGATGACGAACAGCACGTCGCGCGGCATGAGCGCGTAGCAGCTGCTCTTGACCTCCCAGTCCGGCGTCGCGAGCGGGCGGTCGTAGGGGTACGGCTCCGGCTGCCGCACAGTGACGCCGGCCTGCTGCAGGACGTCGATGAACGCGTCCAGGTCGCGCTCCGCCTTCTTCAGCATGTCGACGGGCCACGGCGTGCCGCCGTGCGGTCTTGAAGAAGTCCCACTGCGACTTGTCGTGCACCACGGCCGGCATGATGACGTCCCACGGCGGGACGAGCGTGCTCTCGTCGACGCGACCGACGACGATCTCCTCGAGCGGGTCCCACTCGTTGAAGGTGTTCACCAGGGGGGTCTGTGTCTGCGGATCCACTCTGCCTCCTCGGGCTGTCTCGCGCCGGCGCGGGGATGAGCCCGCGGGCGCGACGGTACGTCAGGTGAGCCGGGCTGCGACACCGGCGGCGATCTCGGCGGCGACGCGCGCGGCGGCGGCCGGCCCGTCGCCGCCGCCCATCCCCGGGCCGGAGCCACAGACATCCGCGGCCGCGAGCAGCGAGGACGCCACCGCGCTCACGCCGGCCGTCAGCTCACGGGCGGTGAGCCCCACAGGGTCGCCGATGCCGGCAACCACGCCGACGTCCACGGAGAGGTAGACCGCCTCGGTCCCCGCCGCGGCGAGCTCGAGCGCCTCCTGCGCGACCGTGCGTCATGCCGTCGCGCACCACCGTCGTCGAGCGAGAACACCGTCGCGCCGATGTCTTCGAGCACGCGGCGGGCGGGTCCGTCGGACGGGTCCGCCCGCCCGCCGATCAGCACGAGGTTGCCCGGCGCGACCACACCGAGCTCGAGAGCGCGCGCCCAGCGCGAGCGCGCCGCGTACAGGGGTTCGGGTGCGACCTCGTAAGCGCGGCGTGAACGCGACCACGCCGAGCCGGCCGCGCAGCTTGCCGGTGAGCACCTGCAGCACCGGCACGCTGACGAGCGCGTCTCCCCCGAGCACCAGCGGAGCGGCACCCGCGGCGACGATGTCGGCGAGACGCTCGTGCGCCTGCATGAAGGCGACGGCCGGGTCGTCGCTGACGACGTCGACGTCGCCGTAGTCCACCGACGCGCAGCGCGCCGCCCAGAGCCGCGGGCCAGCGGCGTAGGCACGCGACGCGCGACGCACGGCGCGCCGGCCCGCCGGGATCGCCGTTCAGCGGCAGTCCGAGCACGGCCAGCGCCGAGCCTGTCAGCGCAGCCGCATCATCGGTCGGGTGCAGACCGAACAGACCTTCGCCGGCCGGCGGGTCCTCAGCGCCTCCGCCGGCCGCCCTCCAGCGTCTCAGAAGCTCGTCGGCGTTCATCTCAGCCGCTCACCACCGTCGCTGCACTCTCTGGCGCGCGATGTTCTCCTCGATGAGCTCCACGCCGAGGCCGGGCCCTTCGGGCACGTCGATCCACGAGATGCCGTCGACCAGCTTCTGCCGGATGCCACGGGCGATGTCGTGCTTCAAGCGCGCCGGGCCGCCACGGCAGGTCGGCGTCTCCGTGCACGGCGTTGGCCAGCGCGATGTTGACGTGGAAGTGGGCGGACATCGCAACAGAGCTCTCGCCCATGTTGCCGACCATCACGGTGATGCCGGCGGCTTCGGCGATCGCGTTGACCTTGATCGCGTTGAGGATCCCGCCCGTCTTCATCAGCTTGACCACGAACATGTCGCAGGCCTCCGCCCTGGCGCAGGCGAGCGCCTCGCGCGGGCCGCGCACGCTCTCGTCGAGCGCGATGGGCACGTCCACGTGCGCGCGCACGAAGCGCGCGGCCTCGAGGTCGTCCATCCGCACGGGCTGCTCGGCGAACTCGATGCCGTGCGGCTCCAGCAGCTTGATCGCCCGCACGGCCGTCTTGGCGTCCCACCAGCCCTGATTGGCGTCCACGGTGATGCGCGCGTCCGGGCCCGCGGCCTCGCGCACGGCGGCGACGCGCTGCTCGTCCCGCTCCGGCGTGTCGCCGACCTTGATCTTGAAGACGTGGACGCCCAGCGCCTTCATCGCCAGCGTGTCCTCCGCCAGCTCCTCCGGGTCGTCCCAGCCGAACGCCACGACCTCCTGCAGTGCAGGGCGGGCGCGGCCGCCGATGAGGTCGCAGACCGGCCGCCCGAGCGCCTTGCCCTGGATGTCCCAGAGCGCCAGCTCCACCGCCGCCCTGGCCGCCTGATTGCCGACCGTGTACAGCTCGCGGTCCCACACGTGGTTGATGGCCTCGAGGGCGAACGGGTCACGCCCGATGACAGCCGGTGCGAGGTACTCGCCGATGACGTCCTGCACGGTCCACAGGGTCTCGCCGGTGAACTCATAGGCCGGGCAGGCTTCGCCGTAGCCGGTGATGCCCTCGTCGGTCTCCACGCGGACCAGATCGCACGGGCCATAGGCCATCGCCGACGAGGCGATCACGAACGGCTCCTCCATGGTGAGCTCGAGGGTGTCGACGTGCACGGCGGTGATCTTCATGCGAGGCTCCGCGAGGTCGGATGTCGGGGCGCCACCAGTCTATGCCATGCGCCCCGGGCGCCGCCGGAGGGACGCCCTCGCCGGCCTCCGACGCCCGCATCCTTGTCCGGGGTCTGGGCCCGGCCGTATCATCGGGACCGCCCGCAGGCCCGGCGGAGGACGACGAGAGGAGCGGTCATGGCGGATCCCATCCAGTTCGAGCGTCACACCGAGGCGGCCGGCTTCCACAGCCCCCTCGCCGGCATGGAGTTCACCGAGGACCGCATCGAGATCCGCACCGACCCACTCACCGGCATGACCGCCGTCGCGTCGGCTGGGCTCGAGGCCAAAGAGGAGATGTTCCTCGGCCGCACCGACTGGGCCTACACCGACCTGCTCGTCGCCCGCAGCCGCGAGGGCTGCTTCTTCTGCCCGGAGAAGGTGCTGGAGGCGACACCCCGCTACCCCGACGAGCTGGTGCCCGGCGGCCGGCTCACGCGGGGCCGGGCGCTCGTCTTCCCCAACCTCTTCCCGCTGGCGGCCGTGCACGCCGTGGTCACCTTCCCGGAGAAGCACTTCCTGCGGCCGAGCGAGTTCACGCCGAGCCTGCTCGAGGAGGGGCTCGGCGCGGCGCTGGACTTCGTCCGCCGCGCCGCCGCGCTACTCCCCGGCTCTGACCCACCTCCAGGTGTGCTGCAACCACATGCTCCCCGGCGGCGCCAGCCTCGTGCACCCGCACTTCCAGGTGTTCGGCGGCGAGACGGCGCCGTGGCTCACGCAGCTCTACTGGGACCGCTCAGCCGCGTGGAAGGCGGAGCACGGCGCGAGCTTCTGGGACCAGCTGGTCGCACAAGAGCAGGCGGCCGGCGAGCGCTACGTGTGGGGAGCCGCCGGCGTGCACTGGCTGGCGCCGTTCGCGCCGGCGGGCGCGCGAGAGGCTCTCGCCGTCGCGCCCGCCGTCCCCCGCCTCACGCGAGCTCCGGGACGAGCACGTGGCCGCACTGGCCTCGGGCCTCACCCGCATCCTCACCTGGTACGAGGACGAGGGCCTCTCGGCGTTCAACTTCACCGCTGTAGCGGCGGGCCGCTCGACGGCAGCGACGCCGGCTTCCCCGTGGTGCTGCGCGTGATCGCCCGCACGGCCTTCAAGCAGGACTACCGCACCGACGACTACTTCTTGCAGAAGCAGCTCGGCGGTGAGCTCATGTTCGCCGCGCCCGAGGAGATGGCGGCGCGGCTCCGTACCCTCTTCTGACACCTGACAACGGAGGACTCGTGATGGACGGCCGCTACCCGGTCGACGTGCGCGCCGACTACCCTCAGCGCAGCTCCCGCCTCTGGGCGGTGCTCACCATTTTCTGGATCAAGGGCCTGGCCCTGATACCGCACATCTTCGTGCTCGCGTTCCTGGGCATCGCGCAGTTCGTCGTCGCGGTCATCGCGCAGTTCGCGGTGGCGTTCACGGGTCGCTACCCCGCCGGCATGCACGGTTTCGTCACCGGCGTACTGCGCTGGCAGACGCGGGTGAGCGCCTTCTTCCTCTCCGTGACCGACAGATACCCGCCCTTCTCGCTGCAGCCGGCCGACGACTACCCCGTGGACGTCACCGCCGAGCCGCCGGCTGAGCCCAGTCGTGCCTACGCCGTCTTCACCATCATCGTGGAGATCCTCGTGGTCGGCAGCGGCATCTGGCTGGCGGCGTGGCTCATCGGCAACGCAGAAACCGTCAGCTCGTGGTCTTCGGACAGCGGGAGCTACCAGTTCCAGTTCAACTTCCCGACCTTCGGCGGCGCCGGCCTCGCGCTGAGGCAACTGGCCGCCATCCCGCACTACTTCGTGCTGCTCTTCCTCGGCATCGCCGCGTTCGTCATCTGGTTCGTGGTGCAGTGGGTGATCCTGTTCGTGGCCCGGTTCCCCTACGGCATGTGGGACATCGTGGCCGGCTATGTCCGCTGGTACACGCGGGTGAGCGCCTACGCGCTCGGACTGGTGGACGGCTACCCGCCGTTCTCGATGAGTCCGTCGGCGGGCGGCGGCTCGAACGCTCAGCCGTCGGCGCCGCCCCCTCCCCCGATGACCGGGACCTGGCCGCAGGCCCCGGGCGCGAGCGCAGCCCCGCCGCCGCCCGCACCGCCGCCGCAGACGCCCAGCCAGCCGCCGGCCGGCGAGGCGTGACCGGCTTGCCCGGGGCCGAAGAATGTCCCATACTGTGATGTCCCGGGACACCCCGGGCACCCGCGTGGGGCATTAGCTCAGCTGGGAGAGCGCCTGGATCGCACCCAGGAGGTCAGCGGTTCGATTCCGCTATGCTCCACCACTTCTTCCTCGCCTCCATCGGTCCCGTGGCGCAGACGCGCGGTGAGCGGCCGAGCCCCTCCTCCAGGCGCCGGGCGTCAGCGCAGCCAGAGGAATGCGGCGATCGCCGCGAGCCCGGTCAGCAGCCACCGCTCGCGATCGACCCGACCCAAGGCGACGCCTGCGGCGACGGCGAGTGCGGCCAGCAGGAGCAGCACGGGGAAGTCCACGTAGCGCTCGTACCACACCCGATTCGCCATGGCGCTGAGCAGCAGTCCGACGAGCGCGCCGGCGAGCACACGGCTCCGCACGTCAGCCAGACGTGTCGCCAGCAGGCCGGCCACCGCGGCAGCTCCACCTGGGATGAGCAGCCAGAAGAGCAGGCTCGCCCCGCCGACGAGGACGAACGGCACGCGAGACACCAGCGTCAGGAAGCTCGTGATGGTCCCCAGAGCTCCGACGACCACCGTGGCCAGGGCGATGAGAGCCGGGGCGGCGAGCACGAACACCCACGAGGGCCGACGGCGTACGCGGCCGCGCCAGTCAGCGAGCTCCGCGGCCGGCAGGAGCAGCAGGGCGTAGAACCCCACCACGCCCAAGGTCAGCAGCAGGTTTCGGACCCGATACCCGGCCGCAAGCGGCGTGGCGGCAGCTCCACCGCTCACAGGGTCCGGGGGGAGCGGTCCACCCCAGTACAGCAGCAGCCCCACCAGAGGAAGCACGCCGAGCACGAGGACACCGATGCCGACCCACCTGCGACGGCGTGACTGGGGCACGCTCAGGACCGCGATGAGGGCGGGGAGGAGGAGCCAGACCGAGATCTGCCGCATCGTGGTCGCAAGCGCCAGACAGGCTGCGAACGCCACGATCCGCGTCAGAGCGGGCCGCTCCACGTAGGCCAGGGCGCGCTCGAGTGCAAGCACGACGAAGAACCAGGTCGGGTTGTCTGTGAGAACGAGGAACGACTGGCCGAAGAAGAACGGAGAAACCGCCAGGAGCAGCGCCAGAGCGAGCGCGTCGAGCGGGCGAGCGTGCAGGCGGTCGCGGAGGAGTGTGTAGGCGACCGCGACCGCGCCCCAGGAGAAGAGCGTGACCGCGAGCCTGACGGCCTCGATAGACCCCCCGAACGGCAGCGCGAGACCGGCCAGCAGCCAGTAGACCGCGGGGCCGGACCAGGCGCCGTACCCGCTGAGCAGCGGGAGTGGCCACTGATCGAGGACCACCCTCACGATCCCGAAGTGGATGGGTTCGTCGCCGCCCTGGAAGGCGGGAAACGCCTCCTGGAGGCCCTGCCAGCCGACGATGACGACGAGGAACGGCACGGCAAGCACCAAGAGGTGCACCCATCGGGAGGAGGAGAGCCAATCGGAGCGTGCCGGGCTCAGGAGCATGCTGAGCCCGCCCTCGATGCAGCCGACGCGTGTGGCCGGTATGAGCGTTCGTCGTCAGACAGGGCCATCCGCTCCGCCGTCGTTGTCCGTCAGCTCGTGCATGACCTCGCCTCCGGTGCTCGTGCCTCCTGTCCAGTTCTACCACGACGGTCGTATACTCGGCGCATCCAGGCACGCGGGGCGCACGGCCCGGGAACGGAGGCTCACCACGATGGGACGCGAGATCGAGTTCACCACCAACTACAGCGACCTCAGCAGCGACAACGGATTCCAGTTCGAGTTCCGCTGCATGCGCTGCGGGGGCGGCTATCGCACCGAGTTCGACACCTTCGAGCTGAGCACCGCCACCAACGTCCTGGACGGAGCGAGCGGGCTCCTCGGCGGCGTGTTCGGGCGTGCGGCGGACGTGGCGCAGCGCGCCAAGTCCGCCGCCTGGGAGAAGGCGAGCGACAAGGCCTTCGTCAAGGCCCAGCAGGAGATGATGCCCAAGTTCGTGCAGTGCCCCCGCTGCAGCGCCTGGATGTGTCGCGAGCAGTGCTGGAACGAGAAGAAGGGTCTCTGCAAGCAGTGCGCCCCCGATCTCGGGGTCGAGATGGCCGCCGCCCAGGCGAGCAAGTCCGTGGAGGAGGTCTGGGCGCACGCGAAGATGTCGGAGGAGGACAAGCATCTCACCGAGCAGGACTGGCGCGAGGGCATCGTCGCCTCCTGCCCCAAGTGCGAAGCGCCGCAGGCGACCAACGCGAAGTTCTGCGCGGAGTGCGGAGCCGACCTCAAGGCCGGCAAGCACTGCACGCAGTGCGGCGCCAGGCTGCAGCCGGGCGCCAGGTTCTGCAACGAGTGCGGGGCGCCGGCCGCCTGAGCCGGGCGGCGGGTCGCGGACTGGAGGAGTCGGCGTAACTCCGCGAATCCGCCGCACATATGCGACGACCCCGACGATATCCGCTCTCTTCGGGCAACTAGTCTGCGCTTTTCGTTCTTCCTGCACTTGTCGTCGCGCGCGCGAAGTGGTACAACCTCGAGTGTGAGAGGTAGTCCTCCGCGCCCGCCCGGGCGTGGCCACAAGGAGGGAGACGCACCATGAAGGTCCTTATCGTCGGCGCCGGCATGCAGGGCCAGGTCCTCACCTGGAACCTCGGCCGCAACCCGGCCGTCACCGAGATCATCGTCGCCGACTACGACGAGGAGCGCGCCGCGTTCGTCGCCGCCCAGGTCGGCAACGGCAAGGCGCTGTCCATGTTCATCAACGCCGCGGACAGCGACGCCGTCGCCAAGGCCGGCGCCGGCTGCAAGCTCATCGTCAACGCCGTCATCCCCGAGTTCAACAAGGCCCTCATGACGGCGTGCCTCAAGTGCGGCGCCGACTACATCGACATGGCGCAGGGCCAGACGCGCACCCAGACCATCGACGAGGCGTACCTCGACCAGATGACGCTGGCCCCGGAGTTCGAGAAGCAGGGTCACTTGGCGCTCCTGAGCACGGGAATGGACCCAGGCGTCACCAACACCTTCGCCGCAAACGGCTACGAGGACCTCGACAAGTGCTTCGAGATCCGGATCAAGGACTTCGCCCTCTTCGACTCGCCGGTACCGCTGCAGGTGTGGTCGCAGGAGACCTACTACACCGACTGCTCGCAGCCGCCGCTGCTCTACGAGGACGGCGAGTTCAAGCGCGTCGAGATCTTCGGTCGTCGCGAGAAGTACGAGTTCCCCGAGCCGTTCGGCCTCGGCACCGTCATCTGCCACGACCACGAAGAGGTCAGCACCCTGCCGCGCCTGCTCCCCAAGGTGTTCGGCGACAAGGGCCTGCGCTACGTGGACTTCAAGATGGGCGGCGACGCGGACGGCAGCGGCATCGACGCCGACCTCGCTCTGGTGGGCTCCGGCATGACGAGCAAGTACCCGGTCAAGCTCAAGGACGGCTCCGAGGTGCGGCCGATCGACGTGTACGTCGCCACCCTCGCGCCCAATCCGCCGGCCGACGAGCTGGCCAAGCTCGCCCTCGCCGGCGAGATCACCGACTTCGGCGTCGTCACCGTCGACTGCATCGGCGAGAAGAACGGCAAGCCGGCGAGCATCGGCTACTACGTCTTCCCGCCGGACATCAAGTGGGTCAACGGCCAGATCCCCGGCGCCACCTGCGTCAGCTACGGCACCAGCACACCGGCGAGCATCTACGCCGAGTTCATCGTCGAGGACAAGATCGCCCAGAAGGGCATGATCTGCCCGGAGGAGCTCACCCGCGACGTGCGCGACGCCTTCATCGCCGAGATGGGCGTGCGCAACATGCCGACGTTCCGCAAGGAGACCGTAGCCGCGAACTGACGCGGCGAAAGAGGCCCTGGGGCGCTCCCGTTTGCGGGAGCGTCGAGGGCCGGGGCGGCGGCAGACAAGGGCCGCCGCCCCGGCCCGTCTTCTTGACGCCTGGGAGCTGCCGGCCGGTCGCACACATTCCGTCCTGTTCGGACGTTTCGTCCACGCACCGGTCGTCCGTGACCGGCGCGGAAAGAACTCTCGGGCTCAAGCGCCACGAGGCCCTCTTCGTCGAGTGACTCGAGCGCTCGCCGCTCGACGGCACTGAGCCCGAGGCCTGTCACGCCACCCTACTCGGCGTCGCGCCAGACCGGACGGGTCAGACAGGTCGGCCCACCCTCGGCCTTGAACGAGAGCGGGGCGCCGGGGAAGGTGACGACCTCGCAGTCGGCCATCTCCAGCAACTGCTTCGTGACAGGGCTCCCGTCCAGCATGATGCACTTGCGCGGAGCGACGGTGAGGACGTTCGTCGCCTGTGTGCGTACGAACTCCTCCTCCGGTACCTCCAGCAGCCGCATGCCGCGCCGGCGCAGCTCGTGCCAGAAGGCCGTCGGCATCAGCGGCGGATAGGCGACGGCGAGATCCACATCCACCGGGCTGATGAGGCTGAGGAGGTGGAGGCAGGCGTCGGGACCGGTGAAGTACGGGAGGTCGTAATCCAGGACGCCGACTCCCAGGGGGGTGAGCAGGTCGCGGAGCTGCCGGACGCCCTCGGCGTTGGTGCGGAAGCCGCGACCCACGACGAGTGTGTCGTGGTCGAGCCAGAGTGTGTCCCCACCCTCCGCGCGCGCGTCACCCTCGAGGCGGCCGAACACCGGCACGCCGCAGTCCTGCAGCGAGCGCGCGAGCGGATCCTCCTCGCCCCTGCGGCGCTCCTTGCCCATGCTCAGCACCAGGGTCCCACGGTCGGTGACGAGGGCAGGGTCGAAGACGAACACGCTGTCGCTGTGGTCCGGCAATGGCGCTTCGTGGTAGAGCACCTCGACGTCCCAGGCCCTCAGAGCGTCGGCGAACGCGTCGTGCGCCGCCCGTGCCTTCTCGACGTCGATCGCGCTCGTGTAGTGCCAGTCGGTGGGGTCGGCGGCGGCCATCGCCTCGCCGGGCCGCCGCACCATGACGCGCCGCAGGCGCCCGACCATGCCTTGAGCTCCGTATCCTTCAGCCATTCGTCCCCCCCATGGGTGCTGGGTCTGGTGTCGGCGGTCCCGGCCCGCGCCGGCTCAGAGCAGCTCGCCGCCCAGCCCGGCTGATCGTGTGCTTGGGCAGCGCGAACCGCGCCGTGCTCAGCGGGTCGACGATCTGCGAGACCTGCAGGTCGCCGCCGGCGCTCATCAGCATGGTGGCCACCTCGAGCGAGATGCCGAGACGCTCCGTGAGGAGCCGCGTCATGGCTCGGGTGGCCGCCTCGGCCGCCTCGTCGAGCGTCTCGGCGGAGGAGATCGTCACGACGAGCCCGGCGGTCTCGAGCACCGGCTCCTGGATCCTCAGGTCGCGACGGACGTCCAGGCGGGCGGTGATACTGCCGCCGACCTCGACTCCCGTGCCGCAGATCTCGCCGTCGCCCATCGCCGCGTGCAGGTCACCGGCGGCGAAGAGCGCACCCTCGTGCGCGACGGGAAGGTACAGAACGGCGCCCTCGCCGATCAGGCGCGTGTCCATGTTGCCGCCGTGAGCGCCGGGGGAGGCGGTGGAGACCGGCGCGCCGGGAGGAGCCACGCCGATGACGCCGATCATCGGCCGCAGCGGGACGGAGATGCCCTCCGCTATCCGCGCTGTCCCGTCCTCGATCGACACCAGCCGGTGCGCCTGCTCCAGGACCTCCGCGCCGTGGACGCCGATGCCCGGCGCGACCGCCATGACGCCGGGGCTGCGCACCTCGATCGCCTCGATGAGCACGCTCAGCACGTCCCCCGGGCGGGCGCCCTCCACCCAGACCGGCCCGGTCGCCGGGTTCACCCGGTCCCAGTCGATGGCGTCGAGCGCGTCGCCCGGCGTCCGCACCTGGTCGTCGAAGCAGTCCGCGGTCTCCAGCCGCACCCGTGTGCCTGCGGGCACGCGCAACGCCGGCTCCGCCTCGCCGGCGAAGGCGAAGATGCGGTGGTCTTTGGTGAGGGTGATCACGGCCGCAGGGGAGTCGCCGCGACGGAGCCGGCCGTCAGTCGCCGTGGATCTTGCGCCGCCACGGCGCCCACGAGGTGGGCACAGACATGTCGGCGTACTGATGCACGGGAACGCCCCTGGTCTCGGCCAGCATGATGAGACCGTCGGCCTCGAGCGTACACAAGCCGTCTGCCTGGATGAAGGCGAAGAGACTCACGATACCCACGGCGTCGGCGCCGCCGCCCAGCTCATCCACGGTCAGTGTGTGGTTGGCGAGCAGGCGGACCCAGGTGACGGTGAGGCGGTCCCAGGTGAGGTCGACGCGTACGCCGCGCACGACGAGCGCCACGCTCGTGTCGTCGCTGGCGACGATGCGACCCTGGCCGCGCCAGAACACGAGGGGGAACTCGGTGCCGATGAGACTCGCGCACCGGTACTTCATCGTCTCGACTGAGACCAGGATGACGGCGGCGCGGTCGATCATCTTCTCGCCGTCGCGATGCGCCATCACTTCGTTGGGGATCACTCGTGCCTCCTCATGGAACCGCTGAGGGCGCTAGTGTACCCGCGCCTACGGCCGCGGCACCAGCCCGACGCGCTCGCGCACCTTGGCGAGCGTGCGGCCGGCGATCGCCTCGGCGCGCTCGGCGCCGGCCCTGAGCACCTCGAGCGTGTAGCTCCTGTCCGCCTCGAGCTCGCGGATGCGCTCCTGGATGGGCGCGAGCGCCTCGACGACCACCTCGGCGAGGTCGGCCTTGAAGTCGGCGTAGCCCTTGCCCTCGTAGCGCGCCTCGATGTCCGCGATGGAGTCGCCCGAGAGCGCCGCGAAGATGTCGAGCAGGTTCGTCAGCGCCGGCTTGTCCGGTCCGCCCTTGACCTCGGCGCCGGAGTCGGTGACGGCGCGCCGGATCTTCCTGCGGATCACATCCGGCGCGTCCATCACGGCGATGTAGCTGTTCTCAGAGCCGGCGCTCTTGCTCATCTTCTTGCTGGGGTCGTCCAGGCTCATGACCCGAGCGCCCGCCCTCGCGGATGATCGGCTCGGGCACCACGAACGCCTTGCCGAACGCATTGTTGAAGCGCTCGGCCACGTCGCGGGTGAGCTCCACGTGCTGCTTCTGGTCCTCACCCACAGGTACCGCGTCCGCCTGGTAGAGCAGGATGTCGGCCGCCATGAGCACCGGGATAGTCGAACAGGCCGACGGCGATGCTCTCGCCCTCGGCGCCGGCCGTCTTGTCCTTGAACTGCGTCATGCGCCGCAGTTCGCCCATGTACGTGATGGTGTTGAGGATCCACATGAGCTCGCTGTGCGCTGAGCACGTGGCTCTGCACGAAGACGATGGAGCGCTCCGGGTCGACCCCGCTGGCCAGGAAGAGGTTGACCAGGTCGATGGTGTTACGCCGGAGCTCGGCGCGCACCTGCCGCACGGTGATGGCGTGCAGGTCCACGGCGCAGTAGACGCAGTCGTGCGTCTCCTGCATGGCGACCCAGTTCTTGACCGCGCCGAGGTAGTTGCCGAGGTGCAGCGTGCCCGAAGGCTGGATGCCGCTGAAGACCCGGGGGCGCCGTGCCGACGTATCTGGTTGAGGACTCACGGTGACGGAGTCTACCGAAGCGCATCCGGCCGGGCCACCTGCGGCGCCGGCCGGGGACGCCCGTTGCCACGGGCTAAGGAGTCTGCCCGTGTGGGTAGGGTCCGTCAGGACTGGATGAGCGGGGGAGCCCGGTGGGTGATGTGAGATACGTCGACGAGGCGCTGGTCAGCCTCATCGGCGCACGCAAGGAACAGGACGTCTACGACTCGGCCCGGATCCACATCAGCGAGGTGGATCAACCGCGCAAGGGGGAGGCGTGGTCTCGACCGAGGTGACCACGACGCTGCTCAAGAACGCGGACGGCCGCGTCGACCGAGTGCTGGGCGTGAGCCGCGACATCACCGAGCGACGACAGGCGGAGGCCAAGATCCTCGAGCTGAACGAGGGTCTCGAGGCTCGCGTCAAGGAGCGCACCGCGCAACTGGAGTCGGCGATCGCGGAGCTCGAGGCGTTCAGCTACTCGGTATCCCACGACTTGCGCGCGCCGCTGCGCGCGATCAACGGCTACGCGACCATCCTCACCGAGGACCACGCCGCCGACATCGGGGACGACGGGCGTCGCTGCTGCGAAAGCATCATCGGCAACACGAGGCGCATGGGGCAGCTCATCGACGACCTGCTCTCGTTCTCCCGGCTCGGCCGGTCACGCGTCGCCCGGGAGCCCATCGACATGGTCAGCCTGGCGCAGAGCGCCTTCGGAGAGGTCACGACCGAGGGCCAGCGCGGGGCGGTCGATCTCACCGTCGGCGAGCTGGCCTCGACTGTGGGCGACCCCACCCTCGTGCGTCAGGTCTGGGCGAACCTGCTCTCCAACGCCCTCAAGTTCACCGCCGAGGTGCGACAGCCGAGCATCACGGTGGACTGCCGCTCCGAGGACGGAGAGTGGGTCTACTCCGTCGCCGACAACGGGCCCGGGTTCGACATGCGGCACGCCGGCAAGCTCTTCCAGGTGTTCGAGCGCCTGCACGGGAGCGAGTATGAGGGGTCAGGCATCGGGCTGGCGATCGTCCGCCGCGCCGTGGAGGCGCACGGCGGGCGCGTGTGGGCCGAGAGCGCGCCGGGCGAGGGCGCGACCTTCTTCTTCTCGCTGCCGGCTGCCGGGCTGCCGGAGGCTCGCCCGGCGTCATGAGCGTCCTCGTCGACCTCAGGCTGCAGTCGCTCGACGACTTCTTCCGCATCCCCCAGGTCAGCCCGTTCTCGGAGTGGTACCAGGCCTACAGCGAGCAGCCGGCGATCGAGTATGTGGAGTCCTGCGTCGCCGACGACCCCGGCGCCGAGCACGTCGACCTCGTGGTGGGCCTCCCCCGCAGCGCCGTCCAACCCGAAACCGCCGACCGGCTGCGGGCCGCCCTCGTCAGGTACTGCGACGCTCACCTGACCACGCTCCACCGCGACTCCCGGCGCAACAACGTACGCGGCTGGCTTATGCTGGCCATCACGATCGTGGTCGTCACGTTCTTCGTGTGGCTCGCCCATCGCCTCTCGGGCTCCCCCCACGAGATGCTCACGGTCGCGGCGGAGGGACTCAGCATCGCCGCTTGGGTGCTGCTCTGGCACCCGCTGGAGGCTCTCGTGTTCAACCGCTGGGACTACCGCCTCGACCGCCGGGTGCTGCGGACGATCCGCGACAAGTCGACGGTCCGTGTGGAGCCGCTCGACGCAGGCGAAGGCTGATCCGGGCCTCCAACGTTGCGGCCGTGGAAGGGCGGGTGCTACAGTGCCCGAGAACCGAGGATGCCCGGTGGATGGTCGCGTGAGAGCCCGCCGCACGAAGCTGCAGGCGGGCGCCGAAGGGGCAAGGACCGGCGCCGGATGCGCCGCCGAAACTCTCAGGCCAACGGAACGCGACTTGACGGGCCCCTGGAGTGCGCGGACGTGGTCTGCGGCGGACAGGGTGATGGGGACATCACCCTGTCCCTCGACGTTTAAGGGGTGAGCGCCATGATCACACCGAAGTCGAGCGTCCTGGCCGAGCGCATGGGCCGACTCGGGACCGAGACGGCGTTCGCCGTCTCCGCCGAGGCAGCCGCCTGGAAGGCGTCGGGCCACACCGTCTACCCGTTCCACCTCGGAGACATGGACATGTCGACGCCGGAGAACGTCGTCGAGGCGGCTCTCCGGGCGATCCGCGCCGGCAAGACCGGCTACTGCCCCAATGCCGGCATCCCGGAGCTGCGCGAGGCGCTGGCCGAGGAGATCGCGGCGACGCACGGCGTGCCCTGCGGACCCGCCAACGTCGCCGTCCAGCCGGGCGGAAAGCCCGTCATCGAGAAGTTCCTGCTCTCGCTGATGGACCCGGGCGACGAGGTGCTCTACCCCAGCCCCGGGTTCCCGATCTACGAGAGCCAGATCGAGTTCCTCGGCGGAGTGGCCGTGCCCTACGGCTTCGTCCCGGGCCGGGAGAACTTCCTGCTCGACTTCGACGCCATCAAGGCTGCCATCACGCCGAGGACCAAGCTGCTCATCTTCAACAACCTGCACAACCCCACCGGCGCCGAGAGCCCGGATGCCGAGATCGAGGCGCTCGCCGAGCTCGCGCTCGCGCACGATCTTTACGTGCTCTCGGACGAGGCGTACTGGGACGTGCGCTACTCCGGCACGAGCAAGTCGATCGCCTCTCTACCGGGCATGGCCGAGCGCACCGTGATCCTCTACACCTTCAGCAAGAAGTTCGCGATGACCGGGTGGCGGCTGGGCGCGGCGATCGGCCCGGAGGACATCATCGCGCAGATCGCGACCTTGAACGTCAACCAGGAGTCCTGCACCACGCACTTCATCCAGTGGGCCGGCGTCGAGGCGCTCACCGGCGACCAGTCCGGCCCGGCGCAGATCTTGCGCGTGCTCAAGGAGCGGCGCGACGTGGCCGTGGACATCCTGAACGACATCCCCGGCGTCAGTTGCTACCGGCCGGAGGCGACGTTCTACCTGTTCCCCGACGTGACGGAGCTCATGGAGCACATGGACCTCGAGGACTACGACGAGCTGCGGCGCGCGGCGCTGGAGCAGACGGGCTGCAGCTTCTGCACCCGTCTGCACTTCGGCCGCGCGCTCCCCGGCGAGGAGCGGAGGTACGTGCGCATCGCCTACTCAGGCATCAGCACCGAGCTCATCCGCGAGGGGCTCGGCCGGCTCAAGGAGTGGGCGCAGTGAGCGGCGCGGAGGAGAAGCGGCTGCTGCGCACGCCCTTCCACGCACAGCACGTCGCCGCCGGCGCCCGGATGGTCGACTTCGGCGGCTGGGACATGCCGGTGCAGTACCCGGGCGGCATCATCGCCGAGCACCTCGCCACGCGAAGCGGAGCCGGGCTGTTCGACGTCTCGCACATGGGCCGCTTCGTCCTGCGCGGCCCGGGCGCCGCTCCCTTCCTGCAGCACGTGCTGACGGGCAATGCCGAGGCGCTCGACCTTCTTCAGGCGCAGTACACCATGGTGCCGACCGAGACCGGCGGCGCCGTCGACGACGCCTATCTGTACCGGTTCGCCCCAGGCGAATACCTGCTGGTCGTCAACGCCTCGAACCGGCACAAGGACTGGGACCACTTCCGCGAGCACCTGGCGCACTTCCCGGACGTCGAGATGAGTGACGAGACCGGCGAGATCGCGATGGTGGCTCTGCAGGGCAAGGCGTCGCGCGACATCCTCGGCGGCCTGATCGCGGAGGGCGCTCTGCCGGAGCCGCTGCGCAACGAGCTGAGCCTCGTCACTCTGCGGCTCAACGACGGCAGCGTCGCCTCGGCGCGCATCGCCCGCACCGGGTACACCGGCGAGCCCGTCGCCTTTGAGCTCTTCGTCGCGGCGCACGACGGGCCGGCCCTGTGGGACACGCTGGTGAGCGCCGGCGCCGTGCCCGTGGGCCTCGGCGCCCGGGACACCCTGCGGCTCGAGGCCGGGCTGCCGCTCTACGGCCACGAGCTCGGGGCCGACCCGGAGGGCGAGGAGATCCCCATCTTCAGCTGTCCGCTGGCGACGTTCGCCGTCAGCTTCTCCCCGCTCAAGGGCGACTTCATCGGCCGCCACGCGCTGCAGAAGCAGCAGCGCGCCTATGCGCACATCCTGCGCCGCGACTACGCCCTGCTCGCAGACTTGCCCCGGCTCACACGGCCGGTGGCGCTGACCGGCCGCGGCATCGCGCGCGAGGGCGCGCCGGTGCACGCGGAGAGCGGCGCGCGCTACGGCGGCGAGACCTTCCTCGGCTGGGTCACGAGCGGCACCGCCGTACCCTTCTGGGGCTTGGAGGGCGAGGGACTGTGCTCAACCCAGACCGAGGAGCACGAACTGCGTTCCATCGCACTCGCCTACATCGACAGCCGGGCGCTGGAGGACGACGAGGTCGAGGTCGATGTGCGTGGCCGGCGCGTCCCGGGGCTCGTGGTGCCTCACCATCTGCGCAGCGACGCTCCGCCCTGCGCGCGAGCGATCATCTGGGACCACACGCCGCAACTCTCTGAGCTCGAGGGCGGAGAGTCGGGTGAGAAGGCGATCCGCCTGCTGAACAAGGCGATCGCCAACCACGAGTGGCGCCAGGGGGAGTGCATCGACCTCATCCCGAGCGAGATGACCCCCTCGCCCGCGGCGCGCCTGCTCAGCATCACCGACCCGGCGGGGCGGTACGCCGAGCACAAGAAGACGGAGGCCTTCTACGACGCCGACGTCTTCTACTACCAGGGCACGGGGTTCATCCACGAAGTGGAGCGGATGCTGGTGGACGAGTTCCGCGCCTACCTGGGCTGTTCCGAGGTCGAGACGCGTGCGGTCAGCGGCCAGATGGCGAACACCGCGGTCTTCAGCGCGCTCGTCGACTACCTGAACCGTGCCGACCGCAAGAGCGAGCCGCGGCGCATCGGCAAGGTCGTCAACAACCACATCGGCAAGGGCGGCCACCTCTCCGCCCAGCCGATGGGCGCGCTGCGCGACTACGTGGCGCGCGACCCCAGGACGGAGCTGCCGGCCGTCGTCGACGTCCCGGTGCTGCCCGAGAACCCCTACAAGGCCGACGTAGGGGCGCTCCTCGACGTGATCGAGCAGGAGCGCCCGGAGCTCATCATCCTCGGCAAGAGCATGGTGCTGCATCCGGAGCCGGTGTACGAGGTGCGGCAGTTCCTGGACGCCGCCGGCATCCCCGCCGTGCTGATGTACGACATGGCCCACGTGCTCGGACTCGCCGGTACGCACTTCCAGCAGCCCTTCGTCGAGGGCGCCGACATCGTCACCGGCTCGACGCACAAGACGTTCTTCGGCACGCAGCGCGGCATCGTCGCCAGCCGCTGGGTAGAAGCCGACGAGAAGTACGACCTCTGGGAGGCGATCGAGCGGCGCACGTTCCCGGGCTCGGTGAGCAACCACCACCTGGGGACGCTGCTCGGCCTGCTCATGGCGGCGTTCGAGATGAACCACTTCAAGGACGACTGGCAGAGGACGGTGATCGCCAACGCCAAGACGTTCGCCGTGGCGCTGCACGAGGCCGGGCTCGACGTCGCCGGCGACCCGGACGTCCAGTACACCGAGACGCACCAGGTCGTGGTGCGGGTCGGCTACGGGCAGGGACCGGAGGTCGCCGGCAAGCTGGAGGACAGCGGCATCATCGTCAACTACCAGGCAGCGCCGGACGAGGAGGGCTTCACCGCGGCCGGGGCGCTGCGCCTCGGGGTCGCGGAGATGACGCGCTTCGGCATGGGGCCCGGCGAGTTCGCGCAGGTGGCGGAGCTGATGGCCGCAGTGGTCCTGGAGGGCCGCGGTGTCGCCGCCGAGGCGCGAGCGCTCCGGCAGCGGTTCACCGAGATCGGCTACTGCTTCAAGGGTCCGGAGTTCGACCCGCTGGTGCAGCGGCTGCACGAGCTGGTCTGAGATGAACGGCCCGGGCGGCGAGCGGCCGCAGGCAGCCTCGCCGCCCGGGAGCCGGCACGAAGGCCGAGCGCCGCTCGACGCGCCGACGGCGATGAACAACGCCACCGGCAAGCGCCTCCTGGCGCTCGTCCGCGAAGCAGACTACGCGCATCCCGGCGAGGTGGCGGCCAACGAGCTGCTCTTCGTCGGGATGCGGCCCGACCCGGGCCGCCGCATCCTCGATGCGGGCTGCGGCGGCGCGGGCACGGCGTCCTGGGTACGCGGCCGCGGCTTCGGGGCGGTGACCGGCATCGAGATCGATGCCGCGACCGCCCGCCTCGCGCGCGAGCGACACCCCGAGGTGACGGTCGTCGAGGGCGACCTCCGGCGAGCCACGGAGGTCCTCGACGGCCCATTCGCCCTCATCTACTCGATGACGGCGATCTACGCGGCTCACGACCAGGACGACGTCTTCCGGGAGCTCGGCGCGTTGGCAGCGCCGGGCGCCGAACTCCGCCTGCTCGAGTACGCCGACCCCGAGGGTCGCTTCGCGGAGACGGCGAGCAGCAACCCCAGTCGGGGGTGGTGGCGCCCGCTCGCCCCGCGCGACCTGCCGGATATCCTTGCGGCCGCCGGCTGGACCTCCGTCCAGGTCCGCGACCTCCACCCGGAATTCGTGCACTGGTACGGAGACCTCTGCTCCCGGATCGCACGGAAGCGGGACGAGATCGTGCGCGACTTCGGCCGGGAGTGGTACGACTTCGTCGCGAGCGAGTATGCGGGGATCCTCGGGCTGGTGCGGGAGCGAGCGCTGGGTGGCGTCCTCGTGACGGCCCGTGCTCTGCCCTGAGGCGAAGATTCTTCGGGGACTCGGCCCTGCCTGAGCCTTCCTCCTGCTTGGCTTCGCCGGTCCCGAAGAATATCCTGCGGAACTGTTGACACGTCGAAGCTTCTGCGTCCAGAGTGGCCGCAGAGCGCAGCACCTGGAGGAAGCACGTGGATGCTCTCGACCGCCGGATCCTCGCCGAACTGCAGGCGGACGGCCGCCAGACCAACGCCCGTCTCGCTGAGGCCCTGGGCTTGTCCCAGTCTGCCACGCACGACCGCGTGCGCCGGCTCGAGCGTGACGGACTCATCCGCGGGTTCCGCGCCGACGTGGCGCCCGAGGGGATGGGCGTCGGCCTGCAGGCCTTCGTCGCCGCGGAGCTCAACGCCCATAGCCGCGGCCACATCGAGGACTTCGAGCGGGGCATCCTCCGCGTGCCCGGCGTGCGCGCCTGCTACCACATCACCGGGCGCTTCGACTATCTCGTCCACGTCGCCGTGCGCGACCTCGAGCAACTCGGAGCGCTCATCAAGATGGACATCGCCTCCATCCCGGGGGTCGCCAAGCTCGAGACGCTGCTGGTGCTCACCGAGGTCAAGGCGGACGCCGGCTGGCCGCCGGTGGACGAGGATCAGGAGAGACCATGACCGGATCGGACGACGCGACCACACGACAGGGCCTGCGCGAGCGGCTGCGCATCTCACCCGAGGATGTCGAGGCCGTCAACGGGCTGCTCTGCGGCGAGCAGAGCCGGCTCCTGGACCAGTTGCTGGACCTGGTCGACGAGTTCGGCGGAGTGGACGCCATCAACAACGCCGCCGATGCGGCGGGCGACCTGGACAACCGCCTCGCCCGCCTCGAGGCCGAGCGCTCCCCTTGGCTCGACGACCTCTACTGGCTGCGCGAGCGGCGAGACGACGGCGCCTTCGTCACCCTCGACGAATACCAGCGCGGACTGCTCGGCGCCGGGGCCCGTCCTGTCGACGCCACCAACGCCGTCACCCTCGAGATCAGCGCCCTGCAGTACTTCCCGTGGCTCATCTCCGAGGCCGAGCACGCCATCGCACACCGTGAACTGATGCCCGGCCGCTACATCCGCGTGCGCAACATGGCTGAGCAGAGCGCCCCCGGCGGAGACATCATCGCCGTCGCCGCGGCCATGCAGGTGCTCGGCGCCACCCACGTCGAGACGCTCGACACACGAGGGATCGACGGCAGCAACATCCATCTCGGCGGTCCAGACACCATCACAGGCTACTTCGGGGGCATCGGTCAGCCCAACGACTACCCGATGAAGTGGGCGCGCGAGTACCTCCACTACCTCACCGAATACGGGGTGCGGCAGGTCCTCAACGTGAACCTCGGGACCATCCTGGTCGCGCTGCTCCTGCGAAAGCTCGGCGTGCGCAACGAGTTCAAGGTCTCCGTGTTCCTGGGCGTGGACAACCCCTGGTCGGTGCTGTGGCTGCTCCTGGGAGCGCGACTTCTGGCGGGGGAGGACGGCTCGACGAGCATGGCCGGCCTCAACCTCTCGAACTCCGTGGAGCCGGAGTCACTCCTCGCCTGCGCCGACGTGCGGCAGGCGCTGGGCCTCGCGGACGCGGTGCGCTTCGAGCACCACGTGACCGAGGCCTACAAGAGCATCGTGCGGCAGCCCTACGACCGCCGCGCGGACGTCGTCCAGGCCGCGGCCACCGTACCGAACATCAGTGCGAAGCACGAGGGAGGCGACGCAGCCGTCGAGGCGGGCCGGGACCACCCGAGCGACATCTTCGACTACTTCCAGCCGCTGGACGAGATCGAGAGGCGCGGCCTCATGCCAGTGCTCCAGGCCAACTACCTGGACAAGCACGCCGCTGTGAATCGAACTGCTGCCGCGCTGGTGGCCGCCGGTATCGCCGTGAGACCGGCGGCCCTGCTCCACGGGTCTCGAGAGCGGGTCGCCTCAGCGGCCTGACGCCGGCGGCGGGACAGAAAGCCCCGCGACTCAGTACGGGCAGCAGGCCTCGCCGTCGCCCGACTGGCCGGACTGACCACTGGTCTGTCCTCCGGTCTGGCCGCCTTGAGCTTCGCAGCCGGTGCAATCCTGGGCGGCGCCATCGCTGGAGCCCTGCGTGACGGCGCCCTCAGCCTGACCGGCGCAGTCGCCGCAGTCCTGCCCCGCAGGATCCGTCTGCACGCTCGCGCCGACCGCGGCGCCTGTGTCCGGCTGCGCGACCTGAGCCGAAGCCTGACCGGTCTGCGTCGCCAGCGCCACGACCGCAACGACCAACAGTGCCAGCACAGCCACACCGGCGACGATGGTGGTGAGTCTCTTGCCCATCTCTGCTCCCCTCCCGCAGCGGCCGTTGCGACCGCACTTGGCATACGACGACGGGCGCCATTCTGAGCGCCCGCATGCTCAGTATACCTGATGCCGCCAGGACGGCGCCGTGCTCACACCACGTCGTACCGGAGCCAGATAGCCCCGTCGTCGAATCGTTCCATCTCGCGGAGCGTCATGGCGACGACATCCCCGGGAGCCGCGTCCGGCGCGCGCACCAGCCAGTGGTGTGTCTCGCCGCCGACGAGGCGCGGTTCGATCACGACGCTCACCTCGTGCACGAGCCCTTGACGCAGCAGAGCGCCGACGAGGGAACCGCCGGCATCGACACGGACAACGCCGACGGCGTACCGCTCGGCAAGTGTCTCGAGAGCGCCGCGAAGATCCACGCGCTCGGCCCCAACCACGATGCTGGCGACGCCGGCGGCGTCCAGACGACTGAGGTGGTCCGCCGGTGTGGCCCCGCTGCACAGGGCGATCACGTCGCGCCAGTAGGGCTGGTCGCGCAATTGCCCCAGGCCGGGAAGGCGCCCGCGCGAGTCGACGGCGGCGAGCAGCGGGGCGCCGGGCGATGCACCCCCACCCTGGTGCCCGCTCGTGTCGCCGCGCTCAAGCGCGACTGCGTGCTCCACGTCCCCGAGCTCCGGCATGCCTGCCAGCAGCGTCTCGCTGCCCACCAGCGTGCAGTCCTCGTGCCATGTCCCCGCGAGCGTGTAGAACCGGCCCATGTCGACATCCAGCCCGTCCATGCGGGCATCCAGGCTCATCTCGTTGTGCACGACGACATGCGGCAGCACGACACCTCCTCAAGTCAGTGTCAAGGTCCGGCTCCAACTCTACTTCCCGGGCCGGAGTTCGAGTGAGAACCCACGACAGCGGTCAACCGCCAGTCGTGCCAGTAGAGGGCGCGCCGGCGCCTGACGGGAGAGGTCCCTGAGCAGGGAAGAGGCCGGGGAGGCGCAGAGCCTCCCCGGCCTGATTCACTCGCAGACGACGCTGTCGCCGGCTCTCGTGGGCCGCGCCTCGCGGCCCGGCCGGTCTCAGTCGGCGTCGATCTCCTCGTCCGTCGCGCCGCTCTCGCTGACGACCATGCGGGCGATGGCGCTCACGACGTCACCCTCGCGCATGTTCATCACTCTGACGCCCTGCGTGGCGCGCCCGTGGCGGCTGATGCCGTCGGCGCGCACGCGGATCATCACGCCGTCGCGGCTCTGCAGCATGATCTCGTGGTTCTCGCGCACCACCTTGACGCCGACCAGATAGCCCTTGCGGTCGGTGAGCGCGACGGTCCGCACGCCCAGTCCGCCGCGCCCGGTGATGCGGTACTCACTGATGGGCGTCCGCTTGCCGAAGCCGTTCTCGGTGATCACGAAGAGGTCGCTGTCGTCGCGAGCGATGTCCATGCTGATCACCTCGTCGCCCTTGCGCAGGCGCATGCCGTGCACACCCGAGGCGCTGCGACCCGTGGGGCGGACGTCGCTCTCGTGGAAGCGGATGGCCTGGCCGAGGCGGCTGATCATCATGATGTCGTCGTCGCCTGAGGTGTTGCGCACCGCCAGCAGTTCGTCGTCGTCGCGGATCTTGATGGCGATGATGCCGTCGGCCTTGAGCTTGGTGTTGTACGAGGCGAACAGGGTCTTCTTCACAATGCCGTTGCGCGTGCCGAGGATGAGGTACTTGCCGTCGCTCTCCTCGAAGTTGCGCGTGTTGATGACGGCGCAGATCTTCTCGTCCTGACGCAGGGGCAGCAGGTTGACGATGTGCTTGCCCTTGGCGTTGCGGCCCGCCAGCGGCAACTCGTGCACCTTGAGCCGGTACACCTTGCCCACACTGGTGAAGAACAGCAGGTAGTTGTGCGTGCTGGTGATGAAGAGGTGCTCGACCTCATCCTCTTCTTTGAGGTCCATGCCGGCCACGCCGATGCCGCCGCGCTTCTGCTGGCGGTAGGTGGCGACGGGGAGCCGCTTGACGTAGCCCGTCTTGGTGATGGTGATCGCCATCTGCTCTTCGGCGATGAGGTCCTCGAGGTCGATCTCGCCTTCGTCCGGCACGATGTCGGTGCGGCGGTCGTCGTTGTAGAGACGCTTGATCTCGGTAAGCTCGGTCTTGATGACGCCGAGGACGGCGTTCTCGTCGCCGAGCAGCGCGCGCAGGTCCTTGATGCGGGCGAGCAGGCCGGCGTGCTCTTCCTTGACCTTGTCGCGCTCGAGGCCGGTGAGCTTCTGGAGCCGCAGGTCGAGGATGGCCTGAGCCTGCGGTCGCGTGAGCTCGAAGGTGTCGATGAGGGCGTCCCGCGCCGTCTCGCCGTCGGGAGCGTGACGGATGATGCTGATGATCTGATCCAGGTTGTCGAGGGCGACAAGCAGGCCCTCGAGGATGTGGGCCCTCGTCTCCGCTTTGTCCAACTCGAACTTGGTCCGCCGGATGACGATCTCTTTCTGGAAGGCGATGTACGCCTGGATCATCTCGGGCAGGGTGAGCGTGCGCGGCACACCGCCGACCAGAGCGATGTTGATGATGCCGAAGGTCGTCTGCATCTGCGTGTGCTTGTAGAGCTTGTTGAGCACGACCATCGGGATGGCCTCACGCTTGAGCTCGATGACCAGGCGCATGCCGGAGCGGTCAGATTCGTTGCGCAGGTCGCTGATCTCGGTGATCTTCTTGGTCTTCACGAGATCGACGATGTTGTCGATGAGCGAGGCGCGGTTGACCTGGTACGGCAGCTCCGTGACGACGATGGCGCTGCGATTGCCCTTTATCTGTTCGGTGTGCGCCTTGGCGCGGACCCGGACGCGGCCGCGGCCGGTGCGATAAGCCTCTTTGAAGCCGCCCGTACCGAGGATGACGCCACCGGTCGGGAAGTCCGGGCCCTGGATGAACCGCATGAGGTCGTCGGCGGTCGCCTCGGGGTCGTCGATCATGTGCAGGGTGGCGTCGACGACCTCGCCGAGGTTGTGCGGCGGGATGTTGGTCGCCATGCCGACGGCGATGCCGGCCGCGCCGTTGACCAGGAGGTTGGGCATGCGGCTGGGCAGGACCTTGGGCTCGCGCCGCGTCTCGTCGTAGTTGGGCATCCAGTCGACGGTGTTGGCGTCGATGTCGCGCAGCATCTCGACGGCGATCTTGCTGAAGCGCGCCTCGGTGTAGCGCATGGCGGCCGGGGAGTCGCCCTCGACGGAGCCGAAGTTGCCCTGGCCGTCGACGAGCGTGTAGCGCATGTTGAAGTCCTGCGCCATGCGCACGAGCGTCGGGTAGATGACGGCCTCGCCGTGCGGGTGGTAGTTGCCGCTCGTGTCGCCGGCGATCTTGGCGCACTTACGGTGCTGCTTGTTGGGAGCGAGGCCGAGGTCGTTCATCGCGACCATGATGCGGCGCTGGCTGGGCTTGAGGCCGTCGCGCACATCCGGGAGGGCGCGGTCGGTGAGCACGCTCATCGCATAGTCGATGAACGACGAGCGCATCTCGTCTTCGAGCTCGATGGGCTCGATCTTGCCCTCCAGCGTCTGCAGAGAATCAGACATCGAGGAACCGCACCTCCTTCGCGTTCTTCTCGATGAACTCGCGACGCGGTTCGACCTTGTCGCCCATCAGCATCGTGAAGACTTCATCCGCCGCCTGGGCGTCCTCCATGGACACCAGCATGAGCGTGCGCGTCATGGGGTTCATGGTGGTCTCCCAGAGTTGGTCCGGGTTCATCTCGCCGAGTCCCTTGAAGCGCTGTAGTTGCATGCCCTCCTTGGTGAGGTCGACGATCTGCACGCGCAACTCCTCGTAGCTCGCCGCGTCGGCCTTGCGGTTGCCGAGATGCAGCGTGAAGGGCGGGCGGCCGACGAGCTCTGCGATGCGCGAGTGCACGCGCTTGAGCGACTGGAACTCGCGCCCGGCGAGGGCCGCGAACGGGATCCTCAGGTTCGCGGCCAGGCCCGTGCGCCGCTCGACGAGGCGCGTGTCGGCGACCTGCTCCTCCTCATCCACGCCGAGAACGTCGATGACGTAGCGCTTGTCGATGTCCTCGCGGAGCGCCGCGAGGAGCGCCTGGAAGTCGGCGATCTCGGCCTCGATGACCGGGCCGTTCTTGAGCCAGTCGATGAGCTCGCCGCCCCACTGGCTCTTGAGCTTCTTCACCCAGCCTTCGTACTCCCCGAAGAGCTTGAGGAACCGCTGGTACTTGGTCTCGCTGAACGTGAACCCGGTGCTCGTGTTGTCGACACGGATCTGCTCCAGCCGGCCGCGCAGCAGGATCTCCTCGAGCTGCGCCTCCTTGTGGATGTAGGTCTCCTGGTTGCCCTGCTTGAGCCGGTAGAGCGGCGGCTGGGCGATGTAGACGTAGCCCGCGTCGACCAGCGGCCGCATGTGCCGGAAGAGGAAGGTGAGGATGAGCGTGCGGATGTGCGAGCCGTCGACGTCCGCGTCGGTCATGATGATGATCTTGTGGTAGCGCGCCTGCTCGACGTCGAACTCCTCGCCGATGCCGGCGCCGATGGCGCTGATCATCGTGAGGATCTCCTGGTTCTGGAGCATCTTGTCGATGCGCGCCTTCTCGACGTTGATGATCTTGCCGCGCAGCGGCAGGATCGCCTGGAACGAGCGGTCGCGCGCCTGCTTGGCCGAGCCTCCGGCCGAGTCGCCCTCCACCAGGTAGATCTCGCTGAGGGCGGCGTCCTTGATGGAGCAGTCGGCCAGCTTGCCGGGCAGGGTGCTGCCCTCGAGCAGGCCCTTGCGGCGCGTGAGGTCGCGCGCCTTGCGCGCGGCGCTGCGCGCCCGCGCCGCGTTGATCGCCTTCTCGACGATCTGGCGACCCTCGCTCGGGTTCTCCTCGAGGAACTCCGCCAGCTTCTCGTTGACCGACGTCGCGACCAGGGTGGCGATCTCGGTGTTGCCGAGCTTGGTCTTGGTCTGACCCTCGAACTGCGGGTTCTTGAGCTTGACCGAGACGAGCGCGGTGAGACCCTCGCGCATGTCCTCGCCGGTGAGGTTGTCCTCCTTCTCCTTGAGGAGGTTCTTCTGCCGGGCATACTCGTTGAGTGTGCGCGTGAGCGCGGAGCGGAAGCCGGTGAGGTGCGAGCCGCCCTCCGTGGTGTTGATGTTGTTGGCGAACGTGAAGACGGACTCGTTGTACGACGAGTTCCACTGCATCGCGATCTCCACTGAGCCGTCGGAGGTCTCGTTCTCCAGGTAGATGATGCTGCGGTGGATCGCGTCCTTCTCGCGGTTGATGTAGGCCACGAAGTCGCGGATGCCACCCTCGTACTGGAAGACGACGCTCTCCCCGTCGGCGCGCTCGTCGTTCAGGGAGATCTTCAGTCCCTTGGTGAGGAACGCCGTCTCGCGCAGGCGCTGAGCGAGCACGCGGTAGTCGTAATCGACTTCCTCGAAGATGTCGGGGTCGGCGAGGAACGAGACGGTGGTACCCGTAGGGCCGTCCTTCTCGAGTTTCTCCCTCTTGACCAGATCGGTGACCGGATTGCCGCGCTCGAAGCGCTGGTTCCAGTGGTAGCCGTCCACGTAGATGTCGAGCTCGAGCCACTCGCTGAGCGCGTTGACCACGGAGACGCCAACGCCGTGCAGGCCGCCGGACACCTTGTAGCCGGCGCCGCCGAACTTGCCGCCGGCATGGAGCATCGTGAGGACGATGGTGGCGGCGGGCAGGTTGTACTTCTCCATGATCCCGACGGGGATGCCGCGGCCGTTGTCGGCGACGGTGATGGAGTTGTCGGGGTTGATGGTGACCGTGATGGCGCTGCAGTAGCCGGCCAGCGCCTCGTCGACGGAGTTGTCGACCACCTCGTAGACAAGGTGATGGAGACCTCTCGGCCCGGTGGAACCGATGTACATGCCGGGCCGCTCGCGGACCGGCTCGAGGCCCTCGAGGACCTGGATATCCTGGGCGTCATAGCTCGACTTCTTCACACGACCTCACAGTGGCCGAGGGGCTGGGCAGTGTAGTGGGGGGCAGGCAGTACCTGCCTGCGTGAGTATATCAAAAGGTGAGCCTCAGGGCGACCCTGAGGGCGGTACAAAATCGCCGCTAATCGGCTATTTTTGTGAACCGGGAGGGGTGCCTCGACCGGGAGCCTCGGGAGGCTCCTGCGATGACCGTCGCAGGGCGGCCTCGATAGCCGCCCGGAGTCGTCCGTCATCGACCCCCTCCGCCTGGGCCCGCGCCGCGTCGTGCGTGTCCGTAGCGGGCTGTCCGTGCCGACGCTTCTCCTTCGCCGTCCAGCCCCCCGAGTCCTGCCCGGCGCCGGTCGCGACGGGCCGCGCGGATGCCGCTTCGGCGCCCGGCGCGGCGTCCTCCGCCGGTGTCTCGCCCTCCGCCGGCTCGGGCTCTGGCAGCCTCCCGACCACGAAGCGGAAGCGCTCCACCGGGTGGCCTGGCGTGACCTCGTCCATGCGGCGCAGGATCTGTGGGCCGAGGTAGGTGAGCTCGTTGGCCCACACCGACGAGGCGCACTCCACGGTGAGTTGCCCGCGGCGGAAGGCCTTGGGCCTGGTCCCGCGCGCTACGGGCTCGCCGACGGCGCGCGCCCACGCGGCGTACGCGCGCGCCGCCTCGTTCCCGGCGAGCTTGCCGAGCGCAGGGCCGATGATGTCGCCGAGCCGGCGCGGCAGATCCGTGGAGCCGCTCACAGGGCGTCCAGTCCCGGGGGCGGCGAAGGCAGTTCGTCGTCGGGCGGCGGCGCGGCGCCCGCGGCCAGCGAGCCCTCCAGCGGGAGCTCGACCAGCGTCGCCCCCGCGAGCTCGTCGTCGGTGAAGTAGTGCCGGTTGGTCGTGGTGATGATGGCTTGTCCGGCGGTCCCCAGCATGCGGACCAGGAGCCGCCGCCGGGCGTCGTCCAGCTCGCTCATCACATCGTCGAGGAAGAGTGGCCCCTGCTGGCCGGTACGAGCGGCGGCCAGGCGCTGCTCCGCGAGCAGCAGGGCGAGGACCGCGGCACGCTGCTCTCCCTGTGACCCGAAGAGCCGCAGGTCGCGGCCGCCCCGAGGCAGGTCTACGGGCCCGCACACAGGTCCACCGGTGACCGTGGGGATATCCGCGGTCTGTGGACCGTCGCCCATGGGGGAGCGAGGTGCTGTCTTCTCGGGAGGGGCGGCGGCGTCACGCTCGCCGCCGGTCTCACCCTGGTCCGCGGCCACCTCCAGGAACTTGAGGTCGTCACGGTGTGGGCCGAACAGAGAAAGGCCGCGCCCGACCTCTCCCGGCCGGCGTACGCGCAACTGATCCAGAAGTTCGGCCTCGTCGTAGCCGACGGACTCAAGTTGGGCGACCAGGCGGAGGGTGAACCGCTCGCCTGCCGGCGCCAGTGCTGCCGCCACTTCGGCGTACCCGAGCGCGAGGTCGGCAACGAGATCGCGGCGGCGGCGGCCCAGATCCGCCGCGACCCGAGCGAACTGGGCATCCCAGGGGTCGAGGGCGGCCGGGTCCGCTCCGTGCTTGACGGCCGCCAATTGCGCGTTGCGCTGTCGCAGCACGGCCTGGAGGTCGCGGGCGGTGGCTGCATACTGCGGGTCGAGCGCGGCGGCGAACGCGTCCAGATGAGCACGCCGCCGCGCCGGGCTGCCCTTGACGAGCAGCAGGCTCTCGGGCACGAAGATGAAGACCTGGCTGCGCCCTCGCAGGTCATCCAGCGACGTCACCTCGAGCCCGCCCCAGCGCACGCGCTTGCCCTGTCCGGGCGCGAAGCCGACATCCACGCTCTGCGCGCCTGCGTCAGGTGTCTCGATCTCCAGTTCCACCCGGCCGAAGCGCTCCCCCCAGGTGATGAGCTTCTCGTCCCGTCGCGTCCGCGGAGAACTGCCGCGCAGCGCGAACCACGCGGCCTCGAGGAGATTCGTCTTGCCCGTCGCGTTCTCGCCGACCACCACGTTGAGGCCCCGCCCGAAGCGCACGGTGGCGTCGCAGTACGAGCGGAAGTTGACGAGCCTCAGGCTGGAGACGACCACACGCGGAACTCCCGGCCACCCACACCCACCACATCTCCTGCTTGGAGTGTGCGTCCCCGCCGCGTCTCGCCCTCACCGTTCACGGTGACGTCTCCGGACTGGATGATGACCTTGGCGTGACCGCCGGTGCCGGCCACGCCCGCGAGCTTCAGGAAGGCGCCGAGAGGAAGAGGTCCGGTGACGACGACGTCATCCATGTCGCAGGTGACGGGATCAGTCGCCGGCAGCCGTCAGCTGCTCAGGCGGATCGGCATGATGAGGTAGGTGAAGTCGTCGCCGGGACCGCTGACGAGGCCGGGGCGTAGCGGACTGGTGAAGCGCAGCAGAGTCGCCTCGTCGTCGATCGCGTCCACGCCCTCGATGAGATACCCGGGGTTGAAGCCGATCTCGAAGGGCTCGCCCGAGAAGGCGACGTCCAGCGTCTCCTCCGCTTGGCCCACGTCCTGCGTGAGGGCGCGCAGGGTGAGGCGGTCGTCGGCGAAGGCCATGCGCAGGGGTGCGTTCTTCTGCGCCAGCAGGCTGACGCGCCGCGCCGACGCCATGAGCTGCCCGCGGTCGATGCTCACCTCATGGTCGAAGGTGTCGGGGAGCAGTTGTTTGTAGTTGGGGAACTGCCCCTCGATGAGCCGAGAGGCGATCCACACGTCACCTGCCGGGTCGCTGAGCTTGAAGACGGCCTGGTTCTCGCCGATGGCGACCTCGATCTCCCCCGGGCCGAGCGCCGCGGCCAGCCGGGTGACCTCACCCAGCGCCTTGACCGGGACGATGGCCTGGACCTCGGTCTCGAGCGCGTGGTCGAGCTTGGTCTCCTTGACGGCCAGACGGTAGCTGTCCGTGGCCACCATCTTGAGCGTGTCGCCCATGATGGTCATGAGGACGCCGGTGAGGATGGGCCGGGTCTCGTCGCGTGAGGCGGCGCGGCCGACCTTGTTGAGCGTCGCGACGAACGGGTCACGGCCGACCGTGAACGCGTCGGTCATATCGAACGTGGAAGTCTGCGGGAAGTCGGCGGCGGCCCAGGCGTTGAGGGAGAACGAGGCGCGGCCGGCGCTCACCTTGACGGCGGCGTCGCCGGCTTCGATCGCGACTTCTTCGTCCGGCAGGTTGCGGACGACGTCGCTGAAGAGCCGCGCCGGGACGACGATCTCGCCCTCGGTCTCCACCGGCGTCGCGAAATTCGCCTTGATGGAGAGTTCCATGTCGGTGGAGTAGAGGTCGAGCCGACCCTCACCGGCTTGCAGCAGGATGCCGGAGAGGACGGGGAGCGCGCTCCGCGTGGAGACGCCGCGTGCGAGGACGCCGAGCTTGTCGACGAGCGCTGAGCGATCACACGTGAACTTCATCCCGGCTCCTTATGAATTAAAAGGAAGGTAGATACTCCTCGCCGTCATCACAGGCCCTGTTGACGGTGTGGAGAGACGGTCTTGTCGCTGCACGGCAGGAACAGACGGTGTCTGCACAGTGCTGTGGACGGTGTGTGCAGAACGTGGCACTCCTCCCCGCGGCGGCTCCGATGATGTGCGAAGCATAGCCGATTTCAACGCGGTTTGTGGGAACGTCCACAGGCGACAAGGCGCTCTTCCACAGGGGTTGTGGAGAGGCTGTCAGTGAGCGGACTTGACGCGGGCGGTGATGAGGGCGACGAGGTCCTGCAACTGGGGGTCGTGCCCGTCCTTGAGTTGCCGCTCCACCTTGTCGACCGCGTGCATGACGGTGGTGTGGTGGCGGCCGCCGAACTTGGAGCCGATGAGCGGGAGCGAGGCCTCGGTGAGCTCCCGTGAGAGGTACATCGCGATGTGGCGGGCGTAGGCCACGTCCTGGGTGCGCCGGTTGCCGCGCAGGTCGTTCACATGGAGGCCGAACTGCCGGGCTACCTCGTTCTGGACCATCTCGATGGTGACCGGGTGCTCGTAGACGCGGGGGACGATGTCTTTGAGCGCCTCCTTGGTGATCTCCAGGGTGACCTCGCTGCCACGGATGGAGGCGTAACTCACCGCGCGCGTGAGCGCACCGTAGAGTTCGCGGATGTTGGAGGTCACCTTCTGGGCGATCCACTCGAGCGCCTCGGGCTCGGCGATCTGATAGCCCTCCCACTTGACCTGCTTGCGCAAGATGGCGATGCGCGTCTCGAGGTCGGGGCGGCTGATGTCGACGACCACGCCCTGACCGAAGCGGGACCGCAGCCGATCTTCCAGCTCCTCCAACTCGCGCGGAGGCCGGTCGCTGGTGATCACGATCTGCTTGCCCGCCTCGTACAGCGCGTTGAACGTGTGGAAGAACTCGACCTGCGTCTGCTGCTTGTCGGCGAGGAACTGGACGTCGTCGACGATGAGCACGTCGTTGTCGCGGTACGTCTGCTTGAACCCCTCGATACGGCCCTTGTCGGTGACGGCGTTGATGAAGTCGTCGGTGAAGCGCTCGCACGTGACGTAGCGCACGTTGAGCTCGGGGTGCTGCTCCAGGGCGGCGTGGGCGATGGCTTGAGTGAGGTGGGTCTTGCCGAGCCCGGTGCCGGCGTAGATGAAGACCGGGTTGTATGCCGATGCGGGTGACTCGGCGACACTGTGCGCCACGGCGGTGGCGTACTCGTTGTTGGGGCCGGTGACGAAGCGGTCGAAGACGTACCGTGGGTTGAGGCCGGTCGCTCCCCTTCTCCGCCGCGCCGACTTGCCTGGACCCCTGTGCGTGACGCTGGGAGCGGGTTCCTCTCGAGGCACCGGAGCTTCCGCGTCCGCCGCCTTCTCAGGCAACTCCGCAGCGCGAGCATCGACCACGACGCGGACCTCCACTGTGTCGCCGAGGATCTCCGCGAGGGCCTCGGCGACCTGACCGGCGAGCCGGCGGTCGATCCACTCGCGGGCGAAGTCGTTGGGGACCCCGATGACGAACGCCCCGTCGTCCAGGCCGAGGGGGACGGTGCGTTCGAACCAGAACTGGAAGGCGGCCTCACTCAGGCGGCCTTGAAGATGCTTCTTGGCCTCGTCCCAGATGCGTGTGAGCTCGTCGTCCGTGGTCGTCCCATCGGCTTGGCTCCGGGGACGCGGCAGCCCGCCGGAGGATCAGCATGAACGTCGGTCAGAGGATGCTCTCGAGGAGGCGAAGACCTTCCTCGCGCAAGGCACGCTTGCCGCCGTCCAGCGAGTGTATCAACCCCATTTCCTGCAGTACAGCGAGTTCGCGGAACGCCGTGGCCGGTGCAAAACCGAGCTCCTTGCCGACCTGCGTGGGGCCTGCCGAGCCCAGTTCCATGAGCAGGACCAGCACCTTCGTCTGGCGATTGGTGAGCTTGACCGCCGGCACGCCGGGCGCGGTGGCGGCGGGCTGCGGCGTGCTCGGCATCTTGATGGTGAAGACCGCTCCGCCGCCCAGGTTGTCCTCCACTGTGAGGATCCCGCGCAGGAACTGGAGCGACTCGCGCGCGAGGGGCAGGCCGGAACCCACGCCGCGGATGATGTGCCGCTGATCGGCGGTCGCGGTGGTGAACCCGGGCAGGAACGCGCGGTCCTTGTCGTCCACACCCGGCCCATGGTCGGAGATCCTGATGGTCTGGCCGTTGTCGAGGATGGTGATGACGACGTCGCGGAAGTACGCGTGCAGGAGGTTCTCGATCAACTCCTGGAGGACGGAGTACGGCACCTGGCCGCCCTGCTCGCGGCAGTAGTGGTAGGTCTTCTCCGCGAGAGATGCGATGAGGGCGGGCAGGTCCTTCTCCTCGACGGCGATGACGCGCGGCGGGCTCGTGAGGGTGTCGTAGATGGCGATGCGCGGCGCCGCCGGGCCGAGAGGGGTCTCCGGGAGTGGGCCGTCGAGTGGCGTCGGGGGGGTCTTCCCGGCGGAGTCCGGCGCCGACGCTGAAGGCGTGGTCCGCTCCACGGGAAGACGCGCGGCGTCCCCGTCGTCTGCGAGCAGCCTGTCCAGGAACGAGTCCATAGGGGCGCCGAGTATAGCAGGGCGCTCCCCCACCCTCCACGGGGCCCCACGAAACGCTGATTTGCAGGCGAAAAAGCAGAGTTATCCACAGGATGTTCAAGATATGTGGAAAGAGCCGCCTGGTCGCCACCGAAAAGTGCCCACTTTGCGGCTGTTGTGGAAAGGGAGGTTTCAGGAGGCTGGGAGAGGGCGGACCCGACGGGGGGCGTCTGAACCCACTTCCGCGCCATCTGTCAACCCCTTGTTCGTGCTTGGTCTTGGGGATGATTCCGCTGCAAAACGGGAAGTTCATGGGGTGAGTCCGCCAAAGCGGCGGTGTCAAGTGGGCAAAGTGTCGTCAACGCCTTATCCACGGCAATCGTGAGCCTGAGAGCATGACAAAAGCGACTTATCCACATTCTGCACAGGGTCCTGTGAATGCTCAGCCGGGGATGTGAAACGCATGGCGGCGCCCAAGGCCGCTGCGGTACACTGTCCTGGTCCTTGCGGAGCTCCCGTGTGAGGGGCTGAGATGGCGCTTCCTGGCGCCGACGCTTCGAACCTGACCGCCCTCCGGGGCGGCGGCGCCTGCGGCGCTGCTGGGTAATGCCAGCGAAGGGAGATGTCATCGTGAGCACACCGCTCGTGCACCCGTCGGCGAGCACGCCGGACATGCGCACTCGCCTGAACCTCAACCCCGCGCACTGGGGCGTTCGCGCCATCGCCGAGATCGGTGTGGCCATCGCCCTGGCTGCGGTGCTGAGTTGGATAGCCCAGGCCTTCCCGCTGCGCATGCCGCAGGGCGGGTCCTTCGGGCTCGAGATGCTGCCGATCCTGTTCATTGCCGTGCGCCGCGGCGTGCTGCCTGGGGTCGTCGCCGGCGGCCTGTTCGGTCTGCTGCAGCTCACCGGCGTCGCAGGCACCCCGTACATCTTCCACCCACTGCAGGCCCTGCTGGACTACCCACTGGCGTTCGCCGGTCTGGGTCTTGCCGGTCTGGTGCCCGTCGGCGCGGTGGACCGGGCCGGCAGCGTCTGGCGGCTCATGGGCGCCGTGACTGTGGGGACCGGCGCCCGGTTCGTCTGCCACGTGGTGTCCGGCCTGATCTTCTTCGCCGAGTACGCACCGGCGTGGGAGGCTCCCTGGCTGTACTCGATCACCTACAACCTGCTGTACCTGCTGCCGTCCGCCGTGGTGACGGCGCTCGTGTTGTGGCCGCTGCTGCGCGCGTACGACGCCGCGTTCCCGGACGCGAGGCTGACGCGCGCGTGAGTGTGGTGGGGGCACAGAGCGAGGGGCGCAGACGAGCCGTCGTGTTCCTCGATGGGGAGTACACCGACCGTGGCTGGCACCGGGCTCTCGCGGGGGACGCCGGCATCGTGCTGGCGGCCGACGGCGGCGCCCGGTTCCTCGCCGGCATCGGCGTGACGCCGGACGCCGTCGTCGGCGACTTCGACAGTCTCGACGCGGACGGCCTGCGGCGTCTCGAGGCTGCGGGGGTCGAGGTGGTGCGGCATCCGGTGCGCAAGGATGTCACCGACGGCGAACTGGCCGTGGGCGAGGCCCTGCGCCGCGGCGCGACAGAGGTCGTCCTCGTCGGCGCGACGGGCGCGCTCGACCACACCCTGGGCCACATCGCCATCTTGAGGCGCCTGGCTGCGCGCGGCGTCACCGCGCGCCTGGCGGCGCCCGACCTCTCCGTCACCGTCCTCGTCGCGCCGGCGGCAACGGAGCTTGCCGCACCCGCCGGCGTCCGCGTCTCGGTGGTGCCGGTCGGCGGGGACGCGACGGTCACACTGCGGGGGCTCGACTACCCACTCGACCGCGGCGTGCTGCCGGCGGACGCGTGCCTCGGCATCGGCAACCACGTCGGGGCGAAGGGATCGGCCGAGATCGACGTGCATGCGGGCGCCGTCGCCGTCCTGGTCGAGGCGGACGAGGCGTTCTCCCGGTGGGCGCTCACGCCGGCCTGCCGGTGACCGCCTCCGGGCGTTGGCGCGCCGCCGCCGCCGTGCTGGCGGTCGCGATCGTCGTCCTTGGAGTCGTCCCGATCGGAGCCATGGTCGAGGCCGTCGGACCACCGGATCCCGTCACCACGACCGGCCACTTCGTCGCCTATGCCGCCCTGGCGTTCGTCGATCGCGATGGCGCTCTCGGGCGCGCGCACGGCGCCGAAGATCCTCGTCACGCTGCGTGCTGGCCGTGGCGCTGGGTGCGGTGGTGGAGTCGCTCCAGGGACCGATCCCCTACCGGGACGCCTCGCTCGTCGACCTGGCGGTCGACGCAGCCGGCGCCGCGGCGGGTCTCGTGGTCTTCAGTGCTGCGGCGCGGGGGCGGCGATCACGATCGCGTCCCGGATGATGCTCGCCGCCACGTCTTCTGCCGGCACGTCGTACCCGCGGTCCGCGATCAAGTCCCTCAGGACGTTGACCCGGCACCTCCGCGACCCGGTGGGATCCCGATCGGCGCCGTCGTACGGCTGGTCCTTGGCCACCACACCCTCCTCCGTGGTCCTCTCTCGAGGTAGTGAATCGGGTCGCGGCCGCGCGGAGTTTACTAAGATGCGTACACAGATATGAATCCACTCGGGAGACACACGTGATCACCATCCACGAAGCCCTCGACAGCGTGCTGGCCGACATCGGGCCGCTGGGCGGCGAAGAAGTGCGGCTGCTCGACGCGCTGGGGCGTGCCTCCGCGCAGCGGATCGTCTCGCCGGAGCAGGTGCCCACCTTCGCCAATTCGGCGATGGACGGCTTTGCGGTGGCCGGCGCCGAACTGCAAGCCGGCTGCCGGCAGTTCACGGTGGTCGTCGACATCCCGGCCGGCCGGTACGTGGCGGACGAGATCCGGCCGGGCGAGGCGGCGCGCATCATGACCGGCGCGCCGATCCCTCCGGGCACCGACACGGTGGTCCAGGTGGAGCACACCACGGTCGACGACGACATGGTCACCATCGAGGCCGCCCCGGCCACCGGAGCGAACGTGCGCCGCGCCGGCGAGGACGTCACCGCCGGAGACGTCCTCTTCGAGCGCGGCGCTCTCCTCGGCGCCGCCGAGATCGGCCTTCTCGCCGCGGTCGGCGTCGACCGCGTGCGCGTGGCGCGCCGCCCGCGCGTGGCCATCCTCGCCACGGGGAGCGAGCTCGTCTCCGGCGGCCAGGCGCTGCAACCGGGCCAGATCCGCAACTCCAACTCGTTCACGGCGTATGGCCAGGTGGTCGCCGCCGGTGGCGACCCGATCCTGCTCGGGATCGCCCGCGACGACCCGGACGAGACGCGTCGGCTGATGGCAGCGGCGCTCCAGAACGACGTCGTCATCACCTCCGGTGGCGTGTCCGTGGGTGACTATGACTTCGTCAAGCAGGTCCAGGACGAACTCGGCGTGGAGCGCCGCTTCTGGGGCGTGGCCACCAAGCCCGGCAAGCCGCTGGCCTTCGGTACCCGCGGCGCCACGCTGGTCTTCGGGGTACCCGGCAACCCGGTCGCCGCCATGGTCAGCTTCGAGATGTACGTGCGGCCGGCCATCCTGGCCCTTCAGGGCCGGCCGGACGTCTATCGCCCGTGGTTCCTGGCGCGCTCCGACGAGCCCGTCCGGCGCACGAAGGGACGCACCGAGGCGCGGCGCTGCCGCGTCGCCCACGATCCCGACGGCGCCGTGCGCTTCACGACCACAGGCCCTCAGGGCTCCGGCATCCTGAGCTCCATGGCCGGAGCACAGGGGCTGTTCTTCGTGCCCCCGCAGTACCCCGGCGGTGACGCCGGTACGGAGATGCTGGTCATGCTGCTCGCCGGCAGCGGCTCCGAGCGCCCACCGTTCCCGGTCGCGCCTCGCTGACGTCTCGGGCGGGGGCGGCTGCGCCGCCCGCCCGGGTCAGCGGCTCCGGACCGCGCGCAGCGGGCGGGCCTTCTCAAGGGTCGCCCACACGATGAGGCGATGCGCCGCGCTGTACGGGGGCGTGCAGGTGGTGAGCACGAGTCCGTAGCCGCGGTCCTCGAGGACGCCGATGTCCGTCGGGTCGACGGTCGTGGTCTTGGCGACCTTGTACCGGAACCTGGCGTACGGCGTGTCCACGTAGATCGGGTCACCCTTGCGCAGCTTGTCCAGCTTGTAGAAGGGGGCGCCGTAGGTGGTCCTGTGGCCGGAGACGGCAAAGGGCTCGCCTGCGCCCGGCAGCGGTGTGTTGCCGTAGTGCACCGGCCCGTTGCGCAGCAGGGCCCGGTCCTCGTCGGGGTCGAGCGCGCGCTTGCCCGAGGCGCCTTGCTGGACCAGGCGGTCCAGGTCGATGCGCGGGATGCGCAGCCGCCCTATAGGGTCTCCCGGCTCGAGTCTGCTGCCGTAGCGCACTGCGAGCCTGCGCACGATCTCCTCGTCCGGGACGTCGTGAGGGCGCGACGAAGCATCCGCGCTGATGTCCTCGACGAACGCGACGCTCTGCTCGCGGTAGGACGTGTCGAGCCGCGACTGCTGTACCTGAGCGTAGGCGGCCGACCAGAACGGATACGCGAGCACCAGGCCGCCGACGATGAGCAGGAGGTCGCCGGCGAGGCGGAGCCAGCGCGAGCGGCCGCGGCCGGCGGCGCCGGGGTGCGCGGGGCGGGGGTCGTTCTGATCGGACGCGTCCATTGACAGATGGTACCCCCTCACACTCGGGATGGCGCGCCGACCCGTGCTGATAGACTGGCGACCCCGAACGAGGAGCCGCGGAGCCGTGCGATCCTTCACCGACGTCCACGACGCGCTCATGGCCCGAGGCGTCGACCACGAGATCATCCAGTTGCCGTCGTCCTCGCGCTCGGCGGTGTCGGCCGCGGAGGCGCTCGGAGTACCGGTCTCCTGGGTCGTCAAGTCACTCCTGTTCATGGCGGACGAGCTGCCTGTTCTGGCGCTCGTCGACGGCGAAGCGACGGTGGACATCGAGGCGCTCTCGCGTGAGCTGGGCGCGCGCGAGGTCACCCTTGCTCGCGCGCGCGAGGTACGCGAGCTCACGGGGTACAAGCCCGGGGCAGTCAGCCCTGTCGGGCTGGCGACCGACCTCCCGGTGCTCGTCGACCCGGCGGTGTTCGCGCCCGAGGTGGTCTATTGTGGCGGCGGCACGACCACGGCCATGCTGCGCATCCGCTCCGCGGACCTCGAGCGACTGCTCGCGGCCCGGATCGCGCCGATAGCGCGGCGCGGCTGAGCGGGCGAGGAGCCGGAGACCGACGGACGGCGGCCCCGGGCCCGTCCAACCGGGACACCAGCGGAGGAAGTGGAGAGCGACGATGACGCAGAGCCAGACCCACACCATCGGCTCGGCCGGCCGGCTGGCCATCCTCTCCGAGGACGACCTGCGGCGACTGGACGAGGCCGCGCTCGACCTCCTCGCGGAGACCGGCGTCGCGATCCCCTCGGAGAGGGCGCGAGCCGCGCTGGTCGCGCAGGGCGCCGAGGCCGACGGCGTGCGCGTCACGCTGCCGCGGGAGCTGGTGCGCCGGCTGGTGGACCTGGCGCCGGCGCGCATGACCCTCGGGGCCCGCGCCGGCGACCCTATCGTCACCGGCGCTCGCTCGCTCATCACCACCGACGGCTGCTGCGTGGAGATCTACGATCTGGAGACCGGCGAGAAGCGCGGCACCGCGGCGGACGACGTGGCCACCATCAGCCGCGTCGTCGACGCTCTGCCGGAGGTCGACTTCTGCTGGCCGGCCGTCAGCGCCCAGGACCGGCCCGTCGAGGTCCGCGGCCTGCACGAGCTTTACTTGACCATCGCCAACACCGGCAAGCACGTCCAGACGGTGACGGTGGTCGAGCCGGAGCTCGCGGAGGTCGCGGTGCAGATGGCACTGGCGGTGAGCGGCTCGGAGGAGAAGCTGCGGGCCGAGCCGCCGATCAGCGCCCTGCTCGGCACCGTCACGCCGCTCGGCAACGACGCGGGGACGCTCGAGGCCGGCCTGGTCTTCGCGGAGGCCGGCATCCCCATCGGGTTCGTCACCATGCCGATGGGCGGCTCGACGACGCCGATCACCATGGCCGGTTCACTCGTCGTCGGCATCGCCGAGGCGCTCAGCTCCGTGTGCGCCATCCAGGCGGCGTTCCCCGGCGCCCCCGTCTTCATCTGCTTCATCCCGAGCGTGATGGACCTCAAGAGCGGAGACTTCACGGGCGGCGCCCCGGAGGACACCATCATGGCCGCCGCCGTCGGCGATGTCGGTCAGTATCTACGGCCTGCCGACGCAGTGCGGCGTCAACTCGAGCGGGGCAAAGGAGCCCAACTGGCAGTCGGCGCTGGACGACACGACCACCACCTGGCTCTCGCTGGCCGCCGGTGTCGACATGCTCACCGGCGTCGGGATGGTCTCGGGCGGGCGCATCTTCAGCTACGAGGAGATGACGCTGGGTGTGGAGACTCTCTCGCACGCACGCACGATCGCTGCCGGTGTCGACCTCACGCCCGCCGGTGGTTCGGCCGGCGGGCAGGCGGCCCCCTCCGGCGCCCCGTCCCTGGCCGTCGACAAGGCGCTCCGCCAGTGGACGGCGGGCGGCCGGGAGACCGCTCTGGACCGCGCCCACGAGCGAGTCGCGGCAGCGGTCGCTCGCCATCGTCCGCCGGAGCTCGATCCTTCTGTCGACGCGGAGTTGCGGCGCCTGGCACGCGTCGACTGAGGGCCGGGCCCGGCGCCGCGGGCGCTCCTCTGCTCGCCCTCAGGAACGCTCAGATTCTCACAACTCGCGCCATCTCTCTTCGCACTCAGCTTCGCGCAGGCTTGCCTTTCGGGGGCCGTGCTGTATAAATCCAAGTCGGATACGTCGTGCTGGGGGAGTGCGACACCGAATGTTCCCGACAGGCGGTGGGGGCCGCCATCCGAATCCACGCCCGTGGCCGTCGGCGTCGGGAGAAGTCAGCCGGAAAGGACGGAGGCATGAGAAAGGGCAAGACCTACATTCTGGCCGCTGTGCTCCTGGTGGCCATCGTCGCGTTCGCAGGCGTGCTTGTAGCCTGCGGCGGGGACGACGCCACCACCGAGAGCAGCAGCCCGAGCCCGCAGGCCACGAGCGCTGCGGACATCGCACAGCAGATCCTCGGCAAGGCCCCGAGCGGCCTGGCCGCGGAGATCGTCGGCCGCGGCACGCGTGCTCGTCAGCACCGACGCCAACTACGCGCCGCAGAGCTCGGTCAACAAGGAGACGGGCGAGCTCGAGGGCTTCGACATCGACACCGCCCTCGCGATGGGTGAGGCCCTCGGCCTCACGGTCGAGTTCAAGAAGGTGCAGTGGGAGACCGTCATCCCCGGTCTGCAGACCGGCAAGTGGGACGTCTCCATCGGCTCCATGACCATCACGCCCGAGCGCGAGAAGACCGTCGACTTCACCGAGCCGTACTACTACACGTCCGGCCAGGTCTTCGTGAAGAAGGGCGGCACGCAGATCGCCAGCGTCGACGACCTCGCCGGCAAGACCGTCGGCGTGGGCGCCGCCACCACCTACTACGACTTCCTCAAGAGCGAGTCCACGGCGGACGTCAAGACGTACCCGACCGACGCGGACGCGTTCCCCGACCTGCGCAACGGCAACCTCGACTTCGTGATGACCGCCGGCCCGACCGGCCAGCAGGCCATCCTCGAGGGCCAGCCCTTCGACTTCTCGGGCGCCCCTCTGTACTACGAGGACCTCGCGTTCGCCATCAACCAGGGCGAGGGCGACTGGGTCGCGATGCTCAACTACGCCGTCGCCAAGATGCACGAGGACGGCACGCTCACGGAGCTGAGCAAGAAGTGGTACAACGGCCTCGACCTCACGGTCAAGGAGTGACGATCACGCGGTTCCGCCCCTGGGGCGCGGCCGCATAGTGCCTGCTCGACTGCGGCGGGGGTGTCCCCTACGGGCCCCCCGCCGCAGTCCCGACTGAGAGGTCTTTGCCGATGCACAGACGACATTTGTTCGTGAGTGTCGCCCTCTTCGCGGCACTGCTCGCGTTGGCGGTGGCATCGCTCACGCCTGTGGCGCTGGCGGCGGCTTCGCCGTCGCCGGCGGCCCAAGACGGCACACCCGTCGTCACCGGCACCATCCCCAACCCCGACGATCCGCGCGGGCTCAAGGGGTGGACCGGCGACCAGGTGCAGGTCAACTTCGAAGCCAACGGCGCCAAGCTCGATCTGCCCAACTGCAAGCTCTTCATCGCGGAGATCAAGGCGGGCGACACCGAACGCCTCTACAACGAACAGCCGCTCAGCGGGCCGCCTCGCATCGTCCCCGCGGTCTCCCGCGCCACCTCCACGATCCAGTTCTCCTGGGACGAGCCGTACCCCGAGGGCGACTACGCGTTCAAGGTCGAGCTCGTCACCACCGACGGCGTCACCGTGCCCTACGAGTGGGACTTCGCGTCCACCGGCTCCGCCGGCAGCGGGAGCCTCATCAACGTCCAGGTGATGAAGGACTGGTTCTGGTTCATCGCCCGCGGCGGCATCGTGACCGTGGAACTCACGGTGATCTCCATCATCCTTGCCTGCGTCCTCGCCCTGTTCGGATCCCTCGGCCGCCTCTCCAAGAAGATGACGTTCAAGCAGGCCTGGGACCGCTACCAGAGCTGGGGCTACATGGCGAGGATGGTCTGGGGCCGGATCCCGTACTGGATCGCGACCTTCTACACCTCGCTGTTCCGCGGGACCCCGCTGCTGCTGCAGATCATCGCCATCTACCAGGTGATCCCCGAGATCATCAAGGCGCTGGGGTTGCCGGACACCTACAACCCGCCCGCGTTCTGGTCGGGTGTCGCGGCCCTGTCGCTCAACTACGGCGCGTACCTCACCGAGGTGTTCCGCGCCGGCATCCAGGCGGTGCCCAAGGGTCAGAACGAAGCCGCGTGGGCGATCGGTCTGAGCGGCTGGCAGACGCAGCGGCGCATCGTCCTGCCGCAGGCGTTCAAGATCGTGATCCCTGCCGTGGGCAACGACTTCATCGCCCTCATCAAGGACACCTCGCTGGTCTCGGTCATCACAGTCGAGGAGCTCCTCCGCCGCTCGCAACTCGCCGGCGCGGCCACCTTCAGCTTCATGAGCACGCTGCTCGTGGCAGCTGCCTGGTACTGGGCTCTGACGATCTTCTTCAGCTTCTGGCAGGCCAAGCTCGAGACGCGCATGGCGCGCGACAAGGCCCGCGAGAAGGAGAAGGGGAAGGCGAAGTAGCATGGGCACACAGACATACGCACATGAGACGATCACCGACGAACAGGGCCGCGAGCTCGTCGTCAAGGTCGAGAACCTGCAGAAGTACTTCGGCAGGAACCACGTGCTCAAGGGCATCGACCTCGAGGTCTACAGGGGCGAGGTGCTCGTGCTCATCGGGCCTTCCGGCTCCGGTAAGAGCACGTTCTTGCGCTGCCTCAACTTCCTCGAGGACCCCACATCCGGAGAGATCCGGGTGGGCGACGTGCACGTCACCTGTGGGAGCCACGGCGGCAAGTTCAAGAAGGACGTGCATGAGATCCGCATGAAGTGCGGCATGGTGTTCCAGGAGTTCAACCTCTTCCCGCACAAGGACGCGACCGAGAACGTGACCGAGGGTCCGATCCTGGTGAAGGGAGAGAAGAAGGAGGACGCCGTCCGCAAGGCCCACGCATTGCTGACCAAGGTGGGCCTCGCCGAGCGCATGGACTTCTTCCCCAGCCAGCTCTCGGGCGGGCAGAAGCAGCGGGTGGCCATCGCCCGAGCCATGGCGATGGATCCTGTGCTCATGCTCTTCGACGAGCCGACGAGCGCCCTCGACCCCGAGCTCATCGGCGAAGTGCTCAAGGTCATGAAGGAGTTGGCCGAGGGCGGCATGACCATGATCGTGGTGAGCCACGAGATGGGCTTCAGCCGTGACGTGGCCGACCGCGTCGTATACATGGACGACGGCTACTTCATCGAGCAGGGGCCGCCGAGCGAAGTCTTCTTCCACCCCAAGGACGAGCGCACCAGGCGCTTCCTGCGTCACATCCTGCCGGAGAAGGAGCCCGAGCACGCCAAGGAGCTCGGCATCCTCGAGGTCGACCAGGAGCTGCCCGAGCCGGACGCCGCTGCCGATCCGCTGCAGCATGAGCCCGGCGCGGCGCTCAGTCAGGACAACCTGAGCGATGTCGCTTTGCCCGAGATCCCACTCGGGCAGGGCGCGGCCGGAGAGACTCCCCTGCCTCCGGGAGACGAGAACCTCTGAGGCCCGGTCGGATCTGACCACCGGGAGGGCGGCGAGGCGCAGGGCGCCTCGCCGCCCTCTTCGTCTTTGTGGCCCGGCTGGGGAGGAGCGGATGACGAAGCCGCTCGCACGGAGCGTCAAAGCCATCGAGGCGGCCGAGCGAGCCGGCGGCCGCACGTGACGAGCGTCGGCCCGCCCCGATAGCATCGGGCGCGGCGACCAGGAGGAGCGATGGCTGAGGCGGCTGCACGGATCGACCCCATCACGCCGCGCTTGCGCTGGGACGTGCTGAGCGCCGCGGACGTGGAGCGGCTCGAGGGCGCCGTCTACCGGACGCTCGCCGAGGTGGGCGTGCGGTTCCCGCTGGCGCGCGCGCTCGACGTGCTGGAGCGCGGCGGCTGCCGTGTGGACCGCGCCTCGCAGGTCGCGCTCCTGCCGGAGGGCGTCGTGCGGGCGGCGCTGCAGGCGGCGCCCAGGGCGCCGCTCCTCGCCGCCCGCGACCCCCGCTGCGACATCGTGCTCGACGGCTCGGCGTGTCACCTGAGCAACGACGGCTGCGGCGTGCGCGTCATCGACCCCCACACCGGCGAGCTTCGTGCAAGCACCAGGGACGACGTGGCCGACTCCGCCCGGTTCGTCGACGCGATCCCCGAGGTGGGCTTCTACTGGGGTCCCGTCGTGACGGCCGAGGACGTCCCGCTCGCGACGCGCCCGCTGCACGAGGCCGAGGCGATCTTCGCGAACACGAGCAAGCACTTCCAGGCCGTCGACGTGGTCGGGGAAGACACGACGCGCCGCGTTGTCGACCTGGCGCGCGTGGTGGCCGGCGGGGACGAAGAGCTCCGCCGCCGGCCCATCATGAGCCTCATCGCCTGCCCCATCGACCCGCTGGGCAACGAGGCGGTGAGCCTCGAGGCGGCGCTGGTCTGCGCGGAGGCCGGCGTGCCGGTCGGCTTCCTCTCGCTGACGCTCGCCTGCGCGTCCGCGCCGGCGACCATGGCGGGCAACCTCGTCGTCAACATGGCGGCCGTCGCTCGCGGGCATCGTCCTCCTGCAACTAGCGTACCCGGGCGCGCCCGTGTTCCTCGCCGGCGCGCCCTCCGTGATGGACCTCAAGACCGGCGGCTACACGGGCGGCAGCCCGGAGGACTACGTTCTGGCCGCCGCCGCGACCCAGATGGCCCATCACTTCGGTTTCGCGATGAACATGGGCACCATGGCCAGTGGGGCCAAGGAGCCGGGCTGGCAGGCGGCCGTGGACGACGCGCTGTCGACGCTCGCCAGTGTCTCGGCCGGCGCGGAGATGATGAGCGGCTGCGGCTTGCTCGACGGCTCGAAGACGCTGAGCTATTCCCACCTCCTGATGGAGGTCGAGGTGTACCGCATCGTGCAGAAGATGACCCGCGGCATCGAGGTGAACGACGAGACGCTGGCGCTCGACGTGATCAGGAAGGTCGGACCCAACGGGACGTACCTCGCGGAGAAGCACACGCGGCGGCACATGGGCGAGATCTGGCGGCCGGGGATCTGGGACAGGACGTCGTACGACGCGTGGCTTGCCGGTGGCCGGCGAGGCGCGCTCGAGCAGGCGGAAGAGCGGGCGCGTGAGATCCTGCGGACGCACGCGCCCGAGCCGCTCCCTGAGGACGTGGCGGCGGAGCTGCGGAGGCTGGTCGCCGCCGCGGACGCCGAGCTTGCCGGCGGGCGCTCATGAGCGACGCCGGCGAGGTCTTCCTGGTCCAGGTCTACGGCACCGGTGACCACGGAGCCGCCTATAGGGTGAAGAACATGCTGATCGCCGCCGGCATCCAGGCGGAGGTCATGCCGGCCCACCAGTATCTGGGGGCTCCGGGGGGCATGAGCCTCTTCCCGGAAGCTCCCTGGTACGTGATCGTGCCTGAGGCGGACGGTCAGCGCGGCCGCGACCTCGCAGAGCGCTGGCACACCCGGTTCGCGGAGCGCTGAGCGGCCGTCCGCCTGTCCTCAGTCGACCAGCGTCCGGACGGCCTCTCGGAACAGCTCCGTGTGGCGGTCCACGTCGGCCGCGGTGGTCTGCGGCGACATCAGGGCCATGTTGTGGAACGGCGTCATGAGGATGCCGCGGTTGAGCATGAAGAGGTGCAGGTAGCGGTCGAGCTCCTCGTCCTCCGCCGCGGCGGCCTCGCCGCCGTTGCGCGGCGGCACGGGCCGCGGCCAGTACTCCGCGCGGCAGCCCAGGCGCTTGACCACCCACGGCAGCGTCGAACTCGTCGATCACGCCCTCCACGCCGTCGGCCCAGCGGCCGGCGAGCGGGATCATGCGTTCGTACGCCTCGTCCGTGAGCACCTCGCTCAGTGTCGCGCGGACGGCCGCCACGCTGAGCATGTTGCCGGCCAGCGTGCCGCCGATGCCGCACTCGTCGGCGGCGTGGTAATCCCAGTCCGCGTGCACGAGGTCGGCGACGGCCTGGCCGAAGCCGTAGACCGCGGCGGGCACGCCGCTGCCGATGGGCTTGCCGAGCGTGACCATGTCCGGCTCGAGGCCCCAGGCCTGCGTGCAGCCGCCGGGGCCGGCGCAGACAGTGTGCGTCTCGTCGATGACGAGCAGCGTGCCGGTCTCGCGCGTCAGCCGGCGCAGCTCGGCGTGGTAGCCCTCGTCAGGCAGGATGATGCCGATGTTGGTGAGCGCGGGCTCGGCGAGGACGCAGGCCACGTCGCCGGGCTCGAGCGCCTGCTCCAGCGCCTCGAGGTCGTTCCACTCGACGACCTTGGTCGTCACGGTCGGGTCGATCGGCGGGCCGGCGTTGCCCGGCTTGGGACCCGGCACGCCGTCGTTGATGGTGATGATCGTCTCGTCCACCGAGCCGTGGTAGCAGTAGTTGTAGACGAGGATCTTCGGCCGGCGGGTGATGTGCCGTGCGAGGCGCACCGCGAAGCGGTTGGCGTCGGTCGCCGTGAGCGCCAGCTGCCAGTACCGCAGGCCGAAGCGGCGCGAGAGCTCGCCGGCGACCCAGAGCGAGTCCTCGGTCGGCAGCATGGTGGTGATGCCGCGCGCGGCCTGCGCGGCGACGGCGGCGACGGATGCCTCGGGTGAGTGCCCGGTCATGGCGCCGGTGTCGCCGAGGCAGAAGTCGACGTACTCGTGGCCATCGACGCAGGTGAACCGGGCGCCGCTCGCCGCGGCGACGTAGGGCGGGAAGGGGCTCGACCAGCGCGTCATCCAGTTCATGGGGACGCCGTCGAGCATGTGCGCCTGCGCGCGCTCGAAGAGCTCGCGGGAGCGAGGGTGGCGCGCGACGAAGAGCTCGTCCTCGCGCGTCTTGAGCGCCGCGAGCAGCTCGCGGTCGATGGTCGCGGTCACAGGTCACCTCCGGGCCAGAGCGGCGCGGGGCCGCGGGTCTCGGCCTGCACGCGGTCGCGTGCGGCGTGAAGCGTGCGTCGTGCCGTGCGATGTCGCGGGTGCCCCGATCCTATCCGAGCCGGCGCCCGCACCGCAGTCATGCCGTCACCGCCGGATGCCAAAAGGGACCTGGCCGGCGGCGCTCACTCGATCCCGGCGTGCTGCCGGAAGCGCCGCACGCAGTTGATCGGCAGGTCGAGCAACTCTGCGATCCTGAACTTGGCCTCCATGGCGCTCGACTGGGTGGGGTAACTGATCTCGAAGGTCGTGATGCGCCCGAGCTGCCGTTCCCGGCGAACGTCCTCCATGGCGATGGGGTCGGAGAGGTCGAAGGGGCTGACCCCGAGTCGCTCGGCAACGTACGCCTTGGCCTCGCCGATCCGCATCCCCCGAGTGATCTGCATGCGCGCCACCAGATCTCCAGCAGCGCGCATCCCGCACATCCCCGAGGCGGTCGCGTGGGCACACGGCATCCCGAGAGGGTCGCCGCCGCCGACCTACAAGCCGTCCAGCCGCAGGATGTCGACCGTGGCTCTCGAGGCGCGCGCCACGGCGTCCAGCGGCAGGTAGCTGGTGGTGGGGACGGCGCCGACACCCATGCCGATGTTCATGTGCACGGGGATCTCGGCCACCTCCATGCAGGGCTTGACCAGCGTCAGCGCCCGGGCGATGTTCCACGCCCCCGTGCGGCGTGTGTTGACGGTGATCGCCGGGCCGTAGATCGTCGCGCCCGCCCGGCGCACGAGCTCCATCTGTCCGCGTGGCCAGAGCCCGGCCAGGCGCACGCCGTCGTACTCGAGCTGACCGTGCATCCCGAGCACGAACTCCCCGGCCATGCCGACCTGGATGCCCATGTCGGGATGGGCCGCACGGATGCGCTCGATCGCGAGGAGGGTGGCCAGGAAGTCGCCGTCGCCGGCCGCGCCGGCGGTGTCGAAGTCGATCCCGTCGGCGCCCGCCTCCCACAGCGCGTCGGCGGTCTTCACCATGTCCTCGACGGCGTACCCGACAGCCTCCTCCTGAGCCGCCCGCGCCTCGTCCACCCGTGCCAGCGGCAGCAGCTCCGACCAGTTGGGCGCCGGCCCGTCGGGCTTTGAGTACAGGCCCAGGTTGGGCATCGCCCCGTACATCACCGGGACCGTCAGGACCGCCTGTGCGTCCTTCATGCTCTGGGCCTCGAAGGGCAGGATGGTCCGGATGGCCTTGAACGAGTAGTCGACGTGCCCGAGCTCGACCGAGTCGGCTCCGAACATCTGCTCGTAGATGAGCAGGTCCTGGGTGCGCGTGCCGACCGTCTTGGACCCCGAGCCGTCGTAGGTGAGCACGACCTCGTCACCGATGTCGACGGCGGAGAACTTGGCCGGCGACGCCCAGATGTCGAGCAGGTGCTCGAGCTCGCCCGCGGACAGCGGCGGCACCTTGGCCCGGCTGGCCGCCGCCAGGGTGCCCTCTTCGAGCTCCGCGCGCAGCTCGCTGCGCGTCAAGCGGGTCAGCGAGCCGTCACCCATGCGGGTCGGGTACTGCGTCTCCATCTTCCGGTGCTCCTTGGTCAGTGGCCGCCGGCGCCCGCGCCGCGAGCGTACCGCTCGAACGCGGCGCGCGCCTCGCGGCGGGCATCGTCGGGGATGGGCGTCGGCACGTGTGCGGCGAGCAAGGCCTCGGCGCGTTCCAGCGCGTCGCTCACCAGAGAACGCCCCGCGTAGGCGGAGAGACCGTCGCGCTGGAAGACGGCTGACTGCCAGATCTCTCCGCGACGCGAGTTCTCGCGGGAGCTGCGCCGGGCGAGGAACTGCCCGCCGGGACCGACCGCGGCGATGTCCTCGATCAGCGTCGACGCGTCGTCCACGGCATCGGGCACCTCGAGCAGCCGTTTGACCGACCCGATGGTGTCGCAGTCGAGGACGGCCTTGGCCGTGGACACGGCCATGTCGCTGTCGACGAGCCCGGCGCCGGTGAGCAGGTCCGCGCCGCAGAGCACGGAGGTCGCCGCCAGCAGCGCGCCCTCCGAGCCGGCCTGGAAGTCGGCTGCCTTGGCGTCCGTGCTCATGCCGCCGCTCATGCTCGGCAGCCCGTACTGCCTGGTCATGACCAGGCTCGCCATGTCGACCAGCGCCACCTCGGGCGCGCCGCAGAGATACCCGCCGGTGCGCAGGTGCGTGGAGCCGCCGATGGCGACCACCATGAGCGCGCAGCCGGGCGCCGCAAGCTGGAAGATGGTTACGGCAGCCAAGATCTCCGCGAGCGTGATGACGGTCGTGCCCAGCACGCTCATGGGGGCCGTCGTCCCCAGCAGCGGCAGGGGGTGGATGAGGATCGGTGCGCCGTGGCGGGCGAGCTCGATCGAGGCGTCGAGCTTGTCGCCCTCGAACCGCAGCGGCGACACGGGGCAGTGCAGCGAAGAGTAGATCGGCCGCTCGGAGAGCGGCGCCCCCGCGATCGCCTCCAGCATCTCCAGCAGCGGCGGCACCTGCTCGGGCGAGTGCGCCACGACGCTCTGCACGTGCTTGGACGTCGACTCCAGGGCGACGAGGTCGGTCTCGAGACCCACCCGAAGAGGATCGCGATCACCCAGCGTCAGCGACGTCCAGATGAAATCGAGCTCGTCCAGGGCGTCGTAGAGGCCGTAGTAGTACGCGAGGTCCTCGCGCGTGGAGTCACGCACCTCGCCGGTCGCGTCGTCGAAGACCATCGTCGCCATGCCGTCCGTGCAGCAGGCCAGCGGCGAGCCGGCGCCGACGAGCAGGTCGTGGGCGGCGTCGCGCGCGGCCAGCCGCACGGCGCTCGGCGCCTTCGCGAGGCAGCTCTCGACCAGCTCCGGGGGCAACGTCGCGGTGCGGCGCTCCCTGTCGACGCGCGCGCCGGCGTCGGCGAGCAGGTCCAGAGCGACTGTCGACCCCACGCCGATGCCCACGTGCTCGAGCACGTGCAGGACGCGCTGGTGCAGCGCGTCCTTCTCGGCAGGCGACAGGCATTCGAACTTCAGGTGCACTGCGGACTCCCTTCTGCTGCTGCGTCGGCCGCATCCACGATCCTGCGGATCTCGAGCACCACCTCGTCGGGCAGCGCCTCCGGGACGTGCGTCGTGAGGATGCGGCGCGCCTCCTCCAGCGCGCGCTGGTGCAGGTCCTTGCCGCCGGCGGCGGCCCAGTCCTCGCGCACCCGGCGGTCGATCAGCTTGGGTTGGGACTGACCGCGCATGAACTTGAGCGTGGAGTCCAGGCTGAGGAAGTCCCCGAAAGGTCCCACCTCGGCGATGTCGTCCACGCCGAGCAGCTCGTCGTCCACCGGGACGCCCATGACCGCGTGCTTGATCATCCGGGCGAACTCGTTGTCCATGACGAGCTGGCCGAAATCGAATGCGACACCCGACTCGATCATCCCCGCGCCGTAGATCAGGTTGGCACCTGCCAACGCCGGCAGCAGCGCGGTCAGCGTCTTCTCGTGACCGGTCTGAGCGTCGAAGAGCTTGGAGTCGCCCTACAACCCGGCCACGTAGCTGGGCAGGCGATACTGCCGGGCGATGGCGGCGACGGCGGCGCTGATCACGCCGCACTCCGGCGAGCCGACGGAGGCCGCCGCGAGACGCAGGTCCATCGCCGTCGTCGAGCTGCCGTAGAGGACCGGCGTCCCCGGGCTCGTGAGCTGCGCGAGCGTGATCCCGGCGAGCACCTCGGCGTTGTGGACGACCAGGGTACCGGCGAGGTTGACCGGGGCCGAACCGCCCGACATCGCCATCGAAAGCACCAGGCAGGGGACGCCTGCCCGCGCGGCCGAGACGATCGCCTCCGAGCACTCCTTGGGGAGCTTCAGCGGACTCACCGGACACACGCCGATCATCACGATCGGACGCCGCCGCAGAGCCTCCCGGCCACCCACGGCAGCGGCAGCGACGTCAAGGATCACCTCGGTCTCCCACCGGGAGAGCGGGCCGGCGCAGACGTGCTTGCTGGTGTTGAGCAGCGCCGCCTCGTAGCTGTGGATGGTCGCCGTCGCGGTCGGCATGTCATGGGCTCCGACGGCGAGCTCGTAGCTGTCCAGCTCGTCCAGGTAGTCCGCGAGGCGCGCGGTGTCGGCGACGTCCTGCTTGGTCGGCTCGCGCATCTCGCCGGTCTCGAGATCGGCGATCTTGAGGCCCTCGCCGAACGTCGTGAAGCCGACGCGCCCGGCGTCGAGCATGATGTCGTCCTTGGGGCTCCGACCGGCGGCCAGGATGCGCTCCGGCGCCGAGTCGATCGCCGCCTCGACGAGCCGCGGCGGGATCTTCACGACACCCGTCGCCCGGTCGATGCTCGCGCCGCCGGACTCGAAGACGTCCATCGCCTCGGGGTCGTCGGTGTAGACGCCCGTCTGCTCAAGGACCTCCAGCGTCGCGAGGTGGATGTCCCTGAACTCGTCGTCGGTGAAGGCATTCAGGCTGAAGCCACCGCTGCGCGTACGCCCCGCATGGGCACGTCGTTTCAAAGAGCCCACCTCCCCCCGATGGTTTCGCTATCTATACGTATAGCAAGTTCGTCTGGTCGGCGTCAAGACCGCCGTGGTACGCTGCGACGCGATGGACGGAGCGCACTCGTCAGAGCGGCCCGCGGACGGCGTCGAGCCGCCGCAGAACAAGCGCCAGCTCAGCGCCGCCGCGTCGAAGGACAAGCTCATCGAGGCGACGATCCTGTGCATGGCCACCTACGGCCCCGCAGGCGTCTCCATCGAGAGGATCACCGACGCCGCCGGCGTGTCCCGCGGACTCGTCCGGCACCACTTCGGAAACAAGCGACAACTCCTCCTCGAGGCGTTCCGGCGCCTGGCGGATGAGGAGCGGGCGGCGTTCGCCTCGGTCCCGGAGACGGATGACGACCCGGTGGCGACGCTGCGCGCCATCATCGCCACGGAGTACCACCATGAGCTGGCGTCGCCCGAGCGGGCCCACGCCTGGTTCGGGTTCTGGCAGGCGGCCCTCGGCGACCCGGAGCTCAAGGAGATCAACGAGCGCGTGTACGCAGAGGAGCGCGAGCGGTACGGCGAGCTCTTCCGCGAGGCGGCGCGACAAGAAGGCCTGGACATCGATCCGCGCCAGGCCGGCATCGGGCTCGTGGCCCTCGCGGACGGCGCCTGGATCGAATTGCTGATGGCGGCGACGGACTTCAGTGTCGACGATGCGCTCGCGCTCTGCGACGACTACATCGACATGGTCCTGGAGCGAGGCCGTTCCGGTCGCGGAGGAGCCGCCGGGGCCTGAGCCCTGACGGCGCTGAGCGCCGCGATCCATTCGCGTTCTGTGGTCGCCGTCACAGGCTGCTCCGGGGGAGCTCCCGGCTACCCCACCAGCTCCTTCGCCCGCTCCACCGCCATGCAGGCGTTGGCGCCGTAGCCGTAGGCGCCGATCTCGGCGGCGTAGGCCTCGGCGACCGGGGCGCCGCCGACCATCACCTTGACCGACTCGCGCAGGCCCTCGTCCTTGAGCAGGGCGATGGTCTCGCTCATGTGCGGCAGGGTGGTGGTCATCATGCCACGCCCTTCTCGCGGTCGGCGGCTTCGATGATGCGGCGGAGCTGCTGGGCCACATCGGGGTCCAGCGGCAGCGGCTGGTGCGACTCCACAAGCTCCAGTGCCCGGGCGCGCGCCCGCGTGGCGAGGTCGGTCGCGCCCCTGCTCTCCCAGTCCTCGCGCACGCGGCGGTCGAGGACGGTCGGCTGGCTCAGCTCGCGCATGTGCTTGAGCGTCGCATCCAGCGAGAGGAAGTCGCCGAAGGCGCCGACCCTGGCGATGTCGTCGATCGCCATGGTCTCGTCGGTGACCGTGATGCCCGCGACCGCAAACTTGATCATCCGCGCGATCTCGTTGTCCATGACCAGCTGGCCCAGATCAAAGGTGACGCCCGATTCGATCATCCCCGCCCCGTAGATCTGGTTGGCGCCTGCCAACGCAGGAAGGAGTCCGGTGAGGGTCTTCTCGTGACCGGTCTGCGCGTCACCGAGCTTGGAATCCGCCTACAACCCCGCCACGAAGCTGGGGAGCAGGTAGCGGCGGGCGATCTGGGCGCAGGCGGCGCTGAAGAGGGCGAGCTCCGGCGAGCCCACGCACGCCGCCGCCAGCTTGAGGTCCATGGCGGTCGTCGACGAACCGTAGGTGACCGGGCAGCCGCGCTCGACAAGCTGCGAGAGCACGATGCCGGCGAGCACCTCCGCGTTGTGGAGCACGAGTGTGCCGGCGAGCGTGACCGGCGCCGATCCTCCCGACATCGCCATGCTGAGGATCGTGTCCGGGCACCAGGCGCGCGCCGACTCGATGATGACCTCGGAGGCGTCCCGCGGGATCTTGAGCGGGCTCACCGGGCAGACGCCGAAGCCGATGAGCGGGCGGCGGCGGAACTCGTCCTCGCCGCCCGCGACCACCGTGGCCATCTCGATGAGCTTCCTGCAGTCGTAGGCGCTCGTGGCCTCGGTGCCGACCGGCTTGCCGGTGTTGCGGATGGCCGCCTCCCACTTGTGGAGGCTGGCGGTCTCCTCCGGCACGTCGCCCGGGTGGACGGCCGACTCGTACGTGTCGATGTCGCTGAGGGCGTCGACCAGCCGTGCCGCCTCGTGCACGTCCTGGAGCACCGGATGGCGGTACTCGCCCGTCCGCGAGTCGACGATCATGATGCCCTCGTCGAAGTTGGAGACGTAGACACGGCCCGACTCGAGGACGATGTCCTGCTCCGGGTCGCGGCCGCAGAGGTAGCTCTTGGGCGGCGCCGAGCGGATCGCGTCTTCCACGAGGTGCGGCGGGATGCGCACCATGCGCGTCTCGCGGTCGACGACGCAGCCCCCGTCGCTGTAGATGTCGAGCGCGTCGTCGGCCTCGACCCAGACGCCGGTCCGCTCGAGCACCTCGAGCGAGCCGAGGTGGATGTCGTCGAGCTCGGCCTCCGTGAACACGGTCAGGCTGAGCCCGCCCGAGCTGGGCCGCCCGGCGTGCAGGTTCCTCTTCACTGGAGCACCTCCGCTTGCAGGCGAACGGGTCACGGCCGGCGAGACGACGGGTGAGGCGGAACGACGGCTGGACGCCCGGCCCCACGGGCGAGATGGCAGGAGCGCCCCGTCGCTCGCAGGTCTCGAGCGTATGGGCGGGGCGCGCACGAGTAAAGCGTCGCCGCCGCGCGCGCCCAACTTCGCCGAGCAATCCGCCACCGGCGGCTCGGCGCGCCCGCGAAGTTCGCTCAGGTTCCGACTGCCCGCAGTCGCACGAGCAGAGTCGCATCCGCGCTCGCCGCGCGCGGCAACCAGGGACACGTGCCGGGCAGTCGCAGCGGCACGCTCAACGGCGCCTGCCCTCGCGGCGCCTGCGGAGGTATGCCGCCGGCTGCCCTTGATGCGGTCAGGTCCCTGGGAGCCTCGAGCATGGACCCGGACCGCTGGGAAGTCGTGAGGCTGGAGGCCGGGCTCTGAGGCGGCTCAGCGGGGCGAAGGATAGCGCCTGCCCGCGCGGCCGCGGTACAGGAGCTCACGGCTCCCGTCCGCCGCTCCGAGCACGACGTCACGGAGGCCGGCGCGCAGGTCGAGGCCGGGATGATCGGGCAGCGGGCGGCCGGCCGCTGCGCGCAGCGCGAGCCGGCCGCGCAGGACATCCCGCTTGACCAGGCGGGTCTCGGACTGGGACGCGATCATGTCCTCGGGGGTCGCGTCCTCCAGGCAGAGCCGGCCGCGCACGGCCGCCGCGGCGCGCTCGCCGGCCGGCGTGCGTACGATCAGGTCGCTCACGCCGTCGGAGCCCTCGAACCGCTCGAGCCAGGCGTCGCCGACGGAGATGTCCGCGAGCTCGGCGAGGGCGTCCGGACAGATGCGGCAGCGGGGCGGCGTGTGGGCGGCGACGTAGCGGTCGTAGTACTGGGGGTAGTCGCGCCACCGCATGCGTCCGTCGCGGGTGACCAGGCGCATGCCGCCGGGCCAGCCGGGGCCCCGGTACGAGACCGAGGCGAGCGCCGCGGGGTCGAGCCCGGCCTGGAGCGCGGCCACCTCGGTCGCGCGCGGCTCTCCGGTGAGGCCGCAGAAGATGCCCAGCGTGAGGACGACCCGCTCGCGCAGCCGGCGGGAGCGGCGCTGCGCGAGCCTCAGTCCCTGGATGTGGCACGGCAGCCCGACGAGCACGTAACGTCCGGGCTCGCGAAGCACCGTGCCGAGCAGCGTGTTGACGGGGACCACGTTGTACTTGGACCCGCGGCAGGCGGCGACCTCAGCGGGTGAGCGGCAGATGGCGCCGACGGCCTGGAGCGGATTCTCGGCGCTCGTGCCGACGGCCAGCACGGCGTCCGCGAGGTCCTCCTCGAGGAGGGCGGCGAGGAGCGCCGTCGCCACGCCGCCCGACGCCCCGAGGCGGCGGACCTCGGGATCCGACGCCCAGCCGAACCAGAGCCGGCGCCAGGGACCGAGGAAGTCGCGGCAGGCGGCGCCGGCGTTGCGCTCGCGCCACCACGCGCCCGGGCGGAAGTCCATTCCCGGTCCCGGGCAGGCCTCGACGCAGATGCCGCAGTCGGTGCACAGCTCCCGGTCGACGATGACGCGGTACCCGGCCGCCACATCCCAGTCGAGGGCGACCGCGTGGGTCGGGCACACGGCGACACAGGTGCCGCACTGCATGCAGAGCCCGTCGTCGCGTACCCGTCCGACGTCCATGCCCGGTAGCATCTCCGGCGGCCGGACGCGTGTCCAGTGCAAGCGCTCGGCCGGTGGTCGCCCGGGGTCACCGACGAGACGCGCATCGAGTATCGTCAAAGGAGGGCCCGTGCCGTGGAGCGACGGGAGCGACGAAGCACTCTGCGCCGGGCGAGCGACGCTCACGGCGCCGGACGAAGGAGAAGCGCCGTGGACGCTGCCCGCCTGACCATCTGGGACGAGAGCGCCTGCCGGCGCGTGCACGAGGCGACGCTGCAGGTGCTCGCCGAAACGGGCATCGACGTGCACTACGCGCCGGCCGTGCAGATCTTCGCCGAAGCCGGCGCGCAGGTCGACGGCACGCGCGTGCGCATCCCGGCGGAGCTGGTGGAGCGCGCGCTCGCGAGCGCGCCCCGCGACTGGACGATCAAGCCGCGCGGCGGCGCGACGGAGCCGCTGGTGCTCGACGCCGCCCACACGTACTGCGGCACCGGGTCGGACGTCCTGTACGTGTGCGACCCCGACACGCGCGAGCGCCGCCGCGTACGCCGCGCCGACGTCGAGGGCATGGCCGCGCTCTGCGAGAAGCTCCCCAACATCGACTTCGTGATGAGCATGGGCCTGCCCGAGGACGCGCCCCAGGCCATCGACGACCTGGTGCAGGTCGACGCGATGCTCCGCGGCACGCGCAGGCCGCTCATCGTGGCGCCGCGCGACGGCCACATCCTGCCCAAGATGCAGGAGATGGCGGCGCTGGCCGGCGAACGCGACAGCTTCGCCATCTACGCCATGCCAGTGCCGCCCCTGCTGTTCGACGAGGACGGCGCCAGCAAGGTCATCGCCTGTGCCGAGCTCGAGATCCCGGTGGTCTGGGCGCCGGCGCCGAACGCGGGCAGCACGGCCCCGGCCAGCGTGGCCGCCGTGATCGTGGTCGCCAACGCCGAGGTGCTGGCCGGGCTCGTGCTGAGCCAGGCGGTCAGGCCCGGCGCGCCGTTCGTCTGGGGCGTCGGGGTGGGCGCCATGAACATGAAGACGATGAACGAGGTGTATTCGTCGGCCGACGTCTTCCGCGGTCACCAGGCCCAGACGGACCTCGCGCGCTGGTACGACCTGCCGAGCTTCGCCTACGCGGCTCACACCGACAGCAAGCTGCTGGACGAGCAGTGGAGCGCCGAGGCGGCGCTCACGGCGATCCTCGGCAAGCTCAGCCGGGGCACGCTGCTGCACGACGTCGGCTACCTGGAGTGCGGCCTGCAGAGCAGCTACGAGTCCATCGTCTTCGGCGACCACCTGCTCGGCTGGGCCAAAGCGTTCATGGCGCCCCTGCCGGTGGACGACGAGTCGCTGGCGCTGCATGAGATCAAAGAGGTGGGGCCGGGCGGCAACCACCTGGCCCGGCCCTACACCCGCAAGCACTTCCGCGGCATCTGGCAGAGCGACTTCTTCGACACGACCCGCCACGACGCGTGGAAGGCGGGCGGGTCGCAGACACTGCTCGACCGGCTCCGGGCGCGGGTCGCGGAGCTGCGCTCCGAGCCGCGCGCCTTCGAGCTGCCGGGCGACGTCAAGGCCGGCCTCGACGCGATCTTGACGGAGGTCGAGGCCCGCCGGCCGGGAATGAGCTGATCGAGCGGCAGGTCGTCGCTCTGCGAGAAAGGGGTTGGCATGCGCTACCGCTACTTCACGTGCGACGTGTTCACCCATACCCGGTTCGGCGGCAACCAGCTCGCGGTCCTGCCGGAAGCGGCAGGACTGACCAGCGAGCAGATGCAGCAGATCGCTCGCGAGTTCAACTACTCCGAGAGCACCTTCGTGCTGCCTCCGGAGGCCGGGCACGACCGCAGGGTCCGCATCTTCACGCCTTCGCGGGAGCTGCCCTTTGCCGGACACCCGAACGTCGGGACTGCGTTCGTGCTTGCGACGATGGGCGCGTTCGGGCCGCTCGACGAGGCGGTCACCGTGGCCTTCGAGGAGGGGGCGGGAGTGGTCCCCGTCGCGGTCGAACGCCGCGAGGAAGGCCGGATCTGGTGTGAGCTGAACGCCCCCCAGAGTCTCTCCCTCGGGCCGGCCGTCCCGGCGGCGGACGCGGCGGCGGCCGTCTCTCTCGCCCCCGACGCGGTGCTCATGACGGCTCACTCGCCCCAGGTCGCGTCGGTCGGTCTGCCGTTCGTCATCGTCGAGCTCACAGACGCGGATGCGCTGAGGCGCGCCCGTCCGGACCTGGCCGGGATCGAGCGGCTGTCGGCCGGCGGCGCCGAGACCGGGGACGCTCCCCCTTACGTGTACGTCTACACGAGGTCGTCGGACGAGTTCGACATCCGCGCACGCATGTTCGCGCCGCTGGACGGCATACCTGAGGATCCCGCAACGGGAAGTGCGAACTGCGCGCTCGCAGGCTTGCTCACCCACCTCGACGCGGCGCAGGACGGCGACTTCACCTGGCGCATCGCCCAGGGCGTCGAGATGGGCCGGCCGAGCGTACTCGAAGCGCGGTCCGAGAAGCGGCGCGGCGAGGTGACCGGCGTGTGGGTCGGCGGTGAGTCCGTGATGGTGAGCGAGGGCTTCATCGAGGTGTGAGACGTGCCTCGCGGCTGCTCGGGGTCGCAGCACAAAACCGCTGCATGTGCCGCGCTCCGACACGGCCGCAGTGGTTTCCCGTGCGCGGGGCCGGTGATAGACTCCGCCCCGTGCCCGACGCATCCAGCATCAGCATCAGCACGATCAACCGCGCCTGCGGCCTCTAAGCTCTCCGCGCTCCGCGGACGGGCTCCCCTCCAGCATCTCCGCGACTGCCCGCCCGTTGCCCGACTTCACCTGACCTGTCGTCGACGGATCCTTGCGAGGTTGCCGCAATGACTTCCCGAATCAACCCCATCGCCCCGAAGCTCTGGTGGGACGTGCTGAGCCCCAGCGAGCTCGAGCGCATCCACGAGGCGACACTCGACGTGCTGGAGACGGTCGGCATCCGCTTCCCGAGCGAGCGCGCCCTCGACGTGCTCGAGAAGAACGGCTGCGAGGTCGACCGCGCGACGCAGATCGCGAAGCTCCCTCGCGCGGTCGTCATGGAGGCCGTCTCACAGGTCCCGGACAGCTACGTGCTCGCCGGCCGCGACCCCGCCTGCGACATGCTCATCGACGGCAAGCACTGCTACCTGAGCAACGACGGCTCCGGCGTGTTCGTCTGGGATCACCACAAGGGCGAGAAGCGGCCGAGCACCAAGGCGGACGCGGCGACCAGCGCCCGCTTCGTCGACGCGCTGCCCAGCATCAGCTACTACTGGGGCCCAGTGGTCACGAGTCAGGACGTGCCGCCGGCGACCAAGGCGCTGCACGACGCCGAGGCCGTGTTCACCAACACCAGCAAGCACTTCCAGACGGTGACCACCGTGGGCGACAAGCCCGCTCGCTACCTCGTCGAGATGGCGGCCGCCATCACCGGCGGCACGGACAAGCTGCGCGAGCGGCCGATCCTGAGCTTCATGCAGTGCGCCGTGGACCCGCTTGCCCACGACGGCCCCAACCTGGAGGCCAACCTCGTGGCCGCCGAGCACGGGCTCGCGAGCGGCTTCATGCCCATGCCGCTCGCCGCCGGCACCGGCCCGGCCACGCTCGCGGGCAACCTCGTCGTGCAGAACGCCGAGGCGCTCAGCGGCGTGGTGCTGCTCGAGCTGGCGTACCCCGGAGTGCCCGCCTTCTTCGCCGGCGCCCCGAGCGTGATCGACCTCAAGACCGGCGGCTACACCGGCGGCTCGCCCGAGGACTACCTGCTCGCCGGCGCCTCCACCCAGCTCGCCCACTTCTACGGCGTGCCGATGGCGATGGGCACCATGGCCACCGGCGCCAAAGAGCCGGACTGGCAGGCGGCCGTCGACGACTCGCTCAGCACCTTCGCCAGCGTCATGACCAACGCCGACATGATGAACGGCGCCGGGCTGCTCAACGGCTCCAAGATCCTCAGCTACCCGCACATGGTCATGGAGAGCGAGATCTACGGCATCGTGCAGAAGGTCGCAGCCGGGATCGTGGTGGACGACGAGACGCTGGCGCTGGACGTGATCAAGAGGGTCGGGCCGAACGGCACCTACCTTGCCGAGAAACACACGCGGCAGCACATGAAGGAGATCTGGCGGCCCGGCGTCTGGGACCGGACGCCGTACGACAGTTGGCTGCGCGACGGCAAGAAGGGCGCCCTGGAGAAGGCGACGGAGATCGCCGACGACATCCTGGCCAACTACCGGCCCGAGCCGCTGCCGGACGACGTGGTCGCAGAGCTGCGCGCGATCGTCGCGCGCGCCGACAAGGAGCTGGCGGGGGCCTGAGGGCTCCAGCCTGACGCGCCGATGACCGCTGGGACCCCCTGATGCCCGCCGCCCGCCTCATCGTCTGGGACGACGCCGCCTGCTGGCGTGTGCACGAGGCGACGCTCGCGCTGCTCGAGGAGACCGGCGTCGAGGTGCGTCACGCCGGCAGCCGCGAGATGCTGGCGGAGGCGGGCGCGCGCGTCGAAGGGACGCGCGCCCGCATCCCGGCCGCTCTGGTGGACGCCGCCCTGCAGAGCGCGCCGCGCCACTTCAAGCTCAAGGAGCGCGGCGCGTCCGGCGGCGAGGGCCACGCGCGCCGCGGCGAGCTCGGCGGGCTGGAGCTCGAGGACGGGCGGAGCTACTTCGGCACGGGGTCGGACTGCGTGTACGTCACCGACCCCGACACCGGCGAGCGCCGCCGCGAGCACCACGGCCGACGTGGAGGGCATGGCCGCGCTCGCGGAGAAGCTCGCGGACCTCGACTTCGTGATGAGCATGGGCCTGCCGAGCGACGTGCCGGCAGAGGCCGGCGACCTCGCGCAGTTCGCCGCCATGCTGGCCGGCACGCGCAAGCCGCTGCTGACGACGGCGCACGACGCGGTCTCCCTGCGCCGCATGAGGGACATGGCGGCCATGTGCGGTGAGGCTCGCAGCTTCGGCTGCTACGCGATGCCCAACCCGCCGCTCATCCACAGCGAGGAGGCGCTGGACAAGGTCATCGCGTGCGCCGAGCTCGACATCCCGCTCGTCTACGCGCCGGCGCCGGCCGCGGGCACCACGGCGCCGGCCTCCCTGACCGCGACCATCGTCATCGGCAACGCCGAGACGCTGAGCGGTCTGGTCGTCCACCAGCTGACCCGGGCCGGCGCGCCGTTCGTCTACGGGGTCGGGTGCGGCGCCTTCGACATGCGCACCGCTGTCGACGTGTACGGCGCGCCCGAGCACTTCCTCGGCAACGCCGCGGCCACCGACCTGGCGCGGTTCTACGGACTGCCGAGCTTCGCCTACGCGGCGGTCGCCGACGCCAAGAGCTTCGACGAGCAGTGGGCAGCCGAGGCCGGCATCACCGCGGTGCTTGGCGCGCTGAGCCGAGCCACGCTGCTGCACGACGTCGGCTACCTCGAGAGCGGCCTGCAGAGCAGCTACGAGACCATCGTGCTCGGTGACGAGCTGGTGGGCTACGCCCGCGCGCTGCTCGTCGACGTGGGCGTCGACGACGAGGCGCTGGCGCTCAACGAGATCGACGCCGTCGGCCCCGGCGGCAGTCACCTGGGCCGGGGTTACACGCGCAAGCATCACCGCGAGACGTGGCAGCCGCGGTTGTTCGACCGTGCTACGCACGATCGCTGGGCGGCCGCGGGAGCGACCACGCTCAAGGAGCGCGTCGCGACGCGCACGCAGGAGCTGCGCGACGAGCCGCGCGCGTTCGTGCTCGAGCAGACGATCCGCGACCGGCTGCAGGCCGTGCTCGCCGAGGCAGAAGGGAGCGAGCCGGTGACCGAGAAGACGACCGGCGCGACGGGGGCCGGCGCGGACGCGCCGGCCGTGCAGGCGCGCCCCATACTGACCACGCAGGCGCGCCTCGCCCTGCGCGTGCTGAGCGACGACGACGTCGCAGCCGTGCACGCGGCCGCGCTCGAGCTGCTGGGCGCCGAGGGCGCCGCGGCTGAGGCCGCGGCGCTCTCGGCGCCGCCCGCCTTCGTGCTGGCCGGCCGCGTGCCGGAGCACGACGTCGCACTTGGCGCCGGCCACGTGTGGCTGGCGGCCGGCGCCGCGACCGCCGGTGAGGCCGGCGTGCCCGAGCGCGTCCGCCGGCTGGCCGGTGGCGACTCCGTGCCGGCCACCGCCGCCGATCTGGATGAGGCTATCCTGCTGGCCGACGCGCTACCTGAAGTGGCCGTCCTCGCCGGCCCGCCGCTGCGCGCTGCCGGCGTGCCCGCCACCGCCGCGCTCGCGCGCTGCCTGGCCGGCTCCAGCAAGCACGTGCTGGCCGGCCTGCTGACGTCCGTCGCCGACGCCGACGCTGCCGTCGGGCTGGCAGCGGCCGTCGCCGGGTCTGTCGAAGAGGCGCGCCGCCGCCCGCCGCTCTCGCTCTGCGGCGGCGCTTCCGCGCTGGACGCGGCGCTCGTCTTCGCCCGCGCCGGCCTGCCCGTCGGGCTGGTGCTCGCGCCGGCCGACGCCGCGGCGGGCGTCGCGCCTCCGCCCTCGACGGCGGCGGCGACGGCCGGCGCGGCGGCTCCCGTGCCCGCCGACCTCGGCCCGGCACTCATCCGTCACCACGCAGGGGTGCTCGCCGGCTGCGCGGCCGTGCAGGCTGCGGTTCCCGGCGCGCCCTTCTTCTACGTCGCCGACCCGATGGCCGCCGGGCTTCCGGCGGCCGGCCCTCAGGCTTCGCTCTTCCAGCTCGCCGCCGCGCAGCTCGCCGCCCGCGCTCGGCCTGCCGCTCGTCGCCGGCGGCCTGCGCACCACCAGCCACGAGCCGGACTGGCAGGCGTGCCAGCAGGACGCCTTCGTCTCGATGACGACTACGGCGTCGGGCGCCGACGTGACCGGCGGAGCCGGTCTGCTCGGCGCCGCTGCGGCTTTCAGCCCACAGCAGCTCGTGATGGACAGCGAGATCTTCAGCTGGAACGCGTCCATCGCCGCGGGCATCCAGGTGGACGAGGAGGCGATCGCTCTCGAGACGATCAAGCAGGTCGGCATCGGCGGCAACTACCTCGGGCAGCGCCACACCCGCCGCCACATGAAGCAGGTGTGGCGCCCGCGCCTGCTCGACCGCACGCATGTGGGACGCCTGGGTCGCCTCTGGCCGCGAGGGCGCCTACGAGAAGGCGACGGCGCTCGCGGAGCAGCTGCTCGCCGAGCACACTGCCGTGCCGCTCGGCGCCGAAGCCCGCGGGGTCATCGAGCGCATCATCGCGGGCCCCGGCCTGTAACCGTTGGCCGGCGCGGCGCCCGCACACCCGCCGCGCCCTCCCGGAGCCCGGCAACGGCGCCGCCCGCGCCGCTGTAAACTCCGTATACACCAGTGCATCACGCCCGGCCACGTGGAGGCCGGACGCGACCGGACCTGAGGAGCCGCAAGGGTCAGGGGCCTTGCGGAGAAGGAGTGCCCAGATGATCAGAGACCGCCGAGACATACCGCGATTCAAAGACGTGAGCGACGCCGACTGGAGCGACTACAAGTGGCAGTTGCGCCACCGCCTCACCACCACGGAGGACTTCCAGAGCGTCCTCGATCTCACCGAGGGGCAGGTAAGCGACCTTGACGCCTGCATGGGCAAGTTCCGCGTCAGCGTCACGCCCTATTACGCCTCACTGATGGACCCCGACGACCCCACCGACCCCGTGCGCATGCAGGGCGTCCCGACGCCGGCCGAACTGGTGATCCACTCCGAGGACATCGAGGATGCCGTCTCCGAGGACTTCGACTCGCCGGTGCCGCACATCACGCACCGGTACCCCGACCGCGTGCTCTTCGTCGTCACCGACCAGTGCAGCATGTACTGCCGCCACTGCACGCGCCGCCGTCTGGTCGGCGGGCACGAGAGCATGATCCCGAAGGACGAGATCGACAACGCGATCAAGTACATCGAGCGCGCCACCGAGGTCCGCGACGTGCTCATCAGCGGCGGGGACCCGCTGGTGCTCAGCGACGACCAGCTCGAGAGCATCATCAGGCGCGTGCGCGCCATCGACCATGTGGAGATCATCCGCATCGGCTCGCGCATGCCGGTCGTGTGCCCGCAACGCATCACCCCCCAGCTGGTGGAGATGCTGCACAAGTACCACCCGCTCTTCCTGAACACCCACTTCAACCACCCGCAGGAGTTCACGCCCGAGAGCAAGCTGGCCTGCGACCGCCTGGCGGACGCGGGTATCAACCTGGGCAACCAGACGGTGCTCATGCGCGGCATCAACGACGACGCGCGCGTGATGAAGAAGCTCGTGCACAAGCTGCTGCAGTACCGCGTGAAGCCCTACTACTACTACCAGTGCGACCTTGCGCAGGGCACCACGCACTTCCGCACCAGCGTCGCCAAGGGCATCGAGATCTACGAGAGCCTGCGCGGCCACACCACCGGCTTCGGCGTGCCGACCTACATCATCGACGCCATCGGCGGCGGCGGGAAGACGCCGGTCTTCCCCAACTACGTGATCAGCCAGGCGCCCAACAAGGTCGTACTGCGCAATTACGAGGGCGTGATCAGCGTCTACAGCGAGCCCAAGGACTATGTGCCCGGCAAGTGCCACCTCGAGGGCTGCGACGAGAGTCCGCGCCTGGGCGTGGCCGGCCTGTACGATCCCGGTCACGGCCCGACGCTGAGCGAGGTGTGGGACGCGCGCATGCAGAAGGTCGTCGACCGCAAGAACCGCATGGCCGACATCTTCGGCGAGGCCAGGGTCTGAGAGGGGCCGAGGTCTGAGCGCGGAGCCTGAGGGGTAGTACCGGGGGGACTTCGCCAGAGGAGAGCGACTGGCGGGCGGGCGGCCGGGAGCGCCGCCCGCCCGTCCTCACGGAACACAAGGAGAAACCGGTGCCGAAAGTCTTCGTCGAGCCCATCGGGCTCACCCTGACCATCGACGAGCAGGACAACCTGCTCGAGGGGCTCGTGCGCGCCCAGATCGACATCCCCACGGACTGCGCCGGCCGCGGCACCTGCGGCAAGTGCCTCGTCCGGCTCGGCTCAGGCGAGCTCACGGCGCCCACCGAGCGGGAGCTCAAGCGCATCCCGGAGAAGCTCCGCGACGAGGGCTGGCGCCTCGCCTGCCAGGCGTATCCGCGCTCGGCGCGCGTCAGCATCGAGGTGCGCGGCACCGCTGGTCAGCGGCGGATCCTGACGACGTCGCAACTCACTCACGGCGCCGCCAACCCGGCCGTCCGCACCCGCTCCGTGCAGCTCGAGCCGCCGACGCTGGCCGACAAGCGCTCGGACCTCGAGCGCTTCGACCAGGGGCTCGGCGGCGTCGAGGTCCCGCTGCACGTGCTCGAGGAGCTCCCCGCCACACTGCGCGACGGCAAGTGGCGGGTCACCGCGACCCTGTACGGCAAGCGAGTGATCGACGTCCACCCCGGGGACCGCGACTGTGAGTGCTACGGCGTGGCCGTGGACATCGGCACGTCCAAGGTCATCGCCTATCTCTTCGACCTGCGCAAGGGAGCGCTGATCGACCAGGAGGCGCTGGAGAACCCGCAGATGCGCTACGGCGAGGACGTCATCAGCCGCATCGCCCACGCCTCTCAGCACAACGAGACGGCGCTGCTGGCGGCGGCTGTGCGCGAGGGCATCAACGGCAACCTCAAGGTGCTCTACGAGCGTCAGGACGTGCACCCCAACCACGTCTGCGACATGACCGTGGTCGGCAACACCGCCATGCACCACCTGGCTCTCGGCCTCTCTCCCGTCGGCCTCGGCCAGGCGCCGTTCGCGCCCGCCGCCGCCGAGCCCATCACGCTCAAGGCGAGCGAGCTCGGCATCGACATGAACCCCGACGGCGGCGTGCACTTCCCGCCGCCGATCGCCGGCTTCGTCGGCTCCGACGCCCTCGCCGTGGTCGCGGCCACCCACCTGGTGGCCAAGAAGAAGCCCAGCATGGCCATCGACATCGGCACCAACACGGAGATCGCGCTCGCGCACGGCGGCCGCGTCACCGTCACGAGTTGCGCCTCGGGCCCGGCGTTCGAGGGGTACCAGATCCGCAACGGCATGAAGGCCGTGGCCGGCGCTATCGAGCGCGTCAAGATCGACGAGGCCGGCGACCCCGTGGAGCTGGCGACCATCACCGGCGCCGAGCCCATCGGCATCTGCGGCTCGGGCGTGGTCGATCTCCTCGCCGGGCTGGTGCACGCCGGCGTCGTGGACAAGAGCGGCCGCATGAACGCCGAGCACCCCCGCGTGCGCAAGGGTGAGGAGGGCTGGGAGTACCTGCTCACCGAAGGGCCGCACGGCGACATCGTCTTCACACAGCACGACGTGCGCAGCCTGCAGCTCGCCAAGGGCGCCATCCACTCAGGCTGGGAGCTCCTCATGCAGAGCCTCGACGTGTCGCTCGACGAGCTCGACACCGTGTACATCGCCGGCGCGTTCGGCAACTACCTGGACCTGGCCGCGGCGCAGTACCTCGGCCTCTTCCCGCCGGTAGAGACCAAACGCGTCGCGTTCGTCGGCAACGCCGCCGGCGTCGGCGCGCAGATGGCGCTCGTCGATGTCAAGGCAAGACGCCGCATGGCCAGGGAGAGGGACCGCATCGAGTTCCTCGACCTCGCCACGGACAAGCGCTTCCTGGACGTCTTCTCGAATCGATTGGGGTTCGCGGCCGATTGACGCATGAGGGCACGTCGACGGGTGCTGCGCCGGGGGACGCGGCCCTCCCGGGAGCCGATCACCGGCTCCGCGGCTACGCGGAGATCGCCGCGTCGTCGCTGATCCTCGGTACCTCGGCGACGCTCATCCAGGTCTCGACCATGCCGGCCAGCCTGCTCCTCGTCCTGAGGATGGGGCTGGCCGGCATCGCGCTCGCGGCCCTGTTCTTCCTGACCGGCGGCGTCGACGAGGTCCGCCGGTCCGGGCGCTTCCGCCGCATCGTCCTGCTCGGCCTCGTCGTGGCGCTCGAGATGATCTTCTACTTCGCCTCCATCCGTGCCTCGAGCGTCACGGTGGGAGTCTCGCTCGAGTACATGGCGCCGGTGTGGGTGGCCCTGCTGGCGCCGGCGGTGCTGCACACGCGCCGCCGCCGCATCGACATGGTCGCCGTCGCCGTCGCGGTCGGCGGCATGGCGGTGCTCGTGCTCCCGGCGGCGACCGCCGGCGACGGCGACGTCACCGTGGCCGGCGTCGTCTTCGGCCTGCTCGGCGGCCTCATGTTCGCCGCCGCCATGATGCTGGTCAGCAGCATGAGCGACGCCGGCGTGCGAGGGTCCACCTTCGCCCTGTTCTACTGCATCGGGACCGTGGTCCTCTTCACCCCCCTGGCGGTCTGGCAGACGGTGGCGAGCCAGTACTCGCTCACGTGGACCGACACCTGGATCGTCGTGGTCAGCGGCCTCGTCTACACGGCGCTGTGCTTCAGCCTCTTCACGGACGGGCTGCGCTACGTGCGCGTGGAGCACGCCGGCATCCTCGGCTACCTGGAGCCCGTGACGGCGCCGCTCTGGGCGTTCGTCATCATCGGCGAGGCGCCGCCGTGGACGACGTACGCCGGCGGCGCCCTCATCGTGGCCGCCGGCATCCTGGTCATCGTCTTCGGCAAGGGCGAGGCCGAGCCGCTGCTGGAACCACTCACGTGAGCGGACCGGCGCCAGCCGTGCGGGGCTCGGCTCCCGCGTCGCCCGGCGCGGCCGGGCAGGGCTCGGCGGCCGCATCCGAACCTCCGGAACGCCTGCGCGGCTACCTCGAGGTCGGGCTGGCCAGCCTGGCCAACGGCTCCATCGGCGTCATGGTCACTTACGCCGACATGCCGGCGACCATGCTCCTCTGTCTTCGCATGGCGTTCGCGGCGGCCGCGCTCGGCCTCGTCGTGGTCGCCACCGGCAGCTGGCGCGACCTGTTCAAGCGCGGGGCGCCGCTGCGCGTGCTCGGGATCAGTGTTGCGCTGGCGCTCAACCTGATCCTGTACTTCCTCGCCATCCGCGCCACGGGCGTCGCGGTGGCGATCTTCCTCAGCTACCTGGCGCCGGTGTACCTGGCGTTCGTGGCGCCCCGCATCCTCAAGGAGAAGACGGAGCCAGTCGTGTACGCCGCGCTCGCGATCGGGCTGGCCGGCATGGCGCTGATCCTGGTGCCGGGCCTGCTGCTGGAGGGCGTCAGGCTCTCGGCCTCCGGGCTCTTCTACGCCTGGGGCGCCGGCGTGATGTACGCGGTGTACCTGCTCTTCGCCAAGAGCCTCCGCGGCCTCGCCGTGCGCAGCACCCCGGTCGTCTTCACCCAGAGTGCGTTCACCGCCGCCGTGATGCTCGTCCCCGGGCTGCTGGCCGTCGGCGGCGCCGACTACCGGTTCTCGGGCGTCGACCTCCTGATGGCCGCGCTGCTCGGCCTCGTCACCACCGCCTTCAGCTTCAGCCTCTTCATGGACGGACTGCACTACATCCGCGTGCAGCATGCCGGCATCATCGCGTACGTCGAGCCGGTGAGCGCTCCGCTGTACGCGCTCGTCTTCCTCGGTCAGGTGCCCAGCAGCTGGACCGTCGCCGGCGGCGCCCTCATCGTGGCTGCCGGCATCCTCGTGGTGCTGTACGCTCGTGGTGAGCCGGAGCTGGAGCCTCTGGGGTGACGTGGTCGGGAGACATGGGGTGAGCGAGGGGGCATCGCCGCGCAGGGGCACGGGCCACGAGCCCGGCTCTCCACCGCCGCGCCGCGGGGACCCGGCCGGGTACGCGCTCGTCGTCGGCGCCTACCTCCTGTTCAGCCTCACGCCGGTCCTCGTCGCCTGGGCGAGCATGCCGGCGAGCCTCCTGCTGGTGGTCCGCTACTTCATCGCCGCGGGCGTCCTCCTCGTTGTGTTCTGGCGCCGCCGGCCCCTGTCGGGTCTGCGTCGGCCGGGCGTGTGGCGGCGGTTCATCCTCATGGCACTGCTGGACGCCTCGCAGGCGTTCGCCTACCTCTACGCCGTGCGCGTCCTCGGCGTAGCCGTCGCCACGTTCATCTACTACCTGGAGCCGCTCTGGGTGGCGCTGCTCGCGCCGCGGATCCTGCACGTGACCACGGAGCGCGTGGTGTACGTCGCCATGCCGGCGGCGTTCCTCGGGCTCGCGCTCGTCCTCGGGCCGTCGTTCTCGGGGGCAGGGTCGCTGTCGGTCGCCGGAGTCGCGGCGGCGCTCTTCTCCGGCGTCGGCTTCGCCCTGTTCCAGATCGTCATCAAGAGGCAGACGCGGGACGTCTCGAGCATCTCGGTGGTCACCGTGATGTGCCTTCTCGACGGGCTTCTCCTCCTGCCGGTCGCGCTCTGGCAGACGGGCGGCCAGTACGCACCCACCGGCCAGGACCTGACAGCACTGCTGCTCATCGGGGTGTTCACCACGGCGCTCGCCTTCACGATGTGGGTCGAGGGCGTGGCGCGGGTGCGGGTGCAGCACAGCGCCATCCTCGGGCTGCTCAGCGCCGTCGCGTCCGCCGTGTTCGCGTTCCTGCTCCTCGGTCAGGGGCTCTCGGCCTGGTCGGTCGCCGGCGGCGCGCTCATCCTCGCGTCCGGCGCCGCCGTGGTGCTGCGCGGCGCCGGCGAGCCGGAGCCGCCGCTGTGACCGACCGCCCGCAGCCCGTGATCGCTCGCCGGCAGGCCGGCCGCGACCTGACAGGCTACGGCCTGGTCGCGGGCTGCTTCGTCCTCGTCGGGCTCAGCGGGGCCCTGGTCGCCTGGGCGGATGCGCCGGCCAGCGTGCTGCTGGTGCTCAGGCTGGGGATCGCCGCCGCCGCGCTCGGGCTGGTCTTCGCGCGGCGGCGGGCGTTCCGCACGTTCCTGCGGCGCGAGCTGTGGCTGCGCTTCCTGCTCATGGGCGTCCTCGACGGCGGGTCGCTGCTCGCCTACTTCTACGCGATCAGGGAGACCGGGGTGGCGGTCGCCACCTTCCTCCTGTTCGTCCAGCCGGTGTGGGTGGCTCTGCTTGCGCCGCGCCTGTTGAGGGCGCCCACCGAGAGGCTCGTCTACCTGGCGCTCGGCGTCGCGCTTGCCGGTCTCGGCGTGATCATGGCGCCGGGATTCACCGGCGGCGGAGTGACGCTCTCCGCCGCCGGCGTGGCCGCGGGCCTCGCCGCCGGCGTGCTCTACGCCTTCTTCCAGCTCCTGGTCAAGGACCTCACGCGGCAGCTCCCCAGCACCACCATCGTGACGCTGGAGTGCACACTCGACGCGGTCGTCATCCTGCCGCTGGCCCTCTGGCAGTGGACGTCGCTGGGCGTCGTCCTCACCGGACGCGACTGGGTCGCGGCCGTCGTCCTGGGGCTGGTGTGCACGGCCGTCGCCTACTCCATCTGGGTGGAGGGCGTCGGCCGGATCCCGGTCCAGCACAGCGCCATCCTCGGGTTCCTCACGCCGGTGGTCGCGCCGCTGTTCGCCTGGTTGCTGCTGAGGGAGGCGGTCACACCGGCGACCGTCGTGGGAGGCGTCCTCATCCTGATCGCCGGAGCGCTCGTGGTGTGGTGGGGCGGCCCGGAGGTGGAGCCGGAGCCGCCACTGTGAGCGAGACCCCGTCATCGCCGGCCGCGGCCGAAGGCCCGGCCGTCACGACGCTCCGCCGCCGCGACCCACTCGGCTACGCAATCGTCATCGTGTCGTACCTCGGCATGGCGGGGAGTGCGCCGCTGGTCGCGTGGGCCGACGCGCCGGAGGCGATCATCCTGTGTCTGCGCATGGCCTTCGCGGCGCTGGCGCTCGGGGTGGTGTTCCTGCGGCGCCCGATGCTCGTCGACTGGCGCCGTCCGGGCGCCGCCTGGCGCCTGCTGCTCATGGCGGCGATGTCGTCGCTCACGCTCCTTCTCTTCTTCTACGCCGTGCGCAACACCAGCGTGGCCATCGCCATGTTCATGCTGTTCCTGATGCCGGTGTGGGTGGCGCTCGCGGCGCCCCGGCTGTTCAAGACGCCGCGCGAGCCGCTGGTGTGGCCGGCGCTTGCCCTCGCGCTCACCGGCCTCGCCGTGATCCTCATTCCGGATCTGCTCGGCGAGGGCGTGGAGGTGTCCTTGGCCGGCATGCTGGCGGCGCTGTTCACCGGGTTCGGCTACGCCACGTACACGGTGTCGGTGAAGGGCCTGACCAAGATCGTCGAGCTCGTCGACCATCTCGATGGCAGAGGCGGCGATAGACACGCTGTTCGTCTTGCCGCTCGCACTGTGGCAGTTCCACAGCACCGGCTACGAGCTCGACGGCAAGGCTTGGATCGCCGCAGTGGTGATGGGCGTGTTCTGCACCGCGATCCCCTACACGCTCTGGATCGTGGGGACGAAGCGCGTGCGGGTCGAGCACGTCACGATCCTCGGCTACATCGAGCCGGTGGCCGGCCCACTCTTCGCCGTGTTCCTCGTGGGTCAGCTGCCCACCGTGTGGACGGTCGCCGGCGGCGCTCTCATCCTGTCCGCGGGGCTCATCATCGTGGTCTTCGGCCGCGGCGAGGGCGAGGAGTCGGCCGCCGCGGCCGTCGAGCCGGAGCCGCTGTGACGGCGGCCGACCCACCACGTTGCCGGCCCCTGTGATGAGCGCGGCGCCCAGATGAGCCGCGCCGCGCGCGGCTACCTGCTGGTGGCCGGCTCGTTCCTCATCATGGGGCTGATCGGCGCGCTCGTGGAGTGGGCGACGGCGCCGGAGAGCGCCCTGCTCGTGCTGCGCTTCGCCACCGCCGGCATCGTGCTCGGCATGGTCTTCGCGCGGCGCCGTCCGCTCGCCGGCGCGGCGGACCGCTCCGTCTGGCCGCGCCTGCTCGCTGATGGCGGCGATCGACTCCGTCACGCTCCTGCTCTTCTTCGTCGCCATCCGCGACACGAGCGTCGCCATCGGCATGTTCCTCCAGTTCCTGGCGCCGGTGTGGGTGGCGCTCATCGCCCCGCGCGTGTTCCGCGCCCGGACCGAGCCCATCGTCTACCCCGCGCTCGCAGTCGCACTCGCCGGGCTCGCGGTGATCCTCACGCCGTCCCTGCTGGGCGAGGGCATCAAACTGTCGCCCTGGGGAGTCACGGCAGGCCTGCTCGCCGGCGTGGGCTACGCCGCCTTCCAGCTGGTGGTCAAGGACCTGACCAGGCGCGTCTCGGCGGTGACCATCGTCTTCACCGAAGCCTGGCTCGACGCGCTCATCCTGCTGCCGCTCGCCCTGTGGCAGACCGTCGGCGCCGGCTACCGGATGACCACGCGCGACCTGGTCGCCGGCCTCATCCTGGGGGTGGTCTGCACCGCGCTCGCCTACCTGATGTGGACCTACGGCATGGGCATGATCAAGGTCCAGCACAGCTCGATCCTCGGGTATCTCGAGCCGGTGTCGGCGCCCATCTACGCGCTCCTGCTGCTCGGCCAGGGCATCTCGGGCTGGACGATCGCCGGCGGCGCGCTCATCGTGGTCGCCGGCCTGCTCGTGGTGCTGCTGGGCGAGCACGAGGAGGAGGGCGCCGAGTCCCTGGAGCCGGCGCCGTGAGCGGCGAGGCCAGCGGCGGCGGTGGGCGCCGGCTGAGAGGGTACGCTCATGGTCGGCAGCACGGCCGTCATGTTCGGCGCCACCGGCGTCTGGGTCGGCATGACCGACCTCCCGGCGAGCACCGTGCTCACCCTCCGGATGGCGCTCGCCGCCGCCATCGTGCTCGCGCTCAGCGGCGGCCGGCGCTGGCTGCGGCAGTGCCGGCAGCCGGGCGTCCTGCGCCGCCTGATCGTCCTCGGTGTCCTCGACGCGCTGCAGCTCTACACCTTCATGCTCGCGCTGCGCCAGCTCGACGTGGCGCTGGCCGTCTTCCTCTCGTACATGTCGCCCATCTACATCGCGCTGATCGCTCCCCGGTTGCTCAGGCAGCGCACCGAGACGGTCGTGGTCGCCGCGCTGGTCCTGGCCGTCTCGGGCATCGTGGTCATGCTTGCGCCGGGTCTCCTGGACCCGGACCTCCGCGTGTCGTCGCTGGGAGTGGCTCTCGGACTGGCGTCGGGGCTGCTGCTCGCCGCCTTCTTCCTGGTCGCCAAGAGGCTCAGCGGGGACGTCGACGGCAGCACGATGCTCATCTCGGACGGGGTGATCGTCGTGGCCGTCATGCTCCCGCTCGGGCTCGTCCAGTGGGCGGGAGCCGGCTGGGCGTTCACGCTCACCGACCTGTGGGCGGTGCTGGGGCTCGCCGTCTTCAGCACCGCCCTCGGCGGCACCGTCTTCCTCCACGGGATGCGCTACATCCCCGTGCAGCACACCTCGATCGTCGGACTGCTCGAGCCGGCCAGTGCGCCGCTCTTCGCCCTCGTCTTCCTGGCCGAGCGGCCGTCGGTCTGGACGCTGCTGGGCGGCGCCCTCATCCTCGTCGGCGCCGTGCTGGTCGTGCTGTTCGGGGCGGCCGAGGAGGGTCTCGCCGGTTCGCCGGAGGAGGCCGTGGGAGAGGCGGAGGCCGGGGCCGCTCAGGAGACCGCCGGCGCAGCTCGCGAGTCCGCCGGCGGGGACGCCCGCCGGTGAGCAGATCCGGCTGACGGCGGGCCCGCAGCAGGTCCGCGGCGAGCCCGCGGCGAGGCAGCGGCGCCGGAGGGGAGGTACGTGCGTTGGGGAGGAGCACCACCAAACGTACGTGCAAACACCCCATGGGGCTCCTGGAAGTACGTTTGGCGGTGCTTGACCCCAAAGCACATACCCTCCGCGCCGCCGCCGCCGCCGCCGCTGCTGCTGCCGGCGCAGCCCGGGGTCTTCCGCGCCCGCTGCCTGCTGGACATGCTGGCGGTCCGCCGGCCGCGCCATGCTCCCTCGCGCACACGCGCGGGGGATGCCAAAGCGCCACGCATCGGATACGCTCGCAAGGTCGGCCGGAGGCGGTCCCCGCCGCCGGCCTCGCAGGCTCGGGAGGGAGCACGGCGTGACCATCTTGCTCATCTACAGCCGCCTCTGGCCGGACCCTGGGTGAGACCGGGTCTCAGACGCCTGCACTGAGCCGGTCACCCAGCTCGCGAACTCACGGCCGGACGGGTCGGCGCACCACGCCCTCCCGCCTCTCCGGTCCGAAAGGAGCCTCATGACGAAGAACGTCGAAAGCGCCCCCAAGCTCGACCTCACCAAGTCCATGGCCATGCTGGAGGACGCCCAGCGGCTCACCCCCGGCGGCGTCGGCGGCATCCGCCGGCCGTACAACTTCGTCGTCGGCGAGTACCCCGTGTTCATCACTCACGGCCACGGCGGCCACATCGTCGACGTCGACGGCAACGAGTACATCGACATGCTCTGCGCCTACGGGCCGATCATCCTCGGCTACGTGGAGGACGAGATCAACGACGCTGCCAAGGCGCAGATGGACAAGGGCTTCTGCTTCAGCCTCGTGCAGCCGCTCCAGAACGAGCTCGAGGAGCGGCTGGCCGACATCATGCCGTGTGGCGAGCAAACCATCCTGGTCAAGACCGGCTCGGACGCGACCAATGCGGCCGTGCGCGCCATGCGCGCCTACACCGGCCGCGACAAGATCGCCCGCTGCGGCTACCACGGCTGGGGCGACTGGTGCGTGGAGCACCACGGCGGCGTGCCGCAGGCCGTGCACGAGCTGACCAAGGAGTTCGAGTACGGCGACATCGCCCACCTCGAGCGCGTGTTCGCCGAGAACCCCGGCGAGATCGGCGGCGTGATCATCACGCCGGTCGGCCACCCGATGGCCCTGCCGATCATCCCGCCGCCGGACGGCTACCTGCAGGCCGTGGTCGACCTCTGCCACAAACACGACACACCGGTGTGCTTCGACGAGATCCGCACCGGCTTCCGCGTCGCCATGGGCGGCGCCAGCGAGCGCTACGGCGTCACGCCGGACCTGACCACCGTCGGCAAGGCGATGGCCAACGGTTACTCCATTGCCGCGCTCGTCGGCAGGCGCGAGATCCTGAGCGTCTACGTCAAGGACGCCTTCCTCAGCTCCACGTACTTCCCCAACAGCCTCGAGATGGCCGCCAGCATGAAGTGCCTCGAGGTCCTCGAGCGCGAGAAGGTGCAGGACGCGATCTGGGAGCGCGGCGGCCGGTTCCTCGACAAACTCGGCGCGATCGTCGACGCCTCCGGCGTGCCGGTCACCAAGAGCGGCATCCCGCCGATGCCGTTCCTGACGTTCGACCACGTCGACGACAAGTACAAGGAGCGGCGGACGGAGTTCTACACGCAGTGCATCCGCCGCGGGCTCTTCGTCCAGCCGTACCACCACTGGTACATCTGCTACCGCCACACCGAGCACGACCTGCAGCGGGCGCTCGACGTCGTCGAGGAGAGCCTGGCGTTCGTGCACCAGCAGTTCCCGTACGAGGGGTAGGAGGACGATGGACAAGCTCATCATCACCGTGGCCGGCGTCGGCGCCGAGACCACCAAGGACGCGCAGCCGGGCCTGCCGGTGACGGCGGCGGAGATCGGCGCCGACGCGGCGCGCTGCCGCGAGGCCGGCGCCGCGATGTACCACCTGCACGTGCGCGACGCCGAGGCGAACCCGACGCAGGCCAGGGAAGTGTTCGCCGCGGCGATCGAGGCGATCCGCGAGCGGACCGACATCATCGTCCAGACGAGCACCGGCGGCGCCATGGGCATGACCGCCGACGAGCGCTTGCAGCCGCTGGAGCTCGGCCCGGAGATGGCGTCGCTCACGACGGGCACGGCCAACTTCGGCGACGACGTGTTCTTCAACGACACGGCGCTGATGAGCGAGTTCTACCAGCGCATGCAGAAGAAGGGCGTGCGGCCGGAGTTCGAGATCTTCGAGGCCGGCCAGATCGACAACGCGCTCAAGCTTGTGAAGAAGTACGGCCCGGCCGGCCCGCTGCTGCACTGGGACTTCGTGCTCGGCGTGCCGGGCAGCATGAGCGGCGAGCCGCGCAACCTGATGTTCCTGGTCGACCGCATCCCCGAGGGGTCGACCTGGACCTGCACCGGCATCGGCCGCTGGCACATGCCGGTGACGATGACGGCCCTCGCGCTGGGCGGCAACGTCCGCCTCGGCTTCGAGGACAACATCTTCCTGCACAAGGGCGTGCTGGCGAAGGAGAACGCCGAGCTCGTCGGCCGCGTCGCGCGCGTGGCGCGCGAGTGGGATCGGCCGTGCGCGAGCCCGGACGAGGCGCGGCGCATCCTCAAGCTCGGCGAGCACGCGCGGAGCTGACGGACGACGGGGACGAGGGTCGCGCGCCGCTTCGCCGGCGCGACCCTCGTCCCCGTCTCCACCGGGTGACATGGGCGCTTGTTCCCCTCAAGCAATCCCGCGGGTGTGCCGAAACGGGTTGACGTAGGCAAGGCGAGCGCCAGCCGTGTCGCGGGCACCCCCACGGGCGTACCATGGTGGGCACCCTTCTGACAGGGCGGCCGGTGGCCGACGGGGGAGCGATGGCTTTTCGGACCAGGAATCGCAAGGCCGAGAGCGGGGAGGTGGAACTCCTCCGCGGTCTCATCAAGCTGGCCAACCAGCTGCAATCCAGCCTTGCCCTGGATGCCATCGTCCACGTCATCGCCACGGCCCTGACCGAGACCTTCGGCTTCCGCGAGGCGAGCGTCTATCTCCGTGAGCCGGACGGGGACTTCCTCGTCCACGCCACCGTCGGGGAGTTCCCCGAGTACGACCGTCTCCTGTTCGAGCGGCCGGTTCCCCGACGCATCTGGGACCAGCTCTTCCTCGAGAAGTACCAGATCGGCTCATCGTTCTTCGTCGACCGACATCGCCACCAGTGGACCGACGAGCAGCTCCACTACCTGCCGGAGCTCGACCTTGGGCCGCGCCGTGAGGACGAGTGGGGCAGCAACGACGACCTCTTCGTTCCGCTCTACGACAAGGACCGCGGGCTGATGGGCGTGCTGGACCTCTTCGACCCGGCCGACCGCCGGCACCCCACCCTCGAGCTGGTGAAGTCGCTCGAGGTGTTCGCCACGCACGCGGCGGTCGCCATCGAGAACGCGCGCCAGTACGAAGCGCTCGAGGAGGCCAGTGCGGCCGTGCAGGCCCAGCTGGCCCTCCGTCACGCCATCCTCGACGTCAGCGGCGCGCTCCTTGCGACGCTGGAGCCGCGCGAGGTCTTCGCCCGTATCGCCACGCTCCTCAAGGAGATCGTCGAGTACGACGCGCTCGAGGTCCGCCTCGTGGACCAGGCAGCCGGGGAGCTCTACAGCGGCTACTACGTGGACGAGGACGACGCCGACGGTGAGGAGATCCGCTCCTGGCGCAGCCCCATCGACGTCGGTGTGAGTGGCTGGGTGGTGTCCAACAACCAGGCCCAGCTCGTCAACGACATGCTGAACGACCCGCGCGGCGCGCTGGTGCCCGGCACGGAGTGGGAGCCGCAGGCGAGCCTCATCGCGCCACTCGCGCTGGGCGACACGGTGCTCGGCGTGCTCGCGCTCGACCGGCTGGGCGAGCGCTCGTTCGCCGAGCACGAGGTGGAGCCGGTCACGCTGTTCGCCAACCTCGCGGCGATCGCCATCCACAACGCGCGGCAGTACGAGGAGGCCGAGCGAGCTTCGAGGCAACTTGCCGAGCAGCTCGCGCTCAGCCACGAGCTGCTCAGCGCCAGCGGGGCCGTGCTCTCGTCGCTCGAGCAGACCGAGGTGTTGGAGCACATCGCCGACACGCTCAGGCAGATCGTCGACTACGACGCCATGGACGTGCGCCTCATCGACGCCGAGCACAACCAGCTGATGACCATGTACGCGCGTGACGAGCACGACGAGCAGGAGCTCTTCGCCTACCCCATCGCCATGGACGAGGGCATCAGCGGCTGGGTCGTGCGCCACAATGAGGCGCAGCTCGTCAACGACATGGCCAACGACCCGCGCGCCGTGCACATCCCGGGCACGGAGCAGGACGAGGTGCAGGCGTGCATCCTCGTGCCGCTCTCCGTCGGCGACGAGGTCATCGGGATCATGACCATGGACCGCCTCGGTGGGCGTACCTTCGAGGCGCGCGAGCTCGAGCCCGCTCGCCTGTTCGCCAACCTCGCCGCTATCGCCATCCGCAACGCGCGCCAGTACGATGAGCTCGAGACGACCTCATCCCGACTCGAGAGCCAGCTCGACATGCAGCACGAGTTGATGAACCTCAGCACCCTTCTCCTCAGCTCACTCGACCAGCGCGAGGTGTTCCCGCGCATCAGCGAGATGCTCAAGGACATCGTCGACTACGACGCCATGGACATCCGACTGCTCGACGAGGGGTCGCGCGAGCTGGTGTGCATCTACTCGCGCGACGTCAACGCCGAGCTCAGCGAGCAGTTCCGCATCTCCATCGACGAAGGCGTCGCCGGCTGGGTCGTGCGGCACGACGAGGCGCAGCTCGTCAACGATATGCTGCGCGACCCTCGCGGCGTGCACATCCCGGGCACCGGCGAGGACGTGCCCCAGGCGAGCATCGTCGTGCCGCTGCGCGTGCTCGGTAAGGTCACGGGAGCGCTCTGCCTCGACCGCCTCGGGGGACGCACGTTCGCCGAGGAGGACCTCGAGCCGGTGATCCTGTTCGCCAACCTGGCGGCCATCGCCATCCAGAACGCGCGCACCTACGAGGCCATGGAGAGGCAGGCCATCAGCGACGGCCTCACCGGCATCCACAACTACCGGCACTTCCAGGAGTCGCTCAAGGCGGAGGTGAGCCGGGCCGCACGCTACGGGGAGAGCTTCTGCCTCCTGATGATGGACCTCGACCACTTCAAGACGGTCAACGACACCATCGGCCACCAGAAGGGCGACGACGTGCTGCGCGCGGTCGCCAACGTCCTGCGCAGCTGCTCCCGGGACTCGGATTACCTCGCCCGCTACGGTGGCGAGGAGTTCGCGATGATCCTCCCAAGGACGGCGCTGGACGAGGCCACCACGATGGCCGAGCGCATCCGCGCCTCCATCGCGCGGCTGGACCCGGGCAGCCCCAAGCTGCGCGTGACGATGTCGATCGGTATCTCGGCGTATCCGGACTCCGCCAAGGACAGTGACGGGGTGCTCGGGGCCGCCGACGCCGCGCTGCTGCGCGCCAAGGGCGGCGGCCGCGACCGCGTGTGCCTCTACAGCGACGCAGCCGCGAGCGCGACCGCGGAGTTCGAGGGCGACCTCGCGGCCCTCGGCCGTCGCTTCGCCGCCTTCATCGGGCTCAGCGAGGCGGAGACCGCCGGCCTCGTCACCGCGCTCGCCGTCCACGAGACCGGGGCGGCCGTGCAGGACGGTGTGCAGGCCGTCCTCGGAACAGGCGACGCCGGCGCCGCCGCGATCGGCGACGTGCGTCAGAACGCCGTGGCGGCGCTCGTCTACGGCAACGAGCGCTGGGACGGCGGCGGGTACCCCGAGGGACGTCGCGGGGCGGACATCCCTCGTGTGGCCCGCGCTTTTGCCGTCTGCCGGCGCTGGGACCCGGCCGCGCACAACGGCGACAGCGTCGCCGACCTGCGCGGCCGCGCCTCTCACGAGCTGGACCCGCGGATGGTGCAGCGTTTCGCCGCCATGCTGCGCGCGGAGCAGGCCGTCCACAACTAAGTCTCCGCCGCGAGTTACGCCGGCGCGCGAATCTGCCATACTCCTCGTATGGATAACGTCCGGCCGCTGCGCCCCAAGAAGCCCGCTCCCAAGCCGCGGCGTGACCGCACCACGCGACGGCGCATCGTCATCGCGGTCATCGTCGCCGTCGTCGTGCTGGTGCTCGCCTTCGGCAGCCGCATCCTCGGCTTTTACGTGGACTGGCTGTGGTTCGGCGAGGTCGGCTTCCGCAGCGTGTTCTGGACGGGCTTCTGGGCTCAGTTGCTGCTCGGGCTCGCCGCGTTCGCCGCGTTCTTCATCGTCATCTGGGTCAACGTCGAGCTGGCGCGGCGCCTGGCCCCGGACTTCCGCGCCGACGTCGACGGCACGCTGCTCGAGCCGCGCAGCCCGCTGGTCCGCAAGCTGGTGGGCATCGGCGGCGCCGCGGTCTGCGTCGTCGTAGCCTTCATCGCCGGGGTCTCCGCGTCGGGCTCCTGGCAAACGGTGCTGCTGTACCTCAACCAGACGCCGTGGGGCGAGCAGGACGCGCAGTTCGGGCGCGACATCGCCTTCTTCGTGTTCTCCCTGCCGTTCTGGCAGGGCGTCCTCAGCTTCGCCCTTGCCGCCCTCATCGCGGCGCTCGTGCTCTCCGCCATCGTCCACCTCATCATGGGCGGCATCGAGATCAAGCAGAAGCCGCCCAAGGACGCGGCCGCCGGCGAGTCCGGATCCATCCCCTTCGGCCGCGGCCAGCAGGCGCCGCAGATCCCGCAGATCGACCTCAAGCTCGGCGGCCGCGCCGTGGCGCACCTCTCGGCGCTGCTCGCCGCCATCTTCGTCGTCGTAGGCATCGGCCAGCTGTTCAAGGCCTGGGACCTCGTCTACTCCTCGGCCGGCGCCATTTACGGCGCCGCCTACACCGATGTCGTCGTCCGCCTGCCCATGGCGAGGGTGACCATGGTCATCGCCTTCGTCCTCGCCGCCGTTCTGGTGTGGAACGTCTGGCGGCGGCGTCAGTGGTGGCCGCTCACCATCGCCGTCTGGGTCGTCGCCCTGATCCTCCTGCGCGGCATCGTCCCCGCGGTGTACCAGTCGCTCATCGTCAACCCCAACCAGCTCAGCAAGGAGCGCGACTACATCGCCCGCAACCTCGCCGCGACGCGCCTCGCCTTCGGCCTCGAGGCCATCGTGCAGAAGCCTCTGGACACCAAGGAGGCGCTGACGCCGAAGAAGCTCAGCGAGAACCAGCCCACCCTGCGCAACATCCGCCTCTGGGATCCCAACACGCTGGTGACGAGCTACCGCCAGCTCCAGGAGCTGCGCCCGTACTACGTGTTCCTCGACGCCGACGTGGACAGGTACACCGTCAACGACACATACCGTCAGACCATGCTCTCCGCGCGCGAGCTCAACATCGAGGGGCTGCCGCAGCAGGCGCAGACGTGGGTCAACCAGCACATCACCTACACCCACGGCTTCGGCGTCGCCATGAGCGCCGTGAACCAGGTGACCGCGGACGGTTCTCCCGACTTCCTGGTCCAGGACATCCCGCCGGTCAGCACCGAGCCCAACCTGGAGATCGACCAGCCGCGCATCTACTTCGGCGAGCGCGGCACCGAGTACAGCCTCGTCAACACCAAAGAGGCGGAGTTCGACTATCCGGGGGCCGGCGGTGACGTGTATACGGACGGCTACGGCGGCACCGGCGGCGTGCCCATCTCGCCGGTGCTCAACAGGCTCGCCTTCTCCGTCCGCTACGGGACCATCAAGTTCTTCACCACGTCGGCGCTCAAGGACGACAGCAAGATCATCTTCCGCAACGACATCCGCGAGCGCATCGAGGCCGCCGCGCCGTTCCTGGCGCTCGACCCGGACCCGTACATGGTCATCGCCGACGGCCGCCTCTGGTGGATCCAGGATGCCTACACGGTCACCGAGCGCTACCCGTACTCCACCCCGGAGGCCGGGCTCAACTACATCCGCAACTCCGTCAAGATCGTCGTCGACGCGTACAACGGCTCCATGACCTTCTACGCGTGGGACGAGGACGATCCGCTGCTCAAGGCGTACCGGGAGATCTATCCGGACCTGTTCACACCGAAGAGCGAGGTGCCGCAGCCGCTGCTCGAGCACGTGCGCTACCCGGAGGGTCTCTTCGACATCCAGGCGCAGGTCTGGAGCACCTACCACGTCGACGGACCGGAGGTCCTCTACAACAAGGGCGACCAGTGGATGATCCCCGAGAACGTCTCACTGACGGGCCAGGGCCCGATGCAGGCGTACTACGTCATCATGCGGCTGCCCGGCGAGGAGAAGGAGGAGTTCCTCCTCATGATCCCGTTCGTGCCCAACGGCAGGCAGAACATGATCGCCTGGCTGGGGGCGCGCAGCGACGTGCCTCAGTACGGCACGGCGCTCAACTACCTCTTCTCCAAGAGCACGACCGTGTTCGGTCCGAACCAGGTGGAGTCGGCGATCAACCAGGATCCGGAGATCTCGGCGCAGCGCACACTCTGGGGCCAGCAGGGCTCGCAGGTGATCCTCGGCAACCTGCTGGTGGTGCCCATCGAGGACTCGCTGCTCTACGTGCAGCCGCTCTACCTGCAGAGCGACACCACGCAGCTGCCCCAGCTCCAGCGAGTCATCGTCTTCTACCGGGCGCCGGCGATCGCGACCGCCGCGGGCAGCGGCGGCGTCAAGCAGGTCGTCGCCATGGAGCCGACGCTGGGAGAAGCACTCGTCTCTGCCTTCGGGGAGAGCCTGGACCCGGGCACCGCCTCCGGAGGCGAGGACACAGGCGGCGGGGACGGCGGCGAGGCCGGTGGCGGCACCGGTGTCGGCGGCGGTCTGAGCGCTGAGGCGCGCGCGCTCATCGCGCGCGCCAGCCAGGAGTTCGAGGCCGCGCAGGAGGCCCTCAAGGCGGGGGACTTCGCCGAGTACGGCAACCGCATCGACGCGCTGGAGCAGGCCCTCTCGGACCTCCAGCGCCTGCAGCAGTAGCGGCCGACGCCTCCGGGGCGGATGCCGAGGGCAGGCGCGCCGAAGCTGGTCGCGCGCCGGGCGGCGCGCAGGCGGCCAGACGCGACCCCGAGTCATTAGGCCGGACCGATAGGTGTAGCCCGGTCTGACAACGACCACCGTTCGCCGCGAACCCACGGCACGAACAACTTTCGTCACCCCCTGGAGGTGGCACAATGGTCGTCTGGTCACCTTCGGGGAACAAAGGCCCTGCGGCCGTGGTCCGCGAAGGTGGACCGGCAGGGCGCGCGAACCTAGTAGCACGGGCGCCCGGCGGGGCAACGGAATGAGCCTGAGAGGGCTCATGCTTCCCCGCTCCCCGCCGATACAGCGACTAGAGAGCTACCCGCTATCCGGAGGCAGGGTACATGAACAGGCACTTCTTGCGGGCCTGTGACCGCGAAGCCGGCTTCAGCTTCGTGGAGTTGCTGGTCACCATCATCATCGCTGGCATCGCATTCGCGGCCATGGTCCCCGTGTTCGTCAGCGCGTCCAAGGCGATCGCAGGGCGACAAGACGCGAAGCATAGCCAAGAACCTCGCGCAGGACCGCATCGAGAAGATCAGGCAGTTGCCATACAACCTGATTACCGAGACGAACCTCATCGCTACAGCGAACTCCGCCGCCTGGAAGTGGGCCTCCCCTGAACCGCAGTTCGGACCCACGGCGACGGCCGAGAGCGAGAGTGGCGTTTCAAAGCCATACAACGTCTCATATGAGGTCAAGTTCGTTGGCGGGACCAACGACGGACTGTCTAGAACGAATGCGAGACTGGGCGATGGAACAGAGCGCTATTTGAAGGTTCGGGTGTGGGTGGATTGGCAAGGTAACCCGAAGCCGCACAAGGCGGTGGAGCTTCAGACTCTGGTGTTTAAGCAGTCCTTGGGCCCCCAAATCATCGGTCTGCAAATCGTGCCTGGAGTCGGGGTCGATGCCGCAACGGAGGATCTGTCCGAAGGTCCGACTTTATTCCGCGCGATCATCGCCCCCGGGGATGCAAATCTCGTGCAGCGGGTCGCCTTCAAGATCGTGGCGCCACCTGGTGTGGTCAGCCCGAATCTCGAACTGCCCGACGGTGTGCTCGATGCGACCGTGGCGGGGGCGACTGCATACACGACCACGTGGACTTGGGACGCCAACGTTGTGGATGGCTCCTACAGAGTCATGGCGGTCGCATATTCGAATGCGCCGGGCTACGAGGGGTATCCCGGCAATACGTGGCAACGGAGCGTGGCTGTCGAGAAGGGGGATCCGGCGGCTCCGGCCAGGGTTGACGTGGTTCCAGGGGAGCATCAGATCCTGCTGACTTGGACCCCTTCTGTATCCCAGGACGTAGTAGCGTACGACATCTATCGGGCGACGGACGCCGCAGGCAGCGGTAGGATCAAGATCGGGGTGTTCGACGGTCAGACAGGCAGTCAGATGCCCCCAGCTTATGTCGACTGGGGTGAAGAGGACCGGGGACCTGTCAATGGGGGCGACCTACCTGCCGGGACCACTTATTGGTACTGGGTGGTTGCACGGGACTTCCTCGACAATCCAGTCGATCCCTGGACGACACCGTCTGGCTCGGTTTCCAACGCTGCGCCCGCAACGACGCTGCTATCGCTGGCAGACACGTTGGCGCCGCTCATGCCGGTGACGCCGGCAATGACGGCTTCGGTCTTGAATCAGACGATCTCGCTTGATTGGCACTCGTCGGCAATGGATGCTACTACTCCCATAGGACCCGTGGGCGGGATGGATGACGGAAGCAAGGGCGGGTACCTGATCTTCCGAGACGGACACGATCGCGAGCCGTATGCTGCGTCGATGCTCGATACCAATGTCTGGTCGGACATGTCACTGGGGTGGGGAGAAACGCACACGTATCAGGTTCGAGCGTTCGACGGGCTTGCCAACATCTCGAGCGCGAGCGCCTCTGTATCGGCGACCAGCGCCCTGGCCCCTCATTACCCTTTGACGGTGACTACGACCGCCGCCTGCAATGTAACGGTCACCAACTATGCATCGAAGGACGTGCTGCCCGGCTGCCCGAAGGCCTTGTCCGCCGGCGCTGCGTACACTTGGAGTGTAACGCCGGGCGTGTATCTCATCAGCGCTCGCCAAGGTTCGAGCTCCCCCAAGGTTAGGCTCTACAGTGTCTACACGGGCACGGAAGATCCCGTGCAGACAGGGTTCTGACATGCCGCGCACCCACAGTCGGCAGAGGGAGGCTGGCCTTAGCTTGGTCGAGCTTCTCGTTACGATGATTGTCTTGGGGATTCTCACCACGATGATCTTGGTCAGCTGGTTTGCCCTTCAGAAGTCTTACGCGGCGACCACGAGAAGCGATCATGCGCAGGTCGACGCGCGTATGGCTATGTCGCGAATGGTGCGTGAACTGCGAGACGCGGAGGCGCGTCCCGGCGCGTCGGTCATCGAAGAAGCGTATCGAGACACAAGTGCGCGTCGTGAGTACGTCCAGTTCTGGACCAAGTTCAACCACCCTGACCGCCTTCTTCTGACTCGATACGAGTACAACTGGTGGACGGATTCCACGACAGGCAGGGTCACTGGTGATGTGGTCCGTATTTTGGATTGGGATGAAGACGGCATCGACAGTGGCGACAGAGCGAGGAGCCTGAAGGTTCTCGAGAATGTTGTGAATGGCGACGATCCCTCGGTATTCGCCTACACATCAATGAGTGCGTACGGTGATCCGGTGATAAGTCCTCCCAATCCCCTGCCGGTTACTCTGCACAATTGGCCACAATTAGCGCGGTACAAATCCGCCTGCAGGTCGATCTCAATCCAGGCAACTCCCCTGCTTACATGGATCTACGTTCGACTGCCCAGCTTCGCAACACACGACAATTCTGAGGGGTGAGACCATGAGGCACAGATCAGGCGAGAAGAGGCGCAGCCCTTATCATGCTGATTGGCGTTGTTGCCGCGCTGGCCATCTGGCCGCAACCTTGGTCATGGTCACTGCGAATGCCCAGAGCGGGACGAGCAGCGACAGGGTCAAGACGAAGGCCTTCAATGTTGCGGAAGCCGGGATCGACCACGCTCTGTATCAGCTCAGTGGGGTCTGGCCGGCGAGTTCGCCGCAGGCGGTGAGCATTGACGGCAGCGTCATCAGGAGTCAGTTCCAGTCAGCGGCGAACGAGTATCCGGATCCTCCGTCCGGTTCGGGCGACTTTGTCAGGGTATGGGTGTACGACAATTTACACAAACTGCGACGGCAAGATTAAACGTCAATGATGCGAGTGCACGATGCGTTTGCGGATGGTCAGATGTTCGTTGAGTCGCAAGCCGAAGTAGGGTCTCAGACTACTCGTCTTGTCACGAAGATTCAAGTTGCGACTACAACCCTCGATTTCGACTCGGGTACCAAGCGATCTTCGCAGGCGGCGACTTGACGATGGACGGCGTCAACAAGAACAAGTGGGCCATTGGTATGGTCCCCGGAATGACTGGGGGCGGGTCCGGTCGAGACCGGCGGTGTGATTTCGCCGTCGAAGAAGTCAGGCTACCTTGGGGCCATGGTATGTCTAGCGAAGAGCACTCGACGCCATACTCTGTACGACGTGTTCAGCGAGGAGACAATAGCCGCAGTCATCATGAAGGCGAAGACGACCAACGCCTATCCGTATCGCTACTATACGTCGAGCACGGGCGCACGGGTGCTGAGTCCGGCGACAAGCCGTTTGGTGGGGTGGTCGTGATCGACCCGCCGACAGGTACCTACACCACCGTCGACATCACCAACAACGTAACGACGCTGAAGCCGCCTGGCCTGCTCCTGGTGACAAGGGGAAATGTCATCAACATCGGCAACAATGCGAAATACTACGAACTGATCTCGTCGTGGACACGCCAGCGAGCGGAGGCAAGGAAGGGAATAGCCTTCGATTTGGGCGGCAACGGCAACGTAAAGGAATGGTGTTCGTGGCCGGGGACGCAAAGTTCCATGGCAGCGACAAACTCTGGTACGACCCCTCCGTGGCGAGTCTTCTTCAGAATCAACAGGTCTACCTGAAGGTGCGCCAAGTTCCGAATACGTGGCAGGAAGTTCAGGCGCGGAGAGCGTACGCGTGGGCAACTGGAGTGAGACGGGGCGGGAGGCCGGAGTGCCGCCCGCCGCCTCTTCGCTACTGAGGCTCAGCCGCTCTGACCGCGGGGATTGGCCGGCACGTCGCACGGCGCGACCGGGCGCGTACTCGGCAGTCGTATACTTGGCCGCGCGCGGGCGATTAGCTCAGGGGTAGAGCACCTGCCTTACAAGCAGGGAGTCGCTGGTTCAAATCCAGCATCGCCCACCAGACCGATCCCGACGCGGCGCCATGGCGCGCCCGGCCGCGCCGTTACGACCAGAGGAACGCCACCGAGCGCTTGCCCAGGATGGCGTCGTCGAACACGAGCTGCCCTGGTCGCCCCGCCATGCCTGCGCACACGTGCAGCGGCAGCAGGTGCTCCTCGCGCGGGTGGGCGTACCGGGCGTGGGGGGCCGACTGCCACTCCACCAGCCGGCGCTCCCTCTCCCCCGGAGCCAGGTCGCCGGTGCACGTCTCGACCAGCCAGTCCTGGAAGGCGTCGTTGCGCGGGTCGGGCACGGCAGGCGACCCCCAGTCGAACGCCCCCATGTTGTGGAACGAGAAGCCTGAGCCCAGGACGAGGATGTCCTCCGCCAGCAGGTCCGCGAGCGCCGCGCCCAGCGAGATGTGCGCTCGTGCGTCCAGCCCTCGCAGCAGCGAGAGCTGCAGGAGGGGCACGTCGGCCTCCGGATACATCAGCATCATCGGGATGAACGCGCCGTGGTCGAACCCTCGGTCGGCTTCCGCGGCCCACGGGATCCCGTGGGCGTCCAGGACGCCGCCGACGCGGTCGGCGAGCGCCGGGTCTCCGGGCGCGGGGTACGCGACGTGGTACGCCTCCTCGGGGAAGCCGTAGTAGTCGTAGTACAGCGGCGGAGCGCCGCCAACCTGCACGGCCGCGGCGCTCTCCTCCCAGTGGGCGCTGACCACGAGCACGGCGGCGGGGCGGCGCAGACGCGGGCCCAGCTGCCGCATGAAGGCGACCATGGCGGCATGCCCCGGGTCGCCCAGGAGCGGCAGCGGTCCTCCCCCGTGGGAGAGGTAGACGATCTGGGCGCCGGATCCGGAGGCGGCTTTCTCCATGCTGGTCCTCCACAGGCGTAGTGTCGGTCCGGGCAAGCGTCCCCGCGACAGGCGGGAGCAAAACGTTTGTGGGCGCTCCTGCGTCTACCTGCTACAGTACCCACGCTCGGCGGCGAGGAGAGGAGTCATGCGATGACACGAAAGCTCATTCTTGTGACGCTCGCGGCGGCGCTGCTGCTCGCCGCCGCCGCGGTCGCCGCGGGTTGCGGCGGCGGCTCCGGGACCGGCGACGGCGCCTCCACTTCCGCCGCGGCCCTCGAGGGCACCTCCTGGCGGCTCACCGGCTGGTCGGTCAGCAGCAAGGATCCCAACGACTTCACCATCACCGCGGAGTTCGCGGACGGCCGCATCGGCGGCACCTCGGCCGTCAACCAGTACGGCGGGCCCTACACCGCGGACGACGACGGCGCGTTCTCCGTCGGCGAACTCGTCAGCACCATGATGGCCGGCCCGGAGCCCGACATGGACGCCGAGCAGACGTACATCGAGCTCCTCGCCCAGGTGGAGGAGTTCGCCCTCGACGGCGACGAGCTCACGCTCTCGGCCGGGTCCGGCAACATCGCGCTCATCTACACGCGTGTCACGGCCTCTCCCGGCGGGTGACCGTCGCGGGACTCCGGCGGCCGCGAGCGCTTCTTGCCGGCTTCCCGAGGCCGGCCGTAGCGCGGGCGCCCCGCTGAGGTAAGGTAACGCGCATGGACCAGCCCGATCCGGCGAACGAGGTGTGGAGCGGGGCCGAGACGGTGACACCCGAGGCTGCTGCGGCGTCGGCCGACGCGGCGCGTGAGCGTCAGTCGCACGTGCGCCATGAGCTCCGGGCGCCGCTCGCCGTCATTTACCCGCTGCTCTCGCTGCTCTTGGACGACGGCGCCGGGGAGCTGACGGAGCAGCAGCGCGAATACCTCACGGTCCTCGACAGGAACGTCATGCGGCTCGAGGCGCTCATCACCGGTGTGGCCGGGAGCGGCTGGGCCGACTGCTCCGGAGCTCCGCCCTGCCCTGCCGAGGTCGTCCTGGGCGACATCGCCGAGGAGCTGGTCGCGCTGCGCGCCGCGGAGGGTGCGGAGGGCGCCGGCGTGCTGGTAGACGCGGGTCCTCCACCCGGCCCACGTGCCTGGGCGGACCGCGAGGACGTGCGCCAGATCCTCGCCGGCCTCGTACGTAACGCGGTCGCCTACGCGCCCGAGTCGGACACGGTGACCATCCGGGTGCGGGCCGGGGAGGGCGGCACGGTCGAGCTTCAGGTCACAGACTCAGGGCCCGGCATGCCTCCGGAGGAGCTGGACCGGGCCTTCGAGTTCGGCTTCAGAGGCGAGCTGGCCCGCACGCTCAAGGTGCCCGGCCTCGGCGCCGGCCTGTGGGTCTGCCGGGAGCTGGCGCGCCGCAACGGCGGCCGCGTGCTGCTCCACAACGAGCCGGGCTCCGGAGTGACGGCGACCGTCGTGCTGCCGGCCGCCGCACCGGAGGCGGCCGCGGACGGCATCCGCGGGGAGCAGGCGTGACCGGCTCGCGGCTGATCCTGCTCGTGGACGACGACCAGGCCCTCCTCTCGGTCCTCTCGGCGGCGCTGCGTCGGCGCGGGTTCGAAGTGGCGCTCGCGCAGGACGCCGTCGCCGCCATGAGCGCGGCGGTCAAGCTCAAGCCGGCTGTGGTGGTGCTCGACGTCGGTCTTCCCGGCGGCGAGGGCACCGTGGTCATGAAGCGCATGCACGCGCTGCCCCAGCTGGCCGGCGTGCCCGTGGTGATGATGAGCGGCCGCGACCCGGAGAAGTACAGGGACGAGGCGATGGCGGCCGGCGCATCGGCGTATCTGACCAAGCCGGTCGACGCCGCGGACCTCGTGCTTGCCCTGAGCGTGGCCCTCGGTGAGGACGTCGGCGTGATCGACGCTGCCGCCGGTTCACCCTCGGCCCCCGGACGACTCGGCGACATCCTCAAGGGCATGGGTCTCGTCACCGACGAGCAGATCGCCTCTGCCCTCGCTCGGCAGGGAGAGGTCGCGGCGGCGGCCGCCGTTCCGCCCGCGCTCGCCGGCAAGGTCGTCCTGCTCGTCGACGACGACGAGGACCTGCTGGTAGCGCTGGCCGCCCCGCTTCGCCGGCAGGGGTTCGACGTGGCCGTGGCCACCGACGCGGTCACCGCGGTCTCCACGGCCGTCAAGCAGCCGCCGGACCTTGTCGTGCTGGACATCGGGCTCCCCGGGGGCGACGGGATCATGGTGATGCAGCGCCTGCACTCTCTGCCGCAGCTTGCCGGCGTCCCCATCATCATCTTGAGCGGTCGCGACCCGGAGAAGGCCCGCGACGCTTCGCTGGCCGCCGGCGCCGTGGCCTACTTCGCCAAGCCGGTGGCGGCCGACGCGCTGAGCGCCGCGATCGTCGACGCTCTGACCGGGGCGGCGGGCGGTCCACCCGGCTGAGGCGCACCGGGTCTCACCGGTGCGGCCGAGCCGCAGCGGTGGGGCATGGTAGAGTGAGGCCAGCCGAACCGGCAAGGGCCGAAGCCGACGACGCCCCCCTGCCGACGACCGTGGAGGGACACCTGGCAGCCAGCACGTCAGCCGACCGAGCGCCGCGTACGCTCTTCGTCACCAACGACTTCCCACCGCGCATCGGCGGCGCCCAGTCGTACTACTGGGGCGCCATCCAGACCCTGGATCCCTCCGAGGTGGCGATCCTCGCGCCGGCGCACATCGACGCCGCCGCCTTCGACGCCACCCACCCCTACACCGTCGTTCGCGCGTCGACCTCCGTGCTCTGGCCCACCAACGCCATGCTGCACACGGTGGAGCAGATGGCCGAGCGCGAGGGGGCGGAGCTCATCCAGCTCGGCCACCCACTGCCGGCCGGCCTGCTCGGTCCCCGCCTGCGGCAGCGTCACGGCATCCCGTATGTCGTCTTCCTCGGCGGCGCCGAGGTCACCCTGCCGGGCGTGGTCCCCGGGGTGAACAACGCCCTGCGCCACGTGCTCGGCAACGCCTCCATGCTGCTCACGGTGAGCGAGTACACGGCGGATGCGGCACGCAAGCAGACCGAGGGCAGGGTGCCGGCCGAGGTCCTGCGGCCGCCGCTCAAGGTCGACGCGTTCGAGCCGGCCGGCGACGAGGAGGCCGCGTGTCTGCGCGAGCGCCTCGGGGTGGACGGCCAGCTCGTCGTCTGCGTCGGCCGCCTCGTGCCGCGCAAGGGCCAGGACAAGCTCATCGACGCGCTGGCTCTGCTGCGCCAGGAGTTCCCGCGCCTGCACCTCGTCATCATCGGCGAGGGCCGGCTCGCGACCGGGCTCTACGACCGCGCCCAGAAGCAGGGCGTGGGCGAGCGTGTGCACCTCACCGGCGCGCTCGCCGAGAAGACGATGAAGGAGTGGCTGCAGGCCGCGGACGTCTTCGCCTCGCCGTGCCGCAGCCGCTGGGCCGGTCTCGAGGTCGAGGGGTTCGGCATCGTGTTCGCCGAGGCGGCTCTGGCCGGGCTGCCGGTGATCGCCGGCCGCTCGGGCGGTGCGCCGGAGGCCGTGATCCAGGGCGAGACGGGCCTCGTCGTGGACGGCCACTCGGTCCAGGAGGTCGCCGCGGCGCTGGCGTTCATCTTGCGCCGCACGCCCGAGGAGCGGCGCGCCATGGGCGCCAAGGGCCGCGAGCTCGCGCTGGCGCGGCACACGCCGGCCGTGGTCGGCGAGCGGTATCGCGAGCTCCTCCGCCGGGCGGCGACGCGATGAGCAGGGGCGGCGCCGGCTTCGGCGCGCTCAAGACCGCAGCCTTCATCGGCGCCGCCTACGCGGCCGGCAGCATCCCGACCGGCAAGCTCATCACCCGTGCGCTCACCGGCGGGCGGCTGGAGGAGATGGGCGACGGCAAGGTGGGCTCGTCCAACGTCGCCCGCAGCGTGGGCTGGAAGGCCGGCGCGCTGGTGCTCGCGCTCGACGCCCTCAAGGCGTACGCGCCGGCGACTGCGGCGAGGCTCGCCGGCGCCGGAGACAACACCGTCGCCGTCGTCGGCATCTCGGCCATGGACGGGCACATCGTCTTCGTCAAAGGGCGCGGCGCGGCCTGCGCGCTCGGCGCCGCGTTCGCCATGGACCCGGCGATGATGGCCGTCGGCTGTGTGCCTCTGGTCGGCGGCAGCCTCCTGCACCGGAACGCGCAGGCGGTGACCGTCACGGCGCTCTCGCTGCCGCTCATCAGCCTCGCCCTGCATCGCAGCCCGCGCCGCGCGCTCGGGCCGCTCGCGCTCATCACGCTTCTCTTCGCGGCGCGGCTTCGCGGCGCTCCGGGCTCGCCTCTGCCACGCTCGCCCGAGGTCTACTGGAACCGCTTCATCCTGGACAGGGACGAACGCTGACCCGGAGGTCACCGTGCGCGTAGGCCTCGTCTCACCCTACTCGTGGACGGTCCCCGGCGGAGTGAACCACCACGTGGAGCACCTCGCCGAGGAGCTCGACGCGCGCGGACACGAGACCTGGATCATCGCCCCGGTGGGGGCGGTCACGCCGGCCCGTCGTCACGTCGACAGCCGCAGGCACACGCTGACGGAGCGCTTCATCCCGATGGGCAGCGCGGTGCCCGTCCCCTCCAACGGCTCGCGCGCCTACGTGGGGGTCTCTCCCAAGGTCTTCGGCCGCATGGACCGAGCCGTGCGCTATGGACGCTTCGACGTGCTCCACGTACACGAGCCTTGTACTCCCTGGGTCGCAGGCGCAGCCGTGCTGATGGCGACGTGCCCTGTCGTAGGCACGTTCCACGCGGCCCTGGAGGAGTCGGCGCTCTACGACAGACTCAGGCTCCTGGCGGATTCCGTCATGCGCCGCATCGATGTGCGTATCGCCGTCAGCGAAGCGGCTCGGGCGTTCCCCCAGAGCCGGTTCCCGGGCCCGTACCGCATCATCCCGAACGGGCTGCCGGTGGAGATGTACGCCCCGGCGGTCGGCGCCGCAAAGGCGCCGGGGCGCGTCCTCTTCGTGGGGAGGTCCGAGCCGCGCAAGGGGCTCGGCGTGCTGCTGCAGGCGTTCACGCTGCTGCGCAGGCGCATGCCACACGCCACGCTGGTCGTCGCCGGCGCGACCCGCCGTCAGGTGCTGGAGACCGAGAGGAACGGACTGCCCGTCGACCTCTCCGGGGTGGAGGCGCTCGGCTGGGTCGAGGATCACGAGAAGGTGGCGCATCTGGCGCAGGCGGAGGTCCTCTGCGCGCCCTCGCTGGCGGCCGAGAGCTTCGGCATCGTGCTCGCCGAGGGGATGGCCGCCGGCGTGCCCGTCGTCGCCTCGGACCTGCCGGGCTACCGCGCCGTGCTGCGCGACGGTGAGGCCGGGCGGCTTTCGCCGCCCGGCGACCCCGTCGCGCTCGCCGATGCTCTGTACGAGCTGCTCACTGACGAGAAGGAGCGGCGGCGGCTGGCCGCCGCCGGCATCGCCGCCGCGGCCGATCTCTCCTGGTCGTGCGTCACAGACAGGATCGAAGAGGCTTACGAGGACGCCGTGGCGGCGCCGCGGGTGCGCGGCGTGCACAGCCTGCCCGGCCGGCCGCCGTGGGGCCGGGCACTCATCGACCACTCGGTGTGGGCGGCCAGGAGCGGCGGTTCGACGCGGTCCTGACGCGTTTTGCCGCGCCGTTCCCCCTGTGCTAGACTCCGCATTCCGCGGGGGCGTAGCTCAGCTGGTTAGAGCGCCGGCCTGTCACGCCGGAGGCCGCGGGTTCGAGTCCCGTCGCTCCCGCCACTCCCGCCGATTCTTCCTCTTCAAGCCCGTCGCGCTGCGCATCGACCTGGACGTGGCGTCCCTGCACGTACCGTGGGCCGCCGTCCGGCTCAGAGGGGCTCGAGCAGGCTGGGGTCGCGCAGCTCCTGAGCACCCAACTCCGTGGCCCGCCAAGGGCCGTCGGGCAGCTGCGCGGGGTCGGTGATGAGGATCGTCGACCCGTCTCGCCGGTCGGCGCGGAGCCCGCAACCGAGGTGCCACAGGTACTCCACGGATCCGCCCTCCACGCAGCGCGCCTCAAAGCCACGGGCGGTCACCTCGCTGCGCGTGAAGCTCTCGAGCCGGTAGGTCATGGGTCGTCTCCCGAGGTCGCGACTGCGAGCGCGGTCCACCATCCGCACTCCTCAGTAGTGATCGTCGGTCGAGAGCCCCCTGCCCTTGAGAGGAACGTGTGCCCAGCATGGGCAGCGACTATCGCAGCGACCACGTCGCGCGCCAGGAGCCGACCGGAAGCGTGACCTGCGTCGGCGTGAAGCCCTGCTCGGCCCACTGGTAGAGCCAGCCGACAGAGCTCTTGCCCGGCCGGGATGGGTCCGGCCCGCCGGGACGACCCAGACCGGCGACCCCGTCCTCCGAGTCGCGTCCGTCTCGAAGCTGGAGGAGCTGGTAGGCGAGCGGCTGCCGGGCGGTCCTCGCGTCGAGGCTCGTCAGACGCACCTTGATGCCGTACTTCCACTCGTAGGGACCGTAGCCGCCACCGTACTCGATTGGACTCCCGTCGTCGGGGCTCGGCAGACGCCTGACCTCCAGGACTGCGACCTGCTCGCTCAACGCCTTGCCGGTCGTCTGGTCGTACCAGTCGACCTGGACGGTCTCGCCGAGCTCTCCGCTCCACGAGGGGCCTTCGCGGTCGGAGATCACGGCGGCGGGTCGCGCGGAGGCGGAGGCCGAGGCGGACGGGCTCGTTGCCGGAGGCGCGGCCGGCGACCCGGCGGCCGACGGAGCGGAGCCGCCGCATCCGCTGAGCAGCAGGGCGGTGCCGCAGAGCACGGTGGCAGCCGGCAGCAGGGCGGCAGTCGTCACCAGAGCGCGTAGCCCCGGGAGGCGCGCCGTCGCAGCGGCGGCGAACGCCGGTACCGATGACACGCTTCGCCGCGCCATCGGCTCAGCCCGCGACGGAAGGCCCGGCCGCGGCGACCTCCGGCGAGACGCTGCCGGCGAAGCACTCGAAGTTGGCGGCGAACCTCTCCGCCAGCCTCGCCGCACGCAGGTCGTAGTCGCACGGGTCCGCCCAGCTGCATCTCGGGTCGAGCAGGTCCGGTCGGAGACGCCCGGGCACACCGACGGTACGTCCACGCCGAACACCGGGTGCGACGTCATGGGCGCTCCGTCCAGGGACCCCTCGAGGGCGGCCTTGAGCAGGCTGCGGGTCATCTCGATCGGCATCCGCTCGGCGTCCGCGGCCGAGCCGCCGCACCAGCCGGTGTTGACCAGCCAGCACTGCGTCTTGCTGGTCCGCAGCCGCTCGGCCAGCATGTCCGCGTACACAACGGGATCGCGCGGCATGAAGGGAGCGCCGAAGCAGGCGGAGAACGTCGGCTCGGGCTCGGTGACGCCGGCCTCCGTGCCGGCGACCTTGGCGGTGAAGCCGGAGAGGAAGTGGTAGCCGGCCATCTCCGGCGTGAGCCGGGAGATCGGCGGCAGTACGCCGTAGGCGTCGCAGGCGAGCAGGAACACGTTGCGCGGCATGCCTCCGAGACCCGTCTCGATGGCGTTGGGGATGTAGTTGACGGGGTACGTGGCGCGGGTGTTCTCCGTGATGGAGTCGTCGTCCCAGTCGATGGCCCGCGTGAGCGGGTCGATGATCACGTTCTCCAGGATGGACCCGAAGCGGATGGCGTTGAAGATCTGCGGCTCGTGCACCGGCGAGAGGCTGATGACCTTGGCGTAGCAGCCGCCCTCGAAGTTGAACACGCCGTGGTCGCTCCAGCCGTGCTCGTCGTCGCCGATGAGGCGGCGGGTCGGGTCGGCGCTCAGGGTGGTCTTGCCGGTGCCCGAGAGGCCGAAGTAGAGCGCGACGTCGCCCTTCTTGCCGGCGGTGGCCGAGCAGTGCATGGGCAGCACGTTACGCTCGGGCAGGAGGTAGTTCATGGCCGAGAACAGGGACTTCTTGGTCTCGCCCCCGTACATGGTGCCGAGGATGATGACGAGGCGGCGGCTGAAGCTGATGCCGACGAACGCCTGCGACGGCCGGCCGCTCGAGCCGCCGCCCTCCTCGCCCTCCGGCCGCGCGTCGACCGCGAGCTCGCCGCAGTTGATGACGGTGAACGCAGGCTCGAAGTCCTCGAGGTCGATGGGCTCCGGGCGCACGAACAGCGTGTGCGCGAAGAGGCCGTGCCAGGAGGCTCGCGAGACGACGCGGATGGGCGTCCGATACGTGGGCTCCGCGCCGATGAAGCCGTCGAAGACGTAGACCTCACGGCGGCGCAGGTAGTCGCTGACGCGCCGCGACCTGGCGGTCGAAGAACTCGGGCGTGCAAGCCTGGTTGACCCCGCCCCAGGCCACGCCCTCGGCCTCCGGCTCGTCGACGATGTAGCGATCGGCCGGCGAGCGGCCGGTGCGCTCGCCGGTGGTGACGACGAGGGCGCCGTTGGCGGCGAAGATGCCCTCGCCGCGGGCCAGCGAGCGGGCGATGAGCTCCGGGGCCGGCAGGTTCCTGTGTACGGGGCCGACGGTGATGTCGGCCTCGGCGAGCTGTGCGCGTACTGCGGGTTCGTCCATGGGTCCTCCTCCGAGCGCACAGTCTATCCCCTCGGGCCTCGGAAGGCGCGAGGGCGGCGGAGCCCGTCGAATCGAGCCCGCCGCCCTCACCCGCAGCGCCCGAGTCTGGTCGGACCTGGGGCCGTTCTCGGCGTATCGATCTCGGGCGGAGCGGTCAGCCCAGCGGGCCGACCTCCGCCTCGACGGCCTCGAGGATCTCGCAGGACTCGACCAGCGCGGCCATCGCGTTGTGGTCCGGGTACAGCGGCCGGTCGATGTCGAGGTGGTCGACGTGCTTGCGGATGACGTCCTTGGCGGTGCGCACGCCCTTGCCCGGCGTGAAGTCGCGGAAGTCGAGCGCCTGCGCCGCCGCCATGAACTCGATGCCGAGCACGCCGTGGGCGTTGTCCAGGATCTGACGGTTCTTGAGGGCCGTGTTCATGCCCATGGAGACGAAGTCCTCCTGGTCGGCCGCCGCCGGGATGCTCATCGTGCTCGCCGGCGCCGAGAGGATGCGCTGCTCGGTGATGAGCATGTCGGCGGTGTACTGGCTGAGCATCAGGCCGCTGTAGAAGCCGGGGTTGGGCGTGAGGAAGTCGGGCAGGCCCTGGCTGGTCGCCGTGTTCTCCATGCGGTTGAGCCGGCGCTCGCTGAGCACGCTCACCATGGTGATGGACTGGCCGACCATCTCCATCGGCAGGCTGACCGGCGTGCCCTGGAAGTTGGCGCCGGTCAGCGTGAGCTTCTCCTCGGGTACCCAGATGGGGTTGTCGCCGACGCCGTTCAGCTCGATCTCCACCTGGCTCTTCGCCCACTTGAGCGCGTCGTGCGCGGCGCCGATGACCTGCGGCGTGGAGCGCATGGAGTAGGCGTCCTGCACCTTGGTCTTGATCTTGCCGGTGGCGAGGTCGCTCTCGGCGATGCACTTGCGGATCGCCGCGGCGCTGCGCACCGCGCCGGAGAACCCGCGCAGCTCGTGCAGCTTGCTGTTGTACGGCTTGAGGTTGGCGAGCAGGGCCTCGAGGCTCATGGCGGCGGCGATCTCGGCCTGCTTGAACCAGCGGTCGGCGTCGTAGCAGAGCAGGGCGCTCATCGCCGTGAGCACGTTGGAGCCGTTGATGGTGGCGAGGCCGTCGCGCGCCTCCAGCCCGGGGACCGGGATGCCGGCGCGCTCGAGCGCCTCGCGGCTCGGCATGCGCTCGCCCTGGTAGAAGGACTCGCCCTCGCCCATCATGACCAGCGCCATCTGGGCCATGGGGGCGAGGTCGCCGCAGGCGCCCACCGAGCCCTTGCTGCTCATGACCGGCGTGACGCCCTTGTTGAGCAGCTCGACGAGCGTCTGCGTGATCGCCAGCCGGTTGCCGGAGTTGCCGTGTGCGTGCACGTTGACGCGCGCCGTCATGGCGCCGCGGACGACCTCGATCGGCGCGGGCTCGCCGATGCCGGCGGCGTGGTTGTAGACGAGGAAGCGCTGGAACTGCTGCACCTGGTCGTCGTCGAGCACGATCTCGCTGAACTCGCCGATGCCGGTGTTGGTGCCGTACATGATCTCGCGCGCCGCGATCTTCTCCTCGATCATGGCGCGGCAGACGTTGATGCGCTCGGCGGCGGCCGGGGCGAGCTCGACCTGCTCGCCCTCGCGGGCGATGCGGACGAGCTTCTCGACGGTGAGTGATGAGCCGTCCAGGATGATGGTCACCGGTGTGTCTCCTCTCGCGGGGTCGGGCGCCGCAGGGCGGCCCAGTGGGCCGCGGACGGCGCCGCGTTGACTCACGCGGACTGTAGGGGAGGCCGGGAGGGATGCCCAGACTGATGACAAGCTGTCCGAAATCACGGACGCTAATCCGCCGGGCTGCAGGACCCGGACCGTCTCTCCCCCCGGACAAGCGCTCCAGCCTGTTGCCTTCTCGCGCGAGCGGGCGTACCATGCGCGCGCTTGCGGTTTGCATCCACGACGTACGCGGCGGCCGGCCGGGCCGCCAGGGGGATCGTCCGATGTCTGACCGGCAGACTGCCGCCATGCCGAAGATCCACCGGTTCACCCCGGAACCCAGTGCGCCCCCGTACGTTCTCACGCCCGACAGCACCAGCTTCGACTCTCGCGGCCCGTAGGCCGATCGCCGCGCCGGTCTCACGCTCATGTCCCGGCGCTCCGCTCCATTCCGTCGTTCGCGCTGCCGGACCCGCCCATCGGGCGGGCCCTCGCGGCGCATCCCAAGGAGACAGCACATGGGAGATACGCTGAAGCTGAAGATGCTCTCGTCCGAGCAGGTGGACACCATGCGGCAGAAGTGCCTCGACCTGCTCTCGACGATGGGCATGCGGATCGACCACGACGGCGCGCTCGGCATGCTCGCCGAGGCCGGCGCCGACGTCGATCGCGAGACGCACGTCGTCAAGTTCCCCGCCGAGCTCGTCGAGTCCGCGGTCAAGACCGTGCCCGGCGAGCTCGGTCGTCAAGGGCGCCGACCCGCGGCACGACCTGCCGATCCCGCACCCCGACGGCCTGTTCTACACGAGCACCAACGTCCAGAGCATGCTGCACCACGACGTCGAGACCAAGCGCTTCGAGGACAACTCGGTGGCGCGCTACGCGGAGTGGTGCCAGCTCATCGAGGTCCTCGACCACACCGACATCTGCGCCATCCAGACGCCGATGGACGTGCCGGCGGAGAGCGCCGAGGTCCACGCGCTCAACATCCAGATGCAGAACACGACCAAGCCTCTCTGGATGCACGCGTTCAGCCGGGAGGCCGTGCCGTTCATGTTCGAGCTCATGGTCGCGCGCATGGGCAGTGTGGAGGCGCTGCGCGAGCAGAGCGTCGCGATCATCAACCCCGGCACCGTGTCGCCGTTCATCATGAAGGCCATGGACGCGGAGGAGATCATCCAGGCGTGTCACCACGGCGTGCCGATCTCGTCCGACGGCCACGTCATGACCGGGTTCACCAGTCCGATGACGGTCGCCGGCAGCGCCATGCAGAACTGCGCGGAGACGCTCGCTCACGTGGTCCTCTGCCAGGTCGTCAAGCCCGGGCACCCGATCATGATGACCCAGTTCAACTGCCCCGGTGACATGGCGACCGGCTTCTCCACGCTGGCGACGCCGATCGCCAACGTGCAGCGGGCCGTCGGGCAGCAGCTCACGAGTGAGGGCTTCGGGATCCGCGTGTCCGGCTGCCCGATCATGACCGACACCTACGCCAGCGACGGCCGCGCTGTGGCCGAGAAGGCGCTCGGCACGCTCCTGTGCGCCCTGGCGGGCATCGACATCGCTTACGGCGTCGGCCGGCTGGGCGGCGCCAGCCTCGCCAGCCCCGCCCAGCTCATCATCGACGACCAGGTCGTCGCGGTGGTCAAGGAGTACGTGCGCGGCATCGAGGTGAACGACGAGTTCCTCGCCATCGACGAGATCCTCGCGATCGGGGATCGGCGGCAGTCTCGTGCAGAGCAAGCACACGCTCCAGCACTGCCGCGACTACGTGGAGCCGAGCCTGTTCCGCTTCCAGCTGCAGCAGCAGTGGGAGGCCGAGGGCGAGAAGGACCTCTACGAGCGCGCTGTGGACGAGTACCGCCGTCTCCAGTCCGTGATCAAGCCCGTCGACCTGCCCGACGACGTGCGCCGTGAGATGGACGCCGTCGTGGCCCGCGCCGACAAGGCGCTCTGCCCGTGACGGCCGCTCTGGTCGGGACACATCACGACAGTCAGCGTCTCTGAGACGCGAGGAGGAACCATGTCGATCACCGACATCAGGCAGGCCGTGCTCACCGGCGACGCCGACGGCGCCGCGGATCTCGCGCGCGCCGAGCTCGAGGCGGGCACCGCGCCGGCCGTGATCATGAACGACGCGCTCATCAGCGCGATGGACGAGGCCGGCGCCAGGATGGCCACCGGCGAGCTCTTCATCCCCGAGGTCCTCGTCGCGTCCGAGGCCATGCGGGCGGCGATGGACGTCATCACGCCGCACCTCGAGGTCGAGGCGTCCGGCAGTCGCGGGACGGTCGTCATCGGCGCCGTCGAGGGCGACGTCCACGACATCGGCAAGAGCCTCGTGGCGCTCATGCTCGACGGCGCCGGCTTCACCGTCCACGACCTCGGCGTGGACGTCCCCATCCCCGCCTTCGTCGCGGCCGCCAAGGAGCACGAGGCGGACGTCGTCGCGATGTCGTCGCTGATGGTGACCACGATGCCGAAGATGAAGGTCGTCATCGAGGCGCTGCGCGAGGCGGGCGTCGAGGCCAAGCCCATCGTCGGCGGCGCGCCGATCACGCAGGCGTTCGCCGACGAGATCGGGGCCGCCGGGTACGCACCCGACGCCGGCGGCGCCGTGCGCCTGGTCCGCGACCTGCTCTAGGACGCACGACTACAGACGAGGTGGGGTCGGTGAGATGGCCTCCGCCGTCCCCACCTCGTCCGCCCGCTACGCGCCCGCCCGCTGCGCGATCTCGCGCGCGACCGCCTCGACCATCTGCTGCGCGCGCGCGATGCCGAACTCCTCGACGCGCCAGCTCGGCGCGGTGATGCCGACGGCGGCATCTTCTCCCGACAGGTCGATGGCGCAGACGATGGAGGTCACGCCCGTCTCGACGGCGTCCCTGGCGACATGTGAGGTGGTGCGATCCTGGAAGGCGGCGCCGGTCGCCGTGCCCGCCAACGGCACGCGCCGGCCCACCCAGCCGCCGTGTCGCAACGCGAAGGAGCTCTCGACCTGGTCCACGTAGATCGCGTGGTCGCCGTCCAGGACGATGAGGTTCGCCGTCTCCTTGGTGGCGTCGCGCAGGCGCACGAGATGCGCCCGGGCGGCGATCCGCAGGCGGTCGACCCAGCCTACGCGTGAGGCGAGACTCACCAGCTCGAGACCGAGGGAGTACGTGCCGTCCGGGTCTGCGTGGAGGAGGTCGCTCTCCACGAGATACGGCAGGATGCGAGTGACAGCCACCCGCGACATGCCGGCGCCCGTGGCGATCTGCTGGACGGTCAGGCCGTGCGTGTGCGTCGCGAACGCGCGCAGCACGGCGAGGGCGTGTGCGAACAAGGGCGCGTCGGCGCTGAGCTCGAACGCGGCGGAGCCGAGGGACCAGGCGCGTGCGTCGGCCCGGTAACTGACGAAGCGCCGTTCCTTGAGCAGGTTGAGGAGCCCATAGGTGCTCGAGCGGGGGATGTGGCAGGACGACGCGATGATGCTGGCCGGCGCGGGGCTGGTGCGCCGCCCCAGGAACTCGAGCACGTCGAGGACTCGCGCGGCTCCCCAGGTGGTTCCTTCTTCTTCGGGCTTGCTCTGTTGCGCCATCGCCGTCACCTCCTCAGGAATCCAGCATAACGGCCGCCGGGCCGCACGACAATGAAACGAGTACAGAACTCTGGACAACAGCGCGACGCTCTTGATGTGGTGCCGGGGCGGCGTCAGGGTGAGGCGCGCGTATCTCTCATCAGGACCACGGAGGAGCCACGGTGCCCACCTCAGATTCACGCGACCTGCTGCGCCCCGGCCGGTTGACCTACCTCAGTGAAGCGGACAAGACGGCTGTCTACGAGGCCGCTCTCGAGATCATCGGCTCAATCGGCATGCGCGTGCTGCACGCGGACGCGATCGAGCTGCTCAAGACGGCCGGAGCGCAGGTGGACGGCGACCTGGTGCGCATCCCGCGCGAGCTCGTGGAGCAAGCGCGGAGCACCGCGCCGGCGGTCATCGAGGTCTACGACCGCGCCGGCGAGCCCGCCATGTCGCTCGGCCGCCACAACAGCTACTTCGGCACGGGCTCGGACCTGATGAGCACCTACGACCTCGAGACCGGCGAGCACCGGCCGAGCGCGCTCGCGGACGTCGCCCGCGCAGCGCGCCTCTGCGACGCGCTGCCCAACATCGACTTCGTCATGTCGTGCGCGCACCCGAACGACATCGAGCCTGCGCGTTCGTACCTCGAGAGCTTCAAGGCCATGGTCGCCAACACCACCAAGCCGATGGTGATGACGTCCGAGCACGCCGGCGATCTGGCTGTGATGTGCGCCGTCGCCGAGGCGCTGCGCGGGGGGCCGGAGGAGCTGGCCGCCAAGCCGTACTTCACGATGTACCTCGAGCCGGTGAGCCCGCTCAGCCACCCGGTCGAGAGCATCGACAAGCTGCTGTTCTGCGCCGATCACGGCATCCCGGCGATCTACTCGCCGGCGCCGCTTGCCGGCGGCACGGCGCCGATCACCGTTGCCGGGCACACCTGCCAAGGCGTGGCGGAGTCCCTGTTCGGGCTCGTCATCCACCAGTTGCGCAAGCCGGGGGCGCCGTTCCTCTTCGGTATCGGCCCGGCGGTTCTCGACATGGCGACCTCGCAGAGCTCGTACAACGCGCCCGAGTACCTCATGACGTTTCTCTGCCAGATCGAGATGGCGCGCTGGCTCGACCTGCCCAACTGGGGCTACGGCGGCACGTCGGACTCGCAGGTCGCGGACGCCCAGGCGGGCATGGAGGTCGCCGAGCTGGCGCTGCTGTGCCTGGCCGCCGGCTCCAACCTCAACCACGATGTGGGCTACCTCGACTTCGGGCTCACGGCGTCGCTCGAGCTCATCGTCATCGTCGACGAGTACCTCGCCATGAACCGCAAGCTCTTCGCCGGCGTCGAGGTGACGCCGGAGACGCTGGCCGTCGACGTGGTCCGCGACGTCGGCCCCGGCGGTGACTTCCTCGCCCACCGGCACACCGCGAAGAACGTGCGCAAGGCGCAGTGGCGCCCGACGATCATCAACCGCCAGGGTCACGTGCGCTGGCAGGAGGAGGGCGGGCTCGACCTGAAGGAGAAAGCCCGCCTCAAGGCGCTCAAGCTGCTCGCGGAGCACGAGCCGGCGCCGCTGCCGGCAGAGCTGGCGGCGCGGATCGACGCGCTGGTCGCCGGGTTCGAACCGTCCCAGGCTGAGGGCTGAGCCGTGGGCGCCCGCATCTCGTACCTCACGGACGACCAGAAGGCGGCCATCTACGAGGCCGCTCTGGAGATCATGGCAACCGTCGGCCAGCGCGTGCACCATCCCGAGGCGCTCGAGCTGCTGCGCGCGGCCGGCGCCGAGGTCGTCGAGCCGGATCTCGTCAAGGTGCCGCGCGCGTTGGTCGAGAGGGCTCGGCGCACCGCGCCGCCCGTGATCGAGGTCTACGGTCGCGAGGGCGCGCACGCCATGTCGCTCGGCAGGTACAACACCTACTTCGGCAACGGCTCGGCGGTCACGAGCGTCTACGACCTCGAGACCGGCGAGCACCGGCCGACGGTGCTCGCCGACGGCGAGATGGCCGCCCGCCTCTGCGACGCCCTGCCGCACGTCGACTTCGTCATGGCCTACGCGCACCCGGGCGAGGGCGACCCCCACCGGGCGCTGCTGGAGAGCTTCCGCGCGATGGTGACCAACACGACCAAGCCGCTGGTCGTCGTGGCGGAGAACGCCGGCGACCTCGTGGTGATGGCCGACATCGCCGAGGCGCTGCGCGGCGGCGCCGAGGAGCTTGCCGCCAAGCCGTACTTCGTGCTGTACGGCGAGCCCACCAGCGCCCTCAGGCATCCGGTCGAGGCGGTCGACAAGCTCATCCTGTGCGCCGACCGCGGCATCCCGTGCGTCTACTCCACCTCCCCGCTCGCCGGCGGCACCGCTCCCATCACCGTCGCCGGTCACGTCGCCCAGGGCGCGGCCGAGTCGCTGCTGGGTCTCGTGATCCACCAGCTGCGCAAGCCGGGGGCGCCGTTCGTCTTCGGTATCGGCCCGGCGGTGCTCGACATGGGCACGATGCAGTCCGCGTACAACGCCCCCGAGTACCTCATGGGGTACGTGTGCGCCGTCGAGCTCGCACGCTGGCTCGACCTGCCCAACTGGGGCTACGCCGGCACGACGGACGCCCAGACGATCGACGCCCAGGCGGGGATGGAGGCAGGCGAGCTCACCTTCCTCAGTCTGGCCATAGGCTCCAACCTCAACCACGACATCGGGTACCTCGACTACGGGATGACAGGGTCGCTCGAACTCATCGTCATCGTCGACGAGTTCCTCGCCATGAACCGCAAGCTCTTCGCCGGCGTCGAGGTGACGCCGGAGACGCTGGCCGTCGACGTGGTCCGCGACGTCGGCCCCGGCGGTGACTTCCTCGCCCACCGGCACACCGCGAAGAACGTGCGCAAGGCGCAGTGGCGCCCGACGATCATCAACCGCCAGGGTCACGTGCGCTGGCAGGAGGAGGGCGGGCTCGACCTGAAGGAGAAAGCCCGCCTCAAGGCGCTCAAGCTGCTCGCAGAGCACGAGCCGGCGCCGCTGCCGGCAGAGCTGGCGGCGCGGATCGACGCGCTGGTCGCCGGGTTCACGCCGGGGGCCTGACGATGAGCTTCGGCGCCGAGCTTCCCGAGGCTGCCTCGGTGGCCGCCGTCCACGAGAGCGCACTCCGCGTCCTCGAGACGACCGGCGTCCTCGTACAGGACGACGAGGCCGTCGAGCTGCTCCGCGCTCGCGGAGCCCGCTGCGACGGCCGCCGGGTATGGTTGCGCGCCGACCTCGTGCAGCGGGCGCTCGCGACCGCGCCGTCGTCGTTCGTGCTCGCCGGCCGCCGGCCGGAGCTCGGCCTGCCGCTCGGCGGCGCGGACGGCCGGGTGTTCGGCTCCGGCTCCGGCGCGGCCTACATGGTCGACCCTCGACCGCCTGTGCCCGGCGCAGCCGGCCCCGCACTGCGTCCCGGTACGCTCGCCGACCTGGCCGCTACCGCCAAGCTCGGGCACCAGCTGCCGGCCCTCGACTTCAACAGCGACTGCATGGAGCCCCTTGACCTGCCCGAGGGTGTGCGCACGCGACGTGGCACGCATGCGCGGCTGACGCTCAGCGACAAGGCGATCGAATGGGTCGCCAGCGTGGATGAGGATGTGGACGACGCCGAGCGCATCAACGAGATCCTGTTCGGCGCGAGCTGGCACCAGCGGCCGCGCGCCCTCATCGTCCTGAACACGAGCACGCCCCTCCAGCTGTCCGGCGAGACGGCGCGGATCCTCCTGCGCTGGGCGCGGCTGGGGCAGCCGAGCTGTGTGACCGCCTGTGTGATGGGCGGCACCACCGGGCCGGCGACGCTCGCCGGAGTGCTTGTGGTGCAGCACGCGGAGGTGCTCGCCGCCCTCGTGCTCTCGCAGGCGGCGCGGGAGGGCTCGCCGTTCGTGTACGGCGGCGTCTCGGCGATGGCGTCGCTGCGCACCGGAGCCGCGCGCTTCGGCACGCCTGAGTTCGCGCGGCTGGCGCGTGCGACGGTGGGTCTCGCCCATCGTTGCGGCCTGCCGGTCCGCGCCGGGGCGGCCATAACGGACGCGCACTCCGTCGACGCCCGGGCGACGGCGGAGTCTGCGGCGGGGCTCTCGGCGGCCGCGTTCGCAGGCGGCCACTTCCTCTTCCAGGCCACCGGCATGCTCAGCTCGTTCAACGCTCTCTCCCTCGAGAAGTACGTCCTCGACGCCGACGTGGCAGTCGCTCTGCGCGCCGCGCTGCACGACGTGCCGGCAGGCGACGACGAGCTCGCCGAGGACATCATCGCCGCCGCAGGCCCAGCAGGTGAGTACCTCGGGCAGGCGCACACCCGTCGGCACGCTCGCGACTTCGAGCGCTCCGAGCCGGCGGCAGCGCCGGCGCCCGAGCCCTTCGAGCGCTGGGCCGCGGCGGGCGGCGAAGACGCCGTCGCCGTCGCCGCCCGCCGCGTCCAGGACCTCCTGGGCGCGTACCAGCCGCCGGACGACCTCGACACGGTGACGCGGCGCCAGCTCGACGGGTATTGCCTCGCCTGAACAGGGTCCCGCCGCATCCGGGATCGCTGCCGACAGGGGCGTCGCTAATCCGGAGCGGAAGAGTCCGAAGAGCCGGACAGCCGAGAGCCACGCTTGACAGACGGCCGGCAGAGGCTACTGTGCCTCATACATCGAGCAGGGACAGGCGTCGAGTAATATGCGGCGCCACGAATCAGCCACGATGATCGCGTCGCCAGGGGGCACGCCATCCTGCCACAGGATCAACGGACCAAGGGGGAGCAACGCCATGAGTGAGAAGTCCAAGCACAGAAGGCGCCACGGCGCGAGTGCGCTGGGGGTGGCGCTCGTGCTCGCCGTCGTGCTCGCACTCACCTTCGCCATCGCGGGCTGCGGGAACACCGAGACCGGCACTGACGAGAGCCCGAGCGCGGCCGGCGCGCCCACCATGGGTGGTACCCTCAACGTAGGCATGCAGCCGGGCAACGGCCAGTACGACCCGGTCATGATGGCCGGCTCCGTGGGCGACATCCTCCTCGTCTGCCAGGTCCAGGAGAACCTCGTCTACCTGGCCCAGGACTTCAGCGTCATGCCGTGGCTGGCGAAGAGCTGGGATTCCCCCGACGGGCAGACCTGGACCTTCATGCTCCAGGACGGCGTCACCTTCAGCAACGGCGAGCCCTTCACCTCCGAGGACGTCATCTACTCGTTCGAGCGGCTGCAGAGCAAGGAGTCGCCGATGGCGGGCGTGTACGAGAACATCAAGGAAGTCGTCGCCGACAGCCCCACCCAGGTCACCTTCAACCTCAAGGCGGTCGACTCCGAGTTCCCGTCGTCGCTCACGGACTATCGCGCCAAGATGCTCTGCAAGACCGTCGCCGACCCGATGACCGAGCTCGTGGGCACCGGCCCGTTCACGCTCGAGTCGTATGCCGCCGAGGATCGTGCGGTCCTCGCGAAGAACCCGACCTACTGGATGAAGGACGCCGACGGCAACGCTCTGCCGTACCTTGACGGCATGGAGTTCGTCTACTCGCCCGACACCGCCGGCCAGATCGAGGGTCTGCAGGGCGGAGCCCTCAACTGGGTCGGCGGCCTCACATCGGAGCAGAAGCAGACCATCGAGGCCAATCCGAGCCTCAAGGTCACAACCACCGACACGAACTACATGAACGCTCTGCAGATCCGCGTCGACCAGGGCGCAGGCAAGGACCTCAAGGTGCGTCAGGCCCTCTGGGCGGGCACCGACCGCCAGGCGATCATCGACCTCGTGGCTCCGGGCGTGGGCGTCCCCGGCAACGGCACCTTCGTCGGCCCGGCCTACGCGGCCTACTACACCGACGAGCAGCCCGCGTACGATCCGGAAGCGGCCAAGCAGATGCTCGCAGATGCGGGGTACGCCGACGGTCTGGAGATCAAGCTCGTGGCCCAGACGGCCGACCCCATCCCGGCGATCGCCACCGCGTGGCAGGCACAGATGAAGGAGATCGGCGTCGACGTCAAGATCCAGCAGGTGCCGAGCGACGTGTACTACGCCGACAAGGGCACCGACAACTGGTACCAGGCGGACTTCGGCATCGTCGACTGGGGCACGCGCGCCACCCCGATCACCTACTTCAAGCTGGCGCTCACCAGCGACGCCCCGTGGAACTACTCGCGCTGGAAGAATCCCGAGTTCGACAAGATCGTGGACGAGATCCCGCTGGCGCTGGACGAGACCGCACGTGCAGACCTGTACAAGCAGGCGCAGGCGCTCCTGCAGGAGGAGGTCCCGGTGATGAACTTCATCATCCTCACCGCCGTGGCCGGCCAGTCTTCCAACGTCGACGGTATCGAGCTCGACCCCGACTGGGCGCACACGAGGTTCACGACCGCGTACTTCACCGAGTGACGCCGCGCTGACGGACCTTGGAGGAGACTCCGGTCCGGGAGTGCTGAGATGCGAAAGGGGCCGCGAAAGCGGCCCCTTTCGCGCTCCGGGCCGGCCCGTGCAGCCGGGCTCGGTCTCATGACGCTGCCGAGGTGCCTCCGGCGCCCCCGTCCAGTCCGCGGAGCGCTGTGGCGAGGAACCGGGGCGCCGCCCAGTCGTCGACATCGACGTCGCTGCGGATGTGACCGCGTTCGCGCATCCATTCCTGCACAGCTGCGAGCGCGCTCAGGTTCGAGGCAGAGAGGTTCGGGACGAGGTCGAGAAGCTCCACCGCGGGGAGCAGCGTCCCGGCCGGCGGGAAGAACCCGGTCGCCTCGAGCCGAGCGGCCATCGCCCGTCTCTCTGCGTTGCACCAACGACCCGTCCGGACCAGGCCCCGCAGGTACGCCGCCACCAACTCCGGGTGCTCGTCGGCGAACCTCCGCGTGCAGGTGAGGGCGTACGGGGCTCCGCCGACCTGCAGGGTGCGGTCCGGCTGGTGCGCCAGACTGCCTACCAGCCTGACCGACTCCGAGCCGGCGTACTCCAGGCCGAAGGGATCCGTGACGAAGCAAGCGTCGATCAGGCCAGCCTCGAGCTCCGGCTGCAGCGGCCTCTGCAGCAGGTCGGCCTGCACGCCGTACACGCTCCAGAAGTCGAGGAGGTCCGGCATGGGCGCCGCCATTCCCGGCCCTTCGTACCAGTCGTCGGAGAACGGACAGTCGACGATCCGGAGGTCGTCGCGACGCATGCCGTGCAGGCGGAGGAGGAGCTCGGTGCCCCGCTCCTCCGTCACCCGGCGGTAGTCGACCTTGGCGGCGTTGAGGCTCCTCGAGAGCCCGACCCGCCTGCCGGCAAGGTCCGCCATGCTCTCGATGCCGTCGTCCGCGCGGACGAGCATGCCGCCTCCCTCCCGGAACCACTGGAGACCCAGGAGCACCGTGTCGACCAGGTCCGCCTTCACGTGGATCGCCGGGATGCAGCCACCGAAGCGGAACAGGCTGTCGAGGCCGTGCGTGTAGTGGGGGTAGAAGTCCGGCGCCGGGGTTGAAAGGAAGTACTTGAGGCGCGCGCCTTGCCGTGCCAGTTCCTCCGCGGCCCAACCCAGCTCGTGGTCCACGATCCCGGCGTGCAGGAGGTGGCAGTATGTGTAGTGGACTTCGATCTGACCCGTCGGTCCAGCGGGCTTCTCTGCCACGAGGCCTCCTCAGAGCGAGTGGGCGTTCTTCGGGCCGGCTCCGGCTCCCGAAGGCGCGGAGAACGTCAGGATACCGCGCCGGTCAGCGGAGAGAGGACGATTTATCTCCAGTATCCCGGACAGGGTGCGGATCGGCGTTGACCGCTCAGAGCGAGGGCTCCATGGTGGCCGGGTGACACCGACCCCCGCCCAGAGAGGACGGCCGACTCTTGACTGAGAGGGGCGTCGCGCGGGCCGCGGCCCGGCGGCGGGTACCGGTCGGTCCTGTCGAGTTCGACCTGGACCCGGCGGCGGTCGAGCGCGCTCGGGAGCTCACGCGGCGCACGTGGCGGTACCAGGAGGTCGAGCGGGTGCCGGTCATCATCGACCTCGGTCCGGAGTGCGACGAATCGGTGCACGACGTGCTGCTGGAGGACGAGGCCTGGTTCAACTCCGGCGTGCGACGCATCGAGCGCTCTCTCCGGCTCCTTCAGGATGATTACGTCCCCGTCTTCGAGCCGCCTTGGGCCGGCTACTTCTCCACCCCGGCGATGCTCGGCGCAGAGCTGTGGTGGGAGGAGGACCCGGACTCCTGGCCGGCGGTGAAGTCGCCTCCCGTCCGGGACCTCGATGCACTCGGGCGGCTCGAGCCGCCGGACGTCGCGTCGTCGCCGCATTTCGTGCGCATCCTCACGCGTCTGGCGATCGCCCGCGACTGCCTGCCGTCGGCGGTCGCCATCGGCGGGGTGGACATGATGTCGCCGCTCGGCGACCTCCAGGCGATCATGGACCAGACGCTGATGTTCCTCTCCATGAAGCAGCACCCGGATGCTCTCTATCGGGCCTGCGACGTGATCGCGCGTACACAGGAGGCCGTGCAGGAGGCGACCCTCGAGACCGTCGGCGGCGAGGGTCGCCTGGCCGGCCTCACCAACTGGCCGATCTGGCGGCCGGAGGGAGCCAAGGTCCTGGTCACCGACGACGTGGCGGGCCTGCTCAGCCCTGCCGTCTACGAGGCCTTCGACAAGCCCTACGGCGACCGGCTGCTCCGCCGCTACGGCGGTGGGCTGCGTCACGTGTGCGGGCCGCACCCGGCCCTCTCGCTCTACATGACCGCCGACCCGCCGGTCCACGGACTCAACTGTGCCTACAGGTTCAGTCGCGAGGCCCTTGCGGCGCTGAAGGATGCAATGGGGACGGGGGCGCGGGAGGCGTGCGGCCGCCGTGGCCACCTCGAGATCATGTTCGAGCGGGACATGCCGCTGCGGAGCGTCGTCGCCGCGTTCCGGGACCTGGCCGGCGTGCTGGCGCCGGAGGTCGTGGCGATCCCGTATTGCCAGGTGGCTTCCGACGGCTCTGTGAGCGACGATGAGCTCATCGCGTTCGGGGCGGAGATGCGGCGCGCGGGCGAGGAGTACGCGGCGCGGATCCGCTGGGACGGCTGAGGCGAGGAGAACGCACGGTGCACGTCGTCATCATCGGGAACAGCGCCGCCGGCCTGAGCGCGCTCGAGAGTCTCCGGCGGCGCGACCGCGCCGCCACGGTGACGGTCGTGTCGGGCGAGGGGGCCCGACCGTACTCGCGCGTGCTGCTGCCGTACTACCTCCGCGGCCGCATACCGCACGCGGGAGTGTTCGTCCGGCCGGAGGACTACTACGAACGGATGGACGCCAGGACCGCGTTCGGCGAGGTGGTGGAGCGGGTGGACGCTGGGGAGCACGAGGTCGCGCTCGGCGACGGCCGCACCATCGTCTACGACCGCCTGCTCGTGGCGACCGGGTCGCGCGCCGCCGCGCCGCCCATCGAAGGGCTGGCAGGCCCCGGCGTCCAGGGGTTCTGGACGCTGGACGACGCGGAGCGGCTCGACCGTGACCTGCGCCCCGGCGCCCGGCTCATGGTCCTCGGCGCCGGGTTCGTCGCGCTGCAGGCCGCCTGGGCGGCGCATCGGCGGGGCGCCGCCGTCACGGTCGTCGAGCTCGAGGGCCGCATCCTGCCGCGGGTGCTCGACGACGAGGCGGCCGCGTCTGCTCCGCGCGCACATCGAGCGAGCGGGCGTGCGCATCGCGACGGACGTGTGCATCGCGGGCATCGAGCGGGCGTGCGGCGAACTCTGCTGCACCGCCGCCGGCGCCGACACCTACCAGGCCGACATCGTGATCGTCGCCACCGGCGTCCTCCCGAACGACGGCCTCCTGCCGGAGGCGGTCTCGGCGCGGGGACCCGGCCTTGAGGTCGCGCCGTCGATGGAGACGGCCGTCGCGGACGTCTTCGCCGCCGGCGACGTCGCCCGCGCCCCGCTGTCGGGCGGGGCCGCGGGCGTGCTCGCCCTCTGGCCGGTGGCCGTGGCCCAAGGCCGCGTGGCCGGGGCCAACCTGACCGGCGCCGGACTCGTGTACGAGGGTGGGCTGAGCGCGAACGTCACCGAGATGTTCGGGGTGACGGTGGCGTCGGTGGGTCGTTTCGAGGAGATGCCCGGCGAGGAAGTCGTGGTTCTGCGCGATCTGCCCGGCGTCGAGTACCTCAAGCTCGTTCTCGCCGGTGACGTCCCCGTCGGCGCCGTGTACCTGGGCGGTCAGCAGGCCGTCCGGCTGCTCGGCCGTCTGAGTCCGTTCATCCGGCACGGCCGGCCGCTCGACGACGCGCGCGCCTTCTTCGAGGAGCGGCGCTTCACGGGGATGGCGAACCCGACCCCGTGGTTCGCTCGTCCGGGCTTGGACCGTGAATCGACAGGAGGTGGCGTCGCGTGCGCATCGTAGTCGGAGACCCGGAGTACTGTGTGGCCTGTCGCGACTGCGTGTACGCGTGCGCGTTCGCCCACGGGGGTGGGCTCGACGGCGAGTCGTCGCTGATCGCGGTGGGCTTCTCCCCGGAGGACCGCGTCTGCCTGCCGCTCACCTGCCTGCACTGCGAGCAGGCCTGGTGCATGGAGGTGTGTCCCGCGGACGCGATCTCGCGCGACGACGCCACCGGGGCGGTCGTGATCGACGAGGAGCGTTGCGCCGGCTGCAAGTTGTGCCTGCTGGCGTGCCCCGTGGGCGCCGTCCGGTTCGACGCCGCCGCCGGGGTCGCACGCAAGTGCGACCTGTGCGGCGGCGATCCCGCCTGCGTGCGCGGCTGCACCGTGGACGTGCTCCAGTACTGCGAGCCCGGAGAGATGGCGGACGCGCGGAGGGAGTCGCTCGAGGCCAAGCTCCGCGCGGTGTACCGCAAGGGCGAAAGCGGGTCGTGATGGATGCGCCGCCGCAGACCGTCCAGACGCTGTGCCGCATGTGCGACGACCGCTGCGGCATCGAAGTCAGCCTGGAAGATGGGCGAGTCGTGGACGTCACCGGCGATCCCGCTCACCCGTGGAACTCAGGGCGGCTGTGCGTCAAGGCCAGAGCGGCCGTCGACACCGTCAACCATCCCGACAGGGTCCTGCGCCCGCTCAAGCGTCGCGGTGACGACTGGGAGGAGATCCCCCTCGAGCAGGCGCTGGACGAGATCGCCGGGCGGCTGCGGGCGATCATCGAGCGCGACGGCGCGCGCAGCGTGAGCGTCTGGAAGGGCGAAGCCATCGGGTTCGCCCAGCAGGAGGACCTCGCGCGCCGCTTCATCCACGCGATCGGCAGCCCCAACTACCTGTCCAACGACTCGATGTGCTGGGTGGGGCGGTTCACCGGCTACAAGATGGTGCTCGGGGCCTGGCCGAACGTCGATATCGAGAACTCGCGCTGCGTGGTGATGTGGGGGGCGAACCCGCCTCACTCGCGCCCCAACCTGACGCAGCGCATCACGAAGGCCAGACGCCGCGGCGCGACGCTCGTCGTCGTCGACCCCCGCCTGTCCGCGGTGGCACGGCGCGCCGACCTGCACGTGGCGCCGTTGCCCGGCACGGACGGCGCCTTCGCGCTCGGGCTCATCCGCGAACTCGTTGAGAGCGGATCCTACGATCACCCGTTCGTCGAGCGCGCGACCGTCGGCTTCGACGAGCTCGCCGCCTACGCCCGGGACTTCACTCCCGACGTCGTGGAGCGAGAGACCGGGGTCCCGGCGGCCACGCTCGCCGAGATGGCGCGTCTGCTCCGCGCAGCCGACGGGCGGGTGGCGCTCTACCCCGGCAACGGCCTCGAGCACCACGAGAACGGCGTGGACAACATCCGCGCCATCCTCTCGCTGAATGCAGTGCTGGGCGCCTTGGGCAAAGTCGGCGGTTCCCTCCTTGCGCCGCCGCTCCCGCTCCGGGACCTGACGTTGTACGACGAGCGGCCGCTCACCGAGCTGGAGCCGCTCGGCGCCGACCGCTTCCCCGTCCTCTACGAGGTGCGTCGCGAGTGCCACACGATGACGGCTCTGAACGGGATCCTCACCGGCGAGCCGTACCGTCTGCGCGCGATGCTGCTCGCCGGCGGGAACCCGGCGCTCACGAACCCCAACTCCGGGAAGGTCGTGGAGGCGCTCTCGGCGCTCGAACTGCTGGTCGTGCGCGACTTGTTCCTCACCGAGACGGCGGCTCTCGCGGACTACGTGCTCCCGGCCGCCTCGTTCCTCGAGCGGAGCGAGATCCACACGCATCATGAGATAGGGGTCGTCACGCTGACCACCAGTCTGGGCCGGCGTCCGGAGGTGCAGACGGAGTACGAGTTCTGGCGCGACCTCGCCCGCCGCCTCGAGGCGGGAGGCTCATTCCCTTGGGAGGACGAGCGCGAGCTGAACCGCTGGTTGCTCGAGCCCGCCGGGATCACGCTGGAGGAGCTCGAGGCGCATCCCGAGGGGGTGGTGTACGGCGCGCCGCCCGCGGACGCCGAGATCGAACGCTTCCCGACGCCCTCGGGCAAGGTCGAGCTCTCGTCGGCGCACCTGGCCGAGCTCGGCTACGACGCCCTGCCGAGGTACCGGCGACCGGCCTACATCGAGACACCGGACCCGGACTATCCCTTCGCCCTCATGACCGGGGCCCGCTCACTGCTGTTCGGGCACAGCCGCTCGCACAACATCCCGAGGTTCGCCGACGAGGCGCCGGCGCCAGGACTCGAGATGCACCCAGACGATGCCGCCGCCCTGGGTCTGGCCGACGGCGACACGGCGCGTGTGACGACGCGGATCGGTTCGGTGGAAGCGCCGGTGCGGGTGGTCGCCGCCAACGAACTGCCTCCACGCTGTCTGCAGCTCACGCACGGCTGGGCAGGGGTGAACGCCAACGCGCTCACCCACGACGACCGCTTCGACCGCATCAGCGGATTCCCACTCATGAAGTCGTTGGAGGCGCGCGTCGAGCCTGCCCCAGGAGCTGAATGAGGCAGGTCACTGCGGACTCTGTAAACTGGTCCGAGTGCGTGGACGGCGCACCCATTCGTTTGACATCCGGGTGATGGTCGCTACTGTCACGCCTATCCCGAGCGAGTGAGGTAGGACTCTTGGTCGAACCGAACGTCAAGGATGAGCTCTTCGACACGGCGATCATGGACGAGGAGGCCATCAAAGGCTTCTCGGATCCGGCTCAGCAGCAGCGTCCCAGGACGTGGAGGCTCTACTGGCGCCGCCTGCTCAAGCGCCCGGCGGCGCTCGTCGGCACCGTCATCTTCTGCTTCTTCCTCTTCCTGGCCGTCTTCGGCCCGTGGATAGCTCCCTATGACTACGAGAAGCAGAGTGCCGAGCTGCGCCTGGCGACGCCGACGATGAGCCATCCCTTCGGCGCCGACCAGTTCGGCCGCGACATCCTCAGCCGCATCGTCGTCGGCACGCGCAACATCTTTCTGCTCGGCGGGTTCGGTACCGCGGTCGCCGTGGTCATCGGCACCGCCATCGGCCTCTTCTCCGGGTACATCGGCGGCAACACGGACGAAGTGGTGATGCGCTTACTCGACGTGCTGCTCTCGTTCCCCTCCCTGCTGCTCGCGCTTGTCCTCCTCAGCACAGTGGGTCCCTCCAACATCAACATCGTGTTCGTGGTCGCGATCCTCTACATCCCGATGGTGGCCCGCGTGGTGCGCAGCATGGTGCTCGACCTCAAGAACAAGGAGTTCGTCGAGGCGGCGCGCGTGCGCGGCGAGACGCGCTCCTACGTGCTCTTCCGCGAGATCCTCCCCAACTCGCTTCCGCCGCTGCTGGTGGAGGCGTCCATGCGCTTCAGCTACTCGATCTTCCTGGTCGCCTCCCTGGGGTTCCTCGGGCTCGGCGTGCAGCCGCCCTCGCCGGACTGGGGGCTGCAGATCAACCAGGCGCGCGCCTTCTTCGCCATCGCGCCGTGGGTCCTGCTGTTCCCGGCCATCACCATCGCCGTGCTCGTCATCGCCACGAACCTGATGTCGGACGGGCTGCGGCAGGTCATGCTGCCCGGCGGCGGGAGGAACTGATGGCCTCCTCCGCCTCCCGCCCCGTCTTCGAGGTCGAGGGCCTCTGCGTCGACTACACCACCGAGCTCGGCGTCCTGCACGCAGTACGCGACGTCTCGCTGGCCATCCACGAGCACGAGAGCTTCGGGCTCGTGGGCGAGTCCGGCTCCGGCAAGTCCACGCTCGCCATGGGCGCCATCCGCTACCTGGCGCAGAACGGCCGCGCGACGGACGGCAGCGTCCGGCTCAACGGCGTCGAACTGCTCGGCCTCTCGGACAGGGAGCTTCGGGCGCTGTGGGGGGCCAGGATCGGCGTCGTCTACCAGAGCCCTCTGAGTGCCCTCAACCCATCCATCGTCATCGGCAGGCAGCTCGCCGAGGTGGCGCGTCAGCACCTCGGCATGGACGCGGCCGCGGCGCGCGGCCGCGTCACCGAGATGCTCACCAAGGTGGCCATGCCCGACCCCGAGGCGGTCATGAAGCGGTACCCTCACCAGCTCTCCGGAGGGATGCTGCAGCGCTGCGTGATCGCCATGGCGCTCATGACCAATCCGTCGCTGCTCATCATGGACGAGCCGACGACGGCCCTCGACGTGACCACCCAGGCCGTCGTCCTCGACCTCGTCGCCGAGCTCAAGCGCGAGTTCGACTCGGCGATCCTCTACATCACCCACGACCTCGGCGTGATCACCAAGATCTGCGACCGCGTGGGCGTGATGTACGCGGGGGAGTTCATGGAGCAGGCCGAGCTGAAGCGAGCTCTTCAAGCGGCCGCTGCACCCCTACACGCTCGATCTCCTCGGCTGCGTGCCGCACTTCGACCCCACGCCGCAGAAGCGCTCCCTGGTGACCATCCCGGGCTCGATCCCGCGCGTCGACCAGTTGCCGCCGGGCTGCATCTTCGCGCCTCGCTGCGGCTTCGTCGAGGAGGCTTGCACGCAGGCGCGGCCGCCGCTCGTGGCGGTAGAGGGCGCGCACCTCTCCGCGTGCCGGCGCTGGCAGGTCGTCCCGCCGCCGGCGGAGTACCTGCGCGCCGCGACCGAAGCTGTGCGCGAGATCCAGACCGAGTGCGTCGCTCGCGAGGTCCTCGTCGCGGCCGACGACACCCAGGTCCATTTCAAGGCGCCCAAGGGCACGGTGCGCGCCGTTGACGGCGTGGACCTCGAGGTGTGCGTCGGCCAGACGCTCGGGGTCGTCGGCGAGAGCGGCAGCGGCAAGACGACGGTCGCGCGCGCCATCATCGGCCTGACGCCTCGGACGGGCGGGGACATCCGGCTGCGCGGTCACTCCCTGCCCGGGTCGACGGCCAAGCGGCCGCGCTCCACGCTCCGCGAGATCCAGATGGTGTTCCAGAATCCGGACGCCTCGCTCAATCCCACGCGCAGCGTCGGCGATGCGATCATGCGGCCGCTCGCCCTGCTGGGTGGTCTTGATCGCCGGCAGGCACGGGACAAGGCGCTCGAACTGCTCCAGTCGGTGAGTCTGCCGGCCAGCTACTTCGACCGCTTGCCGCACGAGCTCTCCGGCGGCGAGAAGCAGCGAGTCGCGATCGCCCGCGCCTTCGCCGCAGAGCCCGGCATCATCCTCTGCGACGAGCCCATCTCCTCGCTCGACGTCTCCGTGCAGGGCTCGCTCATGAACCTGCTCATGAAGCTGCAGGTCGAGAAGCAGACGTCGTATCTGTTCATCTCGCACGACCTCTCGGCCGTGCAGCACCTCTCCGATGTCATCGCCGTCGTGTACCTCGGCCACGTCATGGAGGTGGGCGACGCCACCACGGTGCTCACGCCGCCGTTCCATCCCTACACGGAGGCGCTGCTCTCGGCCGTGCCGCTCGCCGATCCGGACGTGAAGCAGAAGCCGATCCGCCTGAGCGGCTCGGTGCCGAGCGCGATGAACATCCCGTCGGGCTGTCGCTTCCACCCGCGCTGCCCGCGCAACCTCGGTGACGTCTGCCGCGAGCAGGAGCCTCCGTGGCGAGTGGGCGCGGGCGACCACCGCATCTACTGTCACATCCCGCTGGACGAGCTGGCGCGCCTGCAAGCCGAGACGCTCGTCCTCGACACCGAGGAGAGCGCCTGATGGCCAGGTTCATCCTCAGGCGCCTCGGGTTCATGGTGATGACCGTGCTTCTCGCCTCGATCATCATCTTCTGGGCGACGACCGTCCTGCCCGGTGACGTCGCCAGCCAGATCCTCGGTCGCTTCGCCACCGAGGAGGCCAAGAGCAAGCTGCGCACCGAGCTGGGTCTGGACAGGCCGGTCGTCGTCCAGTACGGCTCGTGGCTGGGCAACTACGTGCAGGGGGACTGGGGCGAGTCGCCCAGCATGAACACGCTCGTCCGGCCCATCGTCTTCGAGCGCCTGAGCAACTCGCTCATGCTCGCAATCGTCGCCTTCGTCATGTACGTGCCGCTGGGGATCTTACTCGGCCTCATCGCCGCGTTACGCAAGAACACCTGGGTGGACCAGACGATCTCCGTCGGGTCGCTGGCGTTCATCGGCCTGCCCGAGTTCGTCAGCGGTCTCATCCTCATCGCGATCTTCGCGATCCAGCTCCAGTGGTTCCCGTCGCAGTCGTCGATCCCGCCGGACACCGGCTTCATCGAGGCGCTGCCGTATCTCATCCTGCCGGCGATCACGGTGGCCCTGACCAGCCTGGCGTACGTGGTGCGCATGACGCGCTCGAGTACGGTGGACGTGCTGCAGATGGACTACGTGCGCACGGCCAATCTCAAGGGCCTGCCGCCGAGGAAGGTGCTGTTCACGCACGTGCTCCGCAACTCGCTGTTGCCGACCGTGACGGTGGTCGCGATCGGCATCGGCTGGCTCATCGGCGGCCTCATCGTCACGGAGTCCGTGTACGGATACCCGGGCATCGGCCGCCTGCTGCTCTTCGCCATCCAGCGCCGTGACCTGCATCCTGATCCAGTCGACGGCGCTCCTCATCGTGCTCATCTACGTGGTCGCGAACCTGGTCGCCGACATCCTCTACGCGGTCCTCAACCCGCGTATCCGCTACAGCTGATCGGCGGGACCCGGTCGGCCGCCGGTACGGGGCTGCGCCGGAAACACTCTGGGATTCGGGACAGGGGCGGCGCGCACTTGTCTGCCGCGGGCCGCACCGCAGATAGTCCCCGTGTGGATTCCGGGCCGCCGACCCGGTCCTGACGACCATCACGGGAGTGTGCACATGGGGACCTCACTGCGCCTGACTGTCTGCGGCGCCGGCGGCGCCGGCCTCGCGATCGCGGCCGACAACGCGCTCAAGGGCATCGACGTCACGCTGTTCGAGCTGCCGATGCTGGCGGAGAAGCTCGAGGGGCCGCAGGCCCGCGGCGGCGTCGAGGTGACGGCCGGCTCTGAGACGACGGCCGGCCGCACCGGCTTCGCACCCCTGGCGGCGACGAGCGACGCCGCCACGGCGGTGGACGGCGCGGACGTGGTCATGATCACCGTGCCGGCCATGTACCACGACGCGTTCATGGACGTCGTCGCGCCGCATCTGCGCGACGGCCAGATCGTGCTCTTCAACACCGGCTACTGGGGCTCGCTCCGGCAGGCCGTGCGCTGGGCCGGGAGACTGCCGGACGTGACCCTCGCCGAGTCCAACATCATGCCGTACATCTGCCAGCCCGAGGGCGACGCCATCCACATCGGGCGCTTCAAGAGGCACTTCTGTGTGGCCGCCTTCCCCGGCGAGCGGAGCGCCGCCGTGTACGACGTCGTCCGTCGTATCTACCAGCAGTACGACCCGGCGCCCACGGTGCTCGACACGAACATCGCGGCCGCCGGGAACCCGCCCATCCATGTGACGTTGACGATCCCGATAGCGGGTCTCTACTTCGACCGCTACATGGGCGGCAAGTTCTACCAGGACACCACCGCCCCCGGCGAGCGTCTCGTCACGGCGTTCGACGCCGAGCGCGCGCGGCTGGCCGGGCATCTCGGATCGGAACTGTTCGAGGACCAGGTGAGCTTCGATCGCCGCTCGTATCTCTACGAGGGCGAAGATCTGGTGCAGATGCTGCGGTCGTCGCCGCACGCCGACTGGTTCGCGACGGCCGCGTATCTGGAACAAGTAGGGAGCGAGGACATCATCTACGCGTTCGTGCCGATGGTGCGCCTGGGCGAGGCGCTGGGCGTCGACCTGCCGGTCACGCGCGCGATGGTCGAGGTGATGGGCGTGATGCTGCAGAGGGACTACTGGGCGGAGGGGCTGGAGCTCTCCGCCCTCGGGCTCGACGGACTCGACCTCGAGGGGGTCCGGCGCTACGTCATGACCGGACGCCGGTGACGACGTGGCCGTTGAGATCACCGGCAGGGACCTGACGCTCGACGAGGTCGTCGCGGTCGCGCGCGGCCGCGAGGCCGTGGCGCCGACCGCGGGCGCTCTCGAGCGGATGGCGCGCGCCCGGGCGCTGGCGGATGCATCCGCCGCCCGCGGTATGCCCACCTACGGGCTCACGACCGGTCTGGGAGTCCAGAAGCGCGCAACGCAGCAGAGTGACGACGGCGGGTTCCAGTGGCGGCAGATCGCCGAGAGCCGCACGGGCGTCGGGCCGGCTGCGCCGCCGGACGGGGTGCGGGCGGCGATGCTCCTGCTCCTCAACCAGATGGCCGGCGGCTCCACCTGCCTGCGGCCGGCGCTCGCCGAGCGCCTCGCGCGGGCGCTGAACGAGGGCCGGGAGCCGCCGGTACGTGTGCGCGGGTCGCTCGGCGCATCAGACCTGGCGGCGATGGCCGACCTCACCGCCGGCGTGTTCGACGACGAGGAGCTCGCCGCCGGCGAGGGACTTGCGCTCATCAACTCGAGCGCCTTCGGTACCGGGCTCGCCGCTCTGGCGCTGGCGGATGCGGAGCGGCTGGTGGATGCGGCGGACGTCGCCGGCGCGCTCAGCCTGGAGGGCTTCGCCGCCAACCTGACGATCCTGCACCCAGCGGCGGAGCGGGCGCGACCAGACCCAGTCCTTGCACGCACGATGGCGCGATTCCGCGGACTCCTCGCCGGGAGCTACCTCTGGCAGGAGGGAGCTGCGCGCAACCTTCAGGATCCGCTCACCTACCGCAGCACGGTCCAGCTGCAGGCGGCCGCGCACCGTGCTGTGGACCACGCCGCCGAGGTGCTTGCGATCGAACTCAACTCCGCCCAGGGCAATCCGCTGGTCTCGGTAGAGGACGGGACGATCGTCTCGACGGGCGTGTACGAGGTGGCGGGACTCTCCGCGGCCTTGGACTACGCACGGATCGCGCTTGCCACCATGCTGACGGTCGCCTCGGAGCGCAGCGTCAAGCTGCTGGACACGCCCTGGTCCGGGCTGTCCACGGGCCTGCTCGACCAGGGCGGGCCTGACCTCGGTCTGAGCATCCTGGCGATCACCGCCGAGTCGCTCTCGGCAGAGGCGAGCACGCTCGCCCAGCCGGTCTCCTTCTTCCTCACGAGCACGAGCGGCGCCGAGGGCATCGAGGACCGCGCGTCTCACCTGCCTCTCTCCGCACGACGACTGGCGGAA
>CAWCAH010000016.1:0-44624 GCA_963793605.1 uncultured Thermoleophilia bacterium
TTCCGTCCGACGTTGACACGAACATATGTTCGTGCCACACTCAGAGCCCCCGCAGCACGTCCACCCTCACCAGGAGCCCCCCATGTCCCGCGGCGGAGCCACCTCCGGCGACAGATCCAGCAGGCCGCCTCACCGGCGCCGCCCGGGCGCGCGCCGGCCGCCCGGGTCCCAACGGCGAGGCCGTGCCGGTCGCCGTCACCTGGGACGAGCGGGCGCGGCGCCCGGTCGCCTTCGTCTGGCGCCGCCGCACGCTACCGGGTCGAGCGCGTGCTCGAGACGTGGGTCCTCGAGACCGGCTGGTGGAAGGACGAGGGCCACGTCAGCCGCTCGTACTGGCGGGTGCGCGCCGGCGGGCGCGTCGTCGACCTGCGCTACGACCGCCTCAGCAAGGCGTGGGCGCTCGAGCGGGAGATCGGATGAGACCGCCCGGGAGGCCGCGATGAGCTTCGTCCACCTGCACCTGCACACCACGTTCTCGTTCGGCGACGGCGCCTGCCGCATCAACGAGGTGGTCATGCGCGCCGCCGAGCTGGGCATGCCGGCGCTGGCCGTCACCGACCACGAGGGGCTGTACGGCGCCGTGCGGTTCTACCAGGCGTGCAAGGCGGCCGGCATCAAGCCCATCGTCGGCGTGGAGCTCACGGTCGAGCCGGCGGTGGGCCCCGGCGGACGGGTGTGGGAGCCGGGGGCGGACGACGCGGGCGGCGGACGGGCGAGCGGGCGCCGGCGGCGCGGGCCGGTCGTCGCCGACCCGGCGGCGGCGGCGGCGCTCGGCGAGCCCGGACGGCGGGCGCCGCGCGGGCGGCCGCGCTCGCGCCGGACGGCCGCATCGCCCACCTCAAGGCGGCGGCCACGGTGCCGCCCGCCGCCGCCCGCGCCTCCGGCGCCGGCGGGTACCACCTGGTGCTGCTGGCCAAGGACTACGCCGGGTGGAGCAACCTGTGCCGCATCATCAGCGCCGCCCACCTCGAGCACCCGGGCGAGCCTCCGCTGGCCCGGCTCGCCACCCTCGCCGAGCACGGCGGCCACCTCGTCGCGCTCAGCGGCTGCCGGCGCGGCGAGGTCTGGTCGCGGCTGCTCGCCGGCGACAAGGCCGGCGCCCGCGCCGCGGCCTCCGTCTTCCACGGCATCTTCGGCCGCGACTACTTCATCGAGCTGCAGCACGAGCTGCTGCCCGACTCGGGCGCCTCGCTGCGCGCGCTCGACCTCCTCGCCCACGAGCTGCGCATCCCCACCGTCGCCACCGGCGACGTCCACTACACGGTCAAGGCCGACGCCGGCCTGCACGACGTGCTCGCCGCCGAGGCCGCCAACCAGCCGCTGCCCAACCCGCTGGGGCGCAAGAACGCCGAGCTCTACCTCAAGGGCCCCGGCCAGATGCGCCGCCTGTTCCAGCGCTACCCCGAGGCCTACGCCAACGCCGGAGCGCATCGCCGCGCGCTGCAACCTCGACCTGGGCCTCGGCAGGCTCCTCTTCCCCGCCTACCCGCTGCCGCCCGGCGAGACCGCCTTCTCGCTGCTCTGGAAGCGCTGCTTCGCGGGCGCCGCCGAGCGCTACCGGCCGCTCACCGCCGAGGTCACGGCGCGGCTCGAGCGCGAGCTCAAGGTCGTCGAGGAGCTCGGCTTCGCCGAGTACTTCCTCGCCGTGCGCGACATCGTCGAGTTCGCGCGCGGCCGCGGCATCTACTACTCGGGCCGCGGCTCCGCCGGCAACAGCATCGTCAGCTACGTGCTGGGCATCACCGACGCCGACCCCATCGCCCACGAGCTGCTCTTCGAGCGCTTCCTCAACCCGTACCGCCGCGGCATGCCCGACATCGACATCGACTTCTGCTCGGCGCGCCGCGACGAGGTCATCGAGTACATCTACGAGCGCTTCGGCCACGACAGGTCGCCATGGTCGCCACCGTCAACACCGTGCGCGCGCCGTCGGCGGTGCGCATCGTCAGCCGCGCGTTCGGCTTCACGCCGGACGAGGTCAACGGCCTCTCGCGGCAGCGTGCCGTGGGGCAGCGCGGCCAAGCTCCGCGAGATGCTCGCCGAGCGCCCCGAGCTCGCCGACCACGAGTTCCAGCAGCCGCACTACCACCGCCTGGTCGACGTCGCCGAGCGGCTGTCGGGGTTCCCCGCCCACCTGGGCACGCACCTCGGCGGGTTCATCATCTCGCGCGACCCGCTCACCGACCGCGTGCCGCTGCAGTGGGCGGCCAAGGGCGTCGTGGTCGCGCAGTTCGACAAGGACGACATCGAGACGCTGGGCCTCGTCAAGATGGACATCCTGGCGCTCAAGATGCACTCGGCCATCGCCGAGGCGGTGCGCCGCATCGAGGCGCGCACCGGCGAGCACGTCAGCGCCTGGGAGCTCCCGCGCGACGACCCCAAGGTGTACGAGCTCATCCGCTCGGCGCGCACCGTCGGGCTGTTCCAGCTCGAGAGCTCGGGGCAGCGCAACCTCGCCACGCGGCTGCAGGAGCGCGACTTCGAGGACGTCATCGCGGCCATCTCGCTGTTCCGGCCCGGGCCGCTGCAGGCCGAGATGATCGCGCCGTTCATCCGCCGCCGGCACGGCCTCGAGCCGGTCGTCGTGCCGCACCCGGCCATGGAGCGCATCCTGCAGCCGCACCTACGGCGTCATCGTCTACCAGGAGCAGGTCATCGAGGTGGCGGCGGCGGTCGCCGGCTTCAGCCTCGCCGAGGCCGACCTGCTGCGCCGCGCCATGACCCACGAGCGCTCCCTGGAGGAGATGGACGCCATCGGCCGCGACTTCGTCGAGAAGGCGATGGCGCTCGGCACCTCGCGCGAGGTCGCGGAGGAGGTCTTCCGCCAGCTCCGCGGGTTCGCCGCCTACGGCTTCAACAAGGCGCACGCCGCCTGCTTCGCCATCGTCTGCAACGCCTCGGCATGGCTCAAGGCGCACTACCCGGCCGAGTTCTACGCCGGCATCCTCAACAACCAGCCCATGGGCTTCTACTCGCCGCGCGTGGTGCTCAACGACGCGCGGCGGTTCGGCCTCGCGGTGCTGCCGCTGGACGTCAACCTGAGCGGCGAGTGGTTCGAGGTCGAGCGGGACGGCACGGCGCTGCGCGTGGGGCTGGCCTACGTCAAGGAGATGAGCGCGGCCGGCGCGCCGGGCCATCGTCGAGGCGCGGTCAGCGAGCCGCCCGTACACCTCGCCTCTCCGACTTCGTCGCGCGCACGCGGGTCAGCCGCGAGATCACCGAGAACCTCGCGCGGCTCGGCGCCTTCGACGCGCTCGGCGTGCGCCGCGAGGAGCTGATCGCGCAGACGCCGCTGCTGTACGCCGGCGCGCGGGCGGCGGGACGCGGCCCCGGGCGAACAGGCGCAGGGCGAGCGGCGGCCCGGCTCCGCCCCGGCCGAGAGCGGCGAGACGCCGGCTGCGGCCTCGACCAGCCGCGCCTCGCCCTCGACGAGCAGCTCGGCCCCGCTCAGCTTCCTGCCGGACTGGCCGGGCGAGCGCCGCGCCGCCGTCGAGCTCGAGTTGCTCGGCCTCAACGTCGGCGCCCACCCGCTGCGCTTCGTCCGCGACCAGATCAAGGCGCTCGGGGTCACGCCCATGGCGCGTCTCCCCGAGCTCCGCCACGGCCGCCGCGTGCGCCTCGCCGGCGTGCTCGAGCGCGCCCAGATGCCCTGGATCCGCAGCGGCCACCGCACCCTGTTCCTCACGCTCGAGGACGAGACCGAGCTCGGCCAGGTGGTGGTCTTCAACGACGTCTACCTCAAGTACGGGCAAGGTGCTCAAGGACGCGGTGTACCTGCTGGTGGAGGGCGAGCTGCAGAACGACGAGGAGCACGGCCTCGCGGTGGTGGCGCACCGCATCAGCGACCTGCTGCGCGCCGTCGGCCGCACCGAGGCGCGCGGGCACGGCCGAGACCGGGGCCGCGCGCCGGGAGCCGGGCGCGCCGCCGGTGGCGCTCCGGCCTCCGCCGCTCCGGCCACCGCCGGGCCGGCCGCCGGCGAGGGCCTCCATCCCCGGCGGCCTCACCACCGGCGTCCCGACGCCTGGGAGCTCCCGGCCGTGGAGCCGCGCACGCGGCCGGGCCGGACGGGCTGAACGCGGTGTGGAGCCACGAGCCCGGCGACCTGCCGTCCTGCCGGCTCGCGGACTGAACGCCGGCCGCGGTCAGAGCCAGGTCGTCACGGCGTCCGCGCCCAGCGCGACGGCCAGCGTGAGCACGGTCGTCCAGATCGCGGCCCCGGCGCCGAGCCAGAGCACGAGACGCCGCCGCTCCCGCGCCGAGCGCGACGCCGATGGCCGCCGCCAGCGGAGCGCCGAGCAGCAGCGGCGCGAGCAGCCCCCAGCCGATCACGCCGTAGCGGTCCCAGAGCCGGCGCAGGCGGCCGCCCTCCCGCGCGCCGCCGTGGCCGAAGCGCTCCACCAGCCACGTCCGCAGGCGGTCCCCCGCCGCCACCACGACCACGATGCTGAGGAAGGCGCCGGCGAGGGTGGCGACCCCACACGAGTGGAGCCGGCAGCCCCATGGCCATACCGGCCGGCACGGCGGCCCACAACTCCACGACGGCGATCGCGGCGACGCCGAGGAGCTGCAGCACGGCGTCCATCTCAGAAGATGGCCACCTGGATCACGATCTCATCGCCGGCCCGGCCCCGGGTGCCGGCGAGCGGGTCCTGGGCCACCACGTCACCGGGGAACACGCCCCAGCCGGCGACGTAGTCCACGCTCACCACGAAGCCGGCGTCCTCGAGCGTGGCCTGGGCGTCGCCCTGGGAGAGGCCGACGACGTCCGGCACGTCCACCTTGGGCGGCCCGCTGCTCACCCAGAACGTCACCGTGTCGCCGCGCTCCACCCTCTGGCCGGCGGCCGGCTTCTGCCGGATCACCTGCCCCTTGGGGACCTCCTCGGAGGCGGAGCGGTGGCTCTTGTACGCGAGCGACTCCCGCTCCAGCGCGTCCTTCGCCGCCGTGGCCGTGAGACCGGCGAGGCCGGGCGCCGGCAGATGCAGAGGCCCGCGGCTCACCCAGAGGTCGACCTTGACGCCGTCCTCGACCCTGGTTCCGCCGCGGGGCGCCTGGCGAGCGACCTGGCCGGCGTCGTACCTGTCCGCCCAGACGTAGTGGATCTCCGGCCGCAGACCGTCGTCCCGAAGCGCCTGCACGGCGTCGGACCGGCGGTCGCCCGACGACCTTGGGCACCAGGGTCCCCGGAGCCAGCCAGTAGACGTACGCCGCCCAGGCGGCCGCAGCCGCGACCAGGACGACCAGCGCGAGCAGCAGGTAGCGGCGGAGCCGGCCGCGCGGCCTCGGACGCACGGCGGTCGCGGGCTCGGCGGCCCGGTAGCGTGTGGGGGCCTCGGCGGCGACCACGGTGACCAGCGGCTCGAGGTCCGGCGCCGGGGGCGCAGGGGGAGCCGGCGGAGCGGCCGTCCCGGGAGCCGGCGGCGCCGGCGCCTGCGGCACGACCCGCACGCTCGTCGCGAGAACGACCGGCGCGGCGGCCGCTCCCGCGGTCGTCCCGGCCGCACTCGCCGCGGCCACGCCGGCGGCCGCAAGCGTGCCACGGCCGGCGCCCTCGCCGACCGCGACGCTCACGTCGCGACCGTTCCGCGCCGGCCGCCGCGCCTTGCGCAGCGCCGCGGCGAACTCGTCGGCGTCCTGGAACCTGTCGGCCGGGTCCTTGCTCAGGGCTTGCATCACCACCCCTGCGAGCGCCTCCGACACAGCCGGCGTGAGCGTGCGCGGGTTGGGCGGCGCCGCCTGCACGTGCTGCATCGCGACTGCCACGTCCGTCTCGCCCCTGAACGGCACCCGCCCGGTGAGCATCTCGTAGAGCACCACGCCGAGGCTGTAGAGATCCGAACGCTCGTCCGCCGGCCTGCCCTGCGCCTGCTCCGGCGAGAGATACGACGAGGTCCCCATCATGGCGCCGGTCCGCGTGAGTGCGGAGTCGCCCATGCGCGCGATGCCGAAGTCGGTGACCACCACGCGCCCGTCCTCCGCCAGCATGACGTTGTAGGAGGTGACGTCGCGGTGGACGATGCGCCGCTCGTGCGCCGCGCCCAGCGCCGAGAGCACGGCGAGCGCGATCGGCACCGCCTCGTCGGGCGGCAAGGCCCCGTCGCGCCGCAGCCGCTGCTTGAGCGACTCGCCGGCCACGTACTCCATGGCGATGTAGGTGGCGCCGTCTCCGCCGTCCACGCCATCGGCCGTCCCGCGGTCGTACACGGCGACGATGCTGGAATGGTTGAGGCTGGCCGCGGCCCGCGCCTCGATACGGAACCGCTCGACGAACTCGTCGTCGGCGGCCAGACGAGCCTTGAGCACCTTGACCGCGACCTTGCGCCCCAGGCGCTCGTCCTCGGCGAGGTACACGTCGGCCATCCCCCCGCTCCCGAGCGGAGAGAGGATGCGGTAGCGGCCGGCGAGCAGGGTCGGCACGCTGGCGGCGTCTGGGTCGCGGTGGTCGTTCATCAAGTCGTGAGCCGTGGCAGGCGAAGGCCGCGCAGGCGGGAGCGCGACGATCGGGGAGACGCGCCACCACCCCGCGGGGTGCGATGTCCAAGTGTAGAGGACGCCGCGGCGGCTGTCTCCCGCGCGCGAAGCTCCCTCGCCCGAGGCCGGATGCACGCCGGCGTGCCGCTCAGCCCGCCTGGCGCTCCACGAGGATCTGCAGGGCCTCCAGCTCGTCCCTCTCGAACCACAGGAGGTCGCAGCGCACGCAGTGGTCGATCTCCACCGCGTGCTCGTAGCTGTAGTGGCGCCGCATCATCTGCGCCTCGCACCTGGGGCAGGCGACGAGCGCCGTGCCGGAGTGGCCGCGCGCAAGGACGGCGGCGCGGCGCAGGTGGTCGCCGGACGCCGTGACGAGATCCGCGATCTTCTGCTGCTCCTCGGAGAAGCCGGCCTCCCGGCGTGCGAGCAGCTTGCCCACCTGCGCCGCGCTGACCAGCCGGCCGCCGCAGCCGGCGCAGGCGACGATGTCGATGCCCTCGTAGGGCACGCGCACCAGACCGGCCCCGCAGGCCGGGCAGCTCATGCCGGCCGGCGCCGGCTCGTCCTCGGCGGGCCTGCGCGACGCCGCGAGCTGCTCGGCGAGCGGCGCGCCGAGCCCCGCGGCGAGCGGTTCGATCGCAGACGCGAGCGGCGTGGCGGCTGGGGCGAGCGGCGGCGCGACGAGGGCCGCGAGCGGCGCCGGCCCCGGCGCCGATGCCGGCGCCGGCGCCGGCGCCCAGTGCTCCCGGCGCTCGAAGTGCTCGCCGGCCTGCGCCGCCTGACGCTCGAACTCGGCCGGAGAGACGTGCGGCGATGCCCAGCAGCGTGCGGATGCGGGCCTCGAGCGGCGGGTGCGTGTCGCGCCACGCCACGGCCGGCCAGCCGAGACTCCCCGTGGCACGGATGCACAGCGGCCCCAGCCCCTCAGGGATGTACCCGGCGCCGCCGGGGTGCCTGGAGACCACCCGGAGCGCCTCAGCCAGCGACAGCGGGTCCCGCGTGTAGCGCGCCGCGGCCAGGTCGGCCTGCCACTCACGCTGGCGGCTGATGGCGGCGTTCACGACCGACGCCGCCAGCTGCATCAGCCACAGCCAGCCGCGCAGCGGCACCATGGCCACCAGCGCCGTCCCGGCCGCGTCCGTGTCCGAGGTCGCGTCCGCGGCGTCGTCGATCCGCTCCACCAGCGACGAGTAGATGCCGAACAGCAGGCACGAGACGGTGACCGTGACGTAGCTGCCGGAGAGGATGTGCGCGAACTCGTGAGCCACCACCGCCTGGAGTTGCTGACGGGAGAGCCGCGCAAGCGCCCCCTCCGTCACCCCGATGACCCCTCCTCCGTGCAGATCGCTGAAGGCGAAGGCGTTGAGCCCCACGGTGCGCACGGTGACGCAGGTCGATGCGTGGCGCGCCGGTGGCGATGCGTATCTCTTCGACGATGTTGGCGAGCCGGTCGTGGTACCTGTCCCCGCGGTCGAGTGGGCGACAGTGCATGGCGCGCAGCAGCCGGTCGCGTGCGCCGATGCGGGAGAGGCCCCAATACACGAGAGAGCAGGCCAGAGAGACGCCGAGGACGAGCGCCACGCCGCCGGGCGTGAAGAGCCATCCCACGATGGCGGGTTCGGGGACCATGAGGTAGAGCACGCCGGCGACGACGAGGCAGCCGGCCCACGCGCTCACGAACGCCAGCGCGAGCAGCAGGCCGAACAGCGCCCAGATGCGCCAGCGCTTCTCCTGCTCGACCTCGAACAGCGTGCGGCGCGTCGCCACTCGGGCCTGCACGTCAGCCACGTCCTCCCCTCCCCCGATCGCTGTGAGACCGCTTCATATTGCTTAACACTACGGTTGTGGTTTCAACTGTGGTGGTGGTGGTAATATACCGTCTGCGTAGTGGAGTCCCCCTCCACACACCCCTCCTCTACGCAAGGTACCTCCGGGTACCACCCCATGGCTCCTTTCACAGGCCCCCCTCCCCGGGGGGCTGCCAGGAAACTGGTGCACGAGGCGGCGCTTCCCCGGCGCCGCCTCTGTGCGTACGGGGTCTGTCGGCCTAGACGAGGCCGGAGGTGACGACGAAGTTCTCGGTGATCCGGCGGCAGAAGGCAGGGTAGGCCGCAAGACGCTCGTCGGTCTCCCGCTGCAGATCCTCCGCGAACGACGGCCCCAGGTGCTTCTGCTCCTGGACGGCGTCGCGCACCCAGTGCGGCGCCATCTCGGCGTCGACCTCGGGGTGGAACTGCGTGCCCCAGGCGCGCCCGCCGGCGCGGAACACCTGCACGCCGTCGCCGCACACGGCCACGAGGTGCGACGTCGGGGAGATCTTGCACGAGTAGGCGTGCCAGTTGAAGGCGACGAACGGCGACGAGATGCCGTGCAGCAGCGGGTCGTCGGCGACCTTCTCGATGCTGGTCCAGCCCACCTCGGCGCGCTTGCGCTTGTAGGCGGCGCCGCCGGCGGCGATGGCGAGAAGCTGCGCGCCGAGACAGATGCCCCAGACGGGCGCACCCTCGTGGACCATGCGCCGCATCAGGTGGATCTCGGTCTCGAGGAAGGGGTAGTCGTGCTGCTGGTCGGCATGCATGGCGCCGCCCAGGCTGATGAGGCCGGCGGTGTCCTGCGGCGTCGCCGGCAGCGCCTCGCCCAGGTCCACGCGGCACACCTCGAACGGCACGCCGAGCTCCTCGAGCGCCACGCCGATGCTGCCGGGCGGGTCGTCGGGCTCGTGCTGGACGATGGTCAAAGGCTTGGTCGGCATCGGCTGCTCCTCCTCGAGTACGCTCGGGAGTATACCCGCTGCCGGCGATGGCCCCGGCGTTCCCTGCGGCGCCCGCCCCATGATCTCTTTCGGACGCCGGCCCGCGGACCTTGCCCGCCACACAGGCCGTCTGCGAGACTGACGCCATGAGCGGCAGCATCCCCACGCACGGCCCGGTCGACCCGGCCACCGGCGCACCCATCGTCGAGATCGTCTCGGCCGGCAACGAGGTGCTCATCGGCGACGTGCTCGACACCAACACCGATTGGCTGTGCACCCGCGTCACGGCGCTCGGCGGGCTGGTACGCCGCACCGTGATGCTGCGCGACGACGTGGACGCTGTCGGGGCCGAGCTGCGCAGCTGCCTCGGCCGCGTGCCCGCACTCGTCTTCACCGTCGGCGGGCTCGGCCCCACCAGCGACGACCGCACGCTCGAGGGCGTCGCCCTGGGCCTCGGGGTCCCGCTGGAGCTGCACCCCGAGGCCGAGCGGATGGTGACGCGCAGGTACCAGGAGTTCTTCGACGCCGGCTTCGTTCCGTTCCCTGAGCTCAACGAGAACCGGCGCAAGATGGCGCGGCTGCCGGCCGGCGCCGAGCCGCTGGTCAACCCCATCGGCGGCGCCCCCGGCGTGCTCTGCCGCAGCGGCGGCACGCGCATCGTCTCGCTGCCCGGCGTGCCGGGCGAGCTCAAGGCGATCGTCGACGAGTCGCTCGGCCCGCTGGCGGCCGAGGTGTTCGGCGACGCGTGCTACGAGGAGCGCTCGCTCGAGGTGGAGCTGCAGGACGAGTCGGCGATCGCCGACATCCTGCGCGCCGCCGAGGAGCAGCACCCGGCGGTGTACGTCAAGTCGCGCGCCAAGGTGCTGGGCAGCACGCGCGTGATCAAGGTCACGCTGAGCGGGCGCGGCGAGGACGCAGCCGCCGTCGCCGCGCTCCTGGCGCCCGCGGCGGAGCAGCTGCTCTCGCAGGTCGCCGCCGCCGGCTTCGCCGTGCGGCTCGCGCCGCCCGACCTGCCGGGCGCGGACGACTGACGGGCGGCGCGGACGACTGACGTGCGGCTCGGACGACTGACGTGCGGCGCGGACGACTGATGAGCGGGCGCGGGGCCGCGGCGTGAGAGCGACGCCGCCCGCCCGCGCCCTCGCCTGGCTGGTCGACGTCCTCGACCGTTTCTGGGGGCCGCTCGCCGTGGGGATCATCGTCGTCCTCGAGGCGGCGGTGTTCGCGCCGCGCGGCATGATGGAGTGGATGGTCGGAGCGGGGATCGTGGGAGCCGGGCTCCTCGTCGGCTGGATCGTGGGCTTCACCGGCTGACTCCGGCTCGCACCCAGGTCCGCGCGGTCCTGCCCACGGAAGCCGCGCCGCGGGCGGCTAGTCCAGGTGGTCCTCGATGAAGTGCGTGTTGACGTCACCGGCGACGAACAACGGGTGGTCGATCACCAGACGGTGGAACGGGATCACCGTCTTGACGCCGTCCACCAGGAACTGGTCGAGCGCCCAGCGCGAGCGCGCGAGGCACTCCTCGCGGTCGCGCCCCCACACGATGAGCTTGCCGAGCAGGCTGTCGTAGAACGGCGGCACCATGTAGCCCTGGTAGACGTGACTGTCGAGGCGGATCCACGGGCCTCCCGGCGGGATCCACTGGGTGACGACGCCGGGTGACGGCATGAAGTTCGTCCGCCGGGTCCTCGGCGTTGATGCGGAACTCGATGGCGTGCCCCTCGATGCGGATGTCGTCCTGCCGCAGCGGCAGGCCCTCGCCGGCGGCGATGCGGATGCCGGTCTTGACGATGTCCACGCCGCTCACCATCTCGGTGACGCAGTGCTCGACCTGCACGCGCGTGTTCATCTCCATGAAGTAGAAGCTGCCGTCGCTGTCGAGCAGGAACTCGACGGTGCCGGCGCCCTCGTAGTCCGCGGCGACGGCGGCGGCCACGGCCGCCTGGCCCATCTGCGCGCGCAGTTCGGGAGTCACCGCCGGAGACGGCGCCTCTTCGATGAGCTTCTGGTGGCGCCGCTGGATGCTGCAGTCGCGCTCGCCGAGGTGCACGCCGTGACCCTTGCCGTCGGCGAGCACCTGGATCTCGATGTGGCGCGGCGCCCCGATGTACTTCTCCACGTACACGGCGCCGTTGCCGAACGCCGCCTCCGCCTCGGCCTGAGCCTGGCGCACGGCGCCGGCCAGCTCGGAGGCCTCCTTGACGATGCGGATGCCCTTGCCGCCGCCGCCGGCGGAAGCCTTGACCATCACCGGCAGGCCGATGTCGCGGGCGACCACCTCGGCCTCGGCGGCGCTCTCGATGATGCCCTCCGAGCCCGGCGTGACCGGTACGCCGGCGGCGGTCATCGTCGCGCGCGCCTGCGCCTTGTCGCCCATGAGCCCGATGCTCTCCGGAGACGGGCCGATGAACTTGATGCCCTGCTCGCGGCAGAGGCGGCTGAACGAGGCGCGCTCGGCCAGGAACCCGTAGCCCGGGTGGATGGCCTCGGCGCCGGTCTGGACGGCCGCCTGGATGAGCGCCGGCATGACGAGGTAGCTCTGCGCAGCCGGCGGCGGCCCGATGCACACGGCCTCGTCGGCGTACCGCACATGCAGGCAGTCGGCGTCGGCCTCGCTGTACACGGCGACCGACCCGACGCCGAGCTCGCGACAGGCGCGGATGATGCGGATGGCGATCTCGCCGCGGTTGGCGATGAGGACCTTGCTGAACACGGGCGCTCCCTTGCGTCAATCTTGAGGCCGCAGTATAGCCGACCCCGCCGGCCGCGGGCGTGGCCTCGGGCCGGCGCGGCCGGGACACGGGGTCGCCGAAGGCCGTCCGCCCAGACAACGCTTAACCGGACGGCCCCCTCAAGCGGCACCCCCCGCTGCCGATACGCAGGGGTGCGAGACACGGGTAAGGACAACTCACCGGGCGTGTGTGTAGCCCGGCATCTCATCCTCTCTCTCAGCCGGGCCGGTCTCCTTCGTTCGACATCCGGACAGCCCGCATCCGGTGAAGGCCCCCGCCGGCCCGGCACTTTTCTCCCCCCGCCACGTCGTCCTGCACCGCGCGCGCGTACGTCCACCACCCGGGGCCTCTCGACCGCTCGCCGCCGCGTGCCGATACGCTAGACTGAGCACGACCCGGCGGGAGGTCAGTGTGCCACGCACGCACCAGAAGACCCTGGCGATCATCGACGACGATACGGAGCTGCTCGCGGAGCTCACCGCTGCGCTTGGCGGCAGCTACCACGTGGCCACGAGCCTCGGCGACCCCGGCACCCTGCGCATGCTGCAGGACGACCCGCCCGCCGCCATCATCCTCGACCTCGACCTCGTCACCTTCGACCCCTTCGAGCTCCTGGGCCTCATCGGCGGCGACCCTGAGCTGCGCAGGGTCCCAGTGCTCGCGCTCTCGTCGGCGAGCGACTTCATCACCTTCGAGCACGCGCACCGCGCCGGAGCGGTCGAGTACGTCCACAAGCCGTTCGCACCGGACGACCTGGGACCGCGCATCGCCGGGCTCCTCAACGGCGACAGGCGGCGCGGCAACGGCCGCCTCAAGCTCGGCGACCTGCTCGTCGCCAGCGGCCTCGTCAGTCGCGAGCAGCTGCACGAGGCGCTGAGCCACCAGAGCGAAGCGGGCGGGCGGCTCGGCGACCTCCTCGTAGCCCAGGGCCTCGTCACCGAGCAGGACATCATCGCGGCGGTCGCCGGCCAGATGCACATCGGCGTCGTCGACCTCACCCAGGTGGCGCCGCAGCCTGCGGCGCTCGGCTTGCTGCCGCGCGACTTCATCGTGCGGCGCCGGCTCATGCCCATCAGCATCGAGGAGAGCGGCAGCCTCGTGCTCGCCATGACCAACCCGCTCGACGTCATCTCCATCGACGAGGTGGGCATGCGCACCAAGCGCCGCGTGGTGCCCATGATCTGCTCCGAGACGGGCTTCGACGAGGCCGTCGCCATCTACTTCAGCTCGCGCGGCAAGCTCAAGGACGCGCGCGAGGAGGGCGAGGAGGGCGAGGAGGGCGTCGGCACCATCGACGCCGACATCATCGAGATCGTCGACTCCCTGCTCACCGACGCCGCCACCATGCACGCGTCGGACATCCACATCGAGCCGGCCGAGGACGCGCTGCGCGTACGCTGCCGCATCGACGGCGTGCTGCACGACCTGCGCGAGTTCCCCAAGGAGCTTCAGGCCGGCATCCTCAGCCGCATCAAGATCATGGGCAACCTCAACATCGCCGAGCGCCGCCTGCCTCAGGACGGGCGCACGAGCTTCGAGCTCTCGAGCGGCGAGGCCATCGACCTGCGCCTCGCCTCCATCCCCAGCATGTACGGCGAGAACGTCACCATCCGCATCCTCGAGGTGTCGGCGCTGCCGCCCACCCTCGCCTCGCTCGGCCTTGTGGGCGACAATCACAAACGCTTCGAGGAGGCGCTCAAGGCGCCCGAGGGCGGCATCGTCATCGTCGGCCCCACGGGCTCCGGCAAGTCCACCACCCTCTACACCACGCTGGAGCTCATCAAGAGCCCGGAGCGCAAGGTCTACACGGTGGAGGACCCCATCGAGCGCAAGATCGAGGGCATCATCCAGACCGAGGTCAAGCCGGCCATCGGCCTGACGTTCGCCCAGGTGCTGCGCTCCCTCGTGCGCGCCGACCCGGACGTGATCATGGTCGGCGAGATCCGCGACCTCGAGACCGCCAAGATGGCCGCCGACTCCGCCATCACCGGCCACCAGGTCTTCAGCACGCTGCACACCAACGACGCCTCCGCGGCGGTCAACCGGCTGGTCGAGATGGGCGTGCCGCGCTACCTCGTGGCCGCGGCGTGGCGCTGCTTCGTCGCCCAGCGGCTCGTCCGCCGTCTGTGCCCCAACTGCCGCACGGAGACGACCATGACCGAGGCCAGGTGGCTGGAGCTCGGCCTCGGCCCCGCGCCCAAGAAGCGCCTCAGAGTCTGGGAGCCGGTGGGCTGCGCCAAATGCTTCGGCACCGGCTACCGCGGCCGCATCGGCCTCTACGAGGTGCTCGCCGTCGACGACGACATCCGGGACCTCGTGGCCACGGGCGGCAGCGTGCTCGAGATCCAGCGCGCCGCCCGCTCCAAGGGCGTCGCGTCGCTGCGCGAGGACGGCATCAACAAGGTCCTCGAGGGCAGCACCAGCTACCTCGAACTGCTCCGCGTCACCATCTGACCGCTCGCGGAGCCGCCCGCCGGCGCGCCCGGCGACCCGGCGTCCCACCTCGGCGCCGTCACTCCGCCGTGATCTCGCCCTCGTTGACGCCCATGCTGCAGGTGAACTCGTAGGTGCCCGGCTCGAGCTCGCCCAGCGGGAACACGGCCTGCCCGCTGCTCATGTCTCCCTTGAGCCCCAGCTCGGGGAACTCCGGCTGGCCGAGGCAGTCCTGGGCGTACCCGGTGAACACCACCTTGACGGGGACGCCGGCCTGCACCGTGAAGCGGTTGGGCCGGTAGTAGCCGCCGACGAGGCCGACGTTCAGCACCTGGACGCCGTCCACCACGGTGGTCTCTCCGGGGAAGTCCGGCGAGGGCGCGCCCTTGTCGACCCAGCAGCTCGTGCAGGACTGGGGCGAGCCGGTAGGACTCGGGAGGGCGGCGGGGCTCGCGGACGCCGCCGCCACCATCTTGAGGTCGTCGTCGCGCGTCATGGCCTTGGCGACCAGCAGGACCGCAGGCACGGCCACGGCGAACACGACGACGAGCAGGAGCGCGTCACGCACCCACGTCCGTGGCCGCGTGACGCGCTCCTCTTCTCCTCCCCGGTCCGTCATGGGGCTACGGCGTGACGTAGAAGTACCTGGTCGCGGACTTGGAGACCTTCTTGCCCTTGCGGTACTGCACGGCCTGCACGCCGTGGTCGCCCTTCATCGGGATGGTGATGGTCACCGAGTACTTGCTGCTCTTCGAGTTCCGCGCCGAGATCTTCGTCCAGTACGTGTCCATCACGCCCCAGCCGTCCGAGTACTTCATCCACAAGATGATCTTGACGGTGGCGCGGTTGGACGACGTCGACTTGGGCGTGATGTAGCCGGAGGTGACGAACGGCCGGTCCTTCTTCGGCGCGTTGGACACCGCCGGCTTGCTCGTGGTGTAGGTGACGCGGGCGGCGGCCACCGACGCCATGCAGGCGAGCAGCGTCAGGGCCAGGCCCACCAGCAGGATGCCTCTCAACGATCTGCGCATGATCTCCCTCCCGCTACTCGACGACGACGGTGCCGTGGTGGCAATTCGGTCCCATCCAGCACTGCCACTCGTAGGAGCCTGGCTCAAGGCCCGCGGTGCGCCACGTCACCTGGGTCAGGATGAACTCCTGGTCCTGGTTAGGTCGCCGGCGGTCGTGAAGAAGATGGTCCGCCAGCACACCATCCCGGTCCCGCTGACCGAACTGAAGACCAAGTCCAGCGCGGTTCCGGAGGGAACCACCGTCACCGGATTCTCCGGATCGGTGTCGATGGACACGGTCTGAGTGGCGCCGTCGGCCACAAGCGTCCCGTAGTGGCAGCCGTCCATCCAGCACTTCCAGTCGTAGCGGCCGGGGACGAGGCCGTCGGTGTGCCACACGAGCGGGTCGGAGCTCGTCTGCATGAAGATGCGATGCATGGGATTGGGGAACGCGATGCTGCGGTCGCAGCCCATGCCCGCGGAGCTGACGTCGCCGAACGAGATGTCCGCCGGAACGTAAGGCATCGCGTGCGCATCCGCGTGTAAAGAGGAGTCCTTGTCGATGTCGATCCGCTGAGTGATGACCAAGGAGCCCGTGCCGTACTTCGGCATGAAATCGCGCATCCACTCGTAGCGGCCGGGGCGCAGACCATCGGTGTGCCAGATCAGCCCGCTCGTGTCGACCTTCTCGAACTCGCCCCAGATGAAGTGCGCCGCGCCGTAGTGCTTGTCCGGGTCGTCGGAGGCCCAGTCGGCCGGGGTGGTGAAGACGACGTCCAGCGGCGTGTCCGCAGGGGCCGGCGTGTCCGCGAGTGATGGCGCCATCCATCCATTGAGCATTGAGTCGATGGTGATCCGCTGCGCCACGTCGAACGCGGCGAGCGCGGACTTCGCGACCAGCTTGCCGGAGCGATAGTGGAACGCCCGGACGCCGTACCTGCCCTCCGCCGCGACGGTGAGCCGGCGGGTGTACTGCGTGCCGGAGTCGCCGGCGACGAGCTTCGCGCGGGACAGCTCCCGGACGACCCATTTGCCGTTCGTGAACGCGTACAGGCCGACCTTGACCACGGTGCGGGACATCGTGGTCGCCTTGGGCCGCGCCACTACTGAGGCGGTGAACGGGACACCGGCGACCGGGACTGCCGAGAACTTCGGCTTGGTCACGGTGGGAGTCGCCTTGGCTTGAGTCAGAGCCGGCACAGCCAAGGACACGACCAGGACCGTCGTGACCAGCAGGAACACTCTCAGTCGCTTCGACATAGACCCTCCCCCTCGATGCCCCAGCGGGCTTTTGACTGTTCAAGCGCGCAAAACGATACCGTGGACTATGACGAATGGCAAGGTTTCACTGGACAAATGATAGAGACGAATTGCGACCAGCGGTGTCATTGCCGTTGACGCGCCGCGTCGGCGCCGTGCGCTGAGCGAAGCGTCCCCCGCGGCGTTGCCCGCCTCGGCGACGCGGGCGCGTCGAGTCTAGACGCGTGTTCTATCCGCTTCCCCGCGCCCCGCTCCGACACTAGGGCCAGGAGACCGGAAGACTCTGAGAGAGGGTTCCTCCAAGTCGACCTTGACACTGGCCGGCGGCGCAAAGCGGGGGCTTGCGCCGTCGGCCTGCGTGTGAGGTCAGGCCGGTCACATCTGGCGGGCCTTCCGCCGTCGGGCCGGCCGGATCGGGCCGGCCGCCCGTCGTCAGGCCGGCCGCTCGTCGATGACGCGCTTGGCCTTGCCCTCGCTGCGCTCGAGCGAACCGGGCTCGACGAGCTTGACCCTGGGCCGCACGAGCAGCGCCGAGCGGAGCTCCTCCGTCACTCGGCGCTCGAACGCCCGCAGGTCGTCCATCCAGCCGTCGAAGAGGGTGTCCGTGACCTCCACGTGCACCTCGAACGTGTCCAGCCCCGATGGCGAGCGTCCCAGCACGATCTGGTAGAACGGCTCGACCCCCTCGATCTGGAACAGCACGCTCTCCACGTGCGAGGGGAAGATGTTGACGCCGCTGATGATGAACATGTCGTCGGTGCGACCGACCACCTTGCCCATGCGCGCGGTGGTGCGCCCGCAGGCGCACGGCTCGCGCGTGAGCGTGGTGAGGTCGCGAGTGCGGTACCGCAACACCGGCGAGCACTCGCGCGTCATGGCGGTGACGACCAGCTCGCCGACCTCGCCGTCCGGCACCGGCTCGCCGGTCTCGGGGTCCAGACACTCGGCGATGAAGTGGTCCTCGGAGATGTGCATGCCGGAGCGGCACTCGCACTCACCGGCCACGCCGGGCCCGGTGAGCTCGGTGAGTCCGTAGTTGTCGGTGGCGACCATCGGCAGACGAGACTCGATCTGCGCCCGCATCTCCTCGCTGCAGGTCTCGGCGCCGAACATGCCCAGCCGCAGCTTGAGGCTCGCGGGGTCGATGCCGTGCTTCTGCAGCACCTCGCCGATGTAGAGCGCGTAGGACGGCGTGGCGATGAGGATCGTCGTGCCGAAGTCCTCCATGACCTTGATCTGGCGAGCCGTGTTGCCGGCGCTGATGGGCACCACCGCCACGCCGGCCTTCTGCAACCCGTAGTGCAGGCCGAACCCGCCGGTGAACATGCCGTAGCCGAAGGCGATCTGGGCGACGTCGCCGCTGTGCGCGCCGGCGGCGACGGAGAGGCGGCAGACCAGCTCAGTCCAGGTCTCGAGGTCGGCGCGTGTGTAGCCGCCGACGACGGCCTTGCCCGTGGTGCCGGACGAGGAGTGGATCTCGACCACCTCGTCCAGCGGGACGGCGAACAGGCCGTAGGGATACGCGTCGCGGAAGTCGTTCTTCTCGGTGAACGGCAGGCGGCTCAGGTCGCCCAGGCTCGTGAGGTCGCCGGGGGCGAAGCCGGCGCCGTCCAGCGCGGCGCGATAGAAGGGGACGCGCTCGTACACGCGGGCGAGCATGGTGCGCAGCCGCTCGAGCTGCAGCACCTCCACCTGCTCGCGGTCCATGGTCTCGTGCTGCGGGTCCCAGATGGCCATCGTTCTCTCGCTTGGTCGCTGCCGTGCCGCAGGCAATCATACCGGGCGGGCGCGGAGTCGCCCGACGATACCCACAGGGGTACCATCGGTTTGTCGGCGGGAACACACTGAGCGCGGTAGTGTAGGAGTGCAATGAGCGACCACGAGACCACCATCGAACTGCCGGTCACCGGCATGACCTGCGCGAGCTGCGTCGCGAGGGTGGAGCGCGCCATCGGCAAGGCGCCCGGCGTCGGCAAGGCCTCGGTCAACCTCGCCACCGAGAAGGCGACGGTGACGTTCGACCCGGGCGAAGTCTCGACCGGCGACCTGGTCGGGGTCGTCGAGGGCGCCGGCTACGGCGTGGTGACCGCGCAGGAGACCCTGCCGATCATCGGCATGACCTGCGCGAGCTGCGTGGGCCGGGTGGAGAAGGCCCTGCGCAACCCACCCGGCGTGCTCAAGGCCGACGTGAACCTCGCCACCGAGAAGGCCACGGTGACCTACATCCCCGGCCAGGCGAGCTACCAGGACCTCGTGGCGGCCGTGCGCGGCGCCGGCTACGACGTCGTGGAGCCGGCGCCGGGCACCGGCGAGGAGGCCGTGGAGGCGGCGGTGGACGCGGAAGAGGCCGCCCGCGCCGCCGCCTACCGCAAGCTCAAGCTCAAGGTCACCGTCGGCTTCGTCCTCAGCGTCATCATCTTCGCCGGCACGATGCAGCCGCACTGGTTCATGTTCCTGCCGGACTGGATGCACAACGGCTACTTCCTCTGGGCACTGGCCAGCGTGGTGCAGTTCTGGGTGGGGTGGCAGTTCTACACCACTGCCTGGGCGGCGCTGAAGCACGGCACCACCACCATGAACACGCTGGTCGCGATGGGCTCGTCCGCCGCCTACATCTACAGTGTGCTCGGCGTGCTCTTCCCCGCGTTCTTCGCGCACCAGGGCCTCGGCGAGCCGATGTACTTCGACTCCTCGGCCTTCATCATCACGCTCATCCTGCTCGGGCGGCTGCTCGAGGCGCGCGCCAAGGGGCAGACGGGGGCCGCCATCAAGGCGCTCATCGGCCTGCAGCCCAAGACGGCACGCGTGGTACGCGACGGCGCCGAGACCGACGTACCGGTCGCCCAGGTGCTCGTCGGCGACCTCGTCGTCGTGCGCCCCGGCGAGAAGGTCCCGGTGGACGGCGTCCTGGAGCAGGGCTCGTCGCCGGTGGACGAGAGCATGCTCACCGGCGAGCCCATCCCGGTCACCAAGCACCCAGGCGACGAAGTCATCGGCGCCACCATGAACACGACCGGGTCGTTCACCTTCCGCGCCACCAAGGTCGGCAGCGAGACCGCCCTGGCGCAGATCGTGCGCCTCGTCGAGCAGGCGCAGGGCTCCAAGCCGCCGATCGCCCGCCTGGCCGACGTGATCGCCGCCTGGTTCGTGCCGGCCGTCATCGTCATCGCGACCGTCACGCTGGTCGTGTGGCTCGTCCTCGGCCCGTCGCCGGCGCTCAACTACGCGCTGCTCAACTTCGTCGCCGTGCTGGTCATCGCGTGTCCCTGCGCCCTGGGCCTGGCGACGCCGACGGCGATCATGGTGGGCACCGGCAAGGGCGCCGAGAACGGCGTGCTCATCCGCGACGGCGCGGCGCTCGAGACCGCGCACAAGCTGGACGTCGTGGTGCTCGACAAGACGGGCACGATCACGGAGGGCAAGCCGCGCGTGACCGACGTGGTGCTGTTCGGGTCCGGACACGGGAGCGACTTCGCGGTCGGCGACCGCTTCGACAACACCGATCTGCTGCGGCTCGTGGCCGGCGCCGAGCGCGGCAGCGAGCACCCGCTGGCGGTGGCGATCCTCGCCGCCGCCGCCGAGCGCGGGATCGAGGTGCCGCAGGCCACCCGGTTCGAGGCGATCGCCGGCCACGGCATCCGCGCCGAAGTGGAGGGTCACGTGGTGATGGCCGGCAACGAGCGGCTCGCCGGCAGCGCCGGTGCGCGAGCCGCCAAGCTCGCCGGCCAGGGCAAGACCGTGGTGACCGTCGTCGTGGACGACGAGCCTGTGGGGGCGATCGCCATCGCCGATACGGTCAAGCCGAGCTCGGCAGCGGCCGTAGCCCGCCTCAAGCACCTCGGCCTCGACGTCCTCATGCTGACCGGCGACCAGGAGACCACGGCGCGGGCGATCGCCGCGCAGGTCGGCATCGAGCGCGTGGTCGCCGGGGTGTTGCCGGAGCAGAAGGCGGCCGAAGTGGCTGCGCTGCAGCAGGACGGCCGCCGCGTGGCCATGGTCGGCGACGGCATCAACGACGCGCCGGCGCTCGCCCAGGCCGACGTCGGCATCGCCATCGGCACGGGCACCGACGTCGCCATGGAGGCCAGCGACGTGACGCTCATGTCGGGCGACGTCGGGGGCGTGGCGACCGCCGTCGAGCTCTCGCGGGCGACGATCCGCACCGTGAAGCAGAACCTCTTCTGGGCGTTCGCCTACAACGTCGCCCTCATCCCGCTGGCCGCCGGCGTGTTCTACCCGGCCTTCGGCATCCTGCTCAACCCGATCTACGCCGCCGCCGCCATGGGCCTGAGCAGCGTCACCGTGGTGACCAACAGCCTGCGGCTGCGGAGGTTCCGCGCCGGCTGACGAGCGGACTGCGAGATGCCCCGCCGGCCGACGAGGAGCCGCGGTGCCCGGCCGGCCTCGACCCGCTGCCCGGGAAGACCAGATACGCGCCGGACCCAGATGCCCGCCGGACCCCTCTGTTCAGGGATAGCCGGCGTGTAGCCGGATCTGCGGGATTCCACGCAAGGGGCCTGAAGCGGATAACCCGCTATCCACCAACAGAGTGCCTCTGCAGAGACATGCCGGTGGTGGCCCGCGGCGGCGGGTGACGGCCGTGGCGCGGCGGGTGCGGCGCGGCGGGTGCCGGCGTCAGCGCCCCCGTACGCGGCGAGAGGGGCGGTCCTGACTCACGGAACCGCCCCTCCCGGGTGGCGACGATACGCTGTCTGATGATCCGTTCATCGTCCGCCTCGATCACCTGCGGCGCTTGCCGCGGCGATCCTCCTGCTTCACCCTCGTCCTGTTGAAGGGCACAGGTCCCATGGTCTCACCTCCTCCTTCGCGTCACGGTCAACACTCCTGAGGGTATCCGCGAATGTGCCGGAATAAACGGCCGCTTGTGAATCCCGGCACGAATCTGCGCGCCGTCCCGCTTCTCTCCGCACACGCCAATTGGGACAACACCAGCGGTGAATATCCGTTCGACCGTCCATTGTGAGTGACGACGCGGCGATGCGAGCATGGAGACGGGCCAAGGGCTCGCCGCGCATCCGGCGACCCCGCGTTCGTTGGAAGAGGGACCATGCTGCACGTGCTCGACCGTCACGCCATCGGCCAGATCCTGCGCACCAAGGACGTCGACGCCTGGGGCGTCGCCGCCAACGACCCACGGCTGCCGGGCGCGCCGGAGTACCCGCTCGCCATCTCCATGCTCATGCGCCTCGACCCGCTGGTGGTGCGCGGCCTCACCCACGGTCCGACGCACGACTACCACCAGGAGTACCTGCGCGTGAACGTCGCCCTCGACGACGCGACCGGGACGCTGGTGGACGTGCTCACCGTCCACGGCCACGCGGCCGAGCGCGTGCCCGCCACCTACGACGGCAAGAACGGCTCCGCGGTGTTCCCGCACAAGACGGCGGCCACCTCCGCCGGGCTCGGCTGGATCGGCAAGACGGCTCTGTTCATCTCGCCGCGGTTCGGCCCCGCCGTGCGTCTCGCCACGGTGTTCACCGACCTCGAGCTGCCGGCCGGCGAGGCGGTCACCGAGAGCGCCTGCGGCGACTGCCGCGCGTGCGTGGACGCATGCCCGGCCGGCTGCGGCCGAGACGTGCTGTGGCGGCCGGGCATGGCGCGCGATCTGCTCTTCGACGCCGGCGCCTGCCGCCACCACATGGCGCTCTTCACGAGCGTGGAGGCGGAGATCTGCGGCATCTGCATCGCCGCTTGCCCGTACTCCCTGCAGCACTGACCCCGCTCCTCCCGGCGCACTGACCCGCCGTTGCGCGCGTCCCGGACCCGTGCTACGCTGCCCACCTTACTGAAAAGGGTTTTCAGTTTCAGAAAGGACCACCGTGAGCTTCGACGCCTCTGAGGTCTCGGCCGCCCTCGCCGCCCGCGGGCTGCGCCTCACCCGCCAGCGACGCGCGGTGCTCGACGCGATCGCCGCCGCGCCCTGCAGCCTGAGCCCTGTGCAGGTCTACGACGCGGCGCGCGAGCAGTGCCCGGAGCTGGGCCTGACCACCGTCTACCGCACGCTCGAGGTGCTGGACGAGATCGGCGCGCTGCGCCGCGTCCACGGGCACGGCCACTGTGAGAGCTTCGTCCCGGCCGGCGCGGAGCACGGGCACACCGTGGTCTGCAGCGGCTGCGGCCGCGTCACCGAGTTCACCGCCTGCGACATGCGCGGCATCACCGACGCGGCGGCCCGCGAGACGGGGTACCGCATCACCGAGCACTTCCTGCAGCTCACCGGCCTCTGCGCCGGATGCACGGTGCAGGACGGCGCGCGGAGAGACTCGTGACCCGCAGGGGGCGCGCACGCCGTGCGGCGGCGTTGCTGCTGCTCGCCGCGGCGGTCGCCGGGACCGCGGCGCTCATCGGCTGCGGCGGACCGGACGAGAGCGCCCAGACCGGCGATCTGCAGGTGATGGCCACGGCCACGTTCCTCGCCGACATCGCCCAGAACGTGGCCGGCGACCGCTTCACCGTCGAGTCGCTGGTGCCGCGCGACGCCGACCTCCACGCGTTCGAGCCCACGCCGCGCGACGTGGCGACCGTGGCGGAGTCAGACCTCTTCATCCTCAACGGCGGCGGGCTCGAAGAGACGCTCGAGGACACGCTGCGCACCGCCGCGTCGGACACGACGTTCGTGGAGGCGTCCAAGGGCATCACGCCCCGCACGCCGCAGCCGGGCGAGCCTCAGGCCGAGTCCGGGAGCGAGGCCGACCCCCACTTCTGGCTGGACCCGACGCTCGTCGGCGCCTACGTGGAGAACATCCGCGACGCGTTCATCGCCGCCGACCCCGCGGGTGAGGCCCAGTACACGGCCAACGCCGCAGCCTACGTCGCGCAGCTCGAGGAGCTGGACGCCTGGATCGAGAGCGAGGTGGCCACACTGCCCGAGGAGGACCGCCTGCTGGTCATGAACCACGTGAGCCACGGCTACTTCGCCGACAGGTACGGCTTCCGCATCGCCGGCGCGGTCATCCCCGGCGTGGCCACCGGCGAGTCCCCGACGGCCAAGCAGCTCACCGAGCTCACGGAGACCATCCGCTCCGAGGGCGTGCGCGCCATCTTCGTTGAGCTCGAGGAGAACCCGCAGCTCGCCGACCAGATCGCCGCCGAGACGGGTATCGTGGTCGTCGACGACCTGCGCGACCACTCTCTGAGCGAATCCGGCGGCGAGGCGGCCACCTACATCGACATGATGAAGTACGACACACGGCTGATCGTGGACGCGCTCAAGTGAGCTCCCTCGCCCCCGCCGCAGCCCACCTCTCGCTCGAGAACGTCACCGCCGGCTACGACGGCCGGCCGGCGCTGCGCGACGTGACCATGAGCGTGCCGCACGGCGGCCAGGTGGCGATCGTGGGGCCCAACGGCGCCGGCAAGTCCACCTTGTTCAAGGCTCTGGTGGGGCTCATCCCCATCCGCGCCGGGCGCGTGCTCGTGCACGGGCGCCCGCCCGGCGGCCAGGACGACCCCATCGCGTACGTGCCCCAGCGGGAGGAGATCGACTGGGGCTTCCCGGTCACGGTGCACGACGTCGTCATGATGGGCCGCTACGGCCGGCTGGGCTGGTTCAAGCGGCCGCGGGCCGCCGACCGGGAGGTGGTGGCGCGCTGCCTGGACGAGCTCGGCATAGCCGAGCTCGAGCGGCGCGCCATCGGCGAGCTCAGCGGGGGCCAGCAGCAGCGCGTGTTCCTCGCCCGGGCGCTCGCCCAGGAGCCGCACGTGCTCCTGCTGGACGAGCCCTTCACCGGCGTGGACGTGAACGCGCGCGAGGCCCTGCTCTCGCTGCTCGCGCGCCTGCGCGACCAGGGCATCACCGTCCTGGTCAGCACGCACGACATGGAGACGGCGGCGGAGCGGTTCGAGCTCGTCGCCCTGCTGAACGGGCGGCTGATCGCCTACGGCCCGCCGCCCGAGGTCTTCACCCCCGAGCACCTCACCGAGGCCTTCGGCGGCCAGGCGCTGTTCGTCGGCGGCATGGTCGTGATCGACCAGTGCTGCCCGGGCCACGTCGGCGACGGCGAGGCGCACCGCCACAGCCACGAGCCGCACGCCACGACGCACGCGGGGCCGCGATGATCGCCTGGCTCACCGACCCCTTCGCGTTCGAGTTCATGCAGCGCGCCCTGCTGGCGTCGCTCATCGTCGGCGTGCTGTGCTCGGTGATCGGCACCTTCGTGGTGCTCCGCGCCATGGCGTTCCTGGGCGACGCCCTGGCCCACGCCATCCTGCCCGGCGTCGCCGTCGCCTACCTGCTCGGCGCCAACCTGCTGCTCGGCGCGCTCGTCGCCGCCGTGCTCGTGGCCGTCGGCATCGGCCTGTTCTCGCGGCGCGGCGGCGTCAAGGAGGACACCGCCATCGGCATCCTCTTCGCCGCGGCGCTCGCCCTCGGCGTCGCTGCTCATGAGCACCGTGCGGTCCTACGCCACCGACCTCACGCACATCCTGTTCGGCAACGTGCTCGGGGTCAGCGCCGGCGACCTGTGGCTCACCGGCGTGCTCGCGGTGATCGTGCTCACCGTGCTCGTCCTCTTCTTCAAGGAGTTCCAGCTGGCCTCGTTCGACCCGGTGCTCGCGCACATGCTCGGCAAGCGGCCGGAGACGCTGCGGTTCGCGATGCTGATCCTGCTGGCGCTCACCATCGTCGTCGGCCTGCAGACGGTGGGCGTGGGCCTGGTCGCCGCCATGCTGGTCACTCCGGCGGCGACCGCCTACCTGCTCACGCGGCGCCTGGCGGCGATGATGGTCGTCTCCGCCGTCATCGGCGCCTTCTCGAGCGTCGCCGGCCTGTACGCGAGCTACTACCTCGACGTGGCGTCCGGGGCGGCGGTCGTGCTGGTCGCCACCGCCGCCTTCCTGCTCGCGTACGTCTTCGCCCCGCGGCGCGGCCTGCGTGCGCCCGCACCGTCCGACGCCGCGCCGCCTGACCGTCTGACGCGCTCCGGCGGGCCGGCGCGAGCGCGGCCGTCGCGCCGTTTCGGCCCCCGCCCCATGTGAAATAGTCGGGGCAGAGACCAACCCACGAGGAGGGACACGATGCCGACCACGCTCGTTCTGGGCTACGACGGGTCCGACACCGGCAAGAAGGCGCTCGCGCACACCGCCGAGCTGGCCAAGCACCTGGACGACGGCGAGGTGTTCGTCGTCAGCGCGTTCGAGTTCTCGATCGGCTACGTCCCCATGGGCATGACCGACTCGCCCATCATGATCAGCGCCGAGTACGACCAGCACGTGGACCTCGTGCGCTCCGCCTGCGACCAGCAGATCGCCGAGGCGGTCAAGGAGCTGCAGGCCGCCGGCGTCGCGGCCTCCGGCGACGCGCGCGAGGGCAAGCCGGTGGACGTGCTGCTCGAGGCGGCGCGCGAGAAGCAGGCCGCCGCCATCGTCGTCGGCAGCCACGGAGAGGGAGCCATGTCGGCCGCGTTCCTCGGCTCCACGGCGCTCAAGCTGCTCCACCACAGCGACATCCCCGTGCTCGTGGTGCCGCGGCACGACAAGAAGTAGCCGGCCGCGGCCGCGCGCGGCAGGAGGCGGCGATGGAGAAGTGGCGCAAGCCGGACGAGGACCTCGTCAAGCTGCTCGACGAGACCGTCTCGGGCATCGAGTTCGACCAGCCGGTGGACTTCCGCCCCATGTTCGGCTGCCCCGCGTACTTCACCGGGGGCAACCTGTTCGCCGGCGTCTGGCAGGAGACGGTGATGCTGCGCCTGGACGAGGCCGGCCGGGCCGAGGTACGTCGCCGGGCGGCCGCCCGTTCGAGCCCGCCCCGGGGCGCGCGATGAAGGAGTACGTCGCGCTGCCGCCGGCGCTCGTCGCCGACCGGGACGCCGCCCGGGCTGGGTGCGCAGGGCGGCCGGAGTACGCCGCCTCGCTGCCGCCCAAGGTGAAGAAGCCGCGCAAGAAGAAGCGGAGCCGGCACTCCAGGGAGGGCCAGTGGGTAAGGCCATCACGCGCGAACTGCTGAAGCTCGAGCACCTGCTCGACGGCGAGCTGGGTGCGCCGGACGTCGTCGTGGCGCTGCGAGCTCCTCGGGCGCGACGCGCCACCACGCGAGCCTGATCGCCGAGGCGCGCATCTACAACGACTAGCTGCCCAAGGCGGCGGAGGTGCGCCCGACGCAGCGGCAGCGCGCTCTGCACCTGCTCTGGGACGCGTTCGACAAGCTGCCCATGAGCGTCGTCGTGGACTTCGCGATCCCGTACCGGCGGATGATCGCGGAGCGGCTGTTCAAGCGCTGCGGCTCGTCGTTCATCGCCGACGAGGGCGTGCGCTTCAACTTCGGGCAGCTGCTCGAGGTCGGCGACGACGTGTTCCTCAACCGCGGCGTGTTCCTCGACACCAAGGGCGGCGTGAGCATCGGGGACGCCGCCTGCCTCACCGAGTGGGTCGCCGTCTTCACGCACAGCCACAGCGAGAGCGACCACGCCGTGCGCTCGTACGCGCCGGTCGACATCCGAGCCCTACGCCAAGATCTACAGCGACGCCATCATCCTGCCCGGCGTGACCGTCGGCGAGGAGGGGATCGTCGCGGCGCGCTCGCTGGTGACGCGGGACGTGCCGCCGGGCGAAGTGGTCGGCGGCATCCCGGCGATCCCCATCCGCGAGCGCCGGAACGAGGGCCGGCACGGCGAGGAACTGGACCACGTGTGGCTCGCCGAGGCGCGCGTTCCAGCGGAGCGCGCCGGCCGCGGGCGCGCCGGGCCGGCATCGTCTGACGCCGGCGCGGGGCCCGGCGCCGGCCTCTCGCTCGTCGTCCGGCCGGGGCGTCATACTGGGAGCGACGTCAACGCACCAGCAGGAGGCCCCGTGGAGACTCTCATCCGCAAGCTCGACTTCGTCGCCGTCCCGTCCACCGACGCCGAGCGCTCGCGCGCGTTCTACGTCGAGACGCTCGGCCTGCGGCCCGACCCCAAGGCCCACTACGAGTTCTGGGTCGGCGAGACGTGCTTCGGCATCTGGGAGCCGGCCAAGGTCGGCATGCCGTTCGCCCCGCAGACCGCCGCGCACCTGGCGCTGCACGTGGACGACGTGGCGGCGGCGAGGGCCGACCTCGAGGCCAAGGGCATCACCTTCCACGGCGACACCTTCGACACGGGCGTGTGCCACATGGCGCTGTTCTCGGACCCGGACGGCAACTCGCTCATGCTGCACAACCGGTACAAGCCGCGGGCGAGAGGCGCGCCGGCGGGCGGCCCGGCGAGGCGCCGGCCCGCCCCTCGTCGACGGCCGCGGCCGACCCGCCGGCGTCTACCTCCGCTGCTGCGTCTGCCCCGGCGTCGGGTTCGGCTGCGCCGCCTTGACCGGCACCGGCGTGATGCCGGCGAGGTCGCCGATCACGTTGACCAGGTCGCCGTCCGCCGGGACGACGATCTTGGCGTTCTGCCAGAACGCCTTCTCCACCGTCTCGAGCTTGCGCAGCACCTGGGCGTTGCCGACGAAGTACTTCTCGGCCGCCTCGTTGACCAGCTGGATGGCCTGCGCCTCGCCCTCGGCGGCGAGGACCTTGGCCTGCTTGATGCCCTCGGCCTTCTTGATCTCCGCGCGGCGCTGGCCGTCGGCCTGCGTCTCGGTGGCGGTGGCGTAGTCGACGGCGGCGATCTTCTCGTTCTCGGCCTTGACGACCTTGTTCATGGTCTCCTGCACGTCCGCCGGCGGGTCGATCTCCTTGAGCTCGGTGCGCAGGATCTCGAGGCCCCAGTTGGCGGTCTCGGTGCGGAGCGTGGTGCGCAGCTCCTCGTTGATGCGGCCGCGCTCGCTGTTGGCCGACTTGAGGCTCAGGGTGCCGATGATGTTGCGCAGCGTGGTCCGCGCCAGCTGCACGATCTGCAGCTGGTAGTTGGCGACGTTGTACTGCGACGCCTTGACGCTCTCCTCGTCCGGCTTGACCTTGAGGTAGACCTGCGCGTCGACGCGGGCGTTGAGGTTGTCGTTGGTGATGATCGTCTGCGGCGTCGCGTCGACCAGGGTCTCGCGGATGTCCACCTGGAACATGCGCTCGATGCCGAACGGGATGGTGAGGTGGATGCCCGGGCTCGCAGAAGCGGCTGTACTTGCCCAGCCGCTCCACCAGCCCGCGGTGCGTCGGACGCACGATGCGGATGCCCGAGAGGATCCCGATGACGATGAACAGCAGGACGATGACGATGACGATGAGTGCTGACCCAGCCCCCCATACCGACCCCTTTCCGCGCGCTGCGGGCGGCCGGCGGCCGCACGCGCGCACGATGAAGTTCACAGCCTCGATGATAGGGCCTGCGGGCGGAAAGACAAGGTCGACGGCCGCGCGGCGGCCGGCGCGGGCCGGCGAGGCCTACAGGCCGAGCAGCCCCGGCACGTCGCGGATGGAGTCGACGACGAGGTCGGGCGTGCCGGAGGCACGGGCCAGCTGGTCCTCGCGGAACTTGCCCGTGCGCACGAGCACGCCGGTGACGCCGACGGCCTGGGCGGCGAGCACGTCGTTCTCCACGTCGTCGCCGACCATGGCCACACGGCCCGCCGGCAGGCCCAGAGCGTCGAGGCCGGCGCGGAACGCGCCGGCCGCCGGCTTGCCGAGCACGACGGCCTCGAGCCCTGTGGCGGCCTCGAGGCCCAGCAGGTAGGCCCCGGCGTCCAGCTTCTCGCCGCGCCGGGTCATCCAGAACAGGTTGCGGTGCATGGCCACCAGCTCGGCGCCGCCGCGCAGCAGGGCCAGCACGGTGTTGAAGGTCTCGAAGCAGAACGACTCGTCGGCGCCGGAGACCAGCACCACGTCCGGCGCCTCGTCGGCTCCCACGAGCTCGACGCCCGCGAGGTCGTCCGCCTGCGCGTCGCCGAGCAGGAACACACGCGCGCCCGGCCGCTCGGCGCGCAGCCACTCGGCCGCCAGCACCGACGCCGAGAGGATCTCCTCGTCGGCGAACGGGAACCCGGCCTCGCGCAGCAGCGCGCCGAACTGCGCCTGCGGGAGCGCCGTGGTGTTGGTCAGCAGGCGCACAGGCAGCGCCGCGTGCAGGCGCGTCACGGCCTCCGCGGCGCCGGGCAGCGGCGTCCAGGAGACGCCGAGCACGCCGTCCATGTCCAGCAGCAGGCCGTCGATGCCGTCGAGCTTCATGTCCGACCCTAGCGCCTCACCGCTCGCGGCTCCGCCACCGCGCGCGAGGCTCCACCTCGTCTCGCCGGAGCGGCCGCCGGACGCGGCAGCAACAGCGCCAGCGCCGCCACGCCCAGCGGCAGCAGCGCCAACGCGTACAGCACCCAGACGGGCCCGGCGGTCGCCGAGCAGGCCGAGGCCGTAGAGCGACCAGGCCGGCGACCGCGGTGCAGAAGCCGTTCAGCAGGCCCGTCGACAGTCCCATCCGCGCAGGCAGGTACTCCTGCCCCATCACGATCACCAGGCTGAAGTTGGCCTCCATCGCGAGCCCCGCGAGCCGCGGCCACCGGGAGCATGCGCCGCGTAGCCGAGGCTGGGCAGCAGAGCGATGGCCGGTACGAGCACGAGCTCCGGCGCCAGCAGCACCAGGCGCCGGCTGAACCGCTGCGCGACGAAGCCGCCGAGCGCCATCCCGGCCGCCCCGGCGCCCATCATGACGCTCGACATGACGCTGCCCGCGGCCGGGCTGCGTGCCCCGGGCCTGGACGAGGTACACCGGCAGGTAGACCAGCAGCCCGGTCGCGATCGAGCTCGAGAGGCAGAACATGGCGAACAGCAGGCAGAACGGCCGCCACTCCGGAGGCGCCCGCCGGCCCGCGCCGACGCCCGCGCCGCCTCCTCGGCCGCCGCTCCGACGCGCCGCAGGGCGAGCGCGACGCCGACGGCCGCCACGAGCGGCACGAGCGCCCACCAGCACCGTCCCGCCCAGGCCGAGAGCGGCCAGCACGGCGGCGACCATCAGCGGCCCCAGCATGTAGCCGATCCTCCGCCGACCGAGAACAGGCCCATCTTGGCCTCGATGCGCCCCACGGCCGTGCCGCGGGCCAGGCGGGCCGCCCTCCGGGTGGATAGGCGGCCACGCCGGCCATGCAGACGACCACCGCGGGCAGCGTCGCCGGGAACCGCGTCGTGAGCCCGGCGGCGCCGATGCCCACGCCGGCGAGCACGAGGCCCGAGCGGCAGCATCCAGCGCGCCTCGCGCAGGTCGCCGCGCGCGCCGAAGAGCGGCTGGCAGGCGCCGTTGGTGACGTTGGCGACGAGCGCGAACGTGCCGACGGCCGCCAGCGTGTAGTGCCGCTCGGCGACCAGGAACGGCAGCAGCGCGAACAGCGCGCCGGCGGCGAGGTCCACGCTGCCGTGGCCGAGGATCAGCACGGCCAGCGTGCGCGAGCGGTGGCGCGGCGGCCTGCGTCACGGCGCGACCGCCGCCTCCTCGCGGCCGGCCTCGTCCAGCGCGACCTTGGCCGCCGCCCGCTGCCGCATGGGGTCCAGCCGCAGCGTGACCAGCGCGGCGACGAGCGCGAAGCCGCAGCCGATGAAGAACGGCACCTGGTAGCCCACGTAGTTGAGGATCAGGCCGGCGGCCACGGGCACCACGATCGCCGTCGCGTGCAGCAGGGTCACGCCCATCGCCAGGCTGGGGGCGATGTCGGCGGGCACGGCGATCTTGCGCAGATAGGTCGCCGCCCCGATCGCCGAGAACGGCGCGATGAAGCTGTAGAGCACGTAGAAGGCGCACGCCAGCCACACGTTGCCCATGAGCGCGTAGCCGGCCAGCGCCACGATGTAGGCGACGTTGATCGCCGAGAGCGTGTGGCGCTCGCCGTGGCGGTCGATCATCCGCCCGGCCCACGGCGAGAACACCATCGCCACCACGGTCGAGACGATCACGACCAGCGAGACCGCGGACACCCCCATGCCGAACCGGCTCACCAGCACCCACAGCCCGAACGAGAAGAACAGCTGCTGCCGCGCGCCGTCCAGCACGTTGAGGACGTAGTAGTAGCGGTAGTCCCGCTTGACCACGATCCGCTGCCGGGGCATCTGCGCCTCGATGGCCTTGCCCTCGTGGAGGTGCGGAAAGCCGATGATGGCCGCGGCGCCGAGCACGGCGATGAGGCCGCAGACCACGTAGACCTCGTGGTAGAGGTCCGGCCAGCGCAGGAAGAGCACGAACACCGCCCCCATGCCCACCAGCGCCCCCGCCTGCCCGATGCCGGCCATGTTGCCGAGGATGCGCCCGCTCCGCGACTCCACCGAGAGGCTCATGCCGAGCGCCACCTGCGTCTGCAGGACGGTGTGGAACCCCAGGCTGCCAAGGACGACCCAGGGGATGACGCTGCGGAAGTCCGTCGCCAGCGCGTAGCCGGCGACTCCCACGCCGAGGACGACGAGCGCGAGTGCGGTGAGGCGCTGCTGCGACATGCGGTACAGCAGCGCCGTGATGAAGATGAGCAGCAGCCCGGGGATCTCGCGGATCGCCGTGATGTAGCCGAACTGCGGTCCCGTGAAGTGCAGGACGTCGGCGAAGTAGTTGGTCGTCACGGCGTTGCTGGTGTTCATCGAGAGGCCGAACGCCAGCGTCATCAGCGGCGAGGAGGATGTAGCCGCGCCCGGCCGGGTCGTGCCACGACCGCGGCAGCCGCGCGGCTCCCTTCAGGCTGCCGAGCACGCGCGTCTCCCCGTCCCGATCACCGTCATCACCATTTCGCCTCCTCCCCTCGCCCACGCCGCCCGCGCCGCGGTGAGCCATGCGACGCGGCGCGGCCGCCGCCGCAGGCGAGTCTATCCTTCGTCGTCCGCCGTCCGCTTCACGCTCGCCGCCGCAGGAACCGACCCGCCGCGCCGCAGCGGTCGTGCCACACGCGGCTGCGAGCCGCGGCCGGGGAGGCATGTGTCATCCCGAGGAGCACCTCCAAGCGTACGTCTGAACACCCCATGGGGCTGTTGGAAGTACGTTTGGTGGTGCTTGTCCGAAGCGCACATACCCGCCAGGGCGCGAGGCAGGCGGCGAGGTGGGCGCGTGAGGTCGGCGCGCGAAGTGGGGCGCGAAGTGGGGCGCGGGCGAGCGGTCCTGGAGCCGGCAGCGGCGGCGCGTTGCCCGACCGACCCGCGTGGCGTAGGCTCGTCTCCGACCGCATCGCCGATGTCCCGGCGCTCGGCCCGCCGACCGCCCCGGGACGTCTTGACTTGCGGTCATAAGTTCGTATACGAACTCTGATACGTAGTCCAGCTCGGCGGGAGCGGCGTGCGCTCCGAGGCCTCGTCACGCCCGAGCGTGAGCCGGAGAGGCGTATGGAAGAGCAGCTTCAGAGCCTGCTGGACCGCATCCGCAGCGAGGGGGTGGAGCGCGCCGAGGCCGAGGCCGCGAGCATCGTCGCAGCAGGCCGAGGAGCGCGCCCGGCGCATCGTGGCGGACGCCGAGGCGCAGGCGGACGCGCTGCGCCGCAAGGCCGAGGACGACGCCGCCGCGAGCGTCCGGCGCGGCGAGCAGGCGCTCGAGCAGGCGGCCAGGGACTTCCTGCTCGCGCTGCAGCGCAGCGTCGAGGCGGTGCTGCGCGAGACGCTGTGCGAGACGGTGGCGGCCGCGCTCACCCCGGATGTCATGTCCGAGATGCTGCTGCGGCTGGCCGACGCCTACGCCGCCCACGACATGAACGAGAGCCGCGTGGACGTGCTGCTCTCGCCGGAGGACCGCGACGCCGTCGGCGACCTCGTCATGGAGAAGTACCGGGAGCTCGTCCGGCAGGGGCTCACGCTGCGACCGGACGAGCGCATGGAGGCCGGCTTCAAGGTCTCCTTCGTCGACTCCCACCTGTACCACGACTTCAGCGCGGAGGCGCTGGCCGAAGCCCTCGCGCCGGTGCTCAAGCCGCCGCTCTGCGACATGGTCAGGCGCGCGGCAGAGGAACAGGCCTGACGTGGAGTACATCTACCTGGTCGCGAGCCTGCCGCGACTCGAGCTCGCGACCCCGCCGCGCATCATCTCCGACGCCCTGCTCGCCTCCGCCGGCGGCCTGCTGCGGGCCGACCACCTGGAGGATCTGCGCGCGGTGCTGGGCGACCGGCTCGAGGACGTCGCGGGCGCCGGAGCTGCGCCGCCTACCGGGACGCGGAGACGCAGCTGCGCAACGCGCTCGCGCGGCTGCGCGCCGCGCGCGCCGGCGTGGCCTACGACCCCGGCGCGCACCCGCACGGCGACTACGACGCGCGCTGCGACGAGGTCGCCAGGCGGGCGATGGAGCTCGAGGACCCGCTCGCCCGCGAGCTCCTGCTGGACGAGCACCGCTGGGCGCTCCTCGACGAGATCGCCGGCGCCCGCGCCCTACGGCATCCAGGCCGTGCTCGCCTACGGAGTCAAGCTGCGGCTCGCCGAGAAGTGGACCGGCCAGGTCGACGCCGCCGAGGGGCTGCGCCTCGCGGCGCAGGCTGGCCGACGAGGCGCTGGCCGGGAGCGCGCTGTGAGCGCCGGCACCCGCACCGGCCGCGTCATGGGCGTGAGCGGCAACCTCGTCACCGTCGAGTTCGACGTCGCCGTCAGCCAGAACGAGGTCGCCTACGTCCTGCTCGGCGACGTGCGCCTCATCGCCGAGGTCATCCGCGTGCGCGGCCGCTACGCCGACATGCAGGTGTTCGAGAGCACCGCCGGCATCAAGGTCGGGCGACGCCGGTGGAGTTCGTCGGCGAGATGCTCTCGGTGGAGCTCGGGCCCGGCCTGCTCTCGCAGGTGTTCGACGGGCTGCAGAACCCGCTCCACGTCATCGCCGAGCGTCACGGGTTCTTCCTGCCGCGCGGCGAGCAGACCAGGCGCTGCCGCGCGACCAGGTGTGGGGGTTCACGCCGCGCGCCGCCGCCGGCGACCGCGTCGCGCGCCGGGGACACCCTGGGCGTGGTCACCGAGGGCATCTTCGAGCACCGCGTGCATGGTCCCGTTCGGCCTCGAGCGGCGTCGCGGAGGTCGTGGAGGTCGCCGCCGCCGGCGAGTACACCGTCACGGACAGCGATCGCCGTGCTGCGCGACGCACGCGGCGACGAGCTCGAGGTCGCGCATGCTCCAGCGCTGGCCGGTCAAGCGGCCCATCCGCTGCTACGAGGAGCGCCTGCGGCCGACCGAGCAGCTGGTGACCAAGATGCGCATCCTCGACACGTTCTTCCCCGTGGCCAAGGGCGGCACCTACTGCATCCCCGGCCCGTTCGGCGCCGGCAAGACCGTGCTCCAGCAGCTCACCAGCCGCCACGCCGACGTGGACGTCGTCGTCATCGCCGCCTGCGGCGAGCGCGCCGGCGAGGTGGTGGAGACGCTGCGCGAGTTCCCGGTGCTCACCGACCCGCGCACCGGCCGCAGCCTCATGGAGCGCACGGTGATCATCTGCAACACCAGCTCCATGCCGGTGGCGGCCCGCGAGGCGTCCGTGTACACCGCCGTGACCATCGCCGAGTACTACCGCCAGATGGGCCTGCACGTGCTGCTGCTCGCCGACTCCACCTCGCGCTGGGCGCAGGCGCTGCGCGAGATGAGCGGCCGGCTGGAGGAGATCCCCGGCGAGGAGGCGTTCCCGGCGTACCTCGAGTCGGTCATCGCCGCCTTCTACGAGCGCGCCGGCGTCGGTGCGCCTCAACGACGGGACGCTGGGCTCCGTCACCATCGGCGGCACCGTCAGCCCGGCCGGCGGCGACTTCGAGGAGCCCGTCACGCAGAGCACGCTCAAGGTCGTCGGCGCGTTCCACGGCCTCTCGCGCCAGCGCTCCGACGCGCGCCGCTACCCGGCCATCGACCCGCTCGAGAGCTGGAGCAAGTACCCGAGCATCGTGCCGCACGACGCAGCTCGCGATGGCCCGGCGCGTGCTCGCCAAGGGCCACGAGGTGCAGGAGATGATGAAGGTCGTCGAGGAGGAGGGCACGGCGATGGCCGACTTCATCGTCTCCCTCAAGGCCGAGTATCCTGGACGCCGTGTACCTGCAGCAGGACGCGTTCGACCCGGTGGACGGCGCGTCGTCGGCAGAGCGCCAGCGCCACGTGTTCGCAGTGGTGGCGCGCATCCTCGAGGCCGCCCTGGAGTTCGCGGACAAGGACGCGGCGCGGTCGTTCTTCCAGACGCTGACGCAGGCCACCCGAGACTGGAACCGGACGGAGATGGGCGACGAGGCCTTCGCGGTCGCCGAGGAGCGCGTCTCCACGCTGCTCGAGGAGGTGTCGGCGCATGCGTAAGGTGTACCAGCAGGTCTCGCAGATCGCCGGCAACGTCATCACCGTGCAGGCCACCGGCGTCGGCAACCAGGAGCTCGCGACGGTCGACGCCCCGGGGTTCTCGTCGCTGGCGCAGGTGATCCGCCTGGAGGGCGACCGGGTCACCATGCAGGTCTTCTCCGGCACGCGCGGCGTGCCGACCAACGCCGAGGTGTGCTTCATCGGGCGCTCGGCGGAGACGCCGTTCACGGACGCCCTGCTCGGCCGCGTCTTCACCGGCGGCGGCGTGCCGCGCGACCGCGGCCCCTCGCTGGACGACGACCTGATCCCCATCGTGGGGCCGCCGGTCAACCCGGCGCGCCGCATCATCCCGCGGACGATGATCCGCACCGGGATCCCGATGATCGACGTGTTCAACAGCCTCGTCGAGTCGCAGAAGCTCCCGATCTTCTCGGTGGCGGGCGAGCCGTACAACGAACTGCTCGCCCGCATCGCCCTGGGCGCCGAGGTCGACATCATCGTGCTCGGCGGCATGGGCCTCAAGTACGACGACTACCTCTACTTCCGCGAGACGCTCGAGGAGGCCGGCGCGCTCTCCCGCGCCATCCTGTACGTCCACACCGCCGCCGACCCGGTGGTCGAGTGCCTGCTGGTGCCGGACACCTGCCTCGCCGTGGCGGAGCAGTTCGCGCTGGGCGGCAAGCGCGTGCTGGTGCTGCTCACCGACATGACCAACTTCGCCGACGCGCTCAAGGAGGTGGCCGTGACGATGGAGCAGATCCCCTCCACGCGCGGCTACCCGGGCGACCTCTACAGCCAGCTGGCCGCGCGCTACGAGAAGGCCGTGGACTTCGAGGGCGCCGGCTCCGTCACCGTGCTCGCCGTGACGACCATGCCGGGCGACGACGTCACGCACCCCATCCCGGACAACACCGGCTACATCACCGAGGGGCAGTTCTACCTGCGGGGCGGCCGCATCGAGCCGTTCGGCTCGCTCAGCCGCCTCAAGCAGCAGGTCAACGCGCGCACGCGCGACGACCACCGCACGATCATGAACACGATGATCCAGCTGTACGCCGGCTTCAAGGAGAGCCAGGAGAAGCAGTCCATGGGCTTCCGCATGAGCGCCTGGGACGAGAAGCTGCTGCAGGTACGGCGAGCTCTTCGAGACGCGCATGATGGACCTCGCCGTGACGATCCCGCTGGAGGAGGCGCTCGACCTCGGCTGGCGCATCCTCGCGGAGTGCTTCGAGCCGGCGGAGACGGGCATCCCCACCAGGCTCGTCGAGCAGTTCTGGCCGGGGGAGGCGCCCGGCCCGGCCGCGTGAGTCATGGCCAAGCTCAAGAAGACCAAGAACGAGCTCAAGACGCAGCGCGAGGCGCTGCGCCGCTACGAGCGCTTCCTCCCCACGCTGGAGCTCAAGAAGCAGCAGCTCCAGCGTGAGATCCGGCGCGCCGAGGCGGAGCTGCGGCGCTCCGAGGCGCGCCGCGACGAGCTGCTCGCCGGCCTCGAGCGGTGGGCCGGGCTGCTCCCCACGCTGCCGGACCTGCCCGACTACGTACGTCTCGACGGCCTGGACCTCGACTGGGTCAACGTGGCCGGCGTCAACGTGCCGGTGCTCGCCGGCGTCCGCTTCGACCTCCGGCCCGTCGACTACTTCGCGACCCCGGCCTGGCTCGACGACGCCGTGGTCGTGCTCGTCGAGCTCATCCGCCTGCGCGCCGAGATGCACGTCCTGGCGCGCCGGCGCGACCTGCTCGGTGAGGAGCTGCGGCTCACGTCGCAGCGCGTCAACCTCTTCGAGAAGGTCATGATCCCGCGCACGCTGGACAACATCCGCGTCATCCGCATCGCCCTGGGCGACGCGCAGACGGCGGCCGTGGCCCGCGCCAAGCTGGCCAAGAGCAAGAGCGTCAGCATCCTCACCGGGAAGACCGGCGCATGATCGTGCGCATGAAGAAGCTCACGCTGCTGTGCCTCACCTCCGGCACGGACGAGGCGCTCGACGCGCTGCGGGACCTCGGCGTGGTGCACGTGACCGACCGCCGGCCGCCGGCAGGCGACGACCTGGACGCGCTCCGGAGCCGCCTCGCAGAGGCCGAGCGGGCGCTCGCGGCCCTCCCGAAGACGACGCCCGGCGCAGCGACCGCCGCCGCCTCCGCAGCGGACGCCGACGCGGCGGTCGCGGAGGTGCTCGCCCTGCTCGACCGCCGCGACGCGCTCACCCAGCGCGCCGGCGACCTCGAGCGAGAGCTCGCCCGCTACCACGGCTTCGGCGAGTTCGACCTCGAGGTGGTGCGCGCCCTCGAGCGCGGCGGCGCCTGGACGAGCCTCGTGGTCGCGCCGCCGGACCAGCGGCTCACGGCGCCGGACGGCCTGGTGCTCACCGAGCTCGGGCGCGACCGCGACGGGCGGTACTGCCTGCTCGCCGGCGCCGGCGAGCGCCCGGAGCCGCTGCCCGACCTCGGCGGCCACTACCGGCCGGTCCCGTGGCCGCCGCGCCCCCTCGCGGACGCGCGCGACGAGCTCGCAGCCTGCGAGCACGGGCTCGTGGACGCCGGCGACCGCCTCCAGGCGCTCGCCGCCTCCGGCGACGCCGTCCGCGCCCGGGTGCGCGAGGCCGGCGACGAGGCCCGCCTCGCCGAGGTCCGCGCCGGCATGGACGAGGCCGACGAGCTCTCCGTGCTCTCCGGCTACCTGCCGGCCGAGACGCAGGACGCCGTGCGAGCGGCTGCCGCCGCGCACGGCTGGGGCATCCTGTTCGAGGACCCCCAGCCGGGCGAAGAAGTGCCCGTGCAGCTGAAGCAGGCGCGCTGGGTCGCCCCCGTGCGCACGGTGTTCGACTTCCTGCACATCTACCCCGGCTACTGGGAGGCGGACCCGGGGTGGGTCTTCCTGCCGTTCTTCAGCCTCTTCTTCGCGATGATCGTCGGCGACGCCGGGTACGGGGCGCTCCTGCTCGTGCTCACGGCCGTCCTGCAGTGGCGGTTCAAAGGGGTCCCGGCGCGCGTCTTCCACATGGCGTACATCGTGGGAGCGGCCACGCTGGTGTGGGGCGTCGTCACCGGCAGCTACTTCGGCTTCAGCGGCCCCGCGCTGCTCGCGGGGCTCGAGGTCCCCTGGCTCGACGAGCAGGACAACCTCATCGACCTCTGCTTCTTCATCGGCGCCGTCCACCTCTCGTTCGCGCACGTGTGGAACCTCGCGTCGCTGCTGCGCGAGCGCATGTGGCTGCGCGTGCCCTGTCAGATCGGCTGGCTGGTCGTCGTGTGGTCGATGTTCTTCCTCGCGCGCCAGGCCGTCCTCGGCCGGCCGATGCCCGGGTTCCTGCTGTACGCGCTCGTCGCCGGCATCCTGCTGGTCGCGGTGTTCATGAAGACCCCCGCCGAGATCAAGGCGGAGTGGATCGACCACGCGATGCTGCCGCTGACCTTCATCGGCAGCTTCGTCGACATCCTCTCGTACATCCGGCTGTTCGCCGTCGGCTACGCCGGGGTGGCCGTGCTCGCCGCCTTCAACGAGATGGCGGCGGCGATCGGGTTCGACAGCGTGCCCACGGCCGTGGCCGCGAGCCTGCTGCTGCTGTTCGCCAACGCGCTCAACATCGTACTCGCGGCCCTCGGCGTGCTGGTGCACGCGGTGCGTCTCAACACACTCGAGTTCTCAAGCCACAAGGGCCTGGCCTGGCAGGGCTACAGCCTCTACACGCCGTTCGCCAAGCGCGGAGAGACGGCGTGACGGCGGCAGGCCGACCAACCCGGGAGAAGGGAAACCGATGAGTCCTGAAGCTGCAGCCGAGATGGGGCGGATCGGAGCCGTCGCAGCGATGGCGATCGCCGCCGTCGGGTCCGGACTCGGCGCGTACCTCGGCGGCGCCGGCGCGGCGGGCGCCTGGAAGAAGCTCACGGCGCAGGGCAAGCCGCCGTCGTTCACCCTGATCACCTTCGTCGGCGCGCCGCTCTCGCAGACCATCTACGGCATGATCCTGATGATCACCATGGTCGGCAAGGCCGACGACGGCTACAACCCCTGGGCGCTGCTGGGCGTCGGCATCGCCGCCGGGCTCGGGATGGGCATCTCCGCCTACGGCCAGGGCAAGGTCGGCGCCTACTGCGCCGACGCTCTCGCCGAGACCGGGCAGGGGTTCAGCAACTACCTGGCGGTGATCGGCATCGTGGAGACGGTGGCGATCTTCGTGCTGGTCTTCTCGCTGCTCGCGCTGGGCTGAGCACGCGACGAAGGGGGCCGCGGCGCACGCCGCGGCCCCTTCGTCGTTCCGAGCGCCGGACGGCGTCAGGCGCCGGCCACGTCGCGCCAGGCGCCGGCCTTGTCCGGCCTCCTCCCCGGCCACTCGTCGCCGGCCTCGATCTTCAGCGCCGCAAGCACCGCGTTGACGTCGGCGATGTACTCGATGAGGCCGGCGATGAGGCAGGCCATGCAGGCGACGAAGATCAGCACGGTGACCCACACGAGCTCGGCGTCGAACAGCGCCGCGACGAACAGCTCCATCACCAGGATCGCGGCGAGCAGCGCGCTCAGTCGCCACCAGGGCGATGGCGCGGCGCAGGATCATCGTCCGCCGCAGCAGCATGCGCAGTTGCCGGCGCTGCGGCTCCGCGTCGCCCGGCGACGCGCCCCGCAGGTGACGTGTCAGCGAGCGCGCGAGGTCCGTCGCCCTGCCCAGCCGGTTGGTCAGGCTGAGGAGCAGCAGCCCGCAGCCCGAGACGAGCACCACCGGGCCGACGGCGAGCTGGAGGACGGGGGCGAGCTGTTCGAGCCTGAGTGCGTTCATGTCGGTACCTTTGCGCTTCGTGGTGTCACAGAGCAAAGCAGGGGCCCTTCTTCCCCGGGCTTACGGAAGAAGGGCCCCTGCCCCTTCAGACGGCTGCCGTCTGCCGTGCGCGACCTTACATCGGCGCCGCCATCATCAGGCTCGGCAGCCACGTGGTGATCCACGGCACGAAGATGATCAGCAGCAGGAAGATGATCATCGCGTAGATGAACGGCATGACGCCCTTGAAGATGGTGTACATCGGCACGTCCCTGTGCATGCCGGCCAGCGAGAACACGACCACGCCCACCGGCGGGGTGATGCAGCCGAGCATGATGCACAGCACCACGATGACGCCCAGCTGCAGCGGGTCGAACCCCATGCTGTCGATGAGGATGCCGTAGAAGAGCGGCAGCGTGATGATCATCACCGACCAGATGTCCATGAGCATGCCGAGGATGATCCACATGACGCACACCGCGAGGATCACCAGGTAGCCGTTGAGGTCGGCGTTGAGCGATCAGGTCGGAGAGGGTCTGCGCCAGCTCCGTGGTGGTGATGAAGTAGCTGAAGTACCTCGCCCCCATGATGAGCAGCAGGATCATGGCGGAGGTCTTCGTCGACTCCACCAGCGCGTGGCCCAGCTTCTTCCACGTGAGCTGCTTGTAGAAGAGGCTCACCACGATCACCGCGAGCGTGCCCATCGCGCCGGCCTCCTGCGGCGTGAAGACGCCGCCCATGAGGCCGCCCATCACCAGCCCGAACACCACGAGGATGCCGATGAGGCCCTTGAGCGAGGCCAGCCTGGCCTTCAGGGGCACGGCCTCGTGCCTGGACGACAGACTTCGGGTTCACCCTGACCCAGATCGCGACCGTCGCCATGAACATCACCGTGAGGATCAGGCCGGGCACGATGCCGGAGACGAACAGGTTGGCGATGTTGTTCTCGGTGATGAAGCCGTACACGACGAAGGCGGCGCTCGGCGGGATCAGGATGCCGAGGTTGCCGCCGGCGGCGATGGAGCCGAAGGAGAGGCTGTCCTGGTAGCCGTACTTCCTCATCTGGGGCAGCGCCGCCTTGTTCATCGTCACCGCCGTGGCGATGTTGTCGCCGCAGACGGCGCCGAACGCGGCGCACGTGCCCACGGTGGCCATGGCCAGGCCGCCGCGCAGGTGCCCGAGCCACTTGTCGAAGGTCTCGAACGCGGCGCCGATGACGCCTCCGGCTCCCGCGATGACGCCCATGAGCACGAACAGCGGGATGATGACCAGGATCGGCGACGTGGACACCTCGAAGATCGTCGTCGCCAGGGTGTTCTCCGCGGCCGGAAGGCCCCTGGTGAGGATGAACCCCACGAACCCGCCGATCATCATCGAGAGGCCGACGTGGAGCTTCAGGAACATGAGGCCGAAGAAGACCCCCGCGCCGATGACCGCGCAGGCCCACAGCGGAAGGGTGCTCATGGATGCCTCAGCTTGTCGATGGCCCGCAGCAGCCGGACCACGTAGATCGGGACCAGCGTGAGCACGCCGAACCCGATCAGGTAGGCGAACGGGTACTTGGGCAGCGACAGCACGCCCGGCGTCGTCTCGCCGCGCTCCATGAGCGCGCCGGCCCAGACCCACACCTCGTAGACCGCCACGCACAGGATGGCGATGGCGAGGCAGTAGATGATCGGGGCGATGATGGCCTGCGCCTTCTTGGAGAAGCGCTTCGTGAGGAGATCGACCGTCATCTTCTCGTGACCCAGGTGCTCCAGGCCGAAGACCGTGGCCGTCATGATGAGCAGCGACATCTCGATGATGTCCCCCGAGCCCTCGAGCGGCGAGTTGAAGAACTTGCGCCCGATGACGGACCAGACCATCGCTACGACGAGCGCGGCCAGGGTCGCGGCTCCGACCCACGCGAGAGGCGTGTAGATCTTGCGGAGGATGGCCTCGAACGAGTCGGCGAACCGCGCCAGCCCTCCCGGCGCCACCGCCGCGTCACCCTCTGGTCGTCCGTGCTCGCTCATAGGCGTCCTTTCACTGCTGAGAGCGACGGCCGGCCCCGGCATGGACTGGGTCGGGGCCGGCCGTTATCAGCGTGTAGCTTACTGGGCGTAGGTCGCGTTCTGCGCGGCGATGAAGTCGATGACGTCCTGGCCGGCAGCGGGGTCGGACAGCTGGTCGATCCACTTCTGGGTGACCGGAGCGGTGGCCTCGGTCCAGGTCGCCAGCTCGTCGGCGGTCAGCACGTAGATCGGAGGATTGCCCATGCCCTTGTCGGCGCCCTCGAGGCCCGCCTTCTCGCCCTTGGACTCCAGTGGCGTTGGCCGCGGAGTACTTGGCCGAGCCCTCCTGCCCGCTGACGCCCATGATGTGGTCCTGGATGGTCGTGGGCATGGAGTTCCAGACGTCCTTGTTCATCGCGATGACCCAGCAGCGATAGAACAGGTCGCACTCCGTCGTGTACTTGGTGAAGTCCTTGGCCATGGCCAGGATCAGCGAGTAGCTGAGGAAGGCGCCGTCGGCCATGCCACGCTCGAGCGACGTCGAGAGGTCGCCGGTCCCGATCTCCACCGGGGTCGCGCCGAACGCCTCGAGGATCCAGGTCTCGATCCGGCCGCCGGACCGCATGCGCGTGCCCTCGAACTTCGAGACGTCGCCGTTGATCTCGACGTTGCCGCGATACTGGGCGGGCGCGATGACCGTCACGCCGAGGATCTGCACGTCCTTCCACTCATCCTGGGCCTTCTGGGTGACGACGTCGTAGAACGTCTTGGCGGCCGTGACCTCGTCCGGGAACTGGTACGGCAGCGAGCCGACTTCCGAGATCGGGAACGTGCCCGGGTTGAACTCCGGCTCGATCAGGGCGATGTCGGACGTGCCCGAGAGCAGGGCGTCCCACTGCTGCTCTTCCTTGACCAGCGAGTTCTCGGCGTAGTGGGTGATCTTCACGCGGTCGTCGGTGGCCATGGTGACGGCCTCGCTCCACGGCACGAGGTACGCCGGGACCAGGCTCGCGCGCTCAGGCGTCGGGTAGCAGAACTTGAGGTCCCACGTCTGGCCCGTGTCTTCGACGGCCGCCGCGCTCTCCTCCGCCGCCGGCTCGTCGTCGCCGCCGCAGGCGGCGAACACCGTCGCGAAGCTCACCACCAGGACCACGACCAGCAGCGCGATGGCCCATTTCGATCTGCTTCATATCACTCCCCCTGTTGCCATGACTCTTGCCGACTGTCCGTGCGACGCAGCTGTGGTGAACCTTGCACTCCTGCGATGCACCTCCTCGTCTGTCCTCGTCGTGGACGCCCACCCCCTGCGAGTCGACCGCGCGACCTCCTCAGTCCGCGTCAGGGCCCTCCTCTGGTTGGGCTGCGGGAGGAAGGTGAGCTGCCACTCCGGGATGCCGAGGTGCTCCAGGGTCCTGCCGCTCAGCTTCCACAGGTACTGCGAGAGGCGCTCGCGCTGCTTCTTGGTAAGCGCCGAGAAGATCTTGCTTGTCCGTCTCGCTGTACAGCGACTGGTGGAAGACGTCCAGCCCCTGCTCGGTGAGGCTGACCTCGACCTTGGACCTGCCCGTGCCCTTGTGCCGCGTCACGAGGCCGTCCTTCTCCATCCGAGCGAGCATCTCGGTGACGGAATGGAGCTCCCGGAAGAGGTTCCGCGCGATGTCGACGGGCGTGGCGCGGCCGCCGCTGTTCTGGATGATGGCGAGGACGGCGCGCCTCTCGTTGCTGATGCCGTACTGGGCGTACTCCAGCTCTCGAGCCCGCAGGATGGCGTCCCTCGTCTGGGCGATGAGCACCCACAGCATGAAGTCCTCGTCGGAGACCGGCCGAACACCTTCGCAGCCATACTGGCTCCGACGTCTCCCAGTCGTATGCGAGTTCGTATACGAAGTTGCAAATCGTAGCCCGCCGCCCGTGGGAAGTCAAGGTCTGGCCTCTCAGCCCAGCTCGTTGCCGGCGATGATCACGCTGACCGTGGCGGCGCCCGGCTCCCCGCCCTGGTTGTGGGTGAGGCCCAGCCGCGGGTCCTGCACCTGACGCGGCCCGGCCTTCTCCTGGAGCTGCTTGTAGACCTCGTAGAGCATGCGCAGGCCGGTCGCACCGA
>CAWCAH010000017.1:0-59575 GCA_963793605.1 uncultured Thermoleophilia bacterium
GTCTCTCGGAGGGCGCCTGCTGCTGCCGCCCGCTGTCGATCTACTCTCCGAGCCAGGCGAACGCCTCGTCGCGGTCGCGGAAGACGCGGACGTCGAGCCCCCGGTTGCGGCAAGCCGTCTCGAAGAACTCGAAGTCCCTGGCCGCGTCGGCATCCCTGGGCAGAAGCACGGCCTCCCGCTCGATCACGCCCGACGGCAGGGAAGCGAGCAACTCCGCGATCCCGAGGATGTCGAAGGCCGACCCCATCTCGACGACTTGCCGACCGTCGACGAGGTAGTGGTTGGTGAGCGTCTCGGCTCCGAGCGTGCCGGCGCGCGTCATGGCCGCGTCGAGCTCCTCGGGCGAGGTCGTGGGGGTGAGGACCATCTCGACAACGCCGTTCTCTTCGTCGTACCACACGTCGACCGCCACGACATGCCTCCCGGAGAGGGTCAGCTCAAGGGTACCCCCTGACGGGCTCGCCTCGCGCCGTTGGCGCAAAACGATTATGCGCCCGCCCCGCACCAGCGCAGCAGCATGAGCGAGACGGCCGCCGCATGGTCGACGAGATCCTGCACCGGCACCGACTCGTCGACCGTGTGCGCCTTGGTGAGGTCGCCGGGACCGAAGGATACCGTAGGCGTCCCGGCGACCCGGGTGAAGACGGCCGCGTCGTGCCACGAGTCGAGGCCGCCGATGCGGCCGGGCCGCCCGACGGCAGCGCCGGCGGCCAGGGTGTCCGCCACGACCGGGTCGTCGTCCGGCACCTCCGCCGGCACGATGTCGCACGGCCACAGCCACTCCGGCGGGTGCTCCGCCAGCCAGTCGTCCCGGTCGGTCGCCTGCCGCACCCACGCCTCGACCTCGTCGAAGACGTCCTGCCCGCCACGGTCGCCGTTGACCTGGCCGGGCATGTACACCACGCTCAGGGTCGCCTCGCAGGACGAGGGGTAGGTGACCATCCACTCGCCGCCCTGGATCACCGTGGGGATCACGTGAGGGCGGTGCAGGTACGGATGGTCGAGCTCAGGCCGGCTCGCCCAATCCTCGCGCAAGGCGCGCAGGCTGGCGAGCACCAGCTCCATCTTGTCGATGGCGTTGACCGGCCCGCCCTCGCGCCAGTGCGGGTGGTGCATCTCGGCGTGGCCGGCGCGGCCGAGCGTGCGGACCACGGGGTTCACTCCGCCGCGGCAGGCCACCCACACGTCGAAGCCCGTGGGCTCGGCGCAGAGGCCGGCGTCGGCGCGCACGCCGCGCGCGGCGCACGCGTAGCTGCCGGCGCCGCTCGACTCCTCGTCGGTGTTGGTGCAGAAGACGACGTCGCCGGCGAGCTTCGCGCCCAGACGGGTGACCGTCTCGAGCGCGAAGAGCATGCCGGCGATGCCGCCCTTCATGTCGCAGCTCCCGCGACCGTACAGCTGGCCGTCGCGGACCTCGGGCCTCAGCGGGTGATTCACCCATTGTTCGAGCGGCTCGTAGGAGACCGCGTCGATGTGACCGTTGAGGAGGAGCGAGCGGCCGCCGCCCGCGCCGCGCAGGCGCGCGGCGAGTTGCGGCCGCCCCACGAAGTCCAGCCCGTCCGGCACCACGCGGTTGCCGGTGCCGGTCGGCTCCGGCTCCCAGACGTCCACCTCGGCGCCGAGCGTGGCGAGCCGCTTGCGCAGGTACTCCTGCAGGTCCGCCTCCTGCCGCGCCGGGTCGCCGACGTTGCGCGCCGTGGTGTCGAACGCGACGAGGTCGCCGGCGAGCGCCACGAGCTCGTCCCGACCCTCGCGCACGGCGGCCACCACCTGCTCTTCGAACGCCGATCGCAGGGTCTCGCTCATGGGGTCTCCTCCTCGTGTCTGTCCACGTCCCGTCGCCTGGCGGGCGCTCCGTCCCACCGGCAGGCCCGGCGACGCGGCCGGGGCGGGCGCGTCGCGCCCGCCCCGGCCGGGGTAGAAAAGCTGTACGTGCCGGTCAGCGCAGACTCACTCCGGCGGCAGCTCGCCGAACGTGATGCTGACGTCGATGCCCTGCTTGGCGCTCCGGGCCTTCCAGACGAAGTACCAGATGATGCCGGCCGCCCACGCGCCCACGAACAGGATGATGCTCTTGCCCGTGGTCAGTCGGGTGGTCGGCTCGATGAACGAGTAGTAGAGCATGGCGATGATGAACGCGAGGTACAGCACCGCGCCGATGCTGATGATGGGCACCGGCCCGATCTTCCAGGTCCGGTACGGCGACGCCTCCCAGATGCCGCGCACGTTCTTGCGGAACGGGAAGAGGAAGCCGGCGATGCCGGTGATGAGGAAGACCGAGGCGAACTGCAGCCCGCCTCCGACGAGCCCCGCCAGCGATGAGCTGAACCAGTAGACCATGGCGATCACGCCGACTCCGAAGATGACGGCCACCACGACGAGGTTCTTGAACGGTTGCGCGAACTGCGGGCTCACGTCGGTGAACCACTTGGGGCCCATGCGGTCGAGGCCCCAGGAGAGCCAGGCGCGGCCGACGATGAGGATGGCGATGGTGATCTCCAGCCAGATGACGGCGATGAACGCCAGCACGATCGCCCAGGCCACGATGCCGTTCTTGCCGCTGGCGATCCAGGTGAGCGTGAGGTAGTCGGGGCTGTACGGGGCCGTGTAGCCCGGCACGCCCGCGCCGAAGCTCTGTGCGGCTGAGGCGCTCAGGAAGTTGAACGCCAGGATGCGGTAGAGGCCGACCACGGTGAGGAACCCGAGGATGATCGGCGTCCACACGGCGAGGACGTTGGCGCCGAGCAGCGCCTTGTCCGGGCGCTTGACCTCGCCGCTGAGGTACGCGATGGCGTAGTTGTAGACGAACAGCGCGTACACACCGCTGAAGGCGCCGAAGGTGCCGCGCCAGTCCCACGAGTCGGGCAGCGGGCCGGCGGCCGCGATGAAGGCCTCGTAGTCGAGCGACTTGTACTCGGTCGCGATCGCGTTCCAGTTGGCGATGAAGTCGGCCTTGCTGCTGAGGAACAGGGCCACGATGAGCACGATCACGCCGCCGATGGCGGGGATCAGCATGATCTTCTGGATCAGAGCGTAGCTCTTCATGCTGAAGGCGACCGAGACGAAGCCGACGATGACGGCGATGAGGCCGAGCACCACGAGGCCGGTGTTGGAGGCGCACCAGTCGGCGAAGCTCCACAGGCCCATGTACTGCGCCCACAGCTGGAGGGCCGGCACGCCGAGCCACGTGGCGATGTACCAGTTCCAGTAGAAGATGGCGATGATGTTGCAGAACACCGCCCCGAGGGCGATCGCCGGGTGCAGGATGCGCGAGTTGTACACGTACTCGCCGCCCGCGCGCGGCATGGAGCCGCTGAGGATGCCCCACACGAGCGGCGCGCCGATGCCGGCGGTGACCGCTCCGATGGCGATGGAGATGAGCAGGTTGCCGGTGGGGTAGAGCGAGAGCGCGATGCCCACCATGAGCCACAGCGTGGCGATGGGCTGGCAGGTCATGAGGCCGGCGCCGAACGCGTCCCACATATCGAGACCGCGAACGAGGCCGCTTGCTTTGCGTGCGAAGACGAGATCTTCGGCCATGCACGTCCCCCTGGAAAATGACGTTGGTGGAAAACAACGTTGGTGGTCGATGCTCACGCGTCGGAGCCGCGTCACCCCAGCGCGGCCCGCCCCGCCGCTCACCTCATCCGACCACCTCCAGTCGACATCCGCACTCACCGTGACTTCGATAAAGGCACACAATGAGTGGCCTCTCCGGGCATGTCAAGGAACTGGATACTCCTGATGAGAGTATGCGGCGCAGCGGCGGGGGGCGCGGCGCGGAGGAGGGCGACGGCGCCCTCGGGCGCTCCGCCGCCGGCGAGGGGTCAGCGAGCCCGGAACCGGACCCAGACGGAGCTGACGCCGGCGGCCGAGGACCGCGCCCGGTACGTGCCGGCGAGCCGCACGCGGTGCGTCCAGGAGTAGGCCCCGCCCGTGCCGAGTGGTCGCTGAACGCCTGCCGTCGTCTTCCAGGACCCGGCGACGCGACGCTGCACGACCATCCGCACCCGCTGCAGGGGGTCGAACGGCGTGAGCGTACCGGAGAGCGTGACACGACCGCCGGGCGCGACAGTACGACGAGACGCCGAGAGCGTCAGGACCGGCGGCTGCGGCGGCTGCGGACGCAGCACGACGAAGTCCGCGGAGCTGGTCGCCAGGCCGCCGCCGCTCAGGACCGTCACGTTGCCGGTGACGGCGTCCTCGGGCACAGCGGCGGTGATGGAGGTGTCGGAGACGACCGTGAAGGCGGCCGCCACGCCGCCGAAGCGGACGACGACCGCCCATGTGAACGCCGCACCCGTGAGCGTGACGGTCGCGCCCGGAGCGGCGGTCGACGGCGTCACCAGGTCGAGGCGCGGCGCCGGGATGGTGTGGTGCGCACTGCCGCCGGAGATCGCGGCGGTCGTGGTGAGCGCATGGCACGAGGTGCAGGCCGCGGATCCACCCACGTGAGCGACGTGGGCGGACTCCAGCCCGCCGCGCAGGTGGCACGTGGTGAGGCAGGAGGCATCGGTGCGCGCCCAGCTCATGTCCCGGCCAGGCGTATGACAGGTCCAGCAGGTCTCGCCGGCCCTCACGATCTGGTAGCCGAAGTGGCAGGTGAAGCAGACGTCGCTGGTGGGTGTGCGGTCGGTGTGAGCCATGTCGTGACACGTCTCACAGTCGTCGATGCCGCCGTGCTGGTATGCCTGGTAGGCGGGCGCGGCGGCGGGCGCGGCGAGGGCGATGAGCAGGACGCTCACGAGCAGGACGATCGTGTACACGGCGATGGCGGGCAGACCCGTCGGGCGGAAGCGCGCCCGTACTGCAGGGTGGTCGATTGCCGCTCTCATGTCTTCCTCACGGGCTCGGACTCTCAGGCCGGCCGCGGCGCGAGACCTGCCGCGGGGGTGGGGCCGCGGCGGACGTTGCGTCCGCCGCGGCCCCGGTCTTGCGGCCGGCTCAGTGCGCCGGCCGGGTCTGCATCAGCTCAGTTCACGCACTTGATGGTGAGAGCCTTGCTGTACAGGCTCGTGGTCGCATCGCCCGAGCGGGCCCACTTGACCTTGTAGTTCTTGTAGGTCCGAGTGACCTTGAACGTGAAGGCGAAGTGACCGTCCTCGTCGGCCTTGGTGCTCTTGAGCACCGTGCTGCCACGCATGAGCGTGACGGCGCCGTAGGCCGCGGGGGTGCCGTTGCCGTTGAGGATGACGCCGGCCACGTGACCCTTCTTGTTCTTCTTGACCGACTTGCTGGCGGACACATAGGAGAACTTGCCGCCGACCGAGAGGGCTTCCTGCTCGGCCTTCTTCAGGCCCGCCATGATGTAGCGCGGGTTGTGCACGCTGCCGGACAGATCCTGCTCGTACGCCTTGTAGTTCCAGGTGGCGCGGCCCACGAGCACGTAGCCCGGCTTGGAGCTGTCGGTGAGGGAGAACTCGCTCTTGGTCTTGGCGACGTCGATCGCCGCGACCACCGCGTCGGCCTGAGTCTCGGCAGCGCTCTGCCACTGGTCGATGCTGGTCTGGAGCTGCTCACGCGAGCGGCTCGGATGGCAGCCGGAGCAGGAGTCCTGGCCGGCCTTGTACCCGGCCTCGCCCTGCCACTTCTCGGCGTCGCCCGGGAGCATCGGCTTCATGCCGTGCGAGATACGGGTCTCAGCCTTGTTGGTCTTGGGCATGTGGCAGTCTTCGCACTCGGCGCCCGGCATGAACTCGCTGCCGGCGGCCACGTCGAGCATGACCTCGCGTCCGTGCACGGTCTCGCGCTGCGGGTGGCTGGGGTTGCTGTGCGCGGAGAGGTCGGCCATCGGCGCAGGATGAGGCTCTTCGCCGAGGATCTCCATCTCCCAGTTGTGGCAGTCCTCGCAGATGCTCTGGTTGGACTCGTTCAGGCCCTTGGCGCTGCGCTCGCCTGCCTGGTCGGGCTCGCGGACGACGTCTTCAGCGCCGACGGCGGACGGATGACCGTTGTGGCAGGTGATGCACTCCTGGCCCATCTTGCCGACGTTGTCCTGGCTCGGCGTGAAGCCCTGGGCGATCGGGTCGCCCTTGGTCTGGAGGTAGCCCTCGCCGGTGTGGCACTTGTAGCAGCCGGCGGCGACGGTGTTGGTGCCGAACAGGTTGTTGGCGTAGATGCCCTTGCCCGAGGCCTGATACGCGAAGACGTTCGGGTCTGTCTTGGGGTAGGCGGCCTTGTAGGAGTGCGCGGAGGCCGCCCACTCGTTGTAGTAGTAGTGGTTGCCCTTGGCGTTGCTGCCGTTGGGATACATCCAGTAGGTCGTCGGCGCGGCAGCGAACTCGTCCTCGGTCGGGATCTTGGTGTACGACTGGCCGCCGCTGACCCCGTTGATGTCGACGAAGTCGCGCATCTGGAGGTTGGTGGTGTAGCCGTAGATGCCGAGCGTGGTGCTCAGGTTGGCGTAGCTGCCGTGGCACTGGCCGCAGACCTGGGACTGGCCCAGGACCTCGAGGCTGCCCGAGATGTCCACGTTGGTGTTCATGTGGCCGTTGACGGCATCGTACTGGCCGGTGCCGTGGCACTGCTCGCACTGGATGCCGAGACCCGGGTACGAGACGGTCGGGTCGGTCATGAAGTCGACGACCGACTTGGACTCGTCACGCGCCCACTGCACGGCAGTCCCCGGGGTGGCCGAGATGCTGGCGGCCGGGTTCGGGACGGCCTTGCCGGCGGCGCCCTTGTTGGTCGTGCCGAGCTGATGGCAGCGCTGGCAGGTGTAGGTCACGTCGTAGAGACCGGTGTCGCCCTCGCCGACGATCCACTCGCCGCTGGGCTCCCAGACCAGACCCTCGACCAGGTTCCAGGGCAGGACGGTCGGGTCACTGGACCCGTTGAAGAACAGGTACTCGGTGGCGGAGTTGCCGGTGGAGTCGCCGAGCGTGACCCACGGCAGCTTGGAGATGCTGTAGATGCCGCCGCCGGAGTACACCTGCCCGGTGGCCGTCGGACCGGCCGTCGGGATGTCGCCCGCGGCGCGGAAGTTGGTCCAGCTCGCCGGCGCGGACGGATTGATGCCCGTGGTGGCGAACTTGCCGTGGAGGGCGGCGGTGACGTTCATGTCGCCCTTCATCTTGCTGTGACAGTCCAGGCACTGCGTCTGACCGGCGAAGTGCATACCGTATTCGTTGACCAGAGTCGCGGACGCCAGGGCGGGCAGCACGAGCATGCCGGCAAAGGCGACCACGAACAGGACGAAGATCTTCTTCCCCATGGCTCCTCTTTACAGGTGAAGCTGACGGATGGTCGGGATGAGGCCACCTCCTTGGTCGCTCACAGGTCCAGCGGCGACAGGAGGGGCAGACGGGGGCACTCACACGAAGGCACGCCGAAGGTGGGCCGGCCCACTGGCGACCCGGAGCTTGTGGTGAAACGTACGGCTCCCTCGAGTGAGGCCGGTTCCCAGACTCTCCCACCGGCGACGCTCTCCCGTATCCTAAGGTGAAACCCTTAGCGTCGCAAGGCACAAGACCGTAGAACGGACTCCGGTTTCCACCTGATGGGAATGGCCGCCGCGCGGCGGCGGCGCCGTCAGGCGCTCCGCCGCTGCTCCACCTCGCGCGCCAGCTCCTCGCCCCAGGCCCGCGCACGCTCGGCCTCGCCCTTCCTCAGCGGGCCCTGCGAGCCCTTGACGACGAATCCCTGCGGCTCGGCGATGCGGACACGGCCCTTGGCCTCGAGCTGCTCGCCGATCTCCGGTGCTCCCTTGCCGAACGGGCCGCGGACCTGCGTGTCGAACGCCGCCGCCCAGCCTGGGCCCTCGGGCAGCGCCGCGAGCCAGCCGCGCAGCAGCGGGCAGGAGAGGTCCGGCGCCGGGCCCTTGCCGGGGCTCTGGCGGATGCCGTCGCGCATCTTCTGCGACGAGAGCTTGAAGCCGAACACAGGGGCGCCGGCGACGACGAGCTCGGCGCCCGCGACGTCCTCCGGCGTCACCTCGTCGGTGCGCAGCGCCCGGGCGCCCGGGCCGAGCCCTTCGGCCACCGCCCGGGCCACCTCCGCGGTGTTGCCCCAGAGCGACTCGTACACCACGATCGCTTCCATGACCTCTTCCTCCCCGGCGCGTACTGCTCCGGCGCCGCACCGCCTCGCGCGGCAGCGCCGGCCATTCTGCTCCGATGCTACGACAGTGGGCCCGCTTCGCGACCACTCGCCCGGGGTAGTACGACTCCCGAGACACTCGTTGACGAGGAGGGCTTGCAGATGGCGGCCGAGGAGCGCCTGCGCGACGCCTCGTACAAGGCGACCGACTTCGACCCGCGGGCCGCCGGGGAGCCGCCGGCGCGAGCGCGGGCGGTCGTCGTCGGCGGCGGCATCATCGGCGCGTCCGTCGCCCTCCACCTCGCGGGCCTCGGCTGGACCGACACGGTGATCCTCGAGCGCGGCCGCGTCGGCGGCGGCACCAGCTGGCACGCCGCCGGCCTCATGACGCGCACCCGCGGCACGCACGCGCAGACCGAGCTGGCGAGCTACAGCCGCGACTTCTACCGCGATCTCGCGTCGCTCTCCGGCGTCGACATCGGCTACTACCCGAGCGGCTCGCTCTCGCTGGCGCGCACGCCCGAGCGCCTGACCGAGCTGCGCTACGCGCTCACGCTCGCGCGCCACCACGACCTGCCGGCGCGCGAGCTCTCTCTCGACGAGATCGCCGCCGTCTCGCCGCTGCTGAGCGTGGAAGGCCTCGCCGGCGGCGTGCTCTTCGAGGAGGACGCGACGCTCAACCCCGGCTGGGCGGCCTACGCCACGGCCAAGGCCGCCCACGACTTCGGCGTGCGCGTGGTCGAGGGCGTGCGCGTCACCGGCTTCGGCCTGGAGACGACCGCGCGCGGCCTCGCGCGCGTGACCGCCGTCGAGACCGACCGCGGCGACGTGGAGTGCGAGGTCGTCGTCCTCGCCGCCGGGCTGTGGACGCGCGAGCTCGCGCTGCTCGCCGGCGCGCGCGTCCCGCTCCACCCGGCGGAGCACTACTGGGCGCAGACGGAGCCGATCGAGGGCGCCACCCGCGACCTGCCGATCGTCCGCGACCTGGACGGCTCGATCTACGTGCGCCACTACCGCGGCGGTCTGCTCGTCGGCGCGTTCGAGCCGGACGGGCGGCCGCGGACCGCGGCGTCCATCCCGCAGGATTTCGCCTTCGGCGAGTTCGAGCCGGACCTCGAGCACTTCGGCCGCCCGCTCGCGCGCGCCCGCGAGCGCGTCCCGGCGCTCGAGAGCGCCGCCTTCGCGCACTACCTGTGCGCGCCGGAGAGCTTCACGCCAGACGGCAACTTCGTCCTCGGAGAGACCGGTGAGGTGGCCGGCCTCTTCGTCGCCGCCGGCATGAACTCGCAGGGCATCATCCTCGGCCCAGGGGTCGGACGCGCCCTGGCAAGCGTGGGTCGACGAGGGCGCGCCGGCGGACGACGTGGCCGACGTGGACGTCCGCCGGTTCTCGCCGGCCCAGGCCAACGCGGGCTACCTCTTCGAGCGCACCACCGAGTCGCTGGGCCGGCTCTACGCCATGCACTGGCCGTTCCTGCAGCCGGGCACGGCCAGGGGACTCCGCAGGGTGCCGCTCGCCGACCGCCTCGCCGCAGCCGGCGCCGTGTTCGGCGAGGCGGCCGGCTGGGAGCGCGCCGACTGGTACGCGCCTCCGGGCGAGCGGCCGGAGTACGAGTACTCCTACGGCCGCCAGAACTGGTTCGGCGCGGTCGCAGCGGAGCACCGCGCCGCCCGCGAGCGCGTCGCCCTCTTCGACCTCTCCTCGTTCGCCAAGCTGCGCGTGGAGGGCCCCGGAGCCCTCGCCGGCGTGCAGCGCGTCTTCACCGCCGACCTCGAACGCCCGCCCGGCTCCGTCGTGTACACCTCGATGCTCAACCCGCGCGGCGGCGTGGAGCTCGACGCGACGGTGACGCGCCTGGACGAGGACGCCTTCCTCGTCGTCACCTCGGCCTCAGCACAGGCCCGGGCCTACCACTGGCTGCGCCGCCACGCAGGCCCGGGGGTCGTGACGGACGTCACCTCCGGGCTGGCCGTGCTCTCGCTGACCGGCCCGCGCTCGCGCGAGCTGCTCGCGGGTCTCACGGACGCGTCGCTGAGCGACGCGGACTTCCCCTTCGCGCACGCCCGGACCATCGACGTCGGCTGGGCGACCGTCCTCGCCCTGCGCATCTCGTTCGCCGGCGAGCTCGGCTGGGAGCTCTACGCGCCGGTCGAGTCGGCGCCCGTCCTCTACGACCAGCTGGTCGCTGCCGGGCGGGCCCTCGGGCTGCGGCACGCCGGGTACCGCGCCCTCGACGGGCTGCGCGCCGAGAAGGGCTTCATCCACTGGGGCGCGGACGCCGGGCCGGCCGACACGCCCTACGAGGCGGGCCTCGCCGCCACGGTCGCGCTCGACAAGCCGGCGAGGCTTCATCGGGCGCGAGGCGCTGCTGGCCGCCGGTCCTCCGCGGCGACGCCTCGTGCCCCTGCTCCTGGCGGACCCGGAGCCGCTGCTGTACCACGGCGAGTCCGTGCTGCAGGGCGGCCGCGTCGTCGGCCGCGTCACCTCCGGCGCCTACGGCCACACGCTCGGCGCCGCCGTCGGGCTGGCGGCGATCACGGGCGAGCCGGCCGCCGTGGACGAGGTCGTCGCCGGCGGCGAGGTGGAGGTGGAGATCGCCGCCCGCCGCGTACCGGCCCGCCTCGGCGCCCGCCCGTTCTACGACCCGGACGGCGCCCGCTTGCGTGGCTGAGCGCCGCCCTCGTCCTCGCCGGATCGACACACAAGGCCTTCTCAGACGGACGGCGTAGGATGTGGACGTGAAGCACAGATCCCCCACTGCCCTGGGCGCCCACCGTGCCCGGATCCGGCGGCGCGCCCTCGTGACGACGCTCTGGGTCGCCCTCGGAACGGCGTGCCTGCTCGCCGTCGTCGCGGCCTGTGCCGCGAATCTGACCAGCGCCGGGGCGCAAACGCTGCCGGCCACCTCGTCCGCATCCCCGTCGCCATCTCCCGTGAGCGAGACGTTGAGCACCACCGTGCTGACGGCGGTCACCGTGCACCGAGGGCAGGCCGCGCGCGTGCGCTACCGCGCGGACGACACGGCCGGCGGCTCCCTGACCGTCGGCCTGCTCGTGACCACGCGGGACGGGACGGTCCGGCGGCGGCTCGTCGCCGGCAAGGTGGTGCAGGCGGGAGCGGAGCAGGTCTGGCGCGGCCGGATCCGCCTGCGGCCCGGCCGTTACCTGCTCGTCGCGCGCGCCACGGACGCGACGGGCCGTCGCGAGACGAGCGCCACGCCGGCGGGGCTGCGCGTACTGCGCTCCCTGCCGCCGCTCGTGCCGACCGCGCGGGCCCGGCGCGCAGCCTTCGCCTGGGCCTCACGCCGCGCCGGCGCCGTCGCCGTCGCGGTGGTCGACAGTCGCGGCAATGCCTACGGGTTCAACGCGCGGCGCTCCTTCATCACCGCCAGCACCGTCAAGGCCATGCTGCTGGTCGCGTACCTCCGCCGGCACCGCACGGTCTCCGACGGCATGCGCGCCACGCTCACGCGCATGATCACGGTCTCGGACAACGCGTCGGCCGACGCGGTCTACGCGAGCGTCGGCCGCGGCGGACTCAAGCGTCTCGCGCGGCTCGCGCGCATGACGAGCTTCCGCGCCTCTGCAGGGCTGGATCCTCTGCCGCGTCGACGCCGCCGACATGGCGCGGTTCTTCCGGGACATGGAGCCGTACGTCCCGCGCGCCCACCGCAGGTTCGCGCGCAGGCTGCTCTCGTCCATCGTCCCGTACCAGTCGTGGGGCATCCCGGCCGTGGCCCGGCCGCTCGGCTACCGCGTGTACTTCAAGGCCGGCTGGCTGGGCGACTGGACGCTCGCCGAGCGAGGCCGCGCGCCTGGAGCGCGACCGCGTACGCGTGGGCATCGCCGTCTTCACCGACCACAACCCCACCGGCGACTACGGCAAGGAGACCGTCGCCGGCGTCACCGCCCGCCTGCTCCGGCGCTGACCAGGCGGACATCACGCCCGCGCCGCTCAGCGGCGGTGGACATCCGCCCGCGCCGGCCCTCAGGCGGCGAGGCCGTGGCGTCCGTTGCGCTCGTCGGGCCGTGCGCGGACCTCGTTGGCCGAGGAGCGGCCGGCTGCGAAGTCGCTCACGTTGCCGAGCGTCGTCCGCGCGATCTGCTCGAGCGCCTCGCGCGTGAAGAAGCCCTGGTGGCTGGTGACGATGGCGTTGGGGAACGTCAGCAGCCGGGAGAGCTCGTCGTCATCGATCAGGCGACTGGAGTAGTCCTCGTAGAAGTACCGCGCCTCCTCCTCGTAGACGTCCAGACCCAGATGGCCGATGCGCCCCGACTTGAGCCCGTCGATGACCGCACCGGTGTCGATGAGCCCGCCCCTGCTGGTGTTGACCAGCATGGCGCCGGGCCGCATCTGCGCGATGCTCCGCCGGTCGATCAGGTGGTGCGTCTCCGGCGTGAGCGGACAGTGCAGGCTCACCAGGTCGGCCTCGTGGAAGAGCTCGTCGAGGCCCACGTACTCGACGCCCAGACGCGTCAGGCGGTCCCCGGGGAACGGGTCGTGGGCCAGGACCCGGCAGCCGAAGCCGAGCAGCAGCGTCTCGGCGACGAGAGCGCCGATCTTGCCGGTGCCGACGATGCCGGCCGTCTTGCCGTGCAGGTCGAACCCGAGCAGGCCCTGGAGCGAGAAGTTGCCCTCGCGCACGTGCGCGGAGGCCCGCGAGAGGTGACGGTCGAGCGCCAGGATCAGGGCGATCGTGAACTCCGCGACCGCGTAGGGCGAGTAGTCGGGCACGCGCATCACGGTGAGTCCGAGCTCCGCCGCCGCGCCGAGGTCGACGTTGTTGAACCCGGCCGACCGGAGGGCGATCAGCCGCGTGCCGCCGGCCGCAAGGTCGGCCAGCACCGGCCGGCCGAGATCGTCGTTGACGAAGGCGCAAACGGCCGGTGAGCCGTGCGCGAGCGGAGCGGTGGCCTCCTCGAGACGAGCCTCGAAGTAGACGAGCTCGTGACCGAACCTGGGCTCGCCGTTCGCGCGCTCCAGGAAGTGGCGGTCGTAGGGCTTGCTGCTGAAGACGGAGACTCTCATTGGTGATGGCGTTCCCCGCTTGCGGGGGGAGAGAACCGGCGAGCGTCGCCGGTGCGACGACCGACTCACGCCACAGGCTCGCCCGTGGCCCCGGAGGCGGCGGGTATCCGGCCTCAGCGACTGTGCCGCTACTGCTCCTCGGCGCGGGCGCGTCTCATCCCGACGCTTCTCCTGAAGCGTCCGGCGAACGCCGCCGGAGACAGGGAGAAGGAGGAGGCGAGCGGTGGCTCGACGGATGAGCGGCGGGTCCCTGAGGGGACTGCTGCCGGCTGCGGCCGTGGGACTTGCACTGCTCACGCCCGTGGGACTTGCACTGCTCACGGCCGTGGGACTTGCACTGCTCACGCCCGCGGCGTGCACGGCGGCCGGCGGCAGCGTCGGCGTGCCGGGAAGACGCGGATCCGAAGATGGTATGTGTGCGCCGCGGGGTGCGCGACGTAGCCGGACCGGACGACAGTCAGGGCGACAGTGAGTGCTACCCCGACGAATGTTCTGGATACTGGCGCCGCCCGTTCGCCGATACTGGAGAGTGCAACCAGTCCGGCGTGAGGGGCGCCGGTACGGATCAGGAGACACCGAGATGGACGCCGAGCAGCACACCTACAGCAGATACCAGGTCCTCTGCGCGGAGCGGAAGGCGTGGAACGACGGCGATGGTGAGGGCGAGGCCTACTACTACGACGGCATGAGCTTCTGGCGACGCGATGCCAAGGGCAAGGAGCGCCTGCTGCCGTCCTGGCGCACGCCGGCGCACGGCTGGCGCCACGACGCGGCCTGCGACTGCGACCTCTGCCGGGCTCACCGCCCCGCAACGGTGCGGCCGCTCTCAGTGGCCTGAGGCGCGGGCGCAGCGAACGACGCCGGCCTGACGAGAGTCACTCGAGCCGGGCGCCGGGGACGAGGCCGCTCGCGGCGGCCCACTCGCCGGCGCCCGTCTTCTTGCCTCCGGCCGGCTTGACCCGGGTCACCCGCAGCCGGCCGTCGGCGCACACCACGCTGAAGCCGCCGTCGCCGACCTCCACGACCTCTCCCATCGCGCCGCCGACCCCGGCGGCGTCACGCGCCGGCAGCGGCTCGGCGGCGAAGATCTGCAGCACCTCGCCGCCGCACGTCGTCCAGGCGCCGGGGGCCGGGTCGCAGCCGCGCACCAGGTCGTGGAGCTGCCGGCACGGCTTGCCCCAGTCGATGCGCGCGTTCTCCCTCTCGCACGGCGCCTCGTAGGTGGCCAGCGACTCGTCCTGGGGGAGCCGCGGCGCCGTCCCGGCCCTGACCAGGTCCACCGCCTCCACGAGCGCCTCGACGCCCATCGGGAACAGGCGGTCGAAGTACGACCGAGCCCGAGCGTGTCGGTCTCGCTGATGGGCGTGCGCCTCTGCAGCAGCACGTCGCCGGTGTCGATGCCGCCGTCCGGCCAGAAGACGGTGAGGCCGGTCTCCGTCTCGCCCTTGATGACCGGCCAGTTGATCGCGCTGCGACCGCGGTGCAGAGGCAGCAGCGACGGGTGGTACTGGATCGTGCCGTGCGTCGGGCACGGAGAGGAACTCCGCCGGGACGATGAGCGTGACGAACGCCATCACCTGCAGGTCGGGCGCGAGCGCGCGGAACTCCTCGAGCACGGCCGGGTCCTTGAACGACGCCGGGCGGACGAGCGGGAGCCCGGCGGCCTCGGCGGCCTCGGCCAGCGGGTCCGGCCTGCCGCCCTCCGGCGGGGCGTAGACCGCCACGACGTCCTCGCCCCGCTCGAGCAGCGCCTCGAGCACGGCCTTGCCGAAGGCCTGCTGGCCGTGCACCACGATCCGCATGCGTCCTCCTCGTCTGTCGCCGCCCCGCCGCGGGCGCGGCGCCTGTGCAGCCGATGCCGCGGAGCCTGCGCCCGCAGCAGGCAGGATGCTACCGCATCGGCCTCCCCCGTCGCCCGGCCGCGGCCCTCCCCTGTTGCCCGACCGAGGCACGTCCGCGTACCCTGCGGTCATGGACAAGGACGGGCTCATCCCCATCGGGCGCTTCGCCAGGCTCACCGACCTCTCGCCGCGCTACTCCGCAAGCTGGACGAGCGCGGCCTCCTCAGCCCCGTCCTCGTCGACCCCGAGTCGCGCTACCGGTACTACGCCCACGCACAGACGCGCGCCGCGGCCCTCGTCCACCTCGGCCGTCAGATCGGCCTCACCATGGACCAGATGGCCGACCTGCTCGCCGCCTCGGAGGAGGGCGAGCTGCGGAGCCACCTCGAGAGCTACCGCGGCGGTCGTGGCCGCGCAGCTCGCGGAGAAGAGCCGCCTGCTGCGGCTGCTCGACCGCGAGCTCGCGCGCGGCGAAGGGCTGCTGGCCTTCGAGGTCGCGCTCAAGGAGCAGCCGGCCGTGCTCGTGATGAGCGCGGCCGGCTCCGTGCCGCGCACGCACCCGCACGACCCCTGGGCGCTCGAGGCGCGCCTTGCGCCGGGTCGGCGCGGCGGCGCCATCCAGATCGCCCGCCAGGGCGAGGAGCCCGACCGGCACGGCGTCATCCTCTATCACTCGGACTTCTCCGTGGACGACGAGATCAGCTTCGAGGTGTGCATCCCGGTCCCGCGCCGGCTGCCGGGCTGCCCGGGCGTCGAGTGCAAGGAGCTGCCGGCCGCGCGAGCCGCCTCGCTGACGTTCACCGGGCCCTACGACACCATCTGGAACGCGCACGCCGAGCTGCGCGGCGTGGGTCACCGACCACGGCTACGCGCAGGCCGGCCCGCTGCGGGAGACGGGCATCGTGGAGGAGTCGGACACCGACGACCCGCAGGAGTGGGTGACGGAGCTGTCGGTCCCGCGTCGCTTGACCTTCCCCCCTGGGAGACTTGCATCCTGCCGGACACTGGTCCCGACCAGCGGGACCGCAGGAGGACTCGACCAAGGGGGTACGTCCATGAAGATCACGCATGTGGGTAGGTGCGCTGCTCACGCTACTGGCGGCAGCGCTCCTCCTCCCGGCGGCGGCGGCCGCCAAGAACAAGCCGGCCGACACCGTCTTCAAGAACGGCTACGTCTACACCGTCAATCCCGGCGAACGCGTGGCCCAGGCCGTCGCCGTCAAGGACGGCAGGATCGTCTACGTCGGCTCCGACCGGGGCGCCAGCGCCTTCGTCGGCCCGTCGACCAAGGTCGTCAAGCTGGGCGGCAAGATGATGCTCCCGGGCTTCATCGACTCGCACATGCACGCCAGCATGACCGTCAGCAGCCTCTACTCGGTGCTGCTCTACGGCATGACCAAGCGTGGACGAGTACGTCGCGGCCGTGGCCGAGTTCGCCACGGCCGCACCCGGACATGGACGTCATCCGCGGCCAGGGCTGGAGCAACACCGTCGTGCCCGACATCGGCCCGCTGGCCAGCCGACCTCGACGCGGTCGTGAGCGACAGGCCCGTCGCCATCATGTCCGAGGACGGGCACTCCTACTGGGTGAACAGCAAGGCGCTCGAACTGGCCGGCATCACCGAGCGACGACCCCGACCCCGAGGACGGCGTGATCGAGCGCTCGACGGCACGAGGCGACGACCCGCCGGACGGCACGCCGTCCGGCACGCTGCGCGAGACGGCCGCCAACCTGGTCACCGACCTGATCCCCGACTACACCGTGCCGGAGTACAAGGACGGCGTCGCCTACTTCCAGTACGAGGTCGCCGGCCCGGCTCGGCCTCACCACCGTCTTCGACCCGCTCATGTACGCCGGCAGCAACGGCGTGCAGGCGCTCGAGGAGATGGCGGCGAGCGGGCGACCTGACGGTGCGCTTCCGCGCCGCCCTCTCGCTGACGCCTGAGGACGACCTCCAGCGACTGGATCGCGGCGGCCAAGGCGGAGCGCGCCAGGCACACGCACGGCATGTTCAAGACGCCGGCCGTCAAGATCTTCGCCGACGGCGTCGTCGAGGGCCACACCGCCTACCTCGACGAGCCCTACGCCGACGCGCTCGAGTACAAGGGCGACGCGACCTACCGCGGCGAGCCGATCTGGCCGTCCGACCAGCTGAAGAAGACGTTCGCCAAGCTCGACAAGGCCGGCTTCCAGATCCACACGCACGCCATCGGCGACGCGGCCACGACGGAGACCCTGGACGCGCTCGCCTACGCTCGCAAGGCCAACGGCAAGCACGACTGGCGCCCGGGCATCACGCACATCCAGCTCGTCGACCCCGAGGACTTCCCGCGGTTCGCGAGGCTCGGCGTGACGGCCGTCCCGGACCCGTACTGGTTCATCAAGGACGACTACTACACGTACCTCCAGGTGCCGTACCTCGGCCTGCCGCGGGCGGACCTCGAGTACCCGATGAAGAGCTTCTTCGACGCCGGCGTGACCGTCGCGTCGCCAGCGACTACCCGGTCACCATCCCGCCGGACCCGCTGGCGGGCATCGCCGTCGGCGTGAACCGCTGGGCTCCGGACTACGTGTGGGAGTACCCGGCGCCGCCGAGACCTGAGGGCGTGCTGTGGCCCGAGGAGCGCGTCATCGTCGAGCAGATGATCCGCAGCTTCACCATCGAGGGCGCCAAGGCCAACTTCCTCGAGAAGAAGACCGGCACCATCAAGGTCGGCAAGCGCGCGGACCTCGTGGTGCTGGACACCAACCTGCTCAAGGTCGCCGACAAGACCGAGCTGTTCAACGCCCACGTGCTGTTCACGATGGGGAGCGGCGAGGTCCTCTACGACAAACTGGCGGACTGAGGCCGGAGGTCGAGAGACGAGCAAGCTGAAGAGGGGCGGGGCGCCATCGGCGCCCCGCCCCTCTTCACGTACGTACCCGGCGCGTGCCGGTCCGGGCCCGTCGCCCGAGCTCGCGACCGGCGAGAGCCTCTAGAAGCGACCGCCGATCCAGGCGCCGCTGATGGAGCCGTAGCTGACCACGGCGCCGGTGTGCGGCGCGTGGATCATGCTGCCGCCGCCGACGTAGATGCCCACGTGGTGGCTGTAGCTGGCGCTGCCGAAGAAGACGAGGTCGCCCGGCTGGAGCGCGCCCAGCGAGACGGGCTTGCTCGCGCGCTGCTGGTCGGTCGCTCCGTGGGAGAGGCCGATGCCGATCTGCGCGTAGCAGTACATCGTGAGGCCGCTGCAGTCGAAGCCCTTGGGGCTCGCCCCGGCCCACACGTAGGGAACGCCGAGGTAGCGCTGGGCGATGGCGACGACGGCGGAGTGGCCGGAGCCGCCCGGGTCGACGACGGTGCCGCCCCCGCCGCCGGAACTCGCCGACGAGCTGGAGCCGCCGGAGCTGGAGCCGCCGGACGACGTGTCGGCCACGGCGGCGGCCCTGGCGGCCGCCTCCGCCTTGGCCTTCGCGGCCGCGGCGGCCTTGGCCTGGAGGTCGGCGATCTCGTCCTTGAGCCCGCCGACCGTGCTCTCGAGCTGGGACTGAAGCGCGAGCACCTCGTCCTTGCTCTCCTCGCGCTGGGCGACCAGCTTGACCGTCGACTTGCGGTCGGCCTCGAGGGCGAGCGCCGGTCGTCGATCTCCTGCCGGTACACGTCCGCTGCGTGCGCGGTCGAGGCGTCGTTCTCGGTCATGCGCTGCATGACGTCCAGCTGCGTGAGCAGGTCGTCGAAGGTGCGCGAGGCGAAGACGACGTCGATGATGCTGGCGCTGTCGGTCTTGTAGACCTGGCGCGCGCGGGTCGTCAGGTGATCGTTGGCGAGCTCGAGCTTGTCCTCCGCGACCTCGAGCAGGTGCTCGTTGCGGACGATGCGGTCTTGCACGTCCTCGAGACGCGCCGCGGCCTCGTTGTAGCGCTCCACGGCCATGTCCGACTTCTCGTAGACGGTGCTCAGCTGCGCCTGCACGGCCGCCAGCCTGGCCTTCTTCGCCGCGATCGGCCCCGCCACGGCGACGGCCGAGAAGACGAGGAGCAGCGAGAGCGCGATGAGTACGGCGAAGGTCGCCTTGCGGATGGGGGTCAAACGGATCGCCTCCTTCGCGCCGGGTGACTCAGTGTCCCTGGCCCGGCGCCGGGCTTGAGCATGGGACGGTAGCATCCGCCGGGCGCGCCCGCAAACCGCAGGGTGTTGGGGCAGTGCGGATCGTGCGTGACGCGCGAGCACATCGCTGTCGTCAGATCCGGTTGTAGAAGCCAGGGGCGCGGACGTCGCTCAGCTCGTCGCCGGAGACCGCCATGTGGCTCGGCGTGAGCAGAAGCACCGTGCCGCCGACGTGCTGCAGCGAGCCGCCGAGGGCGTAGACCAGACCGCTGGCGAAGTCCGTCAGGCGGCCGGCGAGCGAGTGGTCGCAGCCCTCGAGGTCGATGAGCACGGATGCCCCGGCGCGCAGCCGGTCGGCGACTCGCTGCGCGGCCTCGAAGTCCTCGGGCCGCACGACCTCGAACGCGAGCTCCGCCGGGCGCACCACGGAGAGCGGCCGCCGCGTGGGCTCCTCGTAGCGGCCCGCGTCGGCGTCGCCGTACGGCTCGTCGTCCTCGTACCAGTCGTCGTAGGCGTCGCGCGCTGAGACCATGCTTCCTCCGGTGCTTCGCTCACTCCTTCTCTCCTTCTGGTTCGGCGCGGCGGCGGCGTTCGCCTGCCTCGCCGGCGATGTCGGGCGGATGTCCGGGGCTCGAGAGCCACCGCGAGCCTGTTATCGCGGCCCGTCGTCCGGGTAGAGCAGAAGCCCTTCCTCCAAGGCTGCTGGTGTTCCCGAGTCGGATCTTGCCGGTGCTCGGGGTCGCCGTGCTGACCACCGTGTTCCTGACGCTGGTAGCGCGCCCGGTCGCCGTGTACACGTCCCTGCTCCGCTCGCGGTTCTCGCTCCGCGAGCAGACGCTGGTCGGCTGGGCAGGCCTGCGCGGAGCTGTGCCGATCGTCCTGGCCTCGTTCCCGCTCGTGGCCGGCGTCTCCGGTGGTGACACGCTGTTCAACATCGTGTTCTTCGTCGTGCTGGCCTCGACGCTCGTCCAGGGGACGACGATCCCGGCAGTGGCGCGGTGGCTCAGGGTCGACGGACCGGCCTTCGAGTCGGAGCCGGCCTGGGCGGGCGAGCCGTGCGGCGCGACCTCGTCGAGTTCCGCGTGCCGAGACTCGCCGCTGTCGGCGGCGGTGCCCAGGCCGGCCTGCCCGGCGGAGCCGACGCAGTGATGCTCCGCCGCTACGACAGCTACGTCGTGGTCCGCGGCAGCACACGCCTGCGCCGCGACGACGTCGTGCTCTTCCTCGCCGACACCCCCGCTGCTCGAGCTCGAGGCGCGCGGCGAGCTGATCCGCGAGCCGATTCTCTCAGTGTGCGAGACGGAGCGGCCCGCGTGACGCGGCGCGCCGCTCTGCTGCGCCTTACTTCTCCAGGCGCCCGACGATGGTGCCGACGACCTCCTCAAGCTGGTCGTCGGTGAGCTGCGGCTTCTCCCACAGGTACTTGGTGCTGACCAGGAAGGCGTCGTCGCCGATCTTGACGGCGATGCCCTTCTGCATGCCGCTCCAGTCCCACCAGAACGCGTCGTCGCCGAGACCCGCGACGGTCTCCGGCGCCATGTCCGAGGCCTGCCGCTGCTCCTCGAACATCCCCGCGCCGCCCACGCGGATCCAGAGCGCCTCGGGCGCGTCCTTGCCCTGGTAGATCGCGAAGTACTTCGAGGTGCCCTCGCGCTGGTTCCAGTCCGACTCGGGCATGGGCGTCGCGTCCTTGATGCCCGTGATGGCGCGCGCGTCGTCCTCGGTGAACAGCGACGCGTAGTCAACCGCGGCCGCCGGCGACGCGGCCGCCTCTCCGGCGTCGCCTCCACCCGCCCCCGACGACGTGGCGGCCTCCTCCGAGCCGCCGCAACCGGCGAGTGCGAGCACCACCCAGGCGGCGACCAGCGGCAGCATCGCAAGCATGCTCCTCCGGGCCCCACGACCCGCCGTCGACCCTCCCACCGAGCACAGCATCGCGACCCCTCCCCCAGGTTCCCAGGCCCGACTCCACCGGACGCGCGTGGCGTCACGCATCAGTCAAGGAGCGCAGGGGGACGCGGTCAAGCGTTGGCCGGGCCGGACGAGCCGGGCGCCCTTCCCTCTGGCGTCTCGCGCCCGCCCCGGCGACGCCCTCCGCAGGGGAGGACATGTCGTTCGGGGTCGGAGCCTTCGATGGCGCCATCAAGGTGCCATCGAAGGTGCCACCGAAGGTGCATACCCCCGGCGAGGCACCCCCTCCCCCCTCGGCCCGCCGCGCACGATGAGCTGCGGCAGCGCCGTCGGCCGTGGACCGCGAGGCGCGGCGCGGGTCAGGCGCGGTGCGGGTCAGGCGCGGCGGGGGTCAGGCGCGGTGCGGCTCAGGCGCAGCGCACCACGCCGCGCGCCCAGAGGCAGTCGCCGCAGGTGGGGTGCGGGTTGCCGAGGCAGTCCTCCTCGTTGGACTCGGCCAGCTCGCACCCGCAGTCGGTGCACGGCGGGAAGTCGAAGCGCCGGACCCGGTCGCGGAACGCGACGTACTCCGGCGCCGTCCACACCTCGGCCAGCGACGCGTCCGGCAGCCTGCCGACCTCCCAGCGCAGCATGCGCTTCTCGCGCCCGCGCACGAAGCAGGTGTACGTGTGCAGCAGCGGCGGGCACGGGCTCACGCCGCCGTGCCAGGCCACGGCGCAGGCGTCCTGGTGGACGAACGGACAGCGGCTGCGCGTGTCCTCGGGGTCGGCGCCGTGGAACGAGACCGGGCCGGAGCGCGTGAGCGCCTCGCCCAGCGCGGCGCCGAGCTCGGCGTCCCAGTCGAACGCCGGCAGCTGCCAGCGGGCGCCGGCCGTGGTGTGAGCGCCGCTCGAGGTGGACCCTTGCCGGTCGTAGAGCGTCTGGTCGAGCAGGTCCGGCGTGTACGCCAGCACGTTGCTGACGATGATGAACGTCGCGCCGAGCTGGGCGGCGAGGCGCCGCAGGCCGGGCAGCTCGCCGATGTTGGAGCGCATGGCGACGAACTCGACACCGATGCGGACCGACGGCGAGTAGTTGGGGCCGCGGTGATCCTGGAGGCGCCGCACGTTCTCGACCACGCGTGCGAGGGAGGCGCCGGAGCGCACGCGGCCGAAGGCCTCGGCGGAGGCGCCGTCGATGCTGACGACGAGCTGGTCCAGGCCGGCCTCGAGGAGGCCGGCCGCCTTCTCGTCGTCCAGCAGGATCGCGTTGGTGGTGACCTCCGCGCGCAGGCCGCGCTCCTTGACGGCGCGCACCATGTCGAGAAACCGCGGGTGCATCAGCGGCTCGCCGAGCCCCATGAACGCGACCGTGCCGGGACCTGCTTCGCCCCCCGGCCCGGCGACCCCGTCCACCACGGCCGCGAACGTCGGCCACTCCATGAACCCCTCGGGTTCGTCCCACGAGTGGCGCACACACGTGGCGCAGGCGAGGTTGCAGGCGTTGGTCGGCTCGACGTAGATCTTGGCGGGCGCGAGACGGTCGAGGCCGAGCGCGGTCACGGCATCAACCCCCGCGACGCAGACGCTTGATCTCCTCGAGCGTCGGGAACGAGAGAGCCTCCGCCTCGCAGAGCGTGGCGCAGTGCGAGCACCCCGGCACGCAGTTCGTCTTGGTCTCCACCTCGACCTTGTCGCCGTCCTCGGACCACCGGTACACCTCGTGCTTGCACCAGTCGATGCAGGTGCCGCAACCGGTGCAGGCGTCCGCGTCCAGCGTGGGCCCCCACTCCAGGTCGATGTGACGGACCTTGTCGCTCGCGCCGCTCCTGTCGCTGATGTCGCTCACTCGCTCGCCTCTCTCGTCGTTCGTCTCACGGGGTCGCACCCGACCTCGTCGCAGCCCGCGGCCACCGCGGCCGGCACGGGCTCGTCCGTGACGCCCCAGTACTTGCGGCCCAGCCACAGCGCCACACTCACGAGGCCGATCAGCACCGGCACCTCCACCAGCGGCCCCACAACGGTGGCGAACGCCTCCCCGGAATTCAACCCGAAGACGGCGATGGACACGGCGATGGCGAGCTCGAAGTTGTTGCTCGCCGCGGTGAAGCTCAGGGTCGCGGTCTTGGAGTAGTCGGCGCCGATCCTGCGCCCCATGAAGAAGCTGACGAAGAACATGATCACGAAGTAGAGCGACAGCGGGACGGCGATGATGAGCACGTCGAGCGGCAGCTCGACGATGAGGTCGCCCTTGAGGCTGAACATCACGAAGATGGTGAACAGCAGGGCGATGAGCGTGAGCGGGCTGATGCGCGGGATGAACCGGTGCTCGTACCACTCGCGGCCCTTGAGTCTGAGTCCGATGAAGCGGGTGACCATGCCGGCGAGGAAGGGGATGCCCAGGTAGATGAGCACGCTCTGCGCGATCTGCCAGATGGTGATGTCGACGGCGACGCCCTCGAGGCCGAACAGCGGCGGCAGCTTGGTGACGAACACCCAGGCGAAGACGCTGTAGAACAGCACCTGGAAGACGCTGTTGAAGGCGACGAGGCCCGCGGCGTACTCCGTGTCCCCGCGGGCCAGCTGGTTCCACACGATCACCATGGCGATGCAGCGCGCGAGGCCCATCATGATGAGCCCGACCATGTACTCGGGGTAGTCGTGCAGAAAGATGATGGCGAGGAAGAACATCACGAACGGGCCGATGAGCCAGTTCTGCACCAGCGAGACGCCGAGGATCCGGTAGTCGCGGAACACGTCGCCGAGCTCCTCGTAGCGCACCTTCGCCAGCGGCGGATACATCATCACGATGAGCCCGACGGCGATGGGGATGTTGGTGGTCCCCACGGTCCAGCGGTCGATGAACTCGGGGACGGAGACGAATGCCCAGCCGACGAGCACGCCGGCGGCCATGGCGAGGAAGATCCACAGCGTGAGCAGGCGGTCGAGGAACGACAGGCGGCGGCGCGGCGCGGCGGCGACGGTCATGGGGGCCCCTCGAAGGTCGTGATGAGGTCGGTCCCGGCGAGCGCGCTCATCAGGCGCTCGTGGTCGTAGGGGACGCGCGCGAACTCGACGGCCGGCTCTCCGGCGGCCAGCCGGCCGGGGTCGACGAGCGCGTAGCAGACGCGCCAGTCGCCGTCTTTGGGCCGGCCGGCGCTCCCCACGTTGACGAAGAGCGTCGAGGCGCCCGCGTCGCCATGAGTGACCTCGCGGGCGTACGGCACGTGCGTGTGCCCGAAGAGGATGGCGCGGTACGGGTTCTCCTCGGCCATCCGCGCCATCGCGTGCTCGGGTCGGTCCTCGAACAGGTACTCGTTGATGCGGCGAGGGCTGCCGTGCACGGCCAGCAGCTCGCCGGCCGGCGTCTCGAGCACGAACCGGGCCTCGAGGGTGCGCAGGTAGGCGCGAGTCGCGTCGGTCGTCACGCGGTCGGTCCAGGCGAGCGACGCGGCCCCCTCGGCCTTCTGAGCGTCGGTCTTGTACACGCAGCCGCAGTCGCCGGTGCTGAAGCCGATGCCCTGGTCGTAGTTGCCCATCAGACACGGGATGCCGCGGTCGCGGACCAGCCCGGCGACCTCGTCGGGGAACGGCCCGTAGCCGACGAGGTCGCCGAGACACAGCACGTCCGCGATACCTCGAGCCTCGAGGTCCGCGAGGATCGCCTCGAGGCCCGGCAGGTTGCCGTGCACGTCGGAGAACACAGCGAACGGCCGCTCCAGTGGGATTCTGCGCACGGTGCTCACGCTCCAGAGGAAGAATCGACATAGGCAAGCGCTTATATAAAGCTACGTTGACCATAAACCTTTGTCAATGTAAGCTTTCGGGACCATGACCGCACCGCAGGAGAAGCCGAGCAGCACGCGCCGGGCCGGCGCCGAGATCGCCTCTATCGCCGACTTCACGGCCTTCTTCAAGGCCTTCTGCAACTCCACGCGCGCCGACATCGTCGAGCAGTTGATGAGCGGCGAGAAGTGCGTCTGCGAGATCGTCGCCCACGTCGGCGGCAGCCAGCCGCTCGTCTCGCATCACCTCGCGACGCTCCGGGACGCCGGCTTCGTGACGATGCGCGGCGAGGGTGCGCGCACCTACTACGCCATCGACTGGCAGAACTTCGACAGCCGGCTCGGCTCGTTCCTCGAGACCACGCGGTCGCTGCGCGACGGGGACGACGGCCCGAGCTGCGCCTGCGGGTGAGCGGACCCGCCGGAACCCTCAGCAGACGGAGCCGAGGCCGACGACCACGCCGAGACTGCGCAGGGTGTCCGCGATGCCCTCCGCGTTCACGGAGTAGAACGTCCACTTGCCGCGAGTCTCCTCGACGACGAGGCCCGCATCCTTGAGCACGCGCAGGTGGTACGACGCCTTGGACTGCGCGAGCCCGAACTGCTCCTGGAACTCGCACACACAGATGCCGTCGGGCTCGTCCGCGCCGGGCACTCCGGCCTCCTGCGGGTCGATGACGCCGCAGCACCCGCGTCCCTGCGTCATCACGTCCAGCATGCCGAGGCGGGTGGGGTCGGCCAGGGCCCTGGCGATCCTCGCGAGGCGCGCCAGCGTCTCGGGGTCAGTGCGCGTACAGCAGACGGCCGAGGCCGGCTTGGGAGCCTTGCTGTCAGCCTTCGTCGCCATCGCCGCAGCTTAGCACAAGAAATCTTGATTTGGTATTGACGGCGGCGCCGGTGAGGCGCTACACTGCAAACAACAAAAGTTGATTTGACCTCCCCAAGGCAGGAGCAGGCATGAGCGAGCAGACGGCAGACCTCAAGGGCAGGATCCGCGACCACTACGCCGAGCGCGCCGTGGCCGCGAACGACGCGACGCAGCCGGCGAGCTGTTGCGGCCCGTCCAGCAGTTGCTGCGGCGGCAAGGCCGTCGAGGCGCAGGACGAGATCGCGCGCGGCCTGTACGACGTCTCGGAGACGAGCGCGCTCCCGGACGGAGCCGTGCTCGCCAGCCTCGGCTGCGGCAACCCCACGGCGCTGGCCGACCTCAAGGCGGGCGAGGTCGTGCTGGACCTCGGCAGCGGCGGAGGCATCGACGTCCTCCTCTCCGCCAGGCGCGTCGGCCCCACCGGCAAGGCCTACGGTCTCGACATGACCGACGAGATGCTGGCGCTCGCCCGCGCGAACCAGGCCAAAGCCGGCGTCATCAACGTCGAGTTCCTCAAGGGCGAGATCGAGGACATCCCGCTGCCGGACGCGTCGGTGGACGTGATCGTCAGCAACTGCGTCATCAACCTTTCGCTGGACAAGGACAAGGTGCTGGCGGAGGCGTTCCGGGTGCTCAGGCCGGGCGGGCGGTTCGCCGTCTCGGACATCGTCTTCCAGGGCGACATGACCCTGATCCCCGAGCACATCATGCGCAGCATCGAGGCGTGGTCCGGCTGCGTCGCCGGCGCGCTGGAGGAGCAGGACTACCTGGACAAGCTGCGGCGTGCCGGCTTCGCCGACGCCGCCGTCGAGGTCACCCAGGTGTACGCGGTCGACAGAGAGCTGTGCGGCGTGGACCTCAGCCAGATCCCGCAGGGCATCCGGGTCGTCAGCGCGTTCGTGCGCGCGACCAGGCCGGCGGCGTGACCGCAGGCGAGGGACGAGCGAGGCGAGCACGGGGTCACGAGCAGCGAGAAGGGAACGGAGTGGTCATGGAGCGCATGATCGGTATCGAGCATCAGGGCGACTGGGTCAGGGTCGAACAGATGAAGGCGGAGCGCCTGCGGCACCGCCGGGCGGCGGACCGGCGCTGCGTGCGCGGCGGACTGCTGCGGCTGTGCCGGCCCGTCGCGCCCGGGCGCGCGAGGTAGCCCGGCAGCCGCGAGGAGATCGCGGCAGGGCGATGAGGCACGGAGAGGGCGGGACCGAGCGCGCAGGGTCCCGCCCTCTTCGCTGTCGGTACGCGCCTCAGCGGGTGACGAAGTGGCTCAGCACGCCGCCGGACCAGACAGCCGCGGCAAGACACAGCATCCCGAGCTCGACGAGCACGCCCAGACCCATCGCCTTCAAGGTCTCGATGCTGTAGTGCAGGGCGCGAGCCACGTCCCGGTGACGGATGGACTCGCTCACAAGCAGGCCCACGGCGAAACCGACGAAGATGCCCACCACCGGTATGAGAAAGAGGCCTGCGATACCGGCGACGAAGGCGACGGCGATGGACCACCCGGGCACCTCGAGCTGCTTGAGCCTGCGGCCGGTGAGCACGGCGCTCGCCGACCAGCCCACGGCGCACAGCAGCGAGCCGACGATCGCCGCGACCCACGCCGCCCACGAGCCGACGACCACGGCCCAGACCAGCAGCGTGGCGATGGCGATGGCGCTCCCCGGCAACACCGGGTACACGACGCCGACGGCGGCGACCACCAGCAGGATGCCGGCGATGACGGTGGCGATGATCTCCCAATCCATGCGCCTATGGTGCCACGTCTGTCAGGCCTGTGAGAGCCCGCCTCCGCGGAGCACGCCGTAGTAGGCGTAGAGTTCGCGCTCGTCGAGTTCACCCAGTTCTTCGGAGCCGGCGTCGACCTCCGGTGACGACGCGATGACGTCTTTGGTGTAAGGCAGCCGGTAGCCGCCTTCGAGGGGCTCGAGGCGATGAGCGGGCACGTGGATCCCGCGGCCGAAGAACCCGGTGTCGAGGAGGATCCACTCAGGCCGTCCGGTGGCCTCGTCGACGTACACGTCGGTGACGTCGCCGACCCGCTCACCCCCGGAGTCGAAGACGGCGGCGTCGAGAAGCTGGTCGGCGGTGTACTCCATGGAGTCTCCTCTCGGTCCTGGTCCGCTGGACCCACTGCTTTGAGGCTTCCCCGGCGGGCGCACTGCTAACGGTCGCCACGCGGGCGGGGCATCGCCGACAACGGCGCGGCGGCGACGCTCCGGATGAGAGGGAAGACCAAGAGTGACGACAACAAGGAGGGTACCCATGTACATAGGCATAGGCGCCGTCATCGCCATCATCCTGATCATCCTGCTGATAGCCTTCGTCTTCTGAGAAGGCTCGGCGGACCCGAGGGCGGGCCGGCCGCTTGTGCCGGCCCGCCTTCTCTGCGCCCGCAGGCGCGGCGCGTGCGGCCGCCCGCGACCCCAAGACCCCATTCCAGGAGCGGCTCTGTGGGTACACACCGGGGTGGGAGGTGCGCATGAGATTCATCGGACGGCTCTTGGTGGCCGCGCTCAGCATCGCCGTGCTGGCCTTCGCCGTCTACGGCGGAGCGCGCGCGGTGGAGTGGGTGTGGAGTCGCGACGCGCTCGGCCTGTTCATGCGCGAGCCGGCGGAGCCGCTGCGCATCGAGACGCTCGACCCCTACACCCGCAAGGTCGCCGGCAAACGCTGGTTCGGCGACTACTTCGCCACCATGGTGTTCTCTCAAACGAACGCGCCGGGCTCCCCGCGCATCGTAGCCAAGTGGCGGCGGCGCACGGTGGCGGTCGAGCTGCCGAGCGAGGCCTCTCCCGAGATCAGACGCTACATGGGCGGTCTGGTGCGCCGCCTCGACCGCCTGCAGGACCAGGTGGACTTCGAGCTCGGCGGCGCCCGCCCGCTCATCACCGTCGAGTTCCTGGATCACGCGACCTACGTGCGCCGCAACGGGACGGGCAGCGTGGGTAACACGCGCACCCGCTACTTCCAAGGGCCGCCGGGGCTCATCCGCGCGCAGATCACGGTGGATACCGGCACACAGGACACGACCGACGAGCTGAAGTCCACGCTGATCCACGAGTTGACGCACGCGATCGGCCTCAGCGGCCACTTCACCTCATCCGCGGACCGGCGCCGAAGCGTCATGTACGAGGCCAATACGCTCACCAGTTGGAGCCAGAGCGACGCCGCCGTGATCCGCGTGCTCTACTCGCCGTTCGTGCGCTCGGGCATGTCGCCGGCGGCGGCCAGGGCGGGGGTGAAGCGGTACGCGAAGGCCGCGCGCGCGGGGAGTAGGCGGGCCGGCCGGCTGGGGGCGCGGCCGCTGCCAGCGGGTCAGGCGCCGCGGGCGGAGATGCTAGGCCCGGGCCCAGCTGAGGCGCACGATCACCTGCCGGCCGCCGGACTCCATGGGCGAGGTCGAGCTGAGCACCAGCCGGTCGCCGTCGAGCTCGACGGCGCGAGGCATGCTGAGGCCGGCCCAGCCGGGGAACAGCGAGAGCTCGACGTGGTGCGTCACCGTGCCGGCGGCCTCGTCGACGCTGAACCGGCCGGCGTAGGCGAAGTAGCTCCTGGCCTCGGCCGCGTACTCCTCCGTCGTGAGCGCCGTCCAGTCGGCTCCCGCCACGGGCTGGCGCTCGCGCTCCTCGATCTGGACGGACATGCAGCCGTCCGGGGAGTACAGGATGAGCCCGCGTGGCTGCTCGCCGTGCGGGCGGCCGGCGGGCGAGCCGTCGAGCGGCTCCTCCACGACGTCCAGGAGCCGCCAGGCGCCGAGCAGGCGGGCGCGCAGGCCGTCAGGCATCGCTCGCCTCCCGCCGGCGGATCAGCGCGTCCACCCCGTCCAGCAGGACGCGCAGGTCGAAGGCGAGGTCGGGGAACGGCCTGTCCGGAGTGAAGGCGCCGCCCTCCACGGCCCCGAGCAGCGCCGGGAACCTCTCGGGGCCGGCGAGCTGCCGCAGGAGGCCGGCGAAGGCCGGAGCCTCCTCCCCGCTGTCGAAGTAGCCACGCCGCACGCCGTCCGCCGCGGTGGCCGAGAGGCGCGCGAACGAGAAGGTGTAGCCGCTGAGCAGCAGGAGCACCTCCACCTTCTCTCCCTCGGCGAGCGGCGTGCGCGCCAGCGCCCGGAGTCCCAGTTCCATCCACAGCAGCTGGCTCGGCGTCCCGGCTCGCTCGATGTGCCGCACCTCCTCCAGCCAGGGGTGCCGCTGCAGGATCGCGACCTGCTCGCGCGTCCAGAGCTCCAGACCGGCGCGCCAGTCGCCGGGCGCGATCTCGAGCCCCTCCGGCGGCCGCCAGCACGCGTCCTGCATCAGCAGGAGGAGCTCGTCCTTGCTGGTCACGTGCCGGTACAGCGACATGGTCGTGAAGCCGAGCCGCTCGGCGACGCGCTTCATGGAGACGGCGACGAGCCCGTCCGCGTCGGCGAGTTCCACGCCGCTCGCGACGATGCGCTCGAGGCTCAGCCCCATGCGGGCAGGCCGCTCCGGGCCCGCGGTGGAGCTCCAGAGCCTATCCAGTGCTGTCGGTGGTCCGTCGGCCATCACTCACGCTCCTCAACGGCAGATGCTTGCAGTGTACACCGTGTGTATGTAATACTCTATGTGTTCATCATACACAAAAGCGTATGGGCTACACAAGCGGCGAGGTGAGGGTGATGACGACAGCGATCTCCGTGACGGGGCTGCGCAAGCGGTTCGGCCGTCACGCGGCCCTTGACAGACTCGACCTGCGGGTGCGCACCGGCGAGGTGCACGGCTTCCTCGGTCCCAACGGCGCGGGCAAGACGACGACCCTGCGCCTCCTCCTGGGCCTGCTGCGCGCAGACGCGGGCGCGGCGTCGGTCCTGGGGCTCGACCCCTGGCGCGACGCCACCACGCTGCACCGCCGGCTGGCGTTCGTGCCCGGTGACGTGAGCCTGTGGCCAAGCCTCACCGGCGGTGAGGTCATCGACCTGCTCGGCGCCCTGCGTGGGGGCCTGCACCCCGCGCGCCGCGCCGAGCTCATCGAGCGCTTCCAATTGGACCCGACGAAGAAGTGCCGCGCCTACTCCAAGGGCAACCGTCAGAAGGTCGCGCTGGTCGCGGCGTTCGCGTCGCCCGTGGAGCTCTACCTGTTGGACGAGCCCACCTCGGGCCTCGACCCGCTGATGATGGCGGTGTTCCAGGACGTGGCCCGCGAGGCCAACGATGCCGGCGCCACCGTGCTGCTCTCCAGCCACATCCTCTCGGAGGTCGAGGCCCTGTGCGACCGCGTGACGATCGTCCGCGCCGGCCGCACCGCCGACTCGGGCTCGTTCGAGGAGCTCCGACACCTCACGCGCACCTCGGTCACCGTCGAGACCGCCGTGCCGGCCGAGGGTCTCGCTGCCCTCCCCGGCGTGCACGACGCCGCTGTCGATGGCGTGCGCGCCCGGTTCTCCGTGGAGCAAGCCGACCTCAACCGCGTGCTCGACCACCTCGTCGCCTTCGAGGTCCGTTCGCTGCAGACCTCTCCCCCGACGCTCGAGGAGCTGTTCCTGCGCCACTACTCGGGGAGTGAGGCCGCCGGGGGCGAAGCCGCCGGATCCGCACCGGCCGGCGCGCCGGCCGCGACCGAGTACCACACCGAGCTGGAGGTCGTGCGATGAACGCCTTCGCCGGCACCGGGAGGCTCCTGCGCCTCGCCCTGCGGCGCGACCGGTTCGTGCTCGGCGGCTGGGTCGTCGCCCTGGCGAGCCTGTTCGCCCTGTTCGCGCTGGCCTTCGCCGACGCACTGCCCACGCAGGCCGACGTCCTCCGCGAGACCCGGCTCATGGCCGGCAACGCGGGGTTCCGCATGCTCAGCCTCTCGCCGGGCGCGAGCGTCGGCGGCTACACCATGAGCCGCGGCTGGGTGACTCTCGCGGTGCTCACCGGCGTCATGAGCACCCTCTGCGTGGTGCGCCACACACGCCAGAACGAGGAGAGCGGACGCGCCGAGCTCCTGGGCGCGGGCGTGGTGGGGCCGGTCGCACCGCTGGCCGCGGCCGTCACCGTGGCTCTCGGTGCGAACCTGGTGCTCGCGCCGCTGGCCGCACTCGGGCTGATCGCCGCCGGCATGCCGGCAGACGGGTCGCTGGCGGCCGGCGCGGCGCTGGCGGTCGTGGGCGTCGCCTTCATCGGCGTCGCGGCCGTCGCGGCTCAGCTCTCGCGATCCGCGCGTGGGGCGAGCGGCCTGGCTCTTGCCGCGCTCGCCGTCTCGGCCCTCGTCAGTGGCGCCGGCAACATGCTCGGCCACGTCGACGCCACCGGGACGGTGGCGCACAGCGCGTGGCCGGGCTGGCTGACACCCGTCGGCTGGGGCTACCAGCTGCGGCCGTTCGGCGACGAGCAGTGGTGGGTCCTTGCACTCGTCGCCGTGAGCACGCCCGTGCTGCTGGCGGTCGCCGGCCACCTGGCGGCGCGGCGGGACCTCGGGGCCGGCGTGCTGCCCGAGCGGGCCGGTCGCCGGCACGCCTCGACGCTGCTGCGCCGGCCGTCGGGCATCGGCCTGGCGTGGCGGCTGCAGCGCCCCGCGTTCCTCGCCTGGCTCGGGGGGCTGGTGGGCTTCGGCCTGATCTTCGGGTCGGTGAGCGAGAGCGCCGGCGAGTCATTCTCCAAGGGCGCCGGCGCCACTGCCGGTGGGGCCGTCATGCTCGACGCCTGGCTCGGCCCCGTCATCGTCATGGGCGGCATCGCCGCCGCGATCTACGTGGTCCAGATGCTCCTGCGCATGCGCGACGAAGAGGCATGCGGCCGGCTGGAGCCGGTCCTGGCCGGCGCCGTGAGCCGCCCGCGCTGGATGCTCGCACACACGGCGAGCGCGGTGCTCGGCGCCGCCGCGCTCCTGCTGGCCTACGCGGCAGCCGCCGGGCTGACGGCCGCGCAAGCGGCCGGCGACCCCGGCCTCCTCAGCGAGCTGCTCGCCGCCGCCCTGGCCGAGCTGCCGGCGGTGCTGGTCATGGCCGCTCTGGTGGTCGTGGTCGTCGCGTTCGTCCCGCGGTGGGCCGTGCCCGTCTCGTGGCTCCTGCTGGCCGCGGCCGCGCTCCTGAGCCCCCTGTTCCAGCTCAGCGTGCCGCAGTGGCTGCTGGACGCCTCGCCGTTCGCTCACCAGCCGGCGCCGACGGTGGACGTCGGCGGCACAGCAGTCGTCGCCCTGCTCGCCGTTGCCGCCGCACTGCTGGCGGCCGGACTCGCGGCCTTCCGCCGCCGCGACCTGCGGGCAGGCTGAAGGACCGCCGTTACCGCGAGTAGAGGTCGTCGATCTCGCCGGAGTACAGGCGCAGGAACTCGTGCCGGCGCAGCTTGAGCGTCTGGCTGAGCTCGCGGCCGATGCGGAACTCGCCCAGCCACACGCGCACGCGGTGCACGCGCTCGTAGGGGGCGAACCGGCGGGCGTCGCCGCTGATGACGCTGGCGAGGTGCCGGTAGTGCTTCACGATGCGCTCGTCGGTGACGATCGCCGCAAGGTCGTCCACCGGCAGCCCGAACCGCCGCGCCAACGTCTCGAGGTGGGCGCGGCTCGGCGCCACGAACGCGGCGACGAACGGCCGCCCCTCGCCGACCACCACGGCGCGGTCGATCCACTCGCTGGCGCAGAGCTCGTTCTCGAGGTACGGGGCGTTGACGTTCTCGCCGTTGGTGAGGACCAGGGTGTCGTCCAGACGCCCGAGCACGCGCAGGCTGCCGTCGGCGTGCGCGAGCGCCAGATCGCGGGTGTCCAGCCACCCGTCCGCGCTGAGCACCTCCGCCGTGCGCTCCGGATCCTTGTAGTAGCCGCGCATGATGTTGGGTCCGCGGACCTGGAGCCGGCCGACGTCGCCGGGCCGGCACTCGCGTCCCTTGTCGGTCGTGAGCCGATACTCCATGCCGCCGATGACGTGGCCGGCGGTCTTGAGCCGGCGGTGGAACGGGTCGCGCATGGACATCACGACGATGGCCTCCGTCATGCCGTAGCCCTCAAGCAGCGGCATGCCGGCGGCGTCGAAGAACTCGTCCACGGCGTCGGGCAGCGGGCCGCCGCCGACGCAGGGGAAGCTGAGCTGTCCGCCGAGCCCCGCGCGCACCTCGCGGAACACGAGGCGGTCGGCCAGCGCGTGGAACGGGCCCAGCGTCGCGGCGGCCACGCGCGCCCACGCGTGCGCCAGCTTGCGGCGGGCCCGGCCGCGAGGCCTGACCTCCGGCTCGCGGCCCTCCAGCACCCGCCGGGCCCGTGCACACGTGAGCGCACGCGCGACCAGCCAGCGCGCCAGCTTGCGCTTGAACGGCGGGCGCGCGTCGATCTTGAGGAACACACCCTTGTACAGCTTGACCCACAGCTCGGGCACGGTGGCCATGACGACCGGCCGCACCTCCGGCAGGTCGCCGCGCAGGTGCAGCACGCTGCTGTAGTGGATGTGGCAGCCGACGCTGAGGTACATGAGCTGCATCTGGCGCTCGTAGGCATGCCAGGGCTGCAGCACGCTGATGACCGGGACGCGCTCGATCTCGAGCAGCTGCGGGAGCTCACGGAGGTTGAGCTCGTAGTTGCCGTGCGTGAGCGCGACGCCTTTGGGAGAACCGGTGGTGCCGGAGGTGTAGATGACGGTGGCGAGGTCGTCGGTGCGCACCTCTTCGCGCCGGCGGCGGAGCTCCTCGGCGCCCTCCGGCCACGCCGACTCCCCCAGCCGCATGAGGCCGGCGAGCGAATGGACGGCGAGGCCCTCCCCGGCCTGCGAAGCCGCTCGGCCGGCGCCGGCCTCCTCGTCCGCCACGCCGTCGGGGCCGTCGATGAGCACCACGGCGCGCACGCCGGGCAGCGCCTCGCGAACGAGGTCCACATGCGCCGGCCGCTCCGCGATGACCACGGCCGGCTCCGCGTGCCGCAGGATCGCCTCGAGGATGTCGTGCGGCGTGTCCGAGGCCCGGGGGACGTCGACGGCGCCCAGGAAGTGGATGGCGAGGCTGCAGACCATCCACTCGGGGCGGTTGTCGGAGATCAGAGCCACGAGCTCGCCGTGACGGACGCCGAGCTCGCGCGCGAGCGCCAGCGCCAGCACGCTCGCGCGCCGGTCGAGCTCACGGTAGGTGAACGAGGTGAAGACCCTGTCTTCGCGGCGGCTGAGCGCGGGCTCGTCGGCGTACTTCGCGGTCCATTCCGCGAAGAGACGGGGCAGTGTCGCCCCCGCGCTGCTTCGATCCGGTGACGATGCTGCCGTCAAGCTCTCTCCGCACTTCCAGCCGCTCACCCCCGTGACCGGCGTGGGGTCATTGTCCCCGAGCCCCGCTCCGTGTCAACTTGACGGCTCCGACTCCTCCGCCTCCCACTCCACCGAGATCTCGGTGCCCGCTCCGGGCGCAGCGACGATCCGGATCCGTGCGCCGGCCTCCGCGGCCCGCTCGCGCATGGAGCGCAGCCCCAGGTGCGCGGGGCCGAGCGGTCCCGGCACGAACCCGCGACCGTCGTCCCTGACGGTCAGGAGTGCGTGCCCCGGCCGCAGCCGCAGCTCCACGGAGGCGTGGTCCGCCTGGGCGTGCCTGGCGACGTTGTTCAGCGCCTCCTGGGTGACGCGGTAGAGCGTCACGTGCACCACGGGCGGCAGCGGCCCTTCGCCCTCGATGCAGAGGCTCAGCCTGGTGCGCGTCCTGCTCTCCGTGGCCTCGACGACGTTGCGCAGGAGCTGCTGTAGCGGCACCTGCTCCAGCGGGTCGCCGCGCAGCTCCAGCAGCATCGTCCGCATCTGCGCCAGGGCTCCGCGGTTGAGCCGCTGTACCTCGGCCACGACCGCCTCGACGTCGGCCGGCACACCCTCCACGCCGGTCAGAGCCTCCGCCTTGAGACTCGCCGCGAACAGCGCCTGGGTCACGGAGTCGTGGAGGTCCCGGGCAACGCGGCTCTTCTCCTGGCGCGCGGCCTCCTCCCTGTCGCGCCCGCGCAGCGCGTCCTCCGCGCGACGGCGCTCGGTGATGTCCTCGGAGACGAAGCTGAAGCGCGGCCGGCCGCTGGTGCCGCCGGCGATGTGGGCGACGGTGAAGCTGAGCAGGCGCGCACCGTCGTCCCGCTCAAGCTCGTATTCGAAGCGCACGGGCCGGCGGACGACCTCGCTGTCGCGGTACCGGAGCACGAGCTCCCGCTCGAGGTCGCCGGGCCGGCCAGACTCCGTCCGCCGGCGCCGCTCCCCGGCGCCCGGAGTGACCGCGACCCGGTCGCCGAGCAGCTCCTCGGCGGCGCGATTGCCGGACACGGGGACGATGCGCTCGCCCTCCAGCTCGGCGACGCCCATGAGGAGAGACACGCTGTCGTAGAAGCTCCGCAACGTCTCCTCGCTCTCGCGCAGCGCCTCCTCCGACGCCTTGCGCTTGGAGATGTCGGTGTGCATGGTGAGGTTGCCGATGTGGTCGCCCTCCTGGTCGTGCAGGGGCGTCGAGCTGAAGACCGTCCAGAGTACGCTCCCGTCCTTGCGCCGGAGCTTGAACTCACCACGCAGGACCTCGCCCTGTCTGAGCGCCTCGCGGTTCTCTTTGACCTTCGGCAGCCAGTCCGGGTAGATGAGCCGGGGGCCGGCCATGCCCACGAGCTCGACGACGGGGTAGCCGAGCATGTCCGCCATCCGCTGGTTGACGAAGGCGATGGTGCCGTCAGGATCACCGATCATGATGCCCTCGGCCGTCGTCTCGACGATCGAGCGATAGCGCTGCTCGCTCGCCACCAGGGCCGCGGAGAGCTGCTCGCGCTCGACCTCCCTGCGCCGGCGCTCCGAGACGTCCTGGATGTAGACGGCAAGACCTCCGTCCGCGAGCGGGTACGCACGGGCGTGGTGCGCCCTCCCCGGGGGAGTCCCCGCCTCGAGCTCCGCGCTCTCCCGCTCGGTCATCGCCCGCCGAAGCGAGCCGCTCGCCGCCCCGTCGAGCAGGTCCGGCAGGGCCTCCCAGAGCTCCCGGCCGAGGATGTCGCCGGCCGCCGCTCCTGCCAGTTCGGCGGCGGCCCTGTTCGCGTAGGTGACACGCCAGGTCTCGTCCACGGCGAGGAACGCCTCCAGGCCGCCGAGGATCGCGTCGAGGAACCGCTCCCGCGCCTCCAGGGCGGGGATCACCTCGTCGCGGTTGAGCTGGACCTGCTCGGCGGGTCTCTCGCGCGGTGACATGCTCAACCGAGCCGTGGCTGATGCCGGTGCAGGTACGCGTCCACGCCGGCGGCGACGGTGTCGAAGAACCGGTCGTCGCCGACCAGACGGGCGATCCCGTTGCGCTCGAGGTCGTGGACGAGGCCGGTGGTCGCCCTGGCGAACGCCAGGGTGGTCCCGGCCTGCTCCAGCTCCGCGATCAGCTCGCGCAGCATCTGCGCCGCCGTGGTGTCGATGTGGGGCACCGCGCCGGCGTGGACCAGCAGCTCCCGCACCGGCGGCGACTGGTCTCGCACCAGCGAGCGCACGACGTCGCGGAACCAGCGCGCGTTGGCGAAGAAGAGCTCGCCGTCCACACGCAGGATCACGAGACCGGGGAAGGTCTCCGCGTCCGGGTGGTCCTCCACGCCGCGGAACCGGAACCGCTCGTCGTCCACCGCGCCTGGCGCGCGGCCGAGCACCGCGTAGCTCGGCCGGTAGGCGCGGTAGACGAGCGCCAGCAGCGAGAGGCCCACGGCGATCGCAAGGCCGATCAGCAGCCCGAACACCAGCACACCGGCGAAGCAGAGCACGGCGATGACGAAGTCGGTGCCGTCCACGCGGCGCAGCCGGCGCAGCGCCTTGATGTCCACGAGGTGCGAGACGGCGGCGATGACGATCGCCCCCAGCACCGCCTCGGGGAGGTCGTGGAACAGCGGCATGAGGAACAGCATGGTCACGACGAGGAACGCGAACAGCAGGACGTTGTACATCTGGCTCTTCGCGCCTGAGGTCTCCGCCACGGCCGACCGCGAGAGGCTCGCGTCCACCGCGAACCCCTGCAGCAGCCCGGCGCCGAGGTTGGAGACGCCGAGGGCGATCAGCTCCTGGTCGGCGTCCACCTCGTACCCGTGCCTGCGATGCCAGCTGCCGGGCGCCGGCCACCGACTCGGCGAAGGCGATGAGCGCCAGAGCGAACGCGTCGGGCAGCAGGTGCTGCACGTCGGCGAGGCTGAACCGCGGGAAGACGAACGAGGGCAGGCCGTCGGGGATCGCGCCCACCACGGCGACGCCGTGCTGGTCCAGGTTGAGGACGCTCACGGCGGCGACGCCGAGCACCACGGCGATCAGCATGGCCGGCACCTTGGGAGCGATCCGCTTGAGGCCGAAGATCACGGCGAGGGCCACGACGCCGACGAGCAGCGTCGCCCAGACTCGCCTCACCGAGCTGCCGGATGAGCTCCCAGAGCTTGCCGAAGAACCCGGTGCCGCCGCCCTCCACGCCGAGCAGCTTGGAGACCTGGCCGACGGCGATGACCAGGGCGAGGCCGGCGACGAAGCCGGTGAGCACCGGCCGGGCGAAGAAGTCGGCGACGAAGCCGGCGCGGGCGAGGCCGGCGACCAGGAGCAGGCCGCCGGCCAGCAGCGCGAGCAGCGCCGAGAGGGCGATGAACCGTCCGGAGTCGCCCAGCGCCAGCGGCGCGATCGCGGCCGCCGAGTACGCCGCTATCGCCGAGCTCGGCCCGACCGTGAGCTCCCGGCAGGTGCCGAGCGCTGCGTAGGCGAGCAGCGGCAGCAGCGCCGCGAACAGCCCGGTCTCCGGCGGCATGCCGGCGAGCGACGCGTAGGCCATGCCCTCGGGCACGAGCACGGCCCACACGGCCAGCGCCGCCACCAGGTCCGGCCGCAACCATCTGGCCTTGTACTGCGGCAGCCAGTGGCGGACGGGCAGCGACGGAGGCTCCAGCCGGTACCACCGCACGATGCGCGTCGCCATACCGTCGCCTCCTCCCGGAGCCCCGCCGAGCGGCGGAGCCTCCTCGGCGGCATTCTACGCCGTCCGTCGCAGCCCTCGGCGGCGGGGCGTTCGTCGGCTGAGCGGCGGGAGGTGTGTCGTGCGGCGGGAGGTGTGTCGTGTGGCGGGAGGTGTGTCGTCTAGGGGTCGGCGCCTTCGATGGCACCTTCGATGCGCCTTCGATGGCACCTTCGATGCGCCTTCGATGGCACCTCGATGGCACCAGAAAGGGCTCCGACCCCCAGAGCACACACCCCCTCGGCCGCGAGGGACTAGCCGGTCTGCTCGCTTTGGCCGGCCGACGCGTCGTCGGCCCGGTCAGCCCGGTCGGCGGGCGCGTCTGAAGCGTCCGCAGCCCGGTCGGCCTGCTCGCGCAGCAGGCGCACGGCCGAGAGTGCGGCGACCTGCCCCTGACCGACGGCCTTGGCCACCTGGTACGGCCCACCGGCGCAGTCGCCGGCGGCGAACACCCCAGGCACCGACGTCCCCATGAACCGGTCCACGACCAGGTGGGGGCCGTCGGAGTCGAGGCCGTCGAGGAGCGCGCGCGGCGCGACGGCCTCCCGGTAGACGAACACCGCGTCGGCGACGAGCTCGTCGCCCTCGAGCAGGATGTGCACGCCGTCGTCCTCGCGACTCAGGCGCAGCGGCCTGGCCCCGGCGCGCACCTGCGCCTCCCCCGACAGCTGGTAGTCTCCCTCGTACTGCGGCAGGTAGGTGACATCCGCGCCGAAGGCGTCGGCGAGCTCACTCGCCTCCTCCTCCCCGGGCGCCCCGTAGCTGATGAACGCGAGGCGACGGCCGGCGAACAGCCGCCCGTCGCAGGTGACGCAGTAGCTGACGCCCTGACCCACCAGGTCCTCCTCGCCCTCGATAGACGCCTCGAGGTCGACGCCGGTGGCCAGCACGACCGAGCGTGCGCTGTAGACCACGGCGGCGCCGAAGAGCGCGAAGCCGTCGCCGGCGGCCCCCTCGCCGGCGCGGACGATCCTCGTCACCTTGTCCTCCACAACAGGGACCTCGAACGCCTCGAGGTGACGCCGGAACGCGCCCACGAGGTCGTCGCCCGTGGTGATCGGGAACCCCGCGTAGTTGGCGATCTCGTGCGGTCCGTTGACGCGGCCGAAGGGAGCCCGGCCCGCGAGCAGGACGACACCCCGGCCGCGGTTCCGCACATTGATGGCGGCCGAGACGCCGGCCGGTCCGCCGCCTACCACGGCGACGTCATACATGTGTGTCGTGCCCGGGCTCTCGCCCATCTCTGCTCCTTCGTCGTCGCGCTCCCGGCGTGCCGGCGCGACGGTGCGGCGCCCGCCGCGCCCACTCCGGCCGGTACCCGGCAGGGCGAGCGGGGAAACGGCCGGCCACTCCCGCCGCCGCCGCGAAGAGAGGGCGCCGGCGGCGGGTGAGGAGCGGCGCCGGCGGTAGTATCCTCAGCCGGCATGCGTACGACGCCGGAGGAGCGAGCACCGTGAGACGACCCCCCATCGCGGAGAAGACCTGGGTGGTCGTCAACGGCGTGCGCCAGGGGATGTTCCTCCGCGGCCACGAGCGCGCGGCGGCGAGCGAGCGGGCCGCCGTTGGCGGCCCTGACGGGGACGGCAAGCCCGTCCTGCTCTTCGTGCACGGTGGGCCGGGCATGCCCGAGTACTTCCTCGACAGGACCACGCACCCCACCGGCCTCGAGCGGGACTTCGTGGTCTGCTGGTGGGAGCAGCGCGGCGCCGGGCTCTCGTACAGCCGCGCCGTCCCGCGCGCCTCCATGACCGTCGACCAGCTGGTGGACGACACCGTGGCGGTGGCCGAGCGCCTGCGCGCACGCTTCTCGCGGGACAAGGTCTACCTGCTCGCGCACTCCTGGGGGAGCTTCATCGGCATCCAGGCGGCAGCCCGCGCCCCGGAGCTGTTCCACGCCTACATCGGCATGGGGCAGGTGGCGCACCAGCAGCGCTCCGAGGTCCTCGCCTACGAGTACGAGCTGCAGGAGTACCGCCGGCGCGGCGACACGCGGATGGTCCGGGCGCTCGAGGCGGCGCCGGTGACCATGGCCGCGCCGCCGCCCAGGGCCTACATGCGGCTGCGCGACAAGGCGATGCACACCATCGGCGTCGGCACCACACGCGAGATGAAGTCGGTGGTGACCGGCGTGTTCCTCCCTGTGTGGCGCACGCCGGAGTACACGGTGCGGGAGAAGATCGCCATCGGCCGCGGCAAGGCATGGTCGCGAGGCATCCTGTGGGACGAGTTCCTCGCGACCGACCTGGCCGAGAAGGTCCCGGAGCTGGAAGTGCCGGCCTACATCTGCCAGGGCCGGCATGATCTCACGGCGAGCTACGAGCTGGCGCGCGCGTACTGCGCACGTCTGCGCGCGCCCGTCAAAGGCTTCTACACGTTCGAGCGCTCGGCGCACAGCCCGGCGTTCGAGGAGCCGGAGAGGTTCCGCCAGATCCTCCGTGAGGACGTGCTCCAGCGGACGGCGCGCCTGGCCGACGCCGGCTTGGGCTGACTGTCCCTCGGAGCGCGCCGCCTTCATCGGGGCTTCACACCTCGTGGGCACACTCCTGTGGTACTGGAATCCGAAGCGAGGTGACGACAGCGATGATGTGGAACGACGGGTCCTGGGGCTTCGGCGCCGGTCCGGGAGGCTGGGTGATGCTGGTGTTCATGATCTTCTTCGTAGTGGCGACCGTAGTGGCGATCGTGGCGCTGATCCGCTACGTCGGGCAGCCCTCCGGCACTGCTCCAGCCGCCATCGGCCCGGCTCACGCGGCCGTAAGCGCCCCAGAGTCCCCCAAGGACATCCTGAAGCGCCGCTACGCGTCCGGTGAGATCGAGCGCGACGAGTACTTGCAGAAGCTCGGCGACCTCTAAGGAGCAACGGGCTCAGGCCGGGCCCGGCTCCCGATCGTCGCCGGAGCGTGCACGTCTGCCGCGCCCGCCGGCGCTGAGACTCAGGCGGCGGCGCAGGCCGTCGATGATGATGTCGAGGCCCTCCTCGTAGGCGGCCTCGGTGAGCGCCGCCGGCATGCGCCCGGCGAGGTCCTCGCCGGCGAGCGCGGGCGCCGGCGTCGAGGCGCGCAGCAGGGCCTGCGTCTCGAGCAGCAGAAAGCCCGTCTCGAAGGCGTCGAGCACGCTCCAGACCTCCTCGAACGCGCCGGCCGGCACACCCAGGCGGACGTAGAAGGCGCGCAGGCGCAGGGCGAACTCGAGCAGCGGCGGCTCGTCGCTCGGCGCGACCGCGACGAGCTCGAACGCGCGCGGATGGCGCAGCGCCGCCGCGCGCAGCGAGCGCCCGACCTGCCGGGCGCCCTCCGGCCACGTCAGGCCGGGCGCCACCGAGAGGTCCATCTCGTCCACCACGAGGCCGACCACGTCGGCCACCACGGCCTCGCGCGACGGCACGTAGTGGTAGAGCGTCATCGCGGCGACGCCGAGCTCGGCCGCGAGCCGGCGCACGGTGAGCGCCGCCGCGCCCTCGCGGTCCACGAGGGCGAGCGCGGCGCGCGCTATGGCCGCCCTGTCCAGGTGCGGATAGCGGTTCCCTCTGGGGTCCTTGGACGTTGACACGCCGCACAGCTTAGCAGAGCATACTCTTACACTGTACGAGTCGCGCCGGCGACTCCGACACGAGGAGGGACACGTGAAACGGGTCATCTCGATCGTCACCCTGACGCTGCTGCTGGTGCTGGGCGTGGTCGCGCCGGCGCTCGCCGGTGAGCGCTCCGTCGTCGAGCGGCGCGCCACGCCGGCCGCCGAGCTCAGCGCGAGCATCCAGGCGGTCATGCAGACCGCGGACATGCCGCTCCTCTCGATACAGGCGGTCGTGGTGAGGGACGGCCGCGTGGTGTACGCGCGCAGCTTCGGCGAGCGCTACGTGGACGCGGCCGTGCCGGCCGACGACCTCGCCACCGTCAACGACACCAAGTACCGCATCGCCAGCATCTCCAAGCTGGTCGCCGCGATCGGCGTGATGCAGCAGGTGGAGAGGGGTCGCATCGCCCTCGACGCCGACGTGAGCCGCTACCTGGGCTTCCGCTTCCGCAATCCGAGCTTCCCCGCGCAGAAGATCACCGCGCGGATGCTGCTCTCGCACACCTCGTCGCTGCGCGACGGCGACTACTACAGCTTCCCGGCCACGGACGCGCTCAGGGACTACGTCACGCCCACCGGCAGCCACTACGAGGGCGGCGCCCGCTGGCAGGGGCCCATCGCCGGCACCGACGCGAGCCCCGGCAAGTACTTCTCGTACCAGAACCTCAACTACGGCGTGCTGGCCACGATCCTCGAGGCCGTCACCCATCAGCGGTTCGACCGCTACATGCAGCGGCACGTGCTCGACCCGCTGGGCGTGCACGCGAGCTACGACGTGCGGCGCCTCTCCTCCGCCGATCTCGCCAAGGTGGGCGTGCTGTACCGCAAGATGGACGACCAGGGCACATGGGACCTGAACGGCCCGTGGTACCCGCAGGTGGACGACTACCGCGGCGTGCGCCCGCCGGCGCCCGTCGGAGCCAAGGACTACGTGCCCGGCGCCAACGCCACCTGGCAGTCCCCGCAGGGCGGCCTGCGCATCTCGGCGCTCGACCTCTCCCGGGTGATGCGCATGTTCATGAACGGCGGCACGTTCCGCGGCGAGCGCCTGCTCAAGGCGTCGACCGTGCGCCTGATGTTCAAGCCCGCGTGGGTCTACGACGCCACGGCCCAGAACGGCGACACCCAGGCCTGGTGCGCGGAGTGGGGCCTCGGCCCGCAGATCCTCAAGAACGACCCGGAGGTGGGCGACCGCCTGCTGCCGGGTGACGACAGCCCGCACTGGAAGGGCCACCTCGGTGAGGCCTACGGCATGATCAGCAACATGCTGTTCGACAGGAAGACCGGCGACGGCTACGTGTACTACTGCGCCGGCATGGGCGCCGACCCGTTCGAGCACTGGAGCTCGTACGCGCCGGCGTTCTTCAGCTTCGACTCCGCCATCGTGCAGGCGATCTTCGAGAGCTACTTCGACCGCTGACGGGTAGCGCGCCGGGGGGCGGGTGGGCCTGGCGGCCGCCCGCCCCCCGGCCCGCCGGACGTCCCCGGTCTCAGCTGGCCACCACCACGGCCTGGCGCGGCCAGCGATCCTCCGTCACCGCCAGGACCAGCACCTCCGCGAGGTCGGCGCGGCGCGTGCGGCCATGGCCCTTGAGCGCGTTGCCGGGCCTCACGAGGTAGTCGCCGCGGGGCTGGTTGGTGAGACCCCCGGGGCGAGCGATGGTCCACTGCAGCTCGCTCGCCTTGACGAGGCGCTCCATCTCGAGCATGTCGCCGATGGCCGGGCCGAGCATGCGGCGCATGATGCGCAGCGGGAGGGCGAGGCCGTCGTCGGGCTCCTCGCCCACGCCCTGCGCCGAGATGACGCTCAGCCGCTCGGCGCCCACCGCGTCCATGGCCGCCACCGTGGCGCGCATGGCGGGCGCGAACACCGGGCCCTTCGGCCCGCCCCGGCTCGAGCGGCCGAGCGTCGAGATGACGGCGCCCACGTCGCGCAGCGCCTCGGTGAGCGCCGCCTCGTCGGTCGCGTCCGCCTGTCGCACCTCGAGGCGCTCGTCGCGCACCTCCACGCAGCCCGGGTCCCTGACCACCGCGACCACCTCGTGACCGCGGCTCAGCGCCTCGCCGACGGCGAGGCGGCCGGTCTTGCCGTTGGCGCCCAGCACGGCGACCTTCATCGTGATGACCTCCGGATTGACGACTCGCAGATTAGTTCGTACACTAACTATATCATGACGCCGCCCAGCCGAAACCCGATCGCTCCCGACCTCACGACGGTCACCCGCACCGCCCGGCGGCGGGACGTCGGGTACCAGGTCAACCGGCTCGCGCGCGCCTTGCGCCGGCGGCTGGCGCGCGAGCTCGAGGATCTCGGCTTCACCGGTCCGCAGGCGGCGCTGCTGCTGGCGCTGGCCGCCGCCGCCCCGGCGACCATGAGCCAGACCGCCGAGAGCCTGGGCATGGACCGTCCCACCTTCAGCGGCGTCGCCCGCCGGCTGGAGCGCGACGGCTGGATCGCCGCCGCGGCCAACCCGGAGGACGGGCGCTCGCGCCTGCTGCGCCTCACGGAGCGCGCGGAGCGGGAGCTCCCGGCGCTGCGAGACGCCTCGGCGCGCGCGTCGGCCGCGGCCCTGGCCGCGCTGGACGCGCGCGATCAGCAGCTCTTCGTCGACCTGCTCGAGCGCATCGCCGACGCACTGGACGCGGAGCCGTCGTCGTGAGCGCGGAGCAGGGCCTCGTGCTCGTCACCGGCGCCGGCGGCAACGTGGGCCGCGAGGTCTGCGCCGAGCTGCAACGCCGCGGCGTGCCCGTCCGGGCCGCGGCGCTCGACGAGCGCGACGCCGCGGCCGTGCTCGCCGGCGTGCCCTGGGCCGCGTTCGACTTCCTGCGGCCGGAGACGTTCGGCGCCGCCCTCGAGGGCGTCGACCGCGTCTTCTTGCTGCGGCCGCCGCACCTGGCGGACGCGGCCGCCTTCGACCCCTTCCTCGCCGCCATGCGCGCGGCGGGCGTACGTCAGGTGACGTTCCTCTCGCTCCTCGGGGTGGAGAAGAACCCCGTGGTGCCGCACCACGCCATCGAGAAGCGCCTGCGCGCCTCCGGCCTCGGCTGGACCATGGTGCGGCCCGCCTTCTTCATGCAGAACCTGACGACGACGCACCTGGCGGATCTGCGCGCCGGGCGCATCGTGGTGCCCGCCGGCAACGGACGCACGAGCTTCATCGACTGTCGGGACATCGGCGCCGTCGCCGGGCTCACGCTGGCTGAGCCCGGGCACATAGGCAAGGCCTACTCGATCACCGGCGGCGAGGCGCTCACCTACGGCGAGTGCGCCGAGCTGCTCAGTGAGGCGAGCGGCCGCCGGATCGTCTACACCCACCCCAGCGGCCGCGAGTTCGCGCGTCACATGGCCGCGCAGGGGTTCCCGCCGGACTACGTCCGCGTGATGCGCGGCATCTACCTGGTCTGCCGGCTGCATCTCGCCGGGCGCGTCACCGACGAGCTGCCGAGTCTGCTCGGGCGTCCGGCGATCACCTTCGCCCAGTTCGCGCGCGACCACGCGCACCTGCTCGCGCACGAGCGACCGGAGTAGACGGTCGGCACGGGCGACGCTCGCCGGCGCCTGACGCGGACCTCACCGAAGCTGAACAGAAGCCCGTCACTCTGTGACGCGGTGCGGAGACCCCCGCCGCACCCTGCCGTGCAGCGATGCGGAGGTGCCTGTGATGAGTGACCCGTACCGGCGTCTGCCCTGCGACCCCGTATGCGGCCGCGAGCTGAGCGAGGAACAGGCGCAGCTGACCGCCGAGGTCCGCGGCGACACGTACGTCTTCTGCTCGGAGCGCTGCCGCATGCTGTTCTCCATCCGCCCCGGCTGGTTCCTGGAGCGCACGGAGCCGCGCCCCGCGCGCAGGGCATCGTGACCGTGCAGCAGCGCGCGATGCGGCGCCCGAGCGAGTGCGCGGCGCTGGTGTACTGCTGCTGGAGCTGCGGCGTCGACTTCGACGTGACGGAGTGCGACGGGCTGACCGACGACCTCGAGGTCGCGTGCCCCGAATGTGGCAGCGACCTGGTCGCCGCGGACCGCGAGCTCAGCCGCCCGCGGCGCCCGGCCAGCGCAGCGTGACGCAGGCGCCGGCGCCCGGAGCGCTGGTCAGCATCAGGTCCGCGCCCACCTCCGCCGCGCGCTCCCGCATCGTGCTCAGGCCGAGGTGACCCGGCCCGAACTCGCGCGGCTCGAACCCGCGCCCGTCGTCGCGCACCACGAGCTCGGCCCTCGACTCGGAGAGGTCCGCCTCGACCCGGATCAGCGTGGCCCTCGCGTGGCGCGCGACGTTGTTCAGCGCCTCCTGGGCCACGCGGAAGAAGGCCGTCTGCACGTCCCTCGGCAGTGCCGCGCGCTCCCGGAGGACGAGCTCCACGCGAGCGCTCGTCCGTCCCTCCGTCGCCTCCGCGAGCTGGCGCAGGAGCTGCTCCATCGGGACGCCTTCGATGCCCTCTCCGCGCAGCTCGAGCAGCATCGTCCGCAGGTCGGCGAGTGCGCCTTTGCAGAGACGAGACACCTGCCGCGCCGCCGGCCCGACCGTGTCGTCGCCCTCTCCCGCGATCTCCAGCGCCTCGGCCTTGAGAGCAGCGGCGAAGATCGCCTGGCTGACGGAGTCGTGGAGGTCGCGCGCCAGGCGCGCCCGCTCCTGCTGCGTCGCGTGCTTCGCCTCGCTCTCCCTCAGCGCCTCCTCCGCGGCCTTGCGGTCGGTGACGTCCTGCGTGATGCCGAAACCGCCCAGCAGCGCTCCCGACTCGTCGTACTCGAGGAACGCCCTCTCCCTCACCCACTTCACCTCTCCCGCCACGAGCAGGCGGTGCTCGATGTCGTACGGCTCGCCGCGCAGGCCGGCCTGCCAGCGCTGGTCCACGTAGTCGCGGTCGTCCGGATGCACCACCGAGAGGAACGTCTCGTAGGTCAACGGGCTGCCGTGGGGCAGGCCGAAGATGCGGTGGTTCTCGTCGGACCACGTCAGCACGTTCTCGCGGACGTCCAGGCGCCAGCTGCCGATCTGCCCAACGGCCTGGGCCCGGCCGAAGTCCTCGCGACTGCGGCGCAGCTCCTCCTCCATGAGCTTGCGCCCGGTGACATCCCGCACCAGGCACACCGAGCCGATGACCACTCCCTCGCCGTCGCGGACGGGGGCGCCGCTCACAAGACGGTGCCGCAGCTCCCCGGTGACCGGCGTCCGGACGATCTCCTCCTCGTCGCGGATGGTCTCGCCGCGCAGCGCGCGCAGGGACGGCGCCTCCGCAGGCGGGCGCTGCGACCCGTCTGGCCGGTACACCTCGAACCGCGCCGCGATCGCCTCAACGGACTCGCCGTCCAGGGCTCCGGACTCCCTCCAGACCGCCGGGTTCAGCAGGGTGAGGTCCCCGTCCGCGTCGGCGAACCAGATCTCGTCGGTGATGCTCTCGACGAGCGCGCGCAGCGTGTCGCGCTCGTGGCGCACGTCCGCAGCCTGCCTGCGGCGCTCGCCCGCACGGGGGCGGAGAGATCCCGCGGCACTGTCCTCGGGGGGAAGCCGGTCACCTGCCACTCCCATCCACTCGCCTGCCGTCCTCTGGTCCGCATCAGGATACGCCCTCGAGGCCGGGTACTGAACGGCCGGCGCGCGTCTTCATATCGCCTTCATATCGCCCAGGCAGACTGCCCGCAGCGACGATCCCTTCCCAAAGGCTCCGGTCGCTCGGCGGCGGGTCCACCCCTCCGGACCTCCCCGCCACCTGAGCGCGGGGCTGTACCGCCCCGTACAGCCCCGCGCCACCCTCTCTGTGCGCGCCGCGCCACTGCGCGTCGACTCGCCCAGTCCGAGCCACCGGCGCGGTGAACGAGAAGAACGCCCCAGGATGCGTCAGAATGGCCCCGCAGGGCGCACGCGACCCGAGTGACTGCGAGGTATCCATGAAGGCGATCGTCTGCACGGCCTACGGCAGCCCGGACGTCCTCAGGCTTGAGGAGGTCGAGGCGCCGCGCCCCAAGGCCGGCGAAGTGCTCGTGCGCGTCCACGCCACGACCGCCTCCCGGGCGGACTGCGAGATCCGCCGGTTCGAGTTCCCGGCGTGGGTCTGGCTCCCCGTGCGCCTGGCGTTCGGCGTCTTCAAGCCCCGGGTGCGCATCCTCGGCCAGGAGTTCGCCGGGGAGGTCGAGGCCATCGGCGACGGCGTGACCGGCCTCGCGCCCGGCGACCGGGTCTACGGCACCACCGGGATCGGTCTTGGCGCCTACGCAGAGCTCGTCCGCGCCGGAGGCCGCACCGGCAGCGTCGTGGCGCCCCTGCCGGCGTCCCTGAGCTACGCCGAGGCCGCCGCCGTGCCCTACGGCGCGATGGAGGCGCTCCGCTTCTTGCGCAAGGGCGAGCATCGGCGCCGGGCAGAGGGTGCTCATCATCGGCGCCGGCGGCAGCTTCGGCACCTACGCCGTGCAGCTGGCCAGGCACGCCGGCGCCCAGGTGGTCGCCGTGGACAGCGCCGGCAAGCTCGAGATGCTCCGCGAGCTCGGCGCCGACCAGGTCGTCGACTACACGGCCGGCGACTTCACCGCCGGCGCCGGGGACTTCGACATCGTCTTCGACGTGATCGGCCGGGCGCCGTTCCGGCGCATCGTCCAGCTGCTCCGCCCTGGCGGGCGCTACGTGGTCGCCAACCCGCACACGGCCCAGTTCATCCGCGGGCTCTGGGCCTCGCTGACCAGCGACAAGAAGCTCGTCTTCAGCTCCGGCGCCGTCACCGATGAGCACCTGCGCGCCGTCACCGAGCTCATCGAGGCCGGCGCGCTCCGGCCCGTCATCGACCGCCGGTACCCCCTCGAGCAGGCGGCCGAGGCCCACCGTTACGCCGAGACGGAGCAGAAGCTGGGCAACATCGTCATCGTCGTCGGGGCGGAGGCGGGGTCGGGCTGACCGCCGGTCTCACCCGGCGGGCGGCCGGTACCGTCGCCAGGGCGAACGCGACGAAGCGCGACTGCACCTGCTCGCTCGCGAGCAGCTTCTGCGCCGGCGGAAGCGAGAGGATCGCGCCCAGTACGGCGTTGGCGAACGCCGGCCCTCGCCCCGCGGCGCCGTCCACGAGCAGGTCGGCGAGCTGCCCTCGCTCGAGCATCCGCCGGGTGAGGTACTCGACGGCGTTGAGCGGCACGTGAGGCGCCTGCGGGCGCCGCACCATCGTCACGGCGCCCGGCGAGCACGCGCCGACGCAGACGCCGCAGCCGATGCAGCGCTCGAGGTCGACGCGGCCGACCAGCGGCGGCGGCGCGCCGTCTCCGCCGCTCCCCGCCGCGGTCCGCTGTCCGTCGCTCCGAGACGCCGCGGTCCACGCTCCATCGCTCCGCGGCGCGCCGTGCGCGACCAGCGCGACGGCCTGAACCGGGCACACCCGCACGCAGCTGCCGCAGCCGGTGCACCTATCGCCGTCCAACGCCGGCTGAAAGCCGCTCGGCTGCATCACCGGCACGCCCTTCTGGGCCGAGCGGAGCTCGACGCAGCAGCACGAGCAGCAGCTGCAGATGTAGTTCAGCTGCTGCTGCACGTTGTCCCCGATGTGCACCAGGCCGTGTTCCCGGGCGGCCTCCAGCAGATCGCGGCCCTCCTCCCGGCCTATCTCTCGAGCGTGGCCGTGGCGGACGAGGTAGCGCGCCGCCGTCCCCAGGCTCAGGCACGTCTCCAGGGGGTAGTCGCACGCGGTACCGAGGTGAGTCGCCACGTGGCGGCAGAAGCAGTTGGTGACGGCCAGCGCGTCGGCCTGCTCCACGTACGCGGTGGCCCGGTCCCAGTCCAGTACCTCGGAAGCGAGGTCGTCGTACAGGGCGGTCTCCTGTACCAGCGTCCGGCTGACGAGCGTGGGGACGCTCGCGACCTCCTCGTCGAAGGTGCGGTCGTCGGTCATGTAGGCCTCGTAGGCCCGGGCCAGGCGCTCCTTGGGCAGACCGTCGCTCAGGCGCATCATCGAGAGTTCGAAGAACCCCACCACGGGAGGCGCGAGCATGTACGTCGTCGCGCCGGTGCGCGCGTCGTGCAGGTCGAGCACCAGGCCCTTGCCGGCCATGGCCTCGAGCCGGGCGCGCAGATCGCCCTCGCGCATGCCGGTGCGGCGGGCGAGGTCCGCGAGGGTGGTGGGGACGACCGGCAGACGGGCGGCCAAGGCGGCCTCGTCGGCGGAGAAGAGCGTCTCCAGGATCTCGCGCCAGGCCCGCTTCGCCGCCGGGTCCCGCGGCTCGACCATAGAGACGGGGCCGCGCTGCAGCCGCTTCGCCAGATCCTGATGCGCGCGCCCCAAGCCCGCTGCGTGTCCTATGATGCCTCCCTCTTCAGGGCGCCCGTGGTGGACCCCGTCCGGTCAGTCTCCATCCTGACATGTGGCCCGAGGTCATCCAAGCGCCACGAAGGCGCCCTGAGGCATCGATCGGAGATCGCGATTCGGGGTGCGGCTGCGCTTGCGGCAAGGACGCTGAAGCCTTGCGCGTCCTTGCCGCAGCGGGATCTCGGGCGCCCGCCGCATGCGCAGCAGAAGTCCAGGCGCCCGCTTCCCGTCACCTCACCGTGATGTCGTACGTCAGGTCAACAGAGAACCCATCGCTGGTGGCCCCATGGACGACCACTCTGTGGACGCCTGCCGAGAGCGGGGCCAGCATGGCGTAGTAGCCGTCCTCGCCGCACGTGTAGTACCCGGCCGGCTGCTCGATGAGGTTACCCTCCGGGAACCACACCTCGAACGGAGCCTGCAGTCCGACCTGGAACGCTGGACGGTAGAGGTCCAGGTGGCGACGGTCCACGGTCAGGGTCGCCTCCGAGACCGACGACATGAAGCCGGTCACGTAGGACCAGTCGACCGGATCTCCGGGGAAGAGGACGTAGGCCGCGTTGATGATGGGCACGAACAGCATGGTGCCCTTCGGGATCGTGAGCGTCCGGGTAGCCGGCCCGCCCCAGCTGCCGGGCAGGAGCAGGACGTGCTCGCTGAGGTCCTGACCCCACGGGTACAGCTCGCCCGTAAGGTCGAAGTTCGGGCACGACGCAGCCGGCTGCCCGAACATCCACTGCCACCACCGGATGCTCCACTCCGCGTAAGAAACGCCGTGTGGCGCGGCCGTGGGGGCAATGAGGGCAGGCGCCGCGACGGCCCTGCGGTGCTTCGCCTTCGCGGGCGCGCCGGGCGCGAACGTGCACAGCATGAGCGCCACACACACCGCCAGAACAAGGATCACTCCGAGTCTCTTCATGATGCCTCCTCTCCGGCGTGCCCGCAGCATGCGAGCACGATCTCCAGTCTGCGCGAACCTAGCCCTCGTGATGACGCCGGACATCACCCCGTTCGGGCGATTGGCTCTTCGCAGCTCGAGCTCGGTCGTCCGCTCCGCCCTGATACTGAAGAGCTGCAGTACTCACGCACCATTCTCTGTTTCTCACCTTGTGCATGATGACTGAGCGGATGACGCCCGCGCGCCCCAGGCGGCGCGGGTGAGAGACCTCCCTTCCCTCGGGCGCGGCCGGTGACCAGACGAAGCTCGCCGGCCGCGCCACCACCTCCTGCTCAGAACTTCCGAGGCTGTGCGGGCGCCATGCCGACGCGCAGCGCACGCAGAGCGCCGCCCGCCCGCGCCGCACCCGGCGCGCGAGCCGCGCCCAAAGCCCGCGCTGCGCCGCCCGTCACGAGCTCGGTGACGTGGACGAGCATGTTGTCGGTGCCCTCGTCGAGCACCTCGGTCCGCGCAGAGCCCCCGACCACCAGGCACTCACTCGACTTGGCGCCGAGCCAGATCTGGGCGCGCCGGCCCTCCGAGGTTGTTGACCGGATGGACCTTACTGACGTCGTTGCCGATGATGCGCCAGCCGCAGCCCGGCCCCCACGGGTACTCCCAGAAGCCGTAGATGTCGGTGCCGGCGTCGATCCCCGCGATCCCGGTGCCACGGATCCGGTTGCCGAGGACGCGCACGCCCTCGGCCCCGACGCCGTTGACGCCGCCGTCGAGCCCCTCGTTGTCCAGCGTGATGCAGTTGCGGGCGACCACGGCGCGCAGCCGGCTGGGTTCGTCGAACATCCAGGAGTCGTCCCTCAGGAGCACTCCGCCGGCGCCGAAGACGAAGTCGTCGTCGAACTCGATCGACCCTGCGGTGATGGCGTTGTGGCGGATGGAGACGCGCACGGCAGGCAGCGGCGGGAGATCGTCAGCGGTAGCCGCGCCGGCGCCCTGCGTCACCATGACGCTCTCGCCGTACAGCGAGCTCATGCGATTGTAGGAGACCACGCTGCGCGAGTCGCTGTAGTCGCCAATGGAGCACGGCGTGCCGGCCAGGTCGAAGGTGTTGCCCATACCCGGACGCCCTCCGACGATGAGTCCGCCGCCGGTGATGCCGCCGGTCTCGAGGCCGTCGTTCCCGCCCTGGAACGAGCAGCGGGTGACGCGGTGCGTCCCCGAGGTGTCGTAGATGGCGGCCGCTCCGTCGAGGTTGAAGCCGTTGAGGTCGCCGTCATGCGAGGCGAAGCCGACCCTGTCGAACGAGGAGCGTGAGTCGCGGGTCACGATGAAGACGTCGGAGAGGTGGGTACCAGGGTCCCCCTCCCCCAGTAGGCTCCACTCCTCGCACGGCTTGAGGGCGGTGATGTCGAAGCTCATGTCGGCACGCGCAGGTCACTCCGCACGAAGGCGATGAGGCTCGTCCACCCGGCGAGCGGCACGCTCCCGTCGTCGGGGTCCATCACCAGCTTGACCCCCGGCAGCGTCGGGTCGAGGCCGCGCAGGGTGTCGATCACGGTCCTGTCCATTCCGGCGCCCGTGAAGCAGCCGTCGAAGCCGTCCACGAGGATCTCGTTGGTGTAGAACTCCCCGGCCGTCAGCTTGACCACGCTGCCGGGGCCGGCCGCGACGGCGGCGTCGAACGCCTGCTGGAGCGCCGCGGTGTCGTCCGCGCCGCTCGGCGTGACGACGAAGGTCGCCGCGCCGGCCCAGGCCGGCGCGGCGAGCACGCAGGCCAAGACCACGGCGAGCGCGAGCAGAAGTAGAGATCTCCCATGATGTCAGTCCTTTCCGCGCGAGAGACGAGAGGACTGCTCCAGGCTCCCCCCTTGCTGCCGGGTCCGCCCGCTGCCGTCGGTGACCTCCTCCCGGAGGAGTCGGTCCCGCAACACACGAAGACCGACCCGCGGGTCGGTCTCACCAGTGGCTCGCCGCCGGATGAAGGTGGCCGTCAGGTGCCTCCGGCGGGTCTACGCCTCCCGTGTGCAGTGCTGCACGCTCAGGAGTCTCGTGTGAGTACGGTCTACGCCCGGCGACGGGGAAGTGCAAGCGTTTGGCGCCGGGCCGGCCGCCTCCCACGGCGCCGGCCCTCGCGGCGCGCGCGAGGTACTGGCCGAGGCAGTGCGTAGGGGTTCTCCCGAAGGTCCACGGGCCAGATCCTTGACAGACGGGACGGAACTTCTCATTGCAGCGAAAGACCCGTCAGTACTCCGACCGAGCGGCGCCATCGGGCGCCCGCCGGCATCACGCGCCGGCGGTGGCTCTGCGTCTCGCCCGCTTGTGGAAGATGCAGCCCAGGCCGTCATCAAGGATGAGGTCCAGGCACTTGTTGCACGAGATGCACTTCGCCGGAGCCAGGTCGCCGTCTCGCCATCGCGACGCCAGGTGGGGCTCGCGGATGAAGGGGCGGCAAAGCGAGACGGCGTCGATGCGCTCCAACGCCGCGGCGATCCTCAGCGGGTCGCGCCAGCCCTCCACGGAGATCACCGGACAGCGGACCTCCTGCTTGATGATGAGCGCATAGTCGAAGAACCTGCCCTCGGGGATCGGCGCCGGCATGATGTGGTCCCAGCCGTCCCGGCGGGCCCCCTCGGGCGTGCCGGCGCTCACCTCGATGGCGTCGATACCGAGCCGGTCGAGCTCGGCCGCGACCCGGGCGGCGTCCCGGGGCATGGTCCCGCCGGTGTACCCGTCGTGGGCGCTCATCTTCACCAAGACGGGGAACTCGGGGCCCACCACGCCGCGCACGGCCTCGTACACCTCGTACAGCAGTCGGGCCCGGCGCCGGAGCGAGCCGCCGTAGGCGTCTTCGCGCCGGTTCCGGGCCGGACTCAGGAACTGGTCGATCAGGTAGCCGTGCGCGGCGTGGACCTGCACGGCGTCGAACCCGGCCCTGCGGGCTCTCGAAGCGGCCTGCGCATACAGCTCCACGACGCCGGCGATCTGTGCCCTGGTCAGCGCCCGCACGGGAGCCCCGCACACGGGGTCGACCGCCTCCGCCGACGGACCGTACGGCCCCTCCTTCTCGGCCACCATCGCCGGGCGCAGCGTGGATCCGCTGTGCAGGAGCTGTGCCGCGAGCAAGCCGCCGGCCGCGTGGACCGCTTCGCACATGCGGCCGAGCGGCTCGACCAGCGCGTCGCTGTCGATCCCGGTGACGTTGGTCGCGCCGCGACCCTCGCGGCAGATGAACGCGCTGCCGGCCACGATCAGGCCGACGCCCCCCACAGCCAGGTCGGCGGTGAGGTCGATCAGCCGCTGGGTGGGGGCTCCGTCTGCGGTCGAGAGGCCCTCCTCCGTGGCGCTGCGGACGAGGCGATTGGGGACGGCGACCGGCCCCAGCCGCCAGGGGCGGACGATGTTGTCGACATCACTGCCGTCTCTGTGGCTCCCCGCACCCGCTGTCACGCGCGCGCTCCTGCTGCCGGTGGCCGGAAGTGGAGACAGTACCACGCGCCCGCGGAGCGCGAAGGCCCGCGCGTCGAACCGACCAGAAGAGATAAGGAGAGAGGAGTGGACGGAGGGCAAGTGCGGGATAGTGGCAGCAGGCGAGCAAGCCGACCGCCGGCTCGCACTCTGCGGAAGGGCAGCGATGGTCACATCAGACGAGCTGGCGCGCGTGAAGGTCTTCTCCGCCCTCGACGATTCGAGCAGGGAGCGCCTGGCCAGGGTCCTTGCCGAGCAGACGTGATTACAGTCGATGTAGTCACGTTAGCGGCAAGGCGGTGGTCACATGCCAGACATCGAGACGAAGGTCGGCATCCGGGAGTTGAAGGCACGTCTCAGTCACTATGTGCGGCTCGTGCGCGAGGGCGGCCGCGTGGTCGTCACCGATCGCGGCGAGGAGGTCGCCGAGCTGCGCGCGCTCACGCCGGTGAGCCCCGGCCTCCGGGAGCTCATCGACAGCGGCCTGGTGCGCTGGTCGGGCGGTAAGCCTGCGCGCTTCCCTAAGCCCATCACGATCCGTGGCGGACCGATATCGGACACCGTCGGTGAGCTGCGCGAGCGCGATGATCCTGTACCTTGACACCAGCAGTCTGCTCAAGTGCCTCATCGACGAGGCCCACACCGCCGACGTGCTCATGTGGGTCGACGCGGCCGATTGCGTGGCGACCTCCCGCCTCACCTTCCCCGAGGCGGCCGCGGCGCTGGCGCGCAGGCGCCGCCTCGGGGACTTGACGGGCAAGGCGGCGCGGGTCGCGCTGCGCCGCCTCGCCGAGCGCTGGGGCGGGTTCATGCTGGTCGACATCGCGGAGGTCAGGGCCGGCGGCCTGGCGATGCGGCATGGCCTGAGAGGGTCCGACGCCGTGCAGCTTGCGGCGGCGCTGACCTTGCGCTCGGCGGTCGGGGGCCACGACATCGCCTTCTCGGCGTTCGACCGCGCCCTGTGCCGGGCGGCAGGGCGCGAGGGGTTGGTCGTGCTCGAGCCCGGGGCATAGCTCGCCGCGCAGGCGCCCGGGTGCGCCCGGATGCGCGGAGGCGCGCCCGGATGCGCCCGGAGCGCCGGTTCGGCGTGCGGGGTAGTAGTTGCCGCCTCCGCGGGTAGCTTCCAGGCAGCCACCACAGAACTCACACCTGGGAGACCACCCATGAGCGAACCCCTGCGCGCCGATCGACACCGCGCTCTTCGACCCCGAGACGGCGGCGTCCGACGACTTCTACCGCCACGTCAACGGCGGCTGGCTCGACGCCAACCCCGTCCCGCCGGAGTACGGCTCGTGGGGCGCGTGCCACGAGGTGAACGAGCGCAACCAGGAGCTGCTGCACCGGCTGCTGCGAGGACGCGGCGGCCGCGACGACGCCGCAGCGGCGTCGGCCGGCCAGATGGTCGGGCGACTACTTCGCCGCGGCGATGGACGAGGCGGCGATCGCCGCGGCCGGCGCGCAGCCGCTCGAGCCGCTACCTCGCGCGCATCGACGCCGCCGGCTCGGTCGCCGACGTCCGCGAGCTCGTGCGCGACCTGCAGCGCGTCGGCGTCGGGCGCGCTCCACTCGCTCGGCGTCGCGCCGGACTTCGAGGACTCGGACGCCTACCTCGTCTACGTCGGCCAGGGCGGCCTGGGCCTGCCCGAGCGCGACTACTACACGCGCGACGACGAGCGTCGGTCGCAGCTGCGCGACGCGTACGTGGCCCACGTCGCGCAGCCAGCTCGGCAACCTCGGCGACGGCCGAGAGCGACGCGCGCGGCGACGCCGCCGAGCGCATCCTCGCCTTCGAGACGCGCCTGGCCGAGGCGTCCTACACCGCCGAGCAGATGCGCGACGTGCAGCTCACGATGAACCGCCACGACGTCGCCGCGCTCGACGAGCTGATGCCGGGCTTCGGCCTGAGCGGCTACGTCGCGCGACCTCGGCGTCACCTCGCCGACGCGTCAACGTCGACAACCCCGGCTTCTTCACGGCGCTCGACGTCGCGCTCGCCGACACGCCCGATCGAGACGCTGCGCGACTACCTGCGCTGGCACCTCGTCCGGACCTTCGCCATCGTCGCTCTCGCCCGCGTTCGAGGACGAGGCGTTCGACTTCTACGGCCGGACGCTCGGCGGGCAGCAGGAGATGCGGCCGCGCTGGAAGCGCGTGCTCGACGCGGCCACCGCGGACATCGGCGAGCTGGTCGCGCAGCTCTACGTCGAGGCCGCGTTCTCCGAGCAGGCCAAGCAGCGCTGCGAGGAGATGGTCGACCACCTGCTGTCGGCGATGGGCGCGCGCGATCCGCGGCGCCGAGTGGATGACCGAGCGCGACGCGGGACGGAGGCGCTGCGCGAAGCTCGACGGCTTCACCTACAAGATCGGCTACCCGGACGAGTGGCGCGACTACTCGGGCCTCGACGATCGAGCGCGGCTCCGTACGTCGAGAACCGCATGCGCGCGCGCGGCCTTCGAGTACGACCGGCAGATGGGCCGCCTGGGCGAGCCGGTCGACAAGGCGCGAGTGGGCGATGCCGGCGCACGTCGGTCAACGCCTACTACCACCCGCTGCTCAACGAGATCGTCTTCCCCGCCGGCATCCTGCAGCCGCCGTTCTTCTACGCGGACGCCGACGACGCCGTGAACTTCGGCGCCATCGGCGCGGTCATCGGCCACGAGATCACGCACGGCTTCGACGACCAGGGCAGCCACTTCGACGCCGCACGGGCAGCCTGCGCGACTGGTGGACCGAGGCGGACCGCGCCGAGTTCGACGCGGCGCGCGCAGGTGCTCGTCGAGCAGTTCGACGGCTACGAGGTCGCCGACGACCTGCACGTCAACGGCCGGCTCACGCTGGGCGAGAACATCGCCGACCTCGGCGGCCTCGACGATCGCGCTCGACGCGCTGCGCGAGGCGCTCGGCGGACCGGCCGCGCCGCGCCGATCGACGGCCTCACCCCCGAGCAGCGGTTCTTCCTGTCGTGCGCGACGGTGTGGCGCACGAACTACACCGACGAGTACCTGCGCCTGCTCGTCAACGTCGACCCGCACTCGCCGGCGCGGTACCGCGTCAACGGGCCGCTCGCGAACCTCCCGGCGTTCGCCGCCGCGTTCGGGATCGCCGACGGGTCGCCGATGGCGCGCGACGCGGACGGCGCGCGCGCGACATCTGGTAGCGGAGATCCGCGGGCTACGCGGCCGGCTCGACCAGCTCCCGCCTGAGCGCGGCCTGCTGAGCGGCGTCGATGCCGAGCCCGTCGGCGAAGTAGGCCTCGACGGAGCCATACTGCGCGCGCATCTCGTCGAGCGCCGCCTGCAGGTAGGAGCGGTCGACCCCCATACCGGGTCGAGCAGGCGCGGGTCGCCGCCGGCCGCCGCGAACCTGTCGTACAGCGGCTTGAGGGCCGGCAGCAGGTCGCGGTTCGTCAGCAGGTAGTCGTGGAAGACGTCCTCCTCCGAGACCCCGAGGAGCAGCAGCGTGCTCGCGGCCGCCCAGCCGGTCCTGTCCTTGCCCGTGGTGCAGTGGAAGAGGGCCGGCCGACGCGCGTCCTGCGCGATGACCTCGAAGAAGGTGCGATAGGCCGCCACAGCGCTCGGCAGACCGACGATCTTGCGGTACCCATCTCAGGAAGAGCTCCGCCGCCTTGCCGTCGCCGAACATCTCCTGCGCGGCAACCGGGTCGCCGGTCGGCTCGAACAGCTCCGCCGGCGCCGCCTGCTCGTCGCCGGCGAGCACGTCGCAGACGACGGCCTCCGCGCCCGGCGGCAGGACGTCCGGCTGCGCCGAGCGCTCGGCCTCGGTGCGCAGGTCGACCACGGTGCGGATGCCGAGGCTCGCCAGGGCGGCCACATCGTCGCCGTGCAGGTGGTAGAGATCGACGGACCGATACAGCTGTCCCGTCTTCACGCGTCCGCCGCCGGCCACCGCGTACCCGCCGATGTCGCGCAGGTTGGGTACGGAGGGGATGTCGATCTTCCGCCCGGGCTCGGTCCGGCTCGTCTCGCCACCGCTCATCGCGTCTCCTCGCGTCGCCTGCGCGCATCCTACGCCAGACGGTCCGGGCAGCCGGCCCCTCGTCGTGAATGGCGGGCGGATCGAGACTTCCGGGGGACAGGTACTTCGTGTCGCGCAGGTGACCTCCAGGCAAACGGCGGCGACGGTCAGCGCGCGATCGGGCGCCCCGGCTATGCCTCCACGGGCTCGGTGAAGGCCTCAACAACCCCGACCGCGGCCGCGGCCAGAACGCTGAAGCCTTGCGCATCCGTGCGCAGCGGGATCTCGGGCGCCCGCCGCATGCGCAGCAGCAGCCCTGCCTCGAGCGCCTCGATCGCCCAGACGAGATCCTCGATCGAGCGCCCGTGACGCAGCCTGCGGCCCGAGTACTCCACGATCGCTGAGAGCAGCTCGACCGTTGCCGCCACGTAGCGCTCGTTGGCTCGCCGCTCGCCGGCCGTCACGTCCGCGGGAGCGGCGAGCGCGGCCACGCCGATCATGAGGAACATCGCCGGCTCGTCGAACGACTCCGAGAAGTCCACCTCGATCGCTTCGGCCAGGACCTCCTGCCACGGGAGCTGGCGGGCGAGCGCGCTCAGCGCGTGGCTGCGCACGCGCTCGATGCCCGGAGTAGCGGCGGCGTCCAGCACGCGGGCCATGAGATCCATCTGGAAGTCAGCCTGGGCAGGCCAGATGTTGTAGGCGGCTCCAGTGGTCATCTCGCGGGCGGCCGGGTCGCCCGCGACCAGCACCCGGTTCGCCTCTTCAAGGACCTCTGTGACCAGCACGTCGGCAAGAGGGTTGACCGGAGATTCCGCATCCGCGGCCACTCTCTCCGACAGCAGCCGCATGGCGGCCTCCAGGAGGAGCTCCCTCGTCTCGTCCCTGGTGCGCCGGCGCCGTGCGCGCCCATCTGTTGACACGGACGAGCAGTGCGCCGGCGAGGAAGGTCGGCGCACGGAGGAGGAGACATGAAG
>CAWCAH010000018.1:0-38369 GCA_963793605.1 uncultured Thermoleophilia bacterium
CACAACCGGCACAGTAGAATCTCGTCACGGTCGAACGCGGGGCACGGCAGTCTGCGCCGCTCACACTGGAGGATGGCAGGGATGACCGACGACACGGTTTCGGCAGCCAGGGCGGCCGCTCTGGCCGGGTTCGCCGACTCGGGGCCCGGCCACCTCAACTGTGCTCAGGCCGTGGTCCGCTTCGCGGCTCTCCTGCTCGGCGCCGGCGAGGACTCGGTCGTGCTGGCCCGCTACTTGGGCGGGGGGATCGCGGGCATGGGCGAGGTCTGCGGAGCGCTGTCCGGCGCGGCTCTCTCCCTGGGGCTTCGCGACCAGCTTCGTGGGGTTCCCGGTGCGGATCAAGCTGCGTCGTCCACCGCAGAGAGACTGCAGCAGCTGTTCCGGGGCTTCGAGACGGAGTTCGGAGCCACGACGTGCAGGGCGCTGATCGGCTGCCGTATCGACTCGGCGCAGGCCTTCGAGCGGTCCAAGGCCGAAGGCAAGCATCGGTCGTGCGCGGCGTACGTCTCGTGGACGTGCGACCAGCTGCCGGCCTCCTCGGGGCGACTCGCTGACTGCCCCGAGCGCCTGGCCGACGGCTCGGCGGAGTGGCCCCACGGGCAGCCCACTGCCCGTGACCCAACGTCCGCCGGGTCTGCTCTTGTGCGCTTCCTCGGTGCGAGAAGCACTCCTCGCATGCTGCGAGCGTCACCCGGCGCGGCTGATGGTCATCCTTGTGGCGCGCGGCGGTCTGCGACAAGCTCCGGCACATCATGACCGACGGTCTCGAACATCGACCTCTCGGAACATACGCTAAACTGTACTTAATAGCGTATCGAATGGAGGTCGTCATGGCACTGCTTCGTCCCTCTGTCGACGTTCGGCCCGTGACTGAGTTCCGCGCCAATGCGTCGGCCGTTCTCAGCCAGGTCCACGCGACCAAGCGGCCGGTGATCCTGACGCAGAACGGCCGCAGTGCCGCGGTGCTGCTGGACGTCGACGTCTATGAGAGCCTGATGGACGAGCTTGCTGTGCTTCGCGACGTTCGCACGGCCGAGCAGCAACTCGACGCCGGCATGGGCATCCCGCACGACGACGTCGAGCAGCGACTCAGGGACAAGTTCCTCAAGTGAGAGTGATGTGGTCGCCGCTTGCCGATCGACAGGTCGACGACGCGGTCGAGCACATCGCTCACGACGATCCGACTGCCGCTCTTAAGTGGCTCGAGCGGCTCATGGAACGCGTCAGGGCTCTCGCCCGTTTCCCGGATCGCGGACGCATGGTCCCGGAGACCCAGCGCGAGGACGTCCGCGAGATCATCGTCAGCCCGTACCGGGTGATCTATCGCCGCAGGGACGACTGTGTGGAGATCGTCGCGATCCGCCACCAGGCTCGTGCCTTCGATGAACGCGAAGTGTCGCCGTAGGGCCGCCGCCCGGACGCGTGACCGCCGTCTGGTTCTTGGCGCTGCTTCATGCCGCGCGAGATCCGGAGCTGGGACGAGAGCGACTCCGCGGCTGACGATGCGGCGTGCCGGACATGCCGGCCGGTGCTCGCAGCGGGTAGGATGCCGTCATGGACGAGGACCTGAGACCGGCACAGCCGGCCGACGAACCGGCGAAGCCGGCGGACCCCGCCGACCCGGCGGACCAGGCGGACCCCGCCGACCCGGCGGACCCGGCGGACGACGCGCCGCGGCGGCCGCAGTGGGAGGAGCGCGACGCCTGGACGGCGCTCGACGACCTCGACGCCTCTCCGGCGCTCGTGGCTGCGAGCGCGTGGCCGGCCGGCGCCGAGGGTCTGGACCGGCCGGGGCTCTTCGGCTTCTGGGTGGACGAGGCCGGCGCCGCCGACCTCGCGCGCGGCCTTGACCTGCCGTTCGAGGCCGGGCGCATCTGGGTCGGGCAGGCCGGAGCCACGAAGTGGCCCTCCGGCCGCGCCGGCAGCGACACGCTCGGCGAGCGCGTCGGCCGCATCCACCTGGCCGGCAAGGTCCGCGGCTCCGTGCTGCGCCTCACGCTCGCGTCCATCCTCCTCGACCGGCTCGACCTGGTCGTACAGGCGCCGATGCTCCTGCAGGCCTCGTCCGAGCAGGCGCTCGGCGAATGGATGCGCGCTCATCTCCTCGTCGCGCTGCACCCGCACGACGACCGCGACAGCCTCGCCGGCCTCGAGCAGGCGGTCGTCCAGCGTCTCGACCCGCCGCTGAACCTGGAGGCGTACCTCCCGGCGACATCTCTGCGCCAGAGCGCCGATCCCCTGCGGAAGAGGATCAGCCGGGAAGACTGATCCGGCTCCGAGGCGGTCAGGCGACCCAGTGCTGGGCCATCGCGCCTCTGGAGCCGGCCATGACCGCACGGCATCGCGGACAGGCGAGGCCGCGGCCCGGCGGTCACGCCATCCTCAGGTGCTCCCGCAGGTCCGCACCGAGCACTCCGTGCAGCTCGGAGAGGTCGCCGGACGGGACCTCGACGAAGGTGAACGCGAACACCGGGTAGCGGTTGTAGTCAGTCGGGCGCAGCTCGAGCACGTTGCAGAAGCGCGCCGGCGAAGCCCTCGTAGTCGACAGACGTCGATGGCCGCAAGGTCCACGGTGCTCGGCAGGTCGGCGACGATGAGCGCCGTGGTGCGACCCGCCGTCTCGGCGGCGATGCGCGCCCAGTCCGGGCGCTCGCCCAGCAGGTAGCAGCGGTAGGGGTTCACGCCGTGGGCGAAGTGCGCGAGGTCGGTGGCGCACCAGCCGCCGAAGCGCATGGGGTTCACCTCGATCGGCGCGACGCGGCCGGAGGCGTCGATGCGCAGCTCGGTGTGGACGGGGAAGTCGGCGAGACGGGCGCGGCGGCCGGTCTCAGCCAGGAACTCCTCGGCCGGCGGGCCCAGGCGGGCGACCGTCGCCGCGTCGGTGTAGTAGACGCGGTCGCTCACGTCCTCGGCCGAGGAGAACAGGTGCGCGTAGACGTTGACGAGCACGGGCGCGCCCTCGGCGTCGTAGTAGGCGTCCACGGCGAACTCCTCGCCCTGATGACCTCCTCCACCACGAAGTGGTCCAGGTCGAGCACCTGCTGCGGGTAGAGGTGGCGCAGCGCCGCAGCTCGCGCTCGATCTCGTCCACCGTCTCCGGCCACGCCTCGGCGGATGCGACCACGTGCACGCCGAGGCTGAAGAAGCCCACCGCCGGCTTGACCACGAACGGCGCCCGCAGGCGCGTGGGGTCGAAGGCGCGCAGCTCGTCCGCCGGCACGCCCGCGTAGCGGTAGTCCGGGTACAGGTCGGCGACGAGATCGCGGAACGCCAGCTTGTCCTTGAAGAGCTCGATGCTGCGCGGCAGGTCCGAGCCGGCGAGGTTGGCGGCGATCCAGCCGATCGCGTTCTCCGAGTTGGAGTACAGCCGCGCTCCCGGCGCGCGGGCCGCGGCGGCGAAGGAGGCGTCGTCGCGCAGCAGGCCGGCGAGCGCGGCCGGCAGCCGGCGCTCGGCCATCGGGGTGCGCAGCACCGGCAGGCCGAGCTCGCCGACGGTCGCGACGAGCAGGTCGGAGACGTAGGGCTCTTCGAGGATGAACACGGAGGGTGCGCTCCCGGGTCGGGTGTGTGTCGGCGCGGGTGAGGATAGCGGAATCGCGGCCGCGGCGCGGCCCCCATCCGTCCGCGCCTCGGAGTAGCCTGCCTGCGGGCGCCGCGCCGCCGCCCGCGGCGGCGCGGCCACATCTCAGGGAGGGCGGGGCATGACGGACACATCCTCTGGCTGGTGCTGCTGCTTGCCGTGGCCGACGCGGTGCTGCTCGTCGTGCTGCTCGTGCGCTCGGGGGCGGGCGCGCACGGGAGCGCCGACGCCGTGCGCGCGGAGCTGCGCGCGGCGCGCGAGGAGTCGGCCGCGGCCTCGCGCGACTCGCGCGCCGAGCTCGCGCGCGGCCTCTCCGCCGGCAACGAGCAGCTCGCGACGCAGCTCGGCGCCATGGCCGAGGTGCAGCGCACCCAGCTCGACGGCGTCTCCAAGCGGCTCGGCGAGCTCACCGCGTCCAACCAGAAGGCCCTGGACGGCGTGCGCGCCACGCATCGACGCGCGGCTCATCGAGCTCCAGGCCGGCAACGAGAAGAAGCTCGAGCAGATGCGCGTCACGGTGGACGAGAAGCTCCAGTCCACGCTCGAGAAGCGCCTCGGCGAGTCGTTCAAGCTCGTCAGCGACCAGCTCGAGTCGGTGCAGAAGGGGCTGGGCGAGATGCAGAGCCTCGCGACCGGCGTCGGCGACCTCAAGCGCGTGCTCACCAACGTCAAGGCGCGCGGCACCTGGGCCGAGGTCCAGCTGGGCGCGCTGCTCGAGGAGATCCTCACGCCGGCGCAGTTCGAGCGCAACGTGCACGTCGAGCCCGGCTCCCGCGAGATGGTGGAGTACGCGGTCAGGCTGCCGGGCCCCAAGGACGACCCGGCCGCCTGCGTGTGGCTGCCCATCGACTCCAAGTTCCCGCAGGAGGACTACGCGCGCGTGCAGGACGCCGCGGACTGCGGCGACGCCGAGGCCGCGCAGCGCCGCCTGCGACGCGCTGGCGCGCGCGGTGAGGGTCGAGGCGCAGTCCATCCGCGACAAGTACGTCAGGCCGCCGCACACCACCGACTTCGCCATCATGTTCCTCGCCACCGAGGGCCTCTACGCGGAGGTCGTGCGCCGGCCGGCGCTGGTCGAGGACCTGCAGCAGCAGTACCGCGTGGTCGTCGCCGGGCCCACCACGCTGGCGGCGCTGCTCAGCAGCCTGCGCATGGGGTTCCAGACGCTCGCCATCGAGCAGCAGGCGGTCGAGGTGTGGCGCGTGCTCGGCGCCGTCAAGACGGAGTTCGGCAAGTTCGGCGACGTGCTCGACAAGGTCAAGCGGCAGCTCGACACGGCCGGGCGCACCATCGACGAGACCGGCCGGCGCACGCGCGCCATGGAGCGCAAGCTCCGTCACGTCGAGGAGTTGCCCGGCGAGCAGGCCGAGCTCGTGCTCGACATCGGCGGCGCGGCCGGCGTCGACGACGGTCCAGGCGACCTCGAGGCCGAGCCCGAGCTCGACCTCGAGCCGGCCTGACTCCGCAGCGACCCGCTGAACCGCTGGTGCACGCTTCGTGCAGCCGACCTTCTGGTCGGCGGGCTTTGGGAATGTCTACCTCTGGTGGCCTTCGTGAACATGGCGAAGTCGACGTTGTCTTGCGATGCTCGTCGCATGAAGGAAGTGCACACATCTGCGTCTTGCGAGGACGTATCCTTTGGGATACGATAGCCACAAGCCGATCCACGTGCTTGAGTCAGATGTGTTCGCTCGCTGGTTGCGGGCAGTTGTGAACAGAGAAGCCAGAGCTCTGATTCTCATCCGCGTTCGACGACTGTCGCTCGGGCATTTCGGTGACACGCGTTCGCTCGGTCGTGGTGTTGCGGAATTGCGCGTCCACGCCGGACCCGGCTACAGGATCTACTTCACGCGGCGAGATGATGAGGTCGTGTTGCTTTGCGGTGGTACGAAGAGCACCCAGCGGCGGGACATCGCCGCGGCGCATGAGGTGGCACGCGCACTCGAGGAGGTGGAATGACGATCAGGACGACAACATGGGATGCTGTCGACTACCTGCGTGATGCTGACGACATGGCCGCGTACCTCGAGGCCGCGCTCGCGGATGGGGACGTTGGAGTCGTGGCAGCAGCGCTCGGCGACATCGCGCGGGCAAAGGGAATGACCGAGGTGGCTCGAGCGGCAGGTCTCGGGCGTGAGAGTCTGTACAAGGCGCTGTCGCCCGGCGGGAACCCGGAGTTCGCCACGGTACTCAGGGTAGTGAAGGCGCTGGGCCTCACGCTCCACGCATCGGCCGCCTGAGTTCGACACGATCCTCCACGCGGCCAGCGCGCTCAACGCGGCGCTGCTGCTCACCACGCTGCTCAGGGACGTCGACGACTCGGGTCCCCGCCTGCTGTTCGCCGGGTTCGCCGTGCTGGGCGTCAACGTGCTGACGTTCGCGCTCATCTACTGGTGGCTGGACGGCGGCGGCCCGCGGGTGCGTGCGATGGGTGAGGTGGAGGCCTGGGACTTCCAGTACCCGCAGCAGGCCTCCGGCCAGTCGGACTGGACGCCGCGGCTGAGCGACTACCTCTACACGGCGTACACCAACGTCGTCGCCTTCAGCCCTACCGACACGATGCCGCTCACGCGGCGCGTCAAACTGTTGTTCACGCTGCAGTCGGCCATCTCGCTGGTGACGATCCTCGTCACCGTGAGCCGCGCCATCAACATGCTGCCTCTGGGGAAGTAGCCGGTCCGCCGACCGCGGGGGACTGCCCCCGTCGGCCGGTAGACGGACTGAGTTCGGCGGGAGTGGGCAGAAGACGTACATGACGATCGACCTCAAGCGGGAGCAGGAGTCCACGCTGGCGCGCCCGCGCTACGCGTACTCTGCGGGCGCGCGCCTGTTCGTGCGCAGCATGGACGCACTGGCAGGCAGGGAGGAGTCCCTGCCCAAGGTGCGGGTGATCGAGTCGCTCGCGTCGATCCCGTACCGTGCCTGGGAGAGTCGCCAGTACGGCCGCATCCAGCGCCGGTACGGCGACCCGGACGTGGTGCGCCAGGCCGAGAGGATCCTCGTGTACGGCCGCGCCGCGCAGGACAACGAGGTGCAGCACCTGCGCATCATCGAGGAGAAGCTCCGCCGTGAGGCGGTCAGGGACCCGCGCTACATGACCCGTCCTCTGCCGGACCTCATGTCCGGATCGTACAATCTGTTCTCCGCTACCCTTGCGCGTCTGGGCATCCGCCGTGCCTTCTTGCTCAACGCCGAGTTCGAGGACCACGCCGAGCACACGTACGCCGAGCTCGTCGCCGCGCACCCGGAGTGGGAGGAGACGCCCGCGGAGGGCGACACCGTCAGGGAGTACGCCGCGTACCACGGGCTGGACGGGTTCGCCTGCTGGGCCGACGTCCTGCGCCGCATCGGCCTGGACGAGCGCGACCACCGCAACGCGAGCTTCGCGTTCGCGGGGATGCCCGAGCAGGTCGTCACCTACGAGGGCATGCCACAGGTGCCTGGCCTGGAGACTGAGGAACAGGCGACCTGAGTCGAACCCGCCGGGGCGCACGGGCGTCCCCGGAGATGAGTACACTGGATGCCCATGATCCTCTCCCGACACCTGCGCGTGCCCCGGACGGCTGCCCTCGCGGCGGCCGCGCCGGCGGCTGTTCTGGCCGCCGCGGCGCTCCTTGCCGCGGTGGTGCTCGCGCCGGCACTGCTCGCGGCACCTCCGGCTTGGGCTGCCGCCCCGGCCGCTCCGGCGCCGGTTGCGCCGGCGCCGGTGGCCGGCGGCGGTGCGAACCCCTCGCCGGCCGAGATCCGCGCCCTCCTCTACGACGCGGCCGTCGCCCACGACATCCCGCCCAAGATCCTCTACGCCGTCGCCTGGCAGGAGAGCACCTGGCGCCAGTTCACCACCGCCGGCGACCCGCTCATCAGCGGCGACGGCGGCATCGGCATCATGCAGGTGACGTCGATCCCCTCCGGCGTCGACGTCGACCGCCTCAAGACCGACATCGCCTACAACATCGACGTCGGCGCGAGCATCCTCGCCGAGAAGTGGACCTACGCGCCGTCGGTGTTCCCCGTCATCGGCCAGGGCGACAGGCGCTGCTACGAGGACTGGTTCTTCGCCGTCTGGGCCTACAACGGCTGGGTCGCCGGCAACCCGTACCCGTATCTCATCTGGGCGCACGTCGCCGACGGGCGTGGACGCTGGACCGGGATCGCGGCGACGCCGGTCCCGAAGAGCCGGTTCGTCAACGGGTTCCCGCCCAAGGGCGTGCCGGTCCAGACGCCCCAGCCGGAGCACTGGTGGAGCGCCACCCCGCTGCCGAGGCCCGTCCTCGGTGCGCCGCGCGCGCAGAAGCGGGTGGGGGCCGGCGACAGGTTCACCGTCTCCGGCCTGCTCTCGCCCCGGCACCCCGCCGGCGCGCACTCCGTCGAACTGCGCGCCTACCGCTGGAGCGGCTCCGCGTGGGCGCTCCGCCGCACCCTCCTCACGACCAACCGCGACGCCGGCGACGCGACCCGCTGGGCCGTCACCTTCGCCCTGGGCAAGACCGGCCGCTGGAAGCTGACGGCGGAGGCACTGCCTGACGCCGACCACGCCGCCGCGACCTCCAGGGCCGCCTTCGTCACCGTCGTGCCCTGATCTACAGTCTGTGTGTCACGGGGACGCAGTCGTCGAGGTGCGGGGACTCCACGGGCGCCACTCAACCCTGCGTCGCCTGTTGCCGATAGGGACAACGCACGCGGGCGCGGGAGGGGAGAAGAGATGATCATCGCGACGTTCGGTCCCAGCACTGCCTGGATGGGCAAGGCCATCACATTCGACGACGGGCGGTTCACGCTGGAGGGCCACGGGCAGATCCAGCCCGGAGCCGTGGTGGACTACGACCGTCAGGGGCACCTGCAGTGGGCCTACGACGGACTGCGCGAGTGGACGTACCAGCTGGCCGGGCTGCCGGCGCCTGCGCTTGCGCCGCCGTCGGCTCCGGCCGCGGAGGGTGGTGTCGTCCAGGGGTCGGAGCCTTCGATGGCACCCTCGATGGCACCCTCGATGGCACCTCCGGTGGCGCCATCGGAGGCGCCCACCCCCGCGCACACATATCCCGGCCCGCCGGAGCGCCGGCCGCAGCGCCGGCAGCCGGCCGCAGCGCCGGGGCAGCCGCCTGCCGCAGCGCCGGGGCAGCCGCCTGCCGCAGCGCCGGGGCCGCCGCCTACAACAGCACCGGCGCCGGGCGCCCGTAAGAGCCGCGCCCTGTGGTTCATCCTCGGCGGCGTCGTCGTCCTGGCGCTGCTCGTCGGCTTCGTCGTCGCCGGCGGGCGGCCGCGCGACGCGCTCGGCGTGGCGTTCACGCTGCTCGCGGTCGTCTTCGTGGTCGGGCTCGTCGTCGCGCTGGCCAAGCCCGGCGCGTTCGGGCGCTCGCTGCCCGGCGCGGCTCCGCGCACGCTGCAGCTGGCGTGTGTAGGGGCGGCGGCGCTGTGCTTCGTGCTCGCCGCCGTGCTCTGGTGGATGCCCCACTACGAGGTCGTCGCGCCGTCCGACAAGCGCGTCGCGCTCGACGACGCGCCGGAGATCGAGGTCGTGGTGTACAACCGCGGGCTGCTCGGGGGCACGTACAGCGCCGCGTACTCGGTGGACGGCAAGCAGCAGGACGCGGTGTCGTTCCCCCTCGGGGGCGGCCAGGGCCGTGAGATGACGCTCTCTCTGCCGGGCGGCGTCGAGCGCGGCCCGGTGCTGCTCGCGCTCGGCGGCGCCTCGATCGAGGCTCAGGCCGTGGCGCCTCCGACCTTCGTCGTCGCGCCGCTGCAGGTCTCCCCGTCGCCGGCCAAGCTGGGCGACGACGTGGTGCTCACGACCAGCGTCAAGAACACCGGCGACCTGGCGGGCACCTTCGGCGGGGCCCTTCTCGTCGACGGCAGCGAGCTCCTCAAGCAGCCGGTCGAGATCGCTCCCGGCCAGACCAGAGACGTCACCTACGACCTCACCGCCGACGCCGCCGGCGAGTACGAGCTCTCTCTCGGCGACGCTACGGCGGCCTTCGTCATCGTCAAGCCCGTGCGGCTCGCCAACGGCTACGTGGTCAAGCGCAGCGTCGAGCGGCGGCAAGGCCTACGTCAAGGTCACCAACAAGACCGGCTCCGACGCGGTCGCCGTGCTCACGCGCTCCAGCAACAAGCGCAAGCCGGTGGTCGCCGTGTACATCCGCAAGGGCAAGAGCGCCACGCTCAAAGGCATCCCGGACGGCTCGTACATCCTCTGGGACTGCTGCGGCGAGGACTTCAACTGGACCATGCGCGACTTCTACACCACGGTGGAGCGCAAGCGCTGGGTGGACCCGCTCAAGTTCAACACGACGGCCTCGACCAGGCACTGGACGTCGTACTGGTCCGACTCCTACTACAACTACTCGCAGGGGCACTCCCGGACGACCACACACTGGACCAACTGGACGGTCACCCTCGGTACTGGGGAGAGCAAGTACACGAAGATGGTGAGCGCGAGCGGGTTCCCGCGACTGTGAGAGGCGGATGAGCGGGCGTGACGAGCGGCGCATGCCGCGGAACAAGGCACGGGGAGCGGACGCGACACGCGCCGGCGGACCCGGCGACGACTTCGCGTCCTACGTGTGGCGGCTCATCGGGACGCTGCGCTCGGAGGCCGGCTGGCTGGACCTGACGGCCGGCCGGCTGCGCTACACCACGGAGACCTGGGAGGTGTTCGACGTCCCGCTGGACGAGGTGACGGACGTCGTCTGGCCCTGGTACTACTTCGGCGGCGGCGTGAAGCTGACGGTGGGCGGGGAGCAGTACCGCTTCTCGTTCGTGCTCCCCAACGGCGCGGAGTACCCGACCGCGCGCCTCCAGGCGGCCGCCGGCGACCCGGCCGCGCTCGCGATCGTCGCCCAGAAGGGCGACGACATCGCCAAGCGGGCGCGAGCGCCGGCAAGGAGTGGCGGCGGCGGCTCGAACGGGCGATCAGCGCCCCGGCGGCCGAGGACGCCTCCGTCTGAGTACAGTAGTACGAGAGTCCCGGGTCAGCGCGCCTTCAGCTGCTCGAGATCGTCCACCGAGAGGCGCAGCGAGCGCACGTGCTGGTGGCTCGTCCGTGCGCGTCCCTCTCGCTCGATCGGCATCAGGAAGAACCCGTCCATGACCTCCTGGAAGCGCTGGACCCAGGGGTCCTCCGCGCCGCGCGGCACGACCAGCAGCGAGGAGAACGTCTGGGCCGGCGTGTACAACATGCCGAGCAACTGCATCGGCATGCCGGGCCGGTCGGCGGGCGGGTCGACAACGGCGAGCTGCAGCACCGGGAACCCGCGCCAGTAGACGGCCGCGGACTCGATCTCGTCGGCGCCGGTGAGTGTCATGAACGGCGCCGCCTCGCGGCCCGTGACCTCGTCCCAGTCCCAGCGGCTGAGCGTGCCGGGGGAGAGGGGCGACCTGTCGGTGGTGATGAGCAGGCTCGGTGTGCTGCCGCCGGCGACCTTCTCCGGCGTCGCTGTGGTGGGGCAGAAGAGCACGCCGCCGGCGACGCGCGTGGTGAAGCGGTCGGTCCAGGCGGCGGCGTAGCGCGGGTCGGCGGGGCCCTCGGCGCGGGCTGTCTCGGCGTCGTCGTAGGTCACGCCGAAGCCGAGCGGAGCGTTGCTGTAGGTGACGATGGTCATGCTGCGGTCCGTTCGTTCGTGTGCTCTCAGCATACGTGAGACGGACCGGAGCCGCGCGGTGTTCGCGGCAACGCGGCGGAGGGTGCGCGGCGCGCCCGGCGAAGATGTGGCGCGATGCGTCTGATCCCTCCGCACATCGACCCGGACACGCCGAGCGACGGGGAGAAGCTCCTCTTCTCGCTGTTCGAGGAGGCCGGCGCGGCCGAGAAGGGCGGCGTTCGCGGCGGCCGCGGCGCCGGCCCCGACGTCTCGGGCTGGACGGTGCTGCACTCGCAGGACCTGGCGCACCACCGGCGCCAGATGGAGGGCGAGATCGACTTCATGGTGGTCGCGCCCGGGCTGGGTGTACTCGTCATCGAAGTCAAAGGCTGTCACCGGCTCCGGCGCGAGCGCGGGCTCTGGTTCTACGGGCGCGACCCCGACGGCGACCCACGGGGGCCCTTCAAGCAGGCTTCCGAGGCCATGCACAGCCTCCGCGACCGCCTCGCGCGGCAGCGCGCGCACCTGAACGGCGTGGTGTTCCAGTCGGCGGTGTGCTTCCCGTTCATCGACTTCACCGACGTGAGCGAGGAGTGGCACAGCTGGCAGGTGATCGACCACGCGCGCCTGCAACAGCGGTCGCTCGCGGACTGGGTGGAGGCCGCCCTTGCGCAGGCGCGCCAGCGCGCGAAGAGCCTGCACAAGGCGTGGTTCGACCCGAGGGCCGGCGAGCCGACAGAGGCGCAGTGCGAGGAGATCGTCCGGGTGCTGCGCCACGACTTCGAGTTCTACGAGAGTCCCAAGGCGCGCGCGGCGCGCATCGACGAGGAGATCCGCCACTACACGGAGGCGCAGTTCGAGGCGCTCGACCACATGCGGCGCATGCCGCGGGTGGTCTTCGACGGGCCCGCGGGCACGGGCAAGACCCTGCTGGCGATCGAGGCGGCGCGGCGGGCACGGGCCGCGGGCCGCCGCGCTCTCCTGCTCTGCTTCAACCGGCCGCTGGCCGAGTGGCTGCGCGAGCAGACGGCCGGCCTCTGCGACGCGACCACGGTCTCCGACCACATGGTCCGCGCCGCCGGCATCCCGGCCGGGTCACCCCGGCTCGGAGGCGGCACGGAGTTCTGGGACGACGAGCTCCCGCGACTCGCCGCCGAGGGGCTCATCGACAAGCCGTGCGACTACGACGAGCTGATCCTCGACGAGGCCCAGGATGTGCTGCGGCATCAGTTCCTGGACGTGCTCGACTTCACCGTGCGCGGCGGCCTCAAGGAGGGGTTCTGGCGCATCTTCGGCGACTTCCGCCACCAGGCGATCTACGACGACTCCGTGGACCTCGACGGGTTCTGCGGCAGCGAGGGTAACGCCTGCGTGGTGTTCGAGCTGGACGAGAACTGCCGCAACGCGCCGGCCGTGGCGGCGTTCGCCTGCGCCGGCGCGGGCATCTGCGCCGGGGACGGCGCAGGCAGTCCGGGCGGAGACGGCGCGGGCAGCCCGGGCGCCTACGCCAGGTGTCTGCGGCCGGACGAGGGCGACGCCCCCGAGGTCCGGTTCTACCGCGACGCGGAGCAGCAGGCGATGCTGCTCTGCGGCGCGCTCGAGGAGCTCAGGGAGGACGGCTTCACCGGGCCCCAGGTGGCCGTCCTGAGCACCCGCAACGACACCGCCTGCGCGGCGGCCGCGGTCACCGAGCAGTCGTGGCGCGACCGGCTCACCCCACTCATGCGCCCCACGCCTCGCGGCCCCGTGACCGACCTCAAGTCGTCGAAGATCAGGTACGCCTCGATCCACCGCTTCAAAGGGCTCGAGGCGCGCGCGGTGGTGCTCACCGACATCGAACGACTCGACTCCGCACGCGAGCGCGACCTCTTCTACGTGGGCGCCACGCGCGCCACGCAGCGCCTCATCGTGCTCGCCGACGAGGCGCTGCGCTCCCGCCTCAGGTTCTGAGGGGTCGGGGGCGGTGTGGTCCCCCCGAGTCTGACCGTCGCCCCAACGAAGTACGGACTCTGGTATCACGGCGCACGACCTCATAAGGTGGGAAGTGTCGCGCCCTGGGCGCGCCTGGCAGTGTCACAAGGTACAGGGGAGAGGGGATGCACATGCGCAAGAGTCTCGTTCTGCTCACGTTCGCAGCGCTGCTGCTCGGGCTGCCGACCGCGGTCGCGGCGGCGTCGCCGGCCCGCGGCGCGTCCGGCGACCTGATCACAAACGTCGTGCTCGATGGTGCCGGAGTGGCCGATCTCTTCGTGACGGCGGAGCCGGCCACGTTCGGCACCGTCTGCACCGGCTACTCCAGGCCCGCGTCGGCGCCCTACTACAGCAGCGGGCTCGTGGCCCTGTTCGCTCCGGACGGAGGCTATCTGTGGTCGAGGGCGTATCCCAACGGCTATGCCTACGGGGTCTGGCTGGGCTTCGCGGCCGCGAGTGACGACGCGATCTACGTGGCCGGTCGCATCGACACGGACGACAACGAGACCGGCAGCGTGCTGGTCGCCAAGTACGAGACCGACGGCGACCGCGCGTGGGCCCGGGTGATCGACGGGCCGGCCAAGGGAGACGACGAAGCGTGCGGCATCGTGGTGTCCCCGTCCGACGGCAATCCGATCCTCGTCAGCACCGAGACCATGAAGACGGGAGGGCTCGGCGTCGTCGTGCGCAAGCTCGCGGGGGACACCGGCGCCGAGATGTGGCGGCGCGTCTGGAACCGATCGCGTGAGGACTACGTCTCCGACGTCACCAGCGACGCCAACGGGAGCGTGTACATCGCCGGCGGCACGCAGTCCGGCTCCGCGAAGCAGGCTTGGGATGCCTTCCTCCTCAAGGTGACCAACGGCGGCAAGCTGGCCTGGGCGCGCGTGAGGGACGGCGTACGTCACGGCAGGGACGAGTGGTCGTCCGTCGTCGCGAAGGGCAGCTACGTGTACGTGGCGGGCGACGCCGATTACGACCGGAACGGGGACGTGATGGTGGCCCGCTACGCAAGTAGCGGGGCCGTTCGCTGGCTGCGCACCTGGGGAACCGCGAAGCACGACGAGGGAAGCAACGCCGTGGCCGTCACGGGCAAGGGTGACGTGGTGGCGTGCGGCACGCAGTGGTCCGGGGCCGCGATGGCCGGCGTGCTTGCGAAGTGGAGCTCCGGCGGAGTCCGTGGCTGGGTCAAGGTCTCGACTCCGGGCGGCAGGAGAGCGAATCTCACGAACGTCGACATCGGTCCGAACGGGGCGATCTACGCGGCCGGCTGGATCGGGGACAGCGGCAACTCGGATTGGCTGCTGACGAAGTACAGTGTCGCCGGTGGGCGGGCCTGGGCGAAGACCTACCACGGCGCGTTCGGCGGCGACGACTATTTCGGCGACATGCACGTCCGTGGCGACCTGTGCATCCTGGCCGGGGCCATGACCACGAGCGCCACCAACATCGGCGCCTGGTTCGGGCGCGTCGAGCAGTAGGGACGGCGAGAGCGAACGGACGGGCCCGGCGGCAGGACGCAGCGTCCGGCCGCCGGGCCCGTCCGGCCCGTCAGCGGCTCAGTAGTTGAACATCATCACGAGCTGGTCGATACCGGTCGCGCCTCCGTTCCACTGGCCGACGACGACGCACGATGTGTCGTGGACGGCCATCACACGCGGCTCATTGCCGTCGGTCGCGCCGCCCCACTCGCACTGCCACGCACCTGCGGAGCTCAGCAGCGAGCCGCGGTACACCCGCACGTGCTCGATCGCCGGCGCCGTGTGGTGGGTGCCCGCCACGTACCAGCCGGCGAAGCCGTCGGTCGCCACCGTGGTGAACGCGTCCGACCATCCGGAGGCCACCGTCCCCTGGAGGACGGCGGTGCCGTCGGGACGTGAGATCACGACTCTGGGGTGCTGACACGGCGCCGATGGTGGTGGCGCCGCCGCAGAGGATCGCCTTGGTCGAGGTCACGGCGATGTCCCACCACACCTCGGCGGTGGCTCCGCCGCCGGCGTTGTCGATGGCGACCACCGAGCGGCTCCCGCTGGCCGAGTACCGGATGAGCATCGCGTCGTTGCCCGTGAGCGGGCGGATGACGACGCCGCCGATGTAGACGCCGCCGCCGGGGCGCCGCGCCATGGTCGAGCCGGCGGCGCCGAGGTTGTCCGGCCCGAGGTACTTCTTGGTCCACAGCTTGGCGCCGGCCGCCGAGAGGCGGGCCGTGGCGCAGGCCACCTTGCCGCCGGCCGCGGCCATCATCCCGGTGACCCACGACTGGCCGGCGGGGTCGACGCACAGGTCGAAGGGGATGTCGTTGCCGTTGCCGCCGTCCCAGCGCCACGACCAGCGCAGCGCCCCGGACTTGCTCCAGCTCACGACGGCGTAGTCGATGTCCGCCGCGTTCTGCGACCAGCCGGTGACGACGACGTTGTCGGCGGCGTCCACACCGATCGCCACCGCGTACTCGTTCCTGTGCTTGGGACCGTCGTACTTCTTCGCCCAGGTGAGCTTGCCGGTCTTGGTCGAGCGCTTGAGTACGTAGAGGTCCGAGTTCGCGGCGGCCTTGGTCGAGGTCCCGCAGATGTAGACCGACTTGCCGTCGGACGAGAGGGCCATCGCGGCCCCGGTGTCGAGCCCCAGGCCGGGGCCGTTCCAGACCTTGGTCCACTGCTTCACGTTGCCGGCGTACTTGGTGAGGCTGATGTCGGTGTTCCCGGCGGCGTTGGAGAGCGTGCCGAGGACGAGGATCACGTCGCGCTTGAGCATCACGACATCGGACGCGGAGTCGCCGGCCGCGGCCGGACCGGCCAGGGACTGCGTCCAGGACGGTGTGGCGGTGGAGTCGTAGATGATGCCCTTGGGGGCGGCCGACGCGGCGGGGCCGGCCGCCAGCATGAGGATCAGCAGGACTCCGATGACAAGCAGGAACACGGACTTTCGTGAACGGGTGACGTCCATCGCTCCCCTCCTTCGCCCGCCGGGCGCTTCGCGCTCCGGCGACTGCCGTACGGTGCGCTGTCCACGACCTCACAGCCATCGTAGACCCGGGTCAACGGTGTACTGTTGCGGCGTGAGGGTCGCGCTGTTCATCACCTGCGTGGGCGACACGCTGTTCCCCGAGACGGGGCGCAGCGTGGTGCACGTGCTGGAGCGGCTGGGGCACGAGGTCGTGTTCCCCGCGGAGCAGACGTGCTGCGGCCAGATGCACGTCAACAGCGGGTACCGCGCCGAGGCGCTGCGCCTGGCGCGGCGGCTGGTGGACGTGCTGGGGCGGGACGACGGCGTGGACGCGGTGGTCTCGCCGTCGTCGTCGTGCGTGGGGTGGCTGCGCGAGCTGCTGCCGGAGGTCGCGCGCGAGGAGGGCGACGAGCGGCTGGCGGCGGACGCGGAGGCGCTCGGCGGCAGGCTCTTCGAGCTCAGCGAGTTCCTCGTCCGCCGCCTCGGCGTGGAGGACGTCGGCGCGTCGTACCCGCGGCGCGTCACGCTGCACCCCACCTGCCACTCGCAGCGCGTCGCGCGCGTCGGCGACGCGCCCCAGCGGCTGCTGGCGCACGTCCGCGGGCTCGAGCTGCTGGAGCTGGCCGACGCCGCCGAGTGCTGCGGGTTCGGCGGCACCTTCAGCGTCAAGAACGCCGCCGTCTCGGTGGCGATGCTCGAGGACAAGTGCCGCAACATCCTGGCGTCGGGGGCAGAGGTCGTCACCGCCGTCGATCCCTCGTGCCTGCTGCACATCGGCGGCGGGCTGAGCCGGCTGGCGCCGCCGGCGCCCGGAGGGGGACCGGCGGTGCGCGCCGTCCACCTCGCGGACATCCTCGCGGCGCGCGGGCCGGGGGACGGTTCTCAGGCGGGCCGGCCGGTGACCCGCCGGACGGCGAGCGGTCGGCCGGCAGGCGGCCGGCGGTGATGTCGCCGTCCGGCACCTCGGTATCCAGGTATCTGCGAGGTACCTGCGAGCGCAGTTCCAGGGGTGGCCGCGCACGGTGCAGGTACCCGGCAGGTACCTGGATCCAGAGTGGGTGTGCGCTCTCATGGCATGCGGATGACGGAGCGCATCGGTGAGCGGCCGGCGGCGACACGCGGGCGGGAGCCCGCACGACTTCCCCGCGGCCGCGCGTGAGGCGCTGGCGGACGAGCAGCTCCGCGCGAACATGGGGCGCGCGACGCAGACCATCCGCGCGCGCCGCGCCGCGGCCGTCGCCGAGCTGGCGGACTTCGAAGAGCTCCGCGAGCAGGCGCGCCGCATCAAGGACGACGCGCTCGGCCGCCTCGACGAGCTGCTCGCGCGGTTCGAGGCGGCCGCCACAGCGGCGGGAGCGCAGGTGCATCATGCCCCCGACGCCGCGGCCGCCTGCGCCGTCGTCGCGGACATCGCGCGCCGGAACGGCGTCACCGAGCTCGTCAAGATGAAGTCGCTGGCCACCGATGAGATCCGCCTCGACGCGGCGCTCGCCGAGGCCGGCGTCGAGGCCGTCGAGACCGACCTCGCCGAGCTCATCGTCCAGCTGGCCGGCGACACCGCCTCTCACATCCTGGTGCCGGCAGTGCACTACAGCCGCGGCCAGATCCGCGACATCTTCCGGCGGACCATCGCCGCGGAGCGGGAGCTCAGCGACGACCCCAGCGAGCTCGCCGAGGTCTCGCGGCTCTACCTGCGCGAGCGGTTCCTGCGCGCCGGGATGGGAGTGACGGGCTGCAACATCGCCGTCGCCGAGACCGGCACCGTCTGCGTGGTGGAGAACGAGGGCAACGGGCGCATGGTGACGACTCTGCCGCCGGTGCTGGTCAGCGTGGTCGGGATCGAGAAGGTCGTGCCGTCGCCGGCCGACCTCGGCCTGCTGCTGCGCCTGCTGCCGAGGTCCGCGACCGGTGAGCGGATGAGCTCCTACGTCTCGCTGCTGACCGGGGTGACTTCTGGGGACGGGCCGCTGCCGGCCGACGGGCCGCGGGAGTACCACATCGTGCTGCTCGACAACGGGCGCCGTAACGCGCTGGCCGACCCGGTCGGGCGGCAGGCGCTGAGGTGCATCCGCTGCAGCGCCTGCCTCAACGTGTGCCCGGTCTACACGCGCGTGGGCGGGCACGCCTACGGGTCGATCTACCCGGGGCCGATCGGCGCCATCCTCACGCCGCAGCTCTGGGGGATGGAGGAGCACGCCAAGCTGCCGTTCGCCTCCACGCTGTGCGGCGCGTGCGCCGAGGTGTGCCCGGTGGGCATCGACATCCCGGGCGTGCTCCTGTACCTGCGGGCGCGGGCCGTGCGCGAGCAGGCGCCCGCTCCCGAGAAGGCGCTGTTCGGAGCCGCGGCGTGGACGTTCGGCTCGCCGCGGCGCTTCGCCGCTGCACAGAGAGCGGGGAGGGCCGCCGAGCTGCCGCTCGTCCGCGGCGGCCTGGTCCGCACCCTGCCGCCGCCGCTCGCCGGCTGGTCCGAGGGTCGCGACCTGCGGCCGGTGGCTCGGGAGACCTTCCGCGAGTGGTGGGCGCGGGAGCGCGGGACGGCGTCGGGCGCCGCGGCAGCGCCGCCGGACGCGGGCGAGGTCCCGTGGGGAGGAGGCGCCGTGACTCCCGGCGTCCCGGAGTCTCGCGCCGCCGACCCAGCCGTCCCGGAGTCTCGCGCCGGCGCCGACCTCCTCGGCTGCTCGTCGAACGTCTCGAGGGCGCGCACGTGGAGGTCCGCCGGGTGGCCGCGGGCGACGTCGCGGCGGAGGTCGCCCGCGTGTGCGTCGCGCACGGCGTGCGCCGGCTCGGCGTGCCGCCCGGGCTGCCGGCAGACTGGCGGCCGGCGGGCGCGGGGCTCGAGGGCGGCCTGGACACGCAGGCCGGCACGGACTCATGGGCCGGCGTGGACGTGGTCGAGGACCACGGGCTCTCGCCGGCCGAGCTGGACGCGCTCGACGGCGCGCTCACCGGCTGCACGCTCGCGGTGGCGGAGACGGGGTCGCTGGTGCTCGCCGCCGGCTCAGCCGACGGGCGGCGAGCCCTCTCCCTGGTCCCGGACGTCTACCTCTGCGTGGTCCGCGAGGACCAGGTCGTGCCGGACCTGGCGGCGGCGATGGTCCCCATCGCCGCGCTCGTCAAAGAGACGGGCCGGCCGGTGGTCTTCGTCTCCGGCCCGTCCGCCACGTCCGACATCGAGCTGCACCGGGTGGAGGGTGTGCACGGTCCGCGGCGAGCTCGTCGTGCTGCTGGTCTCAGCCTGAGCGGGGCGGGCGGCGACGGCCTCCGTGGAGGCGCCGTGGTCCAGGTCGCCGCCCCAGACGGCGATCCGGTCGGGGACCCCGGCGACGCTTCCACTCCCAGTACTATCGGCAGCGCCGCCACGCTCCATCGCGGACCGTTTCACTCCGAGTTCGCCCGGGTACCGTCACCGCCAGCAGTGAAGACCCGGGCCGGCGGCGAAGCGCCTCCGGCCCTTCCACGACAAAGGAGCGACATTGGCAGTCCAGGTAGGTCAATCCGCGCCGGAGTTCGCCCTCAAAGGCGCCAAGGACGGCGAGTTCGTCGACGTGAAGCTCAGCGACTACCGCGGCAAGTGGGTCGTGCTGTTCTTCTATCCGCTCGACTTCACCTTCGTGTGCCCCACGGAGATCCAGGGGTTCGCCAAGTACAACAGCCAGTTCGAGGACCTCGGCGCGGTGGTGCTCGGCGCGAGCACGGACAGCGAGCACAGCCACAAGGCGTGGATCGAGCGCGACTTCGGCGGCTCACTCCCGTTCCCGCTGCTCAGCGACATGAAGGGCGAGACGGCCGACGCCTACGGCGTGCTGCTGCCGGAGGGCATCGCCCTGCGCGGCACGTTCGTCATCGATCCCGAGGGCACTCTCAAGTACGCGGTGGTGCACTCCAACAACATCGGCCGCAACACCGACGAGACCCTCCGCGTGCTGCAGGCGCTGCAGACCGGCGAGCTCTGCCCGGTCGACTGGCGGCCCGGTCAGGCCACGCTCAGCTGACAGAACCTGAAGACGGCCGCGGCGCCGCAAGACGGCCGCCGCGCCGAGTGCGAGGGGCGCTGCGAGGCCGTGGAGCCGCGCGGCGCCCCTCTCCTTGCGTCCCGGAGCAAGGTACGCTCTCCGGGACGGAACGGGCCCCGGGTGGGCGGCCAGCCTCCGGGACCACGGCGAAGGGAGAGACATGGCGAGGATCGACGACTGGTTCGACGAGGAGACCTTGATCAGCCTGGTGCCGGCGGACGTGTACATGCGTGGCGCCTCGGCTGTCGAGAACGGCGCCGTCAACGCCGTGGAGCGGAGCGACGTCCGCCTGGTCGCGCGCGTGGAGGCCGGCGATCGCGAGGTTCAGGCCGAGTGGGTGATGGACGGCGAGCAGCTCATGTACAGCTGCGGCTGCGGCGACGCCACGGAGCGTCCGTGCATCCACCTCATCGCCGCCGCGCTCTGGACCTGGCCGGAGGAGCGCCCCGAGGAGAAGTGAAGCGTCAGCCGATCTCGAGCTCTCCGCCCAGGGCCTGAGCCAGGGCGCTGAGCGTCGATAGTGTCGGGTTGGCGACGCCGCTCTCGATCTCGCTCACGACGTACTGCTGCAGGCCCGCTAGCGCGGCGACCTCCGCCTGTGTCATCTCCTGCTGCGAGCGCAGCTTCGCGAGCGTGAAGCCGAGCCGGCGACGGTCTTCCTCTACCTTGAGATCGACGAGAGTCCGCGCGCCCTCGGCCTCCTGGCGCACCAGCTCCCGCACGTCTGTGAATGCCGTCAACTCCGCGCGACGCTCCTTGTCCCAGGCGATGAGGCGTCCCACGCGGCACTGGCCCCTATCTCGAAGAACGTATACGGGACCAGTCTCCGTTCGACGTGCCCCACCGCCTCGAGCTCACGGAGCTCGCGCAGCCTGTGGCGCGCGGCACCGAGACCCAGGTTCTTCGGCAGACCGCGCAGGTCGAGCATCTCGAGCCCGGCGCTCAGGATGATCGGACCCGTTTGGGCCCACAGGAAGAACACCCCCATCGCCGCGACGCGTCCGCGCGCATACCGCTGTGTCGCGGGAGACCGTCGAGGCGCGCCCCGGAGGTAGATGCGCGCCTCGAATAGGCCAGGGCCGTGTCGCCGCGCGATACCCGGCGAGGCGACGTCGGGCAGCCACTGGGGTCCGCAGGTGGTGATGGCGGCGGTGAGGGCGCGTCTCTCGCAGGGATCGAGCTTCTGGAACAGCCAGGTCTCGAACGATGCGCCGGGTCGTGCGGACCGGAACACCAGCACATCGGAAGGGTGTGGAGCAGCCATCGGGACAGCGTGACAGCACCCGGGGCGGGTGTGAGGAGTGACGACCAGGTGGGCGGGGTGACGATGGGCGGCCATGCCGTACAATCGGCGCATGCCGATCTACGAGTACCAGTGCGCGAGCTGCGGCGAGCGCTTCGAGATCCTCTGCAGCCACTCCGAGCGGGACGAGCAGGCGGTGTGCCCGTCGTGCGGCGGGCGTGACGTCGCGCAGGTGCTCGGCGGGTTCCAGGTGGGGATCTCGCGCACCAGGCTGAACCCGGGCGTCTTCGAGCGCCAGAAGGGTCAGAGGCCGGAGTACAAGCCGCCAAAAGAGGGCTGACGCCGGACGCGGCGACGCCGCGGTGAGGGCCGGAGGCACTTGGCCGGCCCTCGCCGCGGCGTCGTCCTGCTGGCGGAGTCGCGCGTCGCGGCGCGCGCCGGGGGGTCCGAGACGCGCGGCACGTCGGCGCGCGGCTTCACCAGCTTGGCACGTTGATTCCCAACGGTGCGACGAACCACACCGTTGTCCGTTCTGGCGTCACTCGGCGCGTGGGATGGCGGTCGAAAGTCATTTCGGCGAGGGTCGCGGCCGATACCTGCTGTGATGACTTCGATCCTGCAGCACATCGACTGGCTCAACGGGCGCGTACCGGACACCGTCAGGCTACGCCTGCGCCAGCTCGTGGAGGTGGTCGGCTACCTGCCGCACCAGCAGCCGCTGGCCGTCATCACGGCCGACGCCGTGCTGCTCGGCGCCAACCGCCCGTTCCTGGATCTGCTCGGAGCCTCGGGCGACGAGCACCTCGGCTCCGACTGGGACGACTTCATGCCGGGCTGGTCGCAGCGCGCGGGCGCCGGGGACCAACCTCACATCTGCGCCTTCGAGGACTACCTGCTGCCCACAGACGGGGAGCCGGTGTGGGTGCGCGTCGTGGCCTGCCCGGTGTTCGCTCCCGGCGTCGGGGACGAGACCGAGGAGGCGCTCGCCGCCTGGGCGCTGTTCGTGCTGGACCGGCGACCCGGCAGGGAGGACTCGGACGAGCACAGGCGCAGGGCGATCCTCGACCTGCTGCTGGAGATCCCCGGCGAGTTCATCGTGCAGCTGAGCGCAGATGGGACGCTGGAGTACGTCTCTCCTTCGTTGCGTCGCGCCCTCGGCGTGTTCGGTGACGGCGTGGAGGGCCGGTCTCTCGAGACGGCACACGCGCTCATCGGTGACGACTTCCGCCACCGCTTCACCGACCTGATGGAGCGGCTCCTGGCGCCGCCCTTCGAGGCGGAGCTCGAGATGACGATGACGACCTCCGGCGCCGCTCACGTGGTGCAGTGGCGCTTCGAGTCGCTGCTCGCCGACGGCGGCGCCGTGCGCGGCATCCTCGGGGTGGGTCACGACGTGACCGAGCGGAGGCGGGCCGAGGGCGAGCTGGCGGCCAGCGAGCTGCGACTGCGCACGCTCGTCGAGGCCACCAACCAGCTGATCTGGACGACTGGCCCCGGCGGAGCCCTCGACGGGCCGCTGGAGAGCTGGTGCGCATTCACCGGCCAGACCGCGGCGCAGGCCGGAGGTGACGGCTGGCTGGAGGCGGTGCACCCGGAGGACAGACAGCGGGTCGGAGAGGCGTGGAGCGCCGCCGTGGCGGCCGGTGAAGTCTACGACTGCGAGTACCGGTTGCGCGCGGCCGACGGCCGGCACCGGTGGATGGAGGTGCGCGCCGTCCCGCTTCCGGGCGACGGCCCGTGGCCGAGGTACTTCGGCGTCGGCCACGACATCTCCGAGCGCAAGGAGGCGGCGGAGGCCGCGCGCCGCCGCATCCAGCTCGAGAGCATGGCGGCCTCCGTCTCCACGCGCCTCGCGGGCGCCACGCTCGAGACCGTGCCGCTCGCGGTGGACTTCGCCCTCCACGAGACCGGGCGTCACCTCGGCGCCGACCGCGCGAGCCTCTACGTGCTCGCGCCCGACCGCGTCCACGTCCAGTCGGTGAGGGTCTGGCGGCGAGAGGACGGCGCCGTGGTCGACGACCCCACGGTGAGCGACATCGCACGGCTCGGCCGGCTGCAGGAGCGTGCGCTGGGCCTCGACCACGTGCTCGTGCGCTCGGCGGACGAGCTGCCGGAGGAAGCGACCGCCGAGCGCGAGACGCTCGCCGCCCTGGGGCTGGAGTCCGCGCTCGTCGTCCCGATGGTGCAGGAGGGCGCGCTGATGGGCGCGCTGGTCTACGGCATGCTGGAGGGGCGGGCCGGCGACGCAGCCGGCGCGGGGCGTGACGAGCACAGCGCGACCAAGGAGGACATCTCGCTCGTGCGCATGGTCGCCGACCAGCTGGCCCGTCTGCTGGTGTGGCGCTGGGACGAGCTGAACCTGCGCGCCATCGCCGACTGCTTCCTCGCCTTCGGCGCCGAGGTCGACGACAACCTCACACAGGTCTGCAAGGCGGCGGCCGTCATCACCGGTGCGGACGTGGTGCTCTACACCCGCCGCCGCGGCGAGGACCTCGTGGTGCAGGCCGGGTGGAACGTACCCGAAGACCTGCCGCGGGTGACGGCTCTCCGCGGGCGGCTGGACGCCGACCTCATCGCCGACCCGGAGGAGAAGGTGCGCGTCGTCAGGGACCTCCAGGACACCATCTACGCACACACCAGCCCGGTGATCGCCGCTCTCGAGGCGCGCACGTACGCCGGCTTCCCGGTCCTGGTGGGCGCCCGCGCGGTCGGGACGCTGTCGTGCCTGTTCGCCGGGGACGTGCCGCTCCGGGAGAGCCAGCTGGAGCTCATGCGGGTGCTCGGGCGCGCCGCCGCCGTCGAAGAGGAGCGGCGGCACGCCCTCGAGGACCGCGTGCTGGGGCTGGCCCAGCTCGAGCAGGCCATGGAGCGCACCGTCGCCACGCTCTCCGCGGCGGTCGGGACGCGCGACCCGTACACCAAGGGTCACGAGCGTCGCGTGGCCGACCTCTGTGTGGCCATCGGGGCCGAGCTCGGCATGGACCTGCAGGAGCTGCGCCTGCTGCGCCTCGCGGCGACCGTGCACGACATCGGCAAGATCACGCTGCCCGCCGAGATCCTGAGCAAGCCGACGAGGCTGAGCGAGGCGGAGTACGGGCTGATACATCGGCACAGTGAGGCCGGCTGGGAGATGCTGGAGCCGGCCGGCCTGCCCGAGAGCGTTGCCGAGGCCGTGCTGCAGCACCACGAGCGCATGGACGGCAGCGGCTACCCGGCAGGGCTCCACGGCGACGAGATCGGCGCGTTCGCACGTATCATCGCCGTGGCCGACGTGGTCGAGGCGATGTCGTCGGACCGCCCCTACCGGCCGGCGATCGGCATCGAGCCGGCGCTGAGCGAGATCGAGGCCGGGAGTGGCGTCCACTACGACGAGCGGGCCGCGAGCGCCTGTCTGCGGCTGTTCCGCGAGCAGGGGTTCGTCCTCAGGGACGAGGACCTTCCGGAGAGGTGAGCGGCGGCGACGACGGATGAGCGCTCCGTCGTCGCCGCCGCCGTGACGCGGACTTCCGGGTGGCTCAGTTCGCGCAGGTGGTACAGGTTCCCACGGCGGGACGCAGGGTGATCCGGGACGCGGTGAACACGGGGTGCGCCGCGTCGGTCTTGTCGAGCTTGCCGACCGACGTGATGCGGTCGCCGGCCTTGAAGTCGGCGAGGGTGATGACGAGGAGCTCGCCGTCGACCGTGCGCCGGTAGAGCTTGGTCGTCGCCGTCACGGTGAGGGTCACGACGTCGCCCTTGTAAGCGCGCGCCCTGCGGTTGCACTGCTTGACCAGGACGCTGAGGGTGGAGGCGTCCGCGTCGGCTGCCTGCACGGTCCCGTTCAGGGAGTACTTGGCGTTGTGCGCGCGCTTGTGGGTCTGCGTCTGGGTCTGGGTGCCGGTGCAGTCACCGCCGCCGGTGCCGCCGCTGCCGCCGCCGGTGCCGTCACAGGTGCCGTCGCCGGCGAACGCCGCCGGTGCGAGCATGAGGCTCAGCGCCAGCACGGCGATCGTGATGAGCAGTTTCTTCATGGGGACCTCCAGGTGATCGGTTGGCCTTCTGTCCCCCCAGACGCCGGGGCGTCCGGATCCTTAGCGCTCCGGCGCTCATCTCGCCTCCGGGCTCCCTCCACAGCTGCTTCACAATGCGGTGCTAAGGTTCTTGAGAGTCCTACGTCTGGAGAGATGGTGTCGCAGATCAAGGCGAGGGAGCCACAAGCGGACGGCCCTGGAGGCTACGTCGACGAGTCGGCGCTGGTCGCGGGACTCCGCGCGGGCAGACCCGAGGCCTACGAGGCGCTGCACGCGGCGTATGCGGCGTCCATCTACAACCTCGCGCTGCGGATCGTCGACGATCCCCACGAGGCGCAGGACGTGACTCAGGAAGTGGTGATCAAGGTGCTCAGAGGGCTGCCGCGGGACGATGGCGAGTTCACCCTCCCGGCGTGGCTGTACCGGGTGACCGCCAACGCTGCGTTCGATCACCTGCGCGCGCGCAAACGCAGGCCGGTCACGGTGGCCGCGGACGGGGCGCCGGAGCTCGCCTGCGAGGTGGACGAGTACGAGCGCGCCGAGCTCTCGCGACGCGTCGAGACGACGCTCAAGGAACTTCCCAAGCGGCAGCAGGTCGCACTGGTGCTGCGCGACGTGCACGGACTGAGCGTAGGGGAGACCGCCTCGGTCCTCGGCGTCACGAAGGGCTCGGCCGACGTGCTGCTCTCTCGGGCGCGGACAGGCTTCCGCAAGGTCTTCCTCGCGGGGGCGTCCGCCGCCGCAGGCCGCTGCGCGGAGGCCGAGAGGATCCTCGCCGGCAGCGTGGGCGGCGGCGTCTCGGCCGCGGACCGCGCCCTGCTGGCGGAGCACACGCGGTCGTGCCAGGACTGCGGGCGTACCGTCGCCCTGTGGGGCGCCGCGCCCGTCGGGCTCGGGCTGCTCCTGCCGCAGGTCGCGCTGCCGTCCACGCTCAGCTTCGGTGCGACACTGGCCGCCGCGCAGGCGGCCGGCGTGCTGCTGCCGGCCGGGCTCGGCGCGGCGGCCGCGGCGGGAGCGTCGGCGGCCGGAGCGACCGGCTCCGCGGCCGCCGCCTCGGCTGCGGCGGCGACGAGCGCCGCCGTGCCGGCGGCCACCGCCGCCGGCGGCGCCGGCGTGCTCGCGGCGCTCGGCTCGGCCGCCGGTATCAAGATCGCCACATTGGCGGCCGTGGCGACGGCCGCCGTCGGCATCGCCGGCGTGGCCACGCACGAGCGGGCTCAGCAGCGGGCGGCGCCGGGCGTCACGCCGGCAGCGCCGGCGCAGGGTTCAGGCGGGACCGGCACCGGCGCGGGCGTCTCGGCTGGCGACCACGGGCACGCCCGGCTCCTCGCGAGCGCGCACCACCGCGCCGGCGCCGGCGGCGAAGGTCACGGCGACGCCGGCGCCCATGTGGCCGGCGAGTCCGGGCACGAGGGTCAGCGGGCAGGGAGCGGAGACGGCTCCGGAGGCCACTCGGACGGACACGCCGGCGGCGGTGCGGCCGGGTCGGCGGGCGCAGGTGGAGACGGCTCCACTCACAGCGTGCTCAGGGTCCGGAGGCGGCGGCTCCCATTCCGGCGGGACGGGTGCGGCCTCGGGCGGCTCGTCGGGCGGCTCGTCCGGCGACGGGACCGGCGGCTCCGGCAGCGACGGCGGCACGGACGCGAGTCACACCGGGTCCGGCACCGGCTCAGGCAGCGGTGACGGCGGCGACTCCGGGAGTCACTCCGGCGGCGACTGAGGCGCGCGCACGCGCAGCGCGCCGCGCGTGAGACCCGCGGCGACGGGCACGTCACCGAGCGCGTCGCCGTCCACATCCAGCGGGAACAGCCCGGCTCGAGGCGCACGCTGTGGCCGGGCTTCAGGCCACAGTTCGATCTCCGTGCAGGAGAAGTGGTCCACCCCCGGCTCGAGGATGTGGGTCCCCTTGTAGACGGTCCCGAACTTGCCGGATCAGGCGCCAGCGCGTCCTGGTCTGGAAGACGACGACCTCGAGCAGGCCGTCGTCCAGCCTGGCCATGGGGGCGATCGCCATGCCGCCGCCGAAGGTGCGACCGTTGCAGATGCACACGGCGTGCGCGTGCAGCGAGGTCTCGCGGCGCTCGCCTGCGGGGTCGACGTAGCTGCAGCGCAGCCGCACGCGCCTGCAGGTGAAGATGGCGCGGACGGTGGCCTGACCGTACGCGAGGCGGCCGCCGAGGTAGCTTGGCGCGGCCGCCGTGTAGCGGTCGACGAGGCCGCCGACCCCCGCGGAGAGCACGTTGATCCAGCGGCGCTCCACAAGGCTGCCGTGGTGGTCCGGGAACCGCGCCCAGCCGACGTCCACGGCGCGGTCGGCGCCGCCCTTGAGGGCGGCGAAGTACGCGCCGAGCTCGTGCGGGATGCCCAGCGAGCGGCCGTAGTCCCCGCCCGTCCCCGTGCCGACGATGCCGAGCGCGGGGAGGAGGGACGGGTCGGCGCCGGCCGACCGTGCGGCCGGCTCCGCGCTCGCGCTCGCCGCGCCTGGCGCCGCCGCCGGCAGCATGCCGTTGACGATCTCGTCCAGGGTGCCGTCGCCGCCGAGGCCGACGACGAGCGGGCGGCGGTCCCGCGCGGCCGCCGCGGCGAGCGCGGCCGCGTCGCCGCGCCGCGCGGTCTCCGCGACGTCGACCTCGCCGACAGCGTCGCGGACGCCGGCGAGGTAGTGCGAGAGCTCGCGGCCGGTGCGGCCGCGAGCGGCGGACGGATTCACGATCACGAGCGGGCGCCTGCCGGCGCCGGGGCCTGCAGTCTGCATGGCGGGAACGCTACCAGACCGCGACGTCCGGCTGCGAGCCTCGATCCAGCTCCTTGGCCCCGTGAATAAAGCTCGATGATTGAGTAGCTTTGCAGATGGGTAAATCATTAGCGTAGCCGTCTGGAGAGGGCGGCTGACCGACAAACAGCCAAGAAGGGGTGCTCCGATGTCCCGTTCTCTCACCAACAGCAGGAAGTACGTAGCACTCGCGGTGGCCCTTCTCGTGGTCGCCGTGGGGTTCTTCGCGCTCAGCTCGGCCGCCCAGGCGCAGACGCTCAAGCTCGCCGGGGGGTACACACAGCTCACCACCGACCCTGGCACGACCAAGGCTCTCGTCGCCAACAAGATCGTGCCGCTGCCCGTGTTCCCCTCGTGGGTCATCCCGACATCCGTGGGCGGGCAGGCTGCGCTGCAGTACCGCTTCTACATCACCGGCGGCGAGATCGACGGGAGCACGCTGGCGGGCGAGATCAAGCACTCGGGCGGCCTGAAGTTCGTGAACTTCAAGAACGGCAAGAGCGTGACCGTCAGGAGCTTCACCATCGACACCAGGGCCGCGCAGCTCACGGCCTGGATCCCGGCTCTCGGCGTGCGCGCCCCGATCCTGGACCTGGACCTCAGCGGCGTCCAGGTGACTCCCGGCAAGGTCTACACCAAGGTCGGCCCCGTGCCGGCCAAGCTGACGGCGGTCGCCGCGGATGCCCTCAACTCCAGCCTCGGCACCACCCTCTTCCAGGCCGGGATCCTGCTCGGAACGGCCAACGTGAACGCACGCTTCGCTCAGTGACCTGACGCGGGCGGTCGGGCGGCGCTGCCGCCCGACCGCTCCGCAGTCTCGTGGGCGGTGGCCGTCTCCGCGGCCGCCGCCCACGAGCGCATCTGGGCCGATCTCGCCGGACGGCGCGGCGGAGGACAGGCAGGGAACCACCACCTCCGCGCCAAAGAGACCTGCGATGAGCACGGATGTGCACACGTCGCCGCCCGACCCGGGCGCGACATCGTCCGACGCGCGCGACCAGAGCAAGGAGGTCGCGCGCATCGCCGCGTTCAGCGACGGCGTGTACGCGATCGCCATCACGCTGCTCGCCCTGCAGCTGGAGATCCCGACCGGCGACGACGTCGACGTGTGGGCGGAGGTGTCCGGGCTTGCGCCCAGCCTCCTCGCTTTCGCCATCAGCTTCGCCGTCATCGGCGCTTACTGGGTCGCGCACCATCGGCTGTACGCGGTGATCGAGCGCTACGACAGGAGGCTGATCTGGCTGAACCTGCTGTCGTTGTTCTTCATCGTCTTGCAGCCGTTCACCACGTCGCTGGTCGGCGAGCACGGGGACAGCAGCGCGGCGGTCGCCATCTACGCGCTGTCGATCGCTCTGGCCGGATTCGCCATGACCGGCATGGCCGTCTACGCGCTCGTGGGGCGCCGCCTTTGCGGCCCGTACGTGAGTGAAGAGACCATCAAGTTCCACATCTGGCGAGGTCTCGTGATCGCGCTCGTCTTCCTGGTGTCGCTCGTCCTGCTGCCGCTGGGCACCACGGTCGTCACGCTCTCGTGGCTCGCCTGATCCCGGCCCAACGGATCGTGGGCCACCGCTTCGGGACGCATGGAGAGACCTGAGGTCGCGGCCCGTCCCGACTGAGCCGTCCGGCTCGCGTCGTGCGAAGTTCGCCCAACCTCGGGAGAAATCCCTGCAAGGATTGCCTATCTGGGTTCCGCCGCCGGCTTCTGGTATGAATTGCGGGCAGCGACGGGGGAGGCCTTCGTGACGGGCACCGACAGACCGCCGATCGAGCCGATCGAGCCTGCGTTCCGGCAGACGTACCACTCGGCGGAGCAGCTCGACCGGCTCAAGCAGGCGACGCTGGACATCCTCGAGACGGTCGGCGTGCGCTTCCAGAGCGCCAAGGCGCTGGACATCCTCGCCGGGGCGGGCGCCGTCGTCGACAGGGCGACCGAGGTCGCCAGGCTGCCGCCGGCGCTGGTGCTCGAGGCCATGGCCACGGCGCCGCGGCGCTTCGCCCTCGGCGCCCGCGACGCCTCCTGCGACATCGCCGTCGGCGACGGCCGCACCTACTGCACCACGGACGGGTGCGGCGTCGAGATCATCGACTTCCAGACGCGCGAGCGCCGCCAGTCGACGAAGGCCGACCTGGCGGACGTCACGCGACTGCAGGACGCGCTCTCGAGCATCTCGTTCTGGTGGCCCACCGTCAGCGCCGGCGACTGCGGCGAGACGGCGCAGCTGCACGAGCTCGACGCCGGCTGGAACAACACCGTCAAGCACCTGCAGGGCATGGTCAACGGCGAGCGCGAAGCCCGCTACGCCGTGGAGATGGCCACCGTGATCGCCGGCAGCGCCGAGGAGCTGCGCCGCCGGCCGGTGCTCAGCGACCTCATCGGCACCATCTCGCCGCTCGTGGTGGACAAGGACGCGATCGAGGCGGCGCTCGTGTTCGCCGCCGCCGGCGTGCCGGTCACGTGGGTGACGATGCCGACGCTGGGGACCACCGCGCCGGCCACCAAGGCCGGCGCCTACGCCCTCGGCTCGGCCGAGCTGGTCGCCGCCACGGTCGTGCTGCAGCTGGCGAGCCCCGGCGCGCCGGTGCTGCACTCGACCATGCAGAGCTGGGCCGACCCGCGCTCCGGCAACTTCGTCAGCTTCCCGCTCGACGGCCGCACGCGAGCCCTGGGCACGGAGCTCGCGCACCACTGGGGCGTGCCCGCCGAGTCGGCCGCCTGCGGCACCGACTCGCCGGTGCCCGGCACCTGGCAGGCCGGCGTGGAGGAGGGGCTCGACCTGGCGCAGGCCGTGCAGGAGGGGTCTGACCTTCTGCCGAGCATCGGCCTCGTCAACGTGTACACGCTCTTCTACCCCGAGCACCTCATCCTCGGCGACGACATCTACCACCGCGCGCGCTACGCGGTCCTGGACATCGACTTCGCCGACGAGGAGATCGCCCTGGACGCCATCCGCGAGGTCGGGCCCGGCGGGCACTTCCTGGGTAACCGGCACACGCGCCGGCACATGCGCGGTGCGGTCACGCCGGCGCTCACGCACCAGCCGGCGGCGGACGGCAGCATGCGCGATCCGGTGGAGGTGGCGCGCGAGCGCGCAGAGGAGCTGTGGCGCGACTACCGGCCGGAGCCACTGGAGGAGGACAAGGCGGCGGAGCTGGCGAGGATCCTCGCCGCCGCCGACGCCGAGCTGCGCGGCTGACGGCGGACCGGCGCGCGCCGCCCTTACGACCGGATGCGTAGCCGCGGCCGCGCTGTGGAAAGCTCCTCTCGTGGACCCGAGGAGAGGAGCATCCATCATGGACGAGAACGTGAACGCCCCGCGGGAGGACGCGGCCGAGGTGCGCCGCGGCTTCGCCGGCGTGGTCCGGGCGGCCGGCGACGCCACCGTACAGCAGGCGATGAGCCTGGTGACGACCGCTCGCGGCGACGCCACCGTGCAGCAGGCGGCCTCCGTGGTCGTGGTGTCAGGCGGCGACACCAGCATGAAGATGGGCGCCGCGGTCGCCATGCCCACGCTCGGAGATGTGCACATCGAGAAGGGCGCCGCGCAGTGGGTCGTCTCCGCCGGCGACGTCAGCTTCGAGAAGGGCGGCTGCGCCGTGGCCGCGGCGCCGAGCGTGAGCGTGGGCAACGGCGGCGTCGGTGTGGCTCTGGCCCGGCACGTCGACGTGGGTGAGGGCGGGCGCGTGCTGTTCGGGCCGCTCGCCGCACTCGTGTTCGGCGTCGCCTTCGGTGTCGGCGCCGGGCTCGTCATGGCCGTGAGCGCCGGGTACGCCGCGAACAAGGCCCTCAAGCGGCTGCCGCACATCCCCTTCCTGTCGTGATCTTCGTCCGGCACTCGGTGGTCGTGGACGAGCCCGTTGCGCGGGCAGGTCACCTCTGGGCCGACTTCGTGGCGCACCGCCTCGCCCAGCCCGACTTCGTGCCGGACGAGTGGCTTCACGTGGACGACGCTCGCGGCGTGATGGGCGCCGGCGACGTGCACTTCGAGTCGCAGAGCGTGGGCCGCACGAAGGTCACGCTCAGCGTGCGGCTGGAGCTCCAGCCGTCGGACCCTGCGACCGGCCCGGAGGTGGAGGGCGCGTACCACCGGGCCGTCGCCCACCTCGACCGCTTCCACGACTTCGTGGACGCGAGGATCGCGTAGTGGGCGCGTCCACCGCCGGTAGCTTTGGCAGGTTCTCCCGCCCGGTGTAGTCTTGCGGCCTCAGGGGTGATCGGCCGGGCCAGGGGGTAGGGATGGCGCTCACGGAGACCAGCGCTGCGCGCGGTGCGCCTCAGCGCAGGCGGTCTCGCGCGCGCGCCGCCATCTCGTGGCTCCACCGGCACCCGGTGTTCTGCGGCATCGTCGGCACCCTGGGCATCGTCGGGGTGTTCTTCTTCGACATGTCCGCCCCCGGCGTCCTGGTCAACGGGTTCTACTTCATCCCGTTGTTCTTCCTCGCCCTCTCGGTGAACTGGCGCGCGGAGGCGTTCGCAGTCTCCGCGTGCGTGGCGCTCTCCGCGGGCGTGATGGTCTGGGAGGGGTCGCTGGACACCGACCGGTATCTCATCCTGCTCTACGCCGCACTCATCGGCGCCGGGCTGGTGATGCTCTCGTATCTCATCCACCGGCTCCTCACGATGACCGACTACGCCGAGCTCAGGGCGCAGCTCGCGGAGGCCGGCGCGGACATCCTCGGGAGCGGCCGGTCGGTCGACGAACTGGATGAGCTGCTCGAGTACGCGCTCGAGCGTCTCGGCGAGCAGCTCGACGCCACCAACGGCCTGCTCCTGCTGCTCGAGCGCGGCGACTGGCTGGGCCGCGCCGGCTTCGGCTTCGGCCTCGACGCGCGCGAGCTCTCCGCGCGGCACCCGGACCTGCCGCTCGCGGCGCAGGCGCTGAGCGCGGACGCGGCGGTCTCGCGCGACCTCACCGGCGCCGACCCCTCGCCGCTCGCGCGGCTGGCCGAGCACGTCAAGCTCGAGCGCGTGCTCGCGGTGCCCATGCGCTCGCTCGACCGGGAGGTCGGCGTCCTGGTCTTCAACCGGCCGCAGGACGAGGGCGAGTACAGCGGCGAGCAGATAGAGCTCGCCGAGAGCCTCGCCCGCTACATCGCCGTCGCCGTGGACAACGTGCGCCTCCTCTACGAGCTCAACACGCGCCGCCGCGACCTTGAGCTCGTGCGCGACTCCAGCCTCGACTTCGCGCAGAGCATCGACATGGACGAGGTGCTGGAGGCGGTCGCCACCAGGCTCGTCGGCGCCCTCGACATGCGTGCCTGCGAGATCTACGAGGTCGACGTGGCGGCGGAGTCCCTCCTGAACCTGGTCACCTACGACACGGTCGCGACGGACCAGGGCGCCTGGGTCGGCCGGCGGTACGACCTGGACTACTTCGCCACGACCGCGATGGCCGTCCGAAGCCGGCGGCCGGTCCTGGTGACGTCACTGGAGGACGCACGGCTCAACGAGGTCGAGCGCGACCTCATGCGCAGCGAGGGTTTCAACACCCAGCTCTCCATCCCGCTGCGCATCCGCGAGCACGTCATCGCCGTGGTCGAACTGCTCGACGACGAAGAGGGGAGGCGGTTCGCCGACGAGGAGATCGAGCTGGCGCGCAGCATCTGCCGCTTCGCCGCACTGGCGATCGACAAGGCGCGCCTGTTCGACCAGCAGCGGGCGACGGCCGAGCGGCGCGACAGGCTGGCTCGCCGCCTGCAGCGCCTGCAGTCCTTTGCCGTCGAGCTGAACCAGCGGCTCGACCGCGCCGACCTGCAGGAGGTGCTCGACGAGGTCACCCGCGCCGCCGTGGACCTGCTGCACGTGCGCGCGGCGGCGGTCGTGGGCGGCAGCGGCGACTACCTGGCGGTCCGCTCGCTGGCGGTGGCCGGCACCGCGCCGCCGAGCGTGCTCGCGGCGGCCGAGGCCGACCTGCTCGAGCGCTGCGGTCCGCGCATGCTGGTCTCCGGCGATCACTTCGTCGGCACGGACAACGTCACGATCACGCCCGGCGACGACGAGACGATGCTGTTCGCTCCGCTCGAGGGCGAGGCCGCTCCGCCGCCGTCGGTTCTGGTGGTCGCCGACAGGCAGCAGGGCGAGTTCGACGCCGAGGACAGGCTGCTGCTCTCCACCCTGGCCGCTCAGCTCAACGCGAGCATGCACAACGCCATCGCGTATCAGCGCGAGCACGTGATCGCCGAGACGTTCCAGCAGGCCCTGCTCATGGACGCGCCGCCGATCCCCGGCATCGAGGTCGGCGTGCACTACCGCGCCGCCACGGATTCGGCCCGGGTGGGCGGCGACTTCTACGACCTCGTCTCGCTGGGCCCGGGCAAGCTCATGGTCATCGTGGGAGACGTGTGCGGCAAGAGTCTCACGGCGGCCGCCCAGTCCGCGGTGGTGCGCTACATGCTGCGCGCCTACGCCGCCGAGAGCTCCCCGGCGAGGCGCTCTCGCGGCTCAACGCGGCGGTGATCACGCAGACGCCCAACCAGCCGTTCGTCACGCTCGTGGTGGCCTACATCGACGTGGCGCGGCACATGTTCGAGTACGCCTGTGCGGGGCACCCGCGGCCGCTGGTGCTCGCCGGTCGCGGCGAGTTCCCCATGCCCGGCGAGGGCAATGTGCCGGTCGGCATCTTCCGCGGGGCCACGTACCCGACCAACCGCGCCGTGCTGCCGGACGCCTCCTGCATCGTGCTCTACACGGACGGCATCACGGAGGCGCGCCGGGACGGCGTGCTGTTCGGTGAGGAGCGCCTGCTCGAGGCCGTCCGCGCCAACCTCCTGCTCGACGCCCAGACGCTGGCGGACACCCTGCTGGAGGCGTCCAAGGAGTACGCCGGCGGCATCCTCGCCGACGACTGCGCCGTCGTGACCATCAAGCTGCCGTAAGGGGTCAGAGCTGGGGGGCGGCGCGACCGGGGCGCGCGCGCCGCAGTCGCGCCGCGCTGACGAACCGCAGGATGGCGTCGGCGTCGATGAATCCGAGCAGACGCCCGCCGGAGTCGACCACCACCGCTCTGTCCGTCTCGCGCTCGCGCAGCAGTCTGAGGACGTCCGTCGCCTGGGTCTCCGGCGTGACCGAAGGAAGGTCGAGCGCCGGGGTCATGACGTCGCGCACACGGTCGCGGTCGTAACGCTCGCGCCGGGCGCGGGCGAGGTCGCGGGCGCACATCAGGCCGCCGTACTCCGCCTCCGGGTCTTCGGCGGCCACGGGCAGGCAGCGGGTGTCCCAGTCGTTCAGGCGGTCCTGCGCCGCCCAGTCCAGGGTCATGTACGGCGAGAGCCAGCCCGCGGATGGCGTCATGAGGCGTCCGGCGGAGACGCCGCGGAGCTCCGCGTCGATCTCGGTCTGGCGCGCGGTCGCGCGCGCCGCCTGGATCATCAGCCACCCGACGAGGATGAGCCAGATGCCGCCCAGGCCGCCCTGCAGCACGATCTGGGCGGCCCCCAGGGCGATGAAGCCCCAGGCGAAGACCTGGCCGACGAGCGCGGCCCAGCGGGTGGCGCGCACGACGTCGCGCGTGAGGCGCCACAGGAGCGCGCGCAGGACGCGCCCGCCGTCGAGCGGGAATCCGGGGAGGAGGTTGAAGGCGAGCAAGGCGAGGTTGGCGACGCCGAGGTACGCCAGCACCGCCACGACCTGTTCCGGGCCGGGGAGGAGGAAGGCCGCGCCGAGGGCAGCCGCTCCGAGCGCGGCGCTCACGAGCGGCCCGGCGATGGCCATCCAGGCCTCGCGGCCGGGCGTCTCCGGCTCGCGCTCGAGCTGCGCGACGCCGCCGAGGATGAACAGGGTGATGCTGCGCACGGGGATGCCCTGCGAGCGCGCCACGAGCGCGTGCCCGTACTCGTGGGCGAGCACGGACGCGAAGAGCAGCAGCGTCGCCACGGTCGCGACGGTCCACGTCGTGACCGGGTCCCAGCCGGGGTAGGCGTTCGGGAAGAACCCGGTGGCGAGCGAGAACGAGAAGAACACCAGCACGACGAACCAGCTGGGGTGGATGGCCACGTCGACTCCGAAGAGCCGTCCGATCCTGATGCCGTTCATGGTCTCCTCCGACGCAGGTGTGCGTCAGAGTTGTTCCACGCTCCAAACCCGGGCGGGGCTGTGCGGTCAGGCGGCGGTGACGACGGTCGCCATCGCGTCGGCGACGGCCAGTACGGAGGCGGGCCGGCCGAGGCGGGCGTCCTCCGCGGCGAGGGCCGCGTCGACGGAGTCGAACGCGGCCACTCCGAGGTGCGCGAGCGGCTCGAGGAAGCGAGGGGTCGGCGGCCCCAGCCACGGCGAGGCGGAAGCGCTCGAGCACTCGGGCGACCACGTACGAGCGCTGGCCGCCGGGGCCGAGCGGCTCACGCAGACCTCGCGCGAGCAGGGCCGCCGGCGAAGCGGCCGCGGCCAGCACCTCGAGGAAGTTGCGCTCGCCGGGCCCGTCGCCGGCGCCCTGGGGCAGGTCGGCGGCGAGCACGATGAGCCCGCCGTCGGCCACGGCCGGCCGGGCGGCGAGGCCCAGGTAGGTCGCCGCCCTGCTCGCCTGGTAGAGGCAGTCGCTCTTGGGCGCGTGCACGCCGGCGACGACCACGTCGTGGCGGTACGGGGCCGCGCGCAACCAGGCCGGCGCCGCCCACGCGGCGAGCCCCTCCTGGGCGGCGGCCGGGTCGCCGGCGCGGACGGCCGCGGCCGCGCCGTCCTGCATGACGAGGTTCACTCCCCAGCGCAGCGGCGTGCGCGCGGCGACCTCGCGCAGCGTCGCCTGGAAGGGGTTGCCCTTCAGCGCGGCGATGCGCACGCCCGGCTCCGAGATGAACGCGGGGTCGTGCGTCCAGGCGATGGTCTCCCGGCCGGCGCAGCCGATCGCCACGCCCTTCACGCCACCCGAGAAGCCGGCGTAGAGGTGCGGCTCGACGACCCCCACAGTGAGCACGAGGTCGGCCTCGGCGACCGCGCGCGCGATGCGCACGGGGGCGCCGAGTGACGTACGGCCGAGGTCGGCGCACTCGGACTCGATGCCCTGCGCGTCGACGACGCGCACGCGCCGCACGACGGACGGCCCAGCCAGGCGCTCACGCTCCTCCGTGCCGGTCGTCGCGTGCAGGCCGCAGCCGACGGCGACGGTGACGGCGTCGTCGGGCACGCCGGCCAGGGCCAGCTCCTCGAGCAGCGCGATCAGTACCGGCTCGCTGGGGCACGGCCGCGAGGCGTCCGGGATGGTGACGACCACGGTGCGGGCGCCGCGCGCCAGCCTCGCGCAGGCGCGGCGCCCCGACGGGCGCGGCGAGCGCGTCCCGCAGCGCCGCGCTGAGATCCGCGAGCGGCTCGAGCGCCGCGGGCGGCTCGAACGTGTCCGCGCGCGGCACGGCTACTCTGCGCACGCCGCACCAGACCCACGGTGCGGCGGTCACGAGCCCGCCGCCTCCGCGCCGGCGTGGCGACCGGGGTCGCCCGGCGCTTCGCCGTTCGCGCCGCCGTTGGCGCGGCGCGTCTCCCGCCGCCAGATCCACCACATGACGGCGACGCCAAGGAACGGCAGGAGTGACCACAGGAACCCCCTGACGAGCCACACGAGCAGGTCTCCGTGCGTGCGCCTGCACGCCGACCAGGCGAAGAGCATGCAGATGACGAGCTGGGGGCCGTACGCGAAGAACGCCCAGGCGGCGAGGTAGGCGCCGTACAGGACGGCGTCGACCGCGAGCGGGAGAGCGGCGAGCGCCGGTGAGGTCACGCGTAGCGCTCCCGCAGCCGGCGGACCGCGGCGCGCACGCCGTCGACCGCCTCCGGCGGCTCCAGCGGGCGCGCCTCGTCGGCGAACCGCAGCAGGTGCGCGGCGAGCCAGCGGACGTCAACGTAGGGCTGGCTCGCCACACACGAGCCGTCGGGCAGCTGCTCCACCGGCTGGCGCTCGGCGATCCAGCGCGCCACCGCCGGGCTGTACCACACCATGGCGGCCCGGGGCGCGTAGGCGCCCGAGGTCGGGATGCCCTCCCGCCGGTACACGTCGAGCTCGACGTCCTCGCGCGGCGCGAACGTCTCGTCGAGCAGCTCGGCTCTCTTGGTGGTCGCCACGCGGAACACGCGCGTGCCGCCGGCGGTGCGACACCAGCACACGAAGTACCACTCGCCGCGGCTGTGCACGAGCAGGTAGGGCTCGACCAGCCTCTCTGTGACGCGGTCGGTGCCCTCGGTCCAGTACTCGATGGCCATCAGGCGGTGCTCCACGATGGCGCGGTTGACGTCGGTGAGGACGGCGTCGGCGGGGTGGAGCAGGTCGCTGCCGGCC
>CAWCAH010000019.1:0-287002 GCA_963793605.1 uncultured Thermoleophilia bacterium
ATTCCGCCAGGCCGTTCCAGCGCCGGATCGCCCCGGGGCGCATCATCGGCGATCTCGCGTCGGTGCACGGCAAGATCTTCACCGCGTTCGCGCCGCCGGAGCGCCGCGCCGCCGTTCTGGCGCAGCAACGACGCCGGCACACCCCGCGCACCGTCACCGATCCCGGCGCGCTCGAGCGTGAGCTCGAGCGCGTCGCCGCGGACGACGTCGCATTCGACGACGAGGGGTTGTATCTCAGCGTCTGCTCCGTCGGCTCGCCCGTCCGCGACCAGCTCGGCAACGTGGTCGCCGCGATCTCCGTCGTCATGCCCGCGGGCCGCTACGGCCCCAGAGAGCGAGACCTCTGCGTCCGTGCCGTCAAGGATGCGGCGGCCTCGTTGTCCGCCTATCTCGGCTGGAATCCGTCCCGGCCGTCTCTCGAGTCACAGCCCGATCCAGCCACGGGAGCGTCAACCAAGGCGAAAGGACAGCGATTGAGATGAGTGAGGACGCACGCAAGAAAGTCGACGTGAAGCCCGACAAGACCGTCATCAAGGCCTTGTCGCAGGGCGGTCTCCTCGGTGGCACCGGCGAGGTCATGGTCGACGTGAAGGACGGCAAGATCCTGCGCATCCGCCCGTTCCACTTCGACTGGAAGTACGACGGCTCCACCTTCAGGCCCTGGAAGATCGAGCGCAACGGTGCCGTCCTCGAACCCGGCCTCAAGTCGCGCCCCGCGCCATATGCGACCGCCTACAAGAAGCGCACCTACTCCCCCAACCGCATCCTGTATCCGCTCAAGAGAGTCGACTGGGACCCCGACGGCGAGCGCAACCCGCAGAACCGCGGCGTGAGCAAGTACGAGCGCATCTCGTGGGATGAGGCCACCGACATCATCGCCAAGGAGATCGTCCGCATCCAGAAGCAGTACGGTCCCAACGCCATCCTGGTCCAGGGTGACGGTCACGGCGAGAGCAAGACCATCCACACGCCGCACGGGCACAGCGGCCGCCTGCTCGACGCGATGGGCGGCTTCACCCTGCAGGTCCGCCAGCCGGACAGCTGGGAGGGCTGGTACTGGGGCTCCAAGCACGTCTGGGGCCACGGGTTCCAGGGCATGATGGCCCCGCAGCTCAATGTCGGCAAGGACATCTCCGAGCACTGCGACATGGTCCTCAAGTGGGGCTGCGACGACGAGACCACGCCGTGGGGCTTCACCGGCCAGAACGCCACCAACATCTCCTACTTCTGGACCGAGGCGGGCATCAAGCAGGTCTACATCTGCCCCGACCTCAACTTCGGCGCGGCCGTCCACGCCGACAAGTGGATCCCGGTCCTCCCCAACAGCGACGCCGCCCTGCAGCTCGCGATCATCTACATGTGGCTCAAGGAAGACTCCTGGGACAAGGAGTACGTCGCGACCCACGCCGTCGGCATGGACAAGGTCGCGGCCTACGTGCTCGGCGACGAAGACGGCATCCCGAAGTCGCCCGAATGGGCCGCGCCCAAGTGCGGCGTGCCCGAGTGGACCATCAAGGCGCTCGCCCGCGAGTTCGCGGCCAAGTGCACGTCGATCGTCCACTACTTCGGCGGCTCGATGATCCGCGGCCCGTACTCGCACGAGCCGGGCCGCCTCGAGTGCATCCTGCTCGGCATGCAGGGCCTCGGCGGGCCCGGCGTGCACCAGTGGCAGATGTCGTACTTCGGCATGCCTCGCGCCGAGTCTCTCGACAACTTCCGCTACTTCAATCCCACGCTCAGCGAGCACTTGCGCGTGCCCGTCCAGAGCAGCGTCGACGCCTGGGCGACCCAGAACCTGCCCAAGACGCTGATCCACGAGGCGATCCTGCACGGGCCGCTCAAGTTCACCGGCACCGGCGCCCAGAACGCGGAGACCGAGGACCAGTTCATCGAGTACGAGTTCCCGCTGCCCAAGGAAGAGGGCGGCAGCGAGCTGCACATGATCTGGACGGACACCCCCTGCCGCATCACCTGCTGGAACCACGGCAACTGGATCATCGAGTCGCACCGGCACGAGAGCATCGAGTTCATGGTCGCGCAGCACCCGTGGCTGGAGAACGACTGCCTCTACGCCGACATCATCCTGCCGGCCAACACCACGATGGAGGTCGACGACTGCGTCACCAACGTCCGCCAGGGCCCGCCCTTCCAGACGTGCACCCTGCAGGACAAGGCCATCGAGCCGATCGGCGAGTCCAAGAGCGACTACGAGATCGTCCTCGCCGTCGCCGACAAGCTCGGCCTCAAGGAGAAGATCACCCAGGGCAAGAGCGTGAGGGATCTCCAGAAGGAGGTCTTCGAGTGCATGTACGGCTCCAGGTACATGACCTGGGAGGAGTTCGAGGAGAAGAAGTACGTCGTGTATCCCACGGCGGAGGACTGGGAGAGCGACCCGCCCGGCCTGCGCGAGTTCTACGACGACCCCAAGGCGTCGCCGCTCAAGACCCCTTCGGGTCTGCTCGAGTTCTACTCCGAGCGCCTCGCCACGCACTTCCCGCACGACGAGGAGCGGCCGCCGATCCCCAAGTGGGTCGAGCGCGGCGTCACGCATGACGAGCGCATCTCGAGCGAGCGCGCCGACCTCTTCCCGCTCGTGCTCATGAGCAACCACCCGCGCTGGCGCACGCACGCCCAGGGCGACGACTGCACCTGGGCGCGCGAGACGCCGACGGGCAAGGTCCTCGGTCCCGACAACTACAACTACGAACCCGTGTGGCTGCACCCCACGGACGCGGCGGAGCGCGGCATCGAGCACGGCGAGATCGTCAAGATCTTCAACGAGCGCGGCATCGTGCTCGCCGGCGCCTGCGTGTGGGAGCGCCTGATGCCGGGCGTCGCCTACATCGACCACGGCGCCCGTCACGACCCCATCATCCCGGGCAAGGTCGACCGCGGCGGCGCCATCAACACCATCGCCCCGAACGGCCTCACCTCCCGCCAGTGCTGCGGCCAGGCCACCAGCGGCTATCTGGTCGACGTGCAGAAGATCAGGCCGGAGGAGTGGGAGACGTGGCGTCGGGACTACCCCGAGGCCTTCGAGCGAGAATACGACCCCGGGGCCGGACTGCGCTTCGACGGCTGGGTGGTCGAGGGAGGGAGCAGGTAACGATGAAAGCATTCGTCATCGACGTCGCCCGCTGCAACGGCTGCTACGGCTGCCAGTTCGTCTGCAAGGACGAGCACGTCGGCAACGACTGGGCCCCCATCGCCAAGCCCCAGCCCGACGCCGGCCAGTTCTGGATGCGCGTGGACGAGTACATCCGCGGCACCGTGCCCAAGGTGCGCATGCACTACGTGCCCAACCCCTGCATGCACTGTGACGCCGCCGCCTGCATGGAGGCGTGCCAGGTCGAGGGCGCCATCTACAAGCGCGACGACGGCATGGTCGTGATCGACACCGACAAGTGCACCGGCTGCAAGGCGTGCGTGTCCGCGTGTCCTTACGGGTCGATCTACTTCAACGACGACCTCAACCTGGCCCAGAAGTGCACCGGCTGCGCCCACCTGCTCGACGACGACGAGTGGGAGTACCCCCGCTGCGTCGACTCGTGCCCGACCAAGGCCATCACGTTCGCCGAGGAGAGCGAGCTCGCCGACCTGATCGCCCGGGCCGAGGTCATGAAGCCGGAGGCCGGCACCAGGCCGCGCGTCCACTACCTGAACCTCCCGAAGAAGTTCATCGCCGGCACGGTCTACGACCCGGTCGAGAAGGAGGTCGTCATCGGCGCGACGTGCACGCTCACGGCGGCCGACGGCGCGGTCGCTGCACGTCTCCACGGACGAGTTCGGCGACTTCTGGTTCACGGACATCGAGGCCGGTACCTATGCCCTGAGCATCGAGGCGGACGGCTTCGCCGCGAAGGCATACGAGGCGGTCGACGCCGCCGAGGACGTCAACCTCGGAGACATCGCCCTGTCGAGCTGAGGGCGCGGTGAGATAGGATTCGGGCGGGCCGGTCCGCGGACCGGCCCGCCCGTTCCATACAACGGAACGACATCCGGCCCTCGGTGACACTCCCGCCGCCGGCCGGCCAAGTCCAGTCCCCGATGACAGGAGTCCGCCCATGAGATGGGGAATGGTCATCAATCTGGCGAAGTGCATGCGCTGCCACGCCTGCGTCGCCGCCTGCAGGATCGAGCACTTCCTCCCCCTGGACATCACGTGGGTCAAGCTCATCGCCCACGAGGTGGATGAGGACGGCGTGGTCGACGTGTCCACGTACCCGGTGCGCTGCAACCAGTGCGCCGACGCCCCCTGCGTGCACGCCTGCCCCACCGAGGCCTCGCACCAGCGGGAGGACGGCATCGTCGTCATCGACTCGGACAAGTGCATCGGCTGCCGGTACTGCGTCATCGCCTGCCCGTACCAGAACCGCACCTTCTACTCCAAGGACAAGGATCCGGGCTACTTCCCCGGGTACGAGCGCACGCGGTTCGAGAAGATGGGCCAGAAGCTCTACCCGCATCAGCGGGGCACCACGGAGAAGTGCAACTTCTGCGCCGAGCGCATCGACGACGGGATGTCCCGCGGCCTCACGCCGGGCGTCGACCGCGACGCCGTCGCCGGCCTGCGTCAACACGTGTCAGGCGCAGGGCGCTCACGTTCGGCGACCTCGACGACCCGGACAGCGAGGTGAACCAGCTCATCCGCAAGTACGGCGGGTTCCAGCTGCGCGCCGAGTACGGCACCGAGCCTTCCGTCTGGTACATCGACTACAGGCTCGGCGGCAACGACAACAAGGCGCCGCGTGAGGCCCAGACGGGCAGTCACATCCAGCACCTCAGCTCCGTGGACCGCGACGCCTTCCGGCGCATCTACGGCAGAGAGCCGGCCGACGCGGAGGTGAAGTCGTGAAGGCGCAGACCCGCCGCCAGTGGATCACCACGCACGAGTGGATGGTCAAGCCCATGCGCCAGAAGGAGTGGATCTCCGGCAAGGGCATCCTCGTGTGGCTCGCCGAGGTCTTCTCCGCGCTCGGCATGGGCACGTACCTCGTCGGCCTGCTCGCCGGCGATCGGCGAGATCACCACCTGGGCCTGGTGGGCGACCGTGCTCGGCTGGGTCCTCATCGTGCTCTTCAAGCTCCCGTTCCACCTCGTCGTACCTGGGGCGGCCACTCCGCTTCTGGCGCGCCATCCCGCCGTTCACCAAAGCCTGGAAGACGTCCTGGCTGGCGCGCGGCATGTTCTTCTCGATCGTCTTCACCGGCGCCGGGCTTCCTGCAGATCGTCTTCTGGTACTTCCTGCACTGGGGCGACCTCAGCGCCTCTGCCGCCGACGCCCTGACGGTGCTCTCCTGGATCGTCGGGATCGTCGCCGGCGTGTTCATCCTGCTCACCGGCGTCTACTGCGGCTTCGCCATGAGCTACTGCAAGAGCCTGCCGTTCTGGAACACCGGCCTGCTGCCCATCGTGTTCGTCATCATGGGCGTCGCCGACGGTCTGGCGCTGACGATGGGCGTCAACCTGATCACGGGCGCGCGACGAGGCCGCCATCAGCGACCTCGAGTTCTGGAGCCGCATCCTGCTCGTGGTCAACGCCCTGCTGATCGCCGGCTATCTGGTCCGCGCCTATCAGAAGCACTCGGCCGCGGAGCTCGCCGCGCAGGACCTCATCAAGGGCAGCACGGCGTGGGTCTTCTGGATCCTGCTCGTGATCCTCGGCATCGCCACCCCGCTGGTCATCTCGATCGCCACGGCGTTCATGGAGGGCAACACCGAGCCCCTGCTGATCGTCGCGATCGTCTGCCACACGATCGGCGCCTTCGCGCTCAAGTACTCCGTCCTGAAGGTCGGCATCTACCGATCCGTCCTTCCGGGGGTGGGATGAAGCGGCCGCACGCGGCGCGGCGTGAAAGGGAGACAATGGCTGACCGCAAGCAGATTCTGACGACGTGCAAGAGCTGCCACGGCGGCTGCGGCGTGATCGTCACCGTCGAGGACGGCGCGATCGTCCACATCCAGGGCAACCCGGACTCGCTCACCAAGGGCACGATGTGCTCCAAGGGGCTCTCCAGCATCCAGCACATCGACAACCCGTACCGCATCAAGTACCCGATGAAGCAGGTCGGGAAGAAGGGCGACGGCAAGTGGGAGCGCATCTCATGGGACGAGGCGCTCGACACCATCGCCGGCAAGATGAAGGCCGCGATCGCCGATCCCGGCCCGCACACCATCGCCATCTCGCAGGGCACCGGCCGCGGCTACAACCGCTACACGATGAAGATGGCGCGCTCGCTCGGCACCGGCAACGCCATCACCCCCGGCTACGTGTGCCACAGCCCCCGGCTCGGTCTCTACGGCCTGGTCACGGGCTACGGCCGCCTGTACTGCGACTACCACGGCTGGGGCGGCGAGTTCCCCAAGACCCAGATCATGTGGGCCAAGCAGCTCGAGATCAGCAGCGCCGACTCCGAGATGGCCTACTGGTTCATGAACTCGCTCGACTACTGCAAGAACCTCATCATCATCGACCCGCGAGCGACGGCGTATGCCTCGCGGGCCTCGCTCTGGATCCAGCCGCGGGTGGGCACCGACTGCGCCCTGGCCATGGGCATGATGAACCACATCATCGAGCAGGAGCTCTGGGACAAGGAGTTCGTCGAGAACTGGACCTTCGGGTTCGACGAGCTCCGCGAGCGCGTCAGGGACTTCACCCCGGAGAAGGTCTCCGACATCTGCTGGATCCCCAAGGAGCACGTGACGACGGCGGCCGAGATGTGGGCCGTCGACACGCCGGGCTGCATCCAGGTCGGCAGTTCGCTCGAGCGTCAGGCCAACTGCGGCCACACGCTGCGCGCCATCACCTGCCTCATGGGTCTGGCCGGCAACATCGAGCGCCCGGGCAGCATGATCACCTGGGTGCTGCCGGAGACCGGCCTGATCGAGGACTTCTTCCTCGAGCTGCCGATCACCGCCGAGATGGCCAGCAAGATCATCGGCGGCGACAAGTACAAGATGGGCGCCGCCCGCACCTGCAACCCGGACACGATGGTCAAGGCCATCAACGCCGGCAAGAGCCCCGTCAAGGTGTGGTTCAGCGTCGGCGGGCAGCAGATCGTGCACATGGCCAACACCAAAGAGGTCGTGGCGGCCATCGAGAAGGTCGAGTTCATGTCGCACACCGACCTCTTCATGGGGCCGATGGCCGAGGCCGCCGACATCGTGCTGCCGGCCGCCCACTGGCTCGAGCTCGACGACGTCTACGACATGCACCCGCGGTTCATGATCGAGGCGCACAACAAGGTCATCGACCCGCCGGGCGAGGCGAAGGCCGACGCGTGGATCTTCAACGAGGTCGGCAAGCGGGTCGTGCCGGACAAGTGGTTCGACAACGTCGACGAGCTGCTCGACTACCAGGTCCGCAAGGGCATGAACGGCACCATGACCTGGAAGGACTTCAGCAAGAACCTGGTCAGCGGCTGCTACGGCCCCGACCAGGTGTACTACAAGTACAAGACGGACTACTGGCACGAGGGCGGCGGGTTCCCGACCCCGAGCAAGAAGTTCGAGTTCCACTCGAACCACCTCGAGTCGCTCGGGTACGACCCGCTGCCGGTGTTCACGTGAGCCCGGCGAGAGCCCGGTCTCCACGCCGGAGCTCTACGAGGAGTACCCGCTCGTCATGAGCACGGGCTTCCGCCAGCCCTTCTACTTCCTCGGCCAGTACCGCAACATCCCCTGGCTGCGCAGCTACATGGAGTTCCCGCAGTGCCAGATGCATCCGGAGACGTGCGAGAAGTACGGCGTCGAGGACGGCGACATCGTCTGGATCGAGTCGCCGCGCGGCCGCATCCGCCAGAAGCTGCACGCCTTCCCGGGCATCAAGAAGGACATGATCATGTGCACCGCCAACTGGTTCTATCCCGAGGAACCGGCCAAGGGGTACCACGGCGTGTTCATCTCCAACCCCAACGTGCTGACGAGCAACGACCACCTCGACCCGATGTACGGCTCCCCGGACCTCACCTGCCTCCTCTGCAAGGTCTACAAGACGACGGAAGAGGACCTGCAGGACGAGGTGTTCCACACCGAGGCCTACGGCACCGTGCCGACGTACGGCAAGTCGTAAGCGGCCCGCGGGGACCGTCTCCCGGCCCGCGGCGCGACCCCCCGGCCGCCGCGGGCCGGTGCACGTACGGATCCCGCGGTCCACCCTCGATATCGGTCCGCGATATGGATTGACTATTCCGTGCAACGGACCGGACACTTCGCTAAGATGCGGTGACGCGAACCAAACGTCTGGACGGTGATCCGAGCATGCACGCCACGCAACAGGGAGTCCGGCGACTCACGAACCTCACGACCGGCGGCCCCGTCCACGTGGACGTGGAGGACGGGCAGATCCGCCGCATCCTGCCTCTGCAGCTCGACGAGACCGATGCTCCGTCGTGGACGATCGGCGCGCGCGGCCGCTCGTTCACGCCGCCGCGCAAGACCACGCTCTCGCCGTGGACCGTCGGGCACCGCGCGACCATCTACTCGCCCAACCGCATCCTGACGCCGCTCAAGCGCGTCGACTTCGACCCCGACGGGGACCGCAACATCCGCAAGCGCGGCGAGTCCGGCTACGAGCCCATCGGCTGGGACGAGGCGCTCGACATGGTCGCCGCCGAGATGGTGCGCATCAAGCGGGAGTACGGGCCGGCGGCGATGATGACGACCGCCGGCTCGCACCACCTCTGGGGCAACGTGGGCTATCGCTTCAGCGCCTACAACCGCTTCATGAACCTCGTGGGCTTCACCTACGCGGAGCACAACCCCGACAGCTGGGAGGGCTGGCAGTGGGGCGGCGCCCACATGTGGGGCTTCGCGCACCGCCTGGGCATCCCGGAGCAGTACGACCTCCTCGAGGACGCGCTCAAGCACACCGAGATGATGGTGTTCTGGTCGGCGGACCCGGAGACCACCGGCGGCGTGTACGGCTCGTTCGAGAGCACCTCACGCCGCTTCTGGCTCAAGGAGCTCGGGGTCAAGATGGTCTTCATCGACCCCTACCACAGCCCGACCGCCCAGCTCTTCTCCGACAAGTGGCTGGCGCCGCGCCCGGGTACCGACGTGGCGCTGGGCCTGGCGATCGCCCACACCTGGCTCGCCGAGGGGACCTACGACAAGGAGTACGTCGCCGACCGCACGCACGGCTTCGGCGACTGGGAGGACTACGTCCTCGGCAGGAGCGACAACGTCCCCAAGACGCCCGAGTGGGCGGAGGTCGAGTGCGGCGTGCCGGCCCGCGCAGATCCGCGCCCTGGCCCGCGAGTGGGGCCGCAAGACGACGATGCTCGCCGCCGGCGGCATGGGTGGCTGGGGCGGCGCCTGCAGGGCCTCCAGCGGCAACGAGTGGGCGCGCATGATGATCGCCCTGGCGGCCATGCAGGGCATGGGCAAGCCGGGCAGCAACATCTGGTCCACGACCAGCGGCGTCCCCTTCGACCCGGAGTTCTTCTTCCCCGGCTACGCCGAGGGCGGCATCTCCGGGGACACGGCGGGCACCGCCGCCGGCAAGAAGCTGGCCAACCGCATGTGGCCGGACGGCGGCACCTTCAGCAACCCGCAGCACTCGCCCGAGGGCCAGACCGTCCCGCGTCTGCGCATCCCCGAGGCGATGAACCACGAGCGCCTCGAGTGGCACGGCAAGGGCTTCTGCGGGTCGTCGATCGAGTCGCAGTTCCGCGAGTACCACTACCCGGCCGCGGGGTACCCGCACGTGCAGATGTACTACCGCTACGGCGGCTCGTTCATCGGCACCATGACCGAGACCAACCGCTACGTGCGCGCCTACCGCGAGGGCCAGATCCCCTTCGTCGTCAACCAGTCCATCTGGATGGAAGGCGAGGCGAGGTTCGCCGACATCGTCCTCCCGGCCTGCACCAACTTCGAGCGCTGGGACATCGGCGACTGGGCGCACGCGTCCGGCTACGGCATGCACAAGTTCGAGCAGGTCAACCACCGGCTCATCGTGCTGGAGCAGCAGTGCATCGAGCCGCTGGGCGAGAGCAGGTCGGACTACGAGATCTTCGCGGGGCTCGCCGACAAGCTCGGGCGTACGGGACATCTACACCGAGGGCGGCCTGACCGAGCTCGACTGGGTCAAGCGCATCTTCGCCGCCAGCGACCTGCCCAAGCGCATCTCCTGGGACGAGTTCGCCGAGAAGGGCTACTACCTGGTCCCGGTGAGCGAGGACCACAAGGCGACGCCGGCGCTGCGCTGGTTCGCGGAGGACCGCAAGCGCGACACGCCCGACTGGGGCCCGCCGCCCTGGGACGTCGTGGGCGGCAAGGGGCTGGCGACGCAGTCGGGCAAGATCGAGTTCGTCAGCTCGAGCCTCAAGCGGTTCTACGAGTCGGGCGACGTGGTGGACGAGGAGCGCCCGGTGATGGGGCCGCAGTACCTCGAGAGCTGGGAGGGCCACCGCACCGACGGAGCTCACGGGCAGATTCCCGCTGCAGCTCATCTCGCCGCACCCGCGCTTCAGCTTCCACACCATGGGCGACGGCAAGGACGCGTGGGCCGCGGACATCGAGCGACCACCGCGAGCTGAAGGACGACGGCTGGTACTACTGGCTGATCCGTCTGAACAGCGAGGACGCGGCGGCGCGCGGCATCGCCGACGGCGACCTGGTGCGCGCCTACAACGACCGCGGCGCGGTCGTCCTGTGCGCGCGCGTGACCGACCGCATCAGGCCGGGCACCGCGCACTCGGCCGAGTCGTGCTCCGACTACGCGCCGACCGGCGCGCCGGGCGACTCGCCGGACCGCGCCGGCTGCGTCAACATCCTCACGTCCAAGCGCTTCATCACTCCCACCTCGCCGGGGCAGGCGTGCAACACGTGCCTCATCGAGGTGGAGCACTGGGAGAGCTAGGAGTCCGGGGCGCCGGTGGCCGGCGTCCGGCCGGCCGGCGCCTCAGGAGCGGACGGTGACCCCGGACGCCTCGAGGGCGCGCGTGAGGAGCTGGCGGACGCGCTGCACGTGCGTCTCCGCCGCGGCCGCCGCCCGCTCCGGGTCCTGGTCGCGGATGGCCGCGACGATGTCCTCGTGCGTCGAGAAGACGTCGTCCTCGGTGCTGTCCAGCAGGTCCTCGTCCACGGGCAGGAAGAGGTCGGCGCGCACGGCGTTCATGGCGAGCGCCAGCCGAGGGCTGTGCGCCGCCGCGGCGATGCTGCGGTGGATGCCGGCGTCGGCCTGGAACAGCGAGGCCCGGCGGCGGTTGTCGTGCTCCTCGGCCAGCGCGCAGCTCCATGGCCTCGAGCTCGGCGGCCGTGCGGCGCTCGGCGGCCAGTTCGGCGAGCCGCCGCTCGATGGTGATGCGGAACTCGAAGATGTCGTCGAGCTCGCCGCTGTGCTCGGTCATCCAGCGGTGCCAGCACTTCTGCAGCGTCCGCAGGTCGCTCACGCGCGAGCCGCCGTGCGCGCCGCGCGTGGTGACCAGGTAGCCGGTGCTCTCGAGCGAGCGCAGCGCGATGCGCAGCGTGACGCGGGAGATGCCGAGCAGCGCGGCGAGCTCGGTGGCCGGCGGCAGGCGGTCGCCCGGGCCCAGCTCGCCCCAGAAGATGAGCGCGCGCACGTACCGCTCGGCGCTCTCGCTCGCCGTCCCCGGCGTCAGAGACATGTCGTCGAACCCTCGGTGCACCATGCCGTTTCCCCTGCCGGATGCTGGGTGGACTATAGCAGTCTTGACAATAATATCTAAATGGCTACCATCTATCCAATTGAGGTGTCCGCCGGACACGGGAGCCGAAAGGAGAGCGAGATGCCACTCGAGGTCCACGACGCGCTCGCGCAGGCGCGAGGAGATCGTCGAGAAGGCGCTCGCGGCCGGGCGTCCCGCGCTCGACGAGGCCGCCGCCAAGCAGGTGCTCGCCGCCTACGGCGTGCCCGTCCCCGCCGGCGGCCTCGTGCACTCCGCCCCCGAGGCCGCCGAGCTCGCGGCCTCGCTGGGCGTGCCCGTCGCCATGAAGGCCGTGGGCGCGCTCATCCAGCACAAGACCGAGACCCAGCTCGTCGTCCTCGGCCTGCGGACGCCCGACGAGGTCGCACAGGCCTACGTCGCGCTCGCGGAGCGCGCCGGCGACGCCCTCGAGGCCGTGCTGGTCGAGGAGATGGTCGCCGGCAGCCGCGAGCTGATGGTCGGCATGAAGCGCGACGCCGCCTTCGGCCCCGTCGTGGCCTTCGGCCTCGGCGGCACCATGACCGAGGTGTTCCGCGACATCGTCCTCGCCGTCTCCCCCGGCTCCGAGGGCGATGTCGCGGAACTCCCCGACCTGATCCGCGGCAAGGCGCTGCTCGGCGCGTTCCGCGGCCAGCCCGCCGTGGACCGCGCGAAGCTCGTCGCCATCATCGAGGCAGTCGCGCGGATCGCCGCCGATCACCCGCGAGATCGCCGAGATCGACGTCAATCCGCTGCTCGTCCGTGACGGCGAGCCCGTGGCCGCCGACGCGCTGATGGTCCTGTCGGCCGCGGCCCCGCCGGCCGCCGCCGCTCGCGACTTCACCCCGGACCTGGATGCCGTGCTGGCGCCGCGGTCGGTGGCCATCGTCGGCGCCTCCGACAACGTCACCCGCTGGGGCGGCTCGGCGCTGCAGAACATCCTCGCCGGCGGCTTCGAGGGCGCCATCTACCCGATCAATCCGAAGGGCGGCGAGTTCTTCGGCCTGCCCGTGTCGACGAGCCTCGAGGACGTGCCTGCCCCGCCGGACCTCGCGCTGCTCGCGGTCGGCGCCAAGCAGCTCGAGCCCGTGATCGCCGAGTGCGGCACGGGCCGGCGTCAGGGCCGCCGTGGCCATCGCCGCCGGCTTCTCCGAGACCGGGTCGGCAGGCGAAGAGGCCGAGCGCGGCCTCGCGCAGACGGCCGCCGACGGCGGAGTCACGCTCATCGGCCCCAACTGCATGGGCATCATCGCCAACGCGACGCAGCTGCACGCCACCGGCTTCATCGCCCTGCACCCGCGCCCCGGCAAGCTGGCCATCGTGTCGCAGTCGGGCAACCTGGGCGTCCAGCTGTCCGCGCTCGCCGACCGGCGCGACCTGGGCGTGCGCTGCTTCATCGGCGTGGGCAACGAGGCGCAGGTGAGCGCCGTCGACGTGCTCGAGTACCTCGCGGGCGACGACGGCACCTCCTGCGTGCTCACGTACCTCGAGGGCATCGACGACGGCCGCCGCCTGTTCGAGGTCGCGCGCGCGACCAGTCTCGAGAAGCCGGTGGTGGTCCTGCGCGGCGGCCTCACCGACAGCGGCGGCAAGGCCGCCGCGTCGCACACCGGCGCGATGGCCGGCTCCGCGGCCGTCTACGAAGCCGCCGCCCGCCAGGCCGGCCTCGTCACCTGCACCTCCGTCCAGGAGGCGCTCGACCTCACCACGGCGCTCGCGCACCTGCCGCTGCCCAAGGGCCGGCGCGTCGCCGTCGTCACCAACGGCGGCGGCGCGGGCGTGCTGGCCGCCGACGAGATGGCGCGGCAGCAGCTGACGCTGCTCGACCCGCCGGCGGAGCTGCTCGCCGAGCTGGACGAGATCCTGCCGCCGTTCTGGAGCCGCCGGAACCCGTTCGACATGGTCGCCACGGCCGGCGGCGACGTCGGCCCGCGCGTCGTCGAGGCCGTCACGCGCTGCCCCGAGGTGGACGCCGTGGTCGTGCTCTCCGTGCTCGGCGTCCCCAACACCGGCGACGAGATGCGCGCGCAGAGCGTCCACGGGCGACTACGACGACTTCAGCCCGTGGGAGCAGCGCTACCTCGACGGCGTCGCCGCCCTCATGGCCGAGACCGGCAAGCCCATCATCAACGTCCCCGACCTCCCGATCCGCCGGGCGCTGTACACCGGCGACCATCCCTACGCTCCCGTCGTCGTCCCCACTCCGCGGGCGGCGGCGCTCGTGCTCGAGCGCATGGCCCGCTACGGCGCCTGGCGCGCCAGGCACACGACGACGCAACCGCGACCGAAGGACGACGCATGACTCCCACCGACGTGGCCGGGGCCGAGGCCGGCGCCAAGGCCGACGCGCCCCAGCTCGAGATCCTGTCCGGCAACGAGGCCATCGCCCGCGGCGCCTGGGAGGCCGGCGTGCGCTTCGCCTCCGCCTACCCGGGCACGCCCAGCACCGAGATCATGGAGGCGCTGGCCAGGTACGACGACGTCTACGCCGAGTGGGCGCCCAACGAGAAGGTCGCCGTCGAGGCGGCCACCGGCGCGGCGCTGGCCGGCGCCCGGGCGCTCTGCCACGATGAAGCACGTGGGCCTCAACGTCGCCGCCGACCCGTTCTTCTCGTCGTCGCATGATCGACATGGCCGGCGGCCTCGTCGATCGTGTCCGCCGACGACCCGGCGATGCACAGCTCGCAGGACGAGCAGGACAACCGCAACTACGCCAAGTTCGCGAAGATGCCGATGATCGAGCCGGCGGACGCCGACGAGGCGCTGCGCTTCGTCAAGACCGCCTACGAGGTGAGCGAGCGCTTCGGCACGGCGGTGCTGTTCCGGACGACCACGCGCACCTCGCACGCGCAGGGCGTCGCGCGGCTCGGCGAGCGCGTGACGCCGGCGGGGCCGCTCCTCCAGCTCGAGCGCGACCCGTCGAAGCAGCTGATGATGCCGCACAACGCCATCCCGCGGCACGCCGCCGTGGAGCAGCGCCTGCTCGAGCTCGCGGAGTTCGCGGAGACCACGGAGCTCAACCAGGTCGAGATGGGCGACACCCGCGTGGGCATCATCGCCTCGGGCGCCGCCTACGGCTCCGCCAAGGAGGCGTTCCCGCAGGCGAGCTTCCTGAAGCTGGGCATGACGCTGGCCGCTGCCCAAGCGGCTCATCGCCGACTTCCGCGCCAAGGTCGACAAGCTGTACGTGGTCGAGGAGCTCGACCCGTTCCTCGAGGAGAACATCCGCCTGCAGGGCGTGCAGGTCGACGGCGGCAAGGACATCCTGCCGCTCTGCGGCGAGTTCAACCCGGGCCTCGTGGCGCGGCTGCTCTCCGAGGCCGGGGTGCCCGGCGTCGACGAGGGCCTGCTCGTCGAGGTCGCCCGACGCCGTCGACGACCTGCCCGACCGGCCGCCGACACTCTGCCCCGGCTGCTCGCACCGCGGCGTGTTCGTCGCGCTGCGCCGCCTGCGCGCCTTCGTCAGCGGCGACATCGGCTGCTACAGCCTCGCCGCCCTGCCGCCGTTCGAAGCCATGCACTGCAGCACCTGCATGGGCGCCGGCATCAGCATGGCGCACGGCATGTCCAAGGTCATGGACGCGAGCGCCGACCAGAAGAACCGCCCGGTGGCGATCATCGGCGACAGCACCTTCTTCCACACCGGCATCAACTCGCTGCTCGACGTCGCCTACAACAAGAGCAACGTCGTCACCGTCATCCTGGACAACCGCACCACGGCCATGACCGGCGGCCAGGAGAACCCGAGCATGGGCAAGACGCTGCAGGGCAAGGACGCGCCCGCTGGTGGACATCCCCGCGCTCGTCCGCGCTCTGGGCATCACGCGCGTGCGCGAGATCGACCCCTTCGACGTCGCGCAGTGCCAGGCGGTGCTCAAGGAGGAGATCGCGGCGGACGAGCCGTCGGTCGTCATCGCCACGTCGCCGTGCGTGCTCCAGTACCGGATCAACGGCGAGGCCTACACGGTCGACCCCGACCTCTGCACCGGCTGCAAGGTCTGCCTGCGCGCCGGCTGCACCGCCCTCAGCCTGTACAAGGACGAGGACGGCGAGCCGCGGGTCGAGATCGACCCCGTGTCCTGCACCGGCTGCGGCGTCTGCGCGCAGCTCTGCCGGTACGAGGCGATCGTCGCCCCATGACCGACGACGGAAAGGACGCCTGATGACCGCGCGCCCCACCTTCAACATCCTCATCTCGGGCGTCGGCGGCCAGGGCGTGGTGCTGGCCAGCTACGTGCTCAGCCGCGTCGCCCTGGCCGAGGGCTACGACGTCAAGCAGAGCGAGGTCCACGGCATGGCCCAGCGCGGCGGCTGCGTGACCAGCCACCTGCGCTTCGGCGACAAGGTCTACTCGTCGCTCATCACTCCCGGGCACCGTGGACGTGCTGCTCTCGTTCGAGTCGGTGGAGGCCATGCGCTACGTGCACTGGCTCAAGCCCGGCGGCCTGCTGGTCTACAACGCCGCCCGCGTGAACCCGAGCACCGTCTCGTCCGGCGCCGCCGAGTACCCGGAGGGCATCGAGGAGCGGATCGCCGCGGCGTGGCCCAACGTCCGCGCCGTGGACGCGAGCGCGCTGGCCGCCAAGGCCGGCACCGTCAAGGCGGCCAACGTCGTCATGCTCGGCGCCATGGCCAGCGCCTTGCCCTTCACCCCCGAGATGCTGGAGAGTGTCATCCGGCGCTCGGTGCCGCCCAAGACGCTGGACGTGAACCTCGAGGCGTTCCGGCTCGGCCGCGAGGTCGGCGGGCGGTGGCGCGGCCTGGACGACACGGAGCGACCGCGCAATCTGGTCGAGCTGCGCGTCGGAGCCCCTCGAGCCCGATGACTGACGAAAGGACCCGAGAGCCATGAAGAGCACCACCTGGCAGGACGACCACCCCTGGACGCACATCGACTGGGAGCTGAACGACGTCACGCCGTACCAGCTCAACTGGTTCTGGTGCAACATGGAGAAGGGCGACTACCTCTGGCACCCCAACCAGCACAAGGGGTTCGAGTGGTGGATCAGCCTGGAGGAGGCCGGCGGCCCGCTGGGCAGCGTCCACATCGCGCCGCAGACGTGGAACGACGGCGTCAAGATCCGCCCGTACATCAAGTTCCCGCGGCTCGAGGACGATCCCGGCCGAGTACCGGGACCTCATCAAGTACGACCACGTGGTCTTCGCCGGCGCCATCAGCATCATGGGCGACGACGTGAAGCCCGACGACCCGGTGCTCGGCTACCGCTGCCACCAGTGGCAGAAGAGCGACAACGGCGTCGTCGGCATGTCGTCGGCCATCGAGGCCAAGGAGAACGCCGCCGACGACGGCCTCATCTGGGCGGCGCACGCCAACGAGGAGGTCGGCAACTGGGAGGTCTTCCTGCCGACCCTGGTGCGCCTGTACCGCGTCATCACCGACCCGGAGATCTGCCCGTACTACTCGTTCCGGGTGGAGGGCAGCGGCCGGGACGCCAGGTACGCGGAGCTCTGAGGAGGCGACCGGAAGTGGAGGGCGGCGACGTGAGCTGACTGGACGTTGGTCGGCAGGACGGCGCTGGTCGTCGTCCACATGCAGAACGCCATCTGCAAGTCTCCCAGCCCCCTGGACTTCATGGGGCACCAGCGGGCGACCGCGGAGGACGGCATCATCCCGCACATCGCGGACCTGCTCGCGGCCTTCCGGAGCAGGGACCTCCCGGTGCTCTACGTCGTGGCGGTCCACCCGGAGAAGCCCGAGATCCCGGCGTACGGCGCGTTCTGGCAGGGCCTCCCGGAGCTGGAGGTCAACCAGCTGGGCACGCGCGACGTGGAGGTCGTCGACGAGCTCGCTCCGCAGGATGGGGAGCCGGTGGTCCGCAACTGGCCGTTCGACATCTTCCGGTGCACCGACGTGGAGCAGTGGCTGCGCGACCGCGGCGTCGAGACCGTCGTCCTCGTCGGGGTGGCGACCGGCATGGCCATCAACATCGCCGCCTACCAGCTGGCGGACAGGTTCTTCAACCTGATCGTGCCGTCGGACTGCGTCACCGACGGCAACCGCGAGCTCCACGACGCGATCATGAGCGGGATCATGCCGGTGATCAGCCTCGTGACGACGTCCGACGACGTCATCGCACACCTCTGACGAGGAGCGGCGGGCCGCTCGGTCCGCGCGGACAGGACAGATCGTAGGCGCCCTGCGTCGCCGCCCTCTTGCTTTCTGCGCGATCGTCGCTATAGTGGCTGACACATCAACTAGAGCTGCGAAGTAGTTGACTTGAGTAAGGTCGTCGCTTGTCTGCCAGGGGGGCGGATGCGAGCACTGACCATCGGGGAGCTCGAGACCGAATCGGGCGTGTCCCGCAGCACGATCTACTACTACGTGCGCGCGGGCTTGCTGCCGCCGGCCCAGAAGTCCAGCCCGACGCGCGCCATCTACACCGACGACCACGTCGAGCTGCTCGACGAGATCCGGCGGCTCAAGCAGGACGGCCTGGACATCAGGGCCATCCGCGAGCAGCTCGGGCACCGCGTGCACTCCGCGAGCCAGAACGGCGAGGACCTCGTCGCGCGGCAGGGCGAGGAGACGCGCCGCGCCATCCTGCGGACGGCGGCGCGCGAGTTCGCCCGCAACGGCTACCGCCAGACGCGCATCGCCGACATCATCTCGGAGCTCGGCATCACGCCGCAGGTGCTGTACAGCCACTTCCCGACCAAGCGCGACCTGTTCGCCGCCGCCTACCGCGAGTCTCTGGACGTCTCGATGAGCGTCATCGAGCCGCGGCTGGCGGGCGAGGACGACCTGGCGGTGCACCTGCTCTGGCGGATGGTCGGCGACTACGGGCTGCGGGCGCTCAACCCCGATCTGCTGTACCTGTCGCGCGAGGCCGCGTACGACGACCCCGAGACCACGCGGGAGCTGAGATGGGCGCACGAGCACGTGCTGAGCGGTCAGGGCGAGGAGCTGGCGGCCCTGCGGCAGGGCCCCGACGGCCCGCCCGTTCTCCGACGAGCTCGTGAACTACGCGCTGTACGGGGCGTTCCAGACCATGCGCCTGCGCGCATCCTGGGACGACCGCTTCTCCCGCAGCGAAGTCATGTGGACCAACATCCTGCTGAACATCGCCGTCCGCAGGCTGTACGACGGCAGCATCGACGTGGCGGCGTTCAAGGAGAAGTACGCGGAGTCTCATCGATGAGCTGGCGGCCATCGACCCGCCGGACGTGTTTGCCCTGGAATCATCCCTGCCTCCGAGAGAGGAGAGCGAATGAACCGGATCGAGATCGACCGCGACGCCTGCACGTCGTGCCAGACCTGCTACGACGCCTGCTTCGTCGACGTGTACCGCTGGGACGAGGAGAACGACCAGCCGGTCGTCGCGTATCCGGAGGACTGCGTGGGCTGCAACAAGTGCGAGCTCGAGTGCCCGGCCGAGTGCATCAAGGTGGTCATCGACTTCGCCGGCATCTACTGGCCGGAGGTGGTGTGAGATGACCGCCCTCGAGAACCTCGGCACCGTCCTGCAGGCCGACCTGCTCATCGTCGGCGGCGGCATGGCCGGGCTGGCCTGCGCCATCACCGCCAAGGAGACCGACCCCGAGGTCGACGTGCTCGTCGTCGACAAGGTCGTCACCGGCTGGGGCGGCAAGGCCAACAAGGGCGGCGGCAACATCGTGTTCGTCGACCCGGCGGAGCTCGGCAACGTCCTCGACTTCCACGTGCACAACGTGGGCGACTTCCTCGAGGACCAGGACCTCCTCATGGACTTCGTGCGCGGAGATCGCGGCCCAACCTCGAGCAGCTCGAGAGCTGGGGCGTGCACATCTACCGCGACGACGCCGGCGAGCCCAAGTACGTGCGCTGGCTGCCGGAGCACCCGTGGCGCCTGGCCGTGCTCGACCAGGACCTCACGCTCAACATGGCCAAGCACGCGCGCAAGCTCGGCGTGCGCATCCAGGACCGCGTCGAGATCATCGACCTGCTCAAGGACGGCGACCGCGTCTGCGGCGCCATCGGCTTCGGCATGATCGACGGCGCCTGCGTGCTCGTCGAGGCCGGCGCCGTGGTGCTGGCCAACGGCAACCAGTGCTTCAAGCTCATGCCGCGCTGGGCGAGCGCCGGCGGCGAGGGCATCGCCGCCGCCTACAGGGCGGGAGCGGCGATGCGCGGCGCCGAGTTCGGCAACTTCATCAACTGGGTGTTCGCCGACACCAAAGAAGTCTGCCAGGGCGCCGAGGACTGCATGTACAACGCCAAGGGCGAGAACATCTCCAAGCGCGTCCGGCCGGTGCTCGAGTCGGACGTCCACTCCAAGGAGGTCGTGGAGTGGTGGCGCGAGATGAAGGCCGGCAACGGGCCGATCGTCGCCAACATGATCGAGAACTACGTGAACAACGAGATCGTGCCGGCCTTCCACGAGGACGCGCTCGCGGTCCGGCCGGTCTCGATGAAGTTCTGGGGCCTCACCATCGGCAAGGCGATGGCGGCCTCGACGGTCAAGGGTCCCATGCAGCCGGTCATGCCCGGCCTCAACGCCGAGCTCGCGCCGGTCAAGGTCGACCACCAGATGGCGACGACCGTCCCCGGCCTCTTCGCCATCGGTGACACGTGCTACGCAGGGACCTGCCTCGCCGGCGCTGTGCCGGCTCCCCCCGGCCGTATGCGCGGCTCGGGCCTCGGCTTCGCCACGTTCTCCGGCGTCCGCTGCGCGCCGGCGGCGGTGGCCGCGGCCCGGGCCGCCTCCGGCCGTCCGGACGCCGCCCAGGCGGAGGCGCTCAAGGCGCGCGTCGTCGCGCCGCTCGGCCGCAGCGGCATGGCGGCGCCCGAGATGGTCCGCGCCGTGCAGGACGTCATGGCGCCGGTCGGCTACAGCATCTACAAGAGCGCCGACCGGATGAACGAGGCGCTCGGCAAGGTGCTCGCGCTCAAGGAGCAGGTGCCGCGAGCTGGCGGCCAAGGACCCGCACTACCTGGCCGCCTGCCACGTCGCCGAGAGCATGGTGCTCGGCGCGGAGATGTTCTACCGCGCCTCGCTCGCCCGCGAGGAGTCGCGCGGCTGGCACCTGCGCGAGGACTTCCCCGAGCGCGACGACGCGAACTTCCTCAAGTGGATCGAGCTCAAGGACGAGGGCGGCGAGATGGCGCTCTCGTTCGAGGACGTGCCGGTCGACGAGCTACCCGCTGCAGCCCTGAGGGACCGAGGTCGCGACGTGATCAAGTTCCAGCTCATCTCCCGGCGCAAGCCGGGCGACACGCAGGAGAAGTACTTCTACGAGTGGGGGATCATCCACGTCGCGCTGATGATCACCACGCCGTCGGTGATGCGCACCTTCAAGCGCTACGCGCAGCACTTCACCGTCAACGGGGTCGACGGCGACCGGCTGCTGTACCCGCTGTCGGACATGGCCTGGGACAACCTCGCCGACCACTGGCTGGAGCGGCCGGAGGACAACCTCGTGCCGTTCGAGTCCGACGACTACATGCAGCGCATGCACCCGCACAACTTCGGCGACTCCAACTTCGTCATCGAGTACCTGACGGAGACGCTGCGGGACGAGGCGCCGGGGTTCGAGCCGGGCGGCGTCAAGCTCGTCCACGTGGTCAGGAGCCGGCCGGGCTGAGCGCGGACGAGTTCGCCGCCGCATGGCGGGACGCGCCACGCGGCGGCGCTCCTCACCGCCGGCGCCACGCGGCCCGGCCGCCTCGTGCAGAACCTCCACGCAGAGGTCGACAAGGAGACCTTCAAGGGCACCCTGTTCGAGCTCGCCGGCGTGGGCGGCTACGCCGGCATCGAGGAGCTGTGGTTCGAGGACCTCGATGCCCTCCTGGAGTTCACCCAGGACGCCGGCGGTGCGCGCAGCCGTTCTCTCCGAGGACGGGCCGGTGGACCCAGTCGGGAAGCTTCTCGCTGGTCGTCACCGAGCGCGTGGTCTACGACTACACGCTCGGAGACGAGAGCAGCCCCGCGCCCGCAGTGCTCGATCCGGAGAGCCTCGAGGCGCGCGTGGACGCCCAGAGGTACGCGGGCTGGAACGTGCCCGGCTGGGAGCGGCGCGCGAAGGAGCAGGTGTGACGCGAGTCCGTCTAGACAGACGGGTCGCGCGGCCGCGGCACCGGCGGTCCCTGCTCGATGAGCCGGTCGATCAGCGGCTCGTAGCTCTTCAGCCGCTCCACGGTGTCGCACCTGCCGGTGTAGGCGGCGTCGACGGCCAGATAGAGGAACAGATGCGCGCGCAGGATCTCACGGGGAGAGTAGGCGTCGTCCCAGGAGGCGCGCATGAAGACCTCCTCGCCCGCGCCGAACAGGCTGTAGGCCATGAGCTCGTCGGAGACGGGCGGGTCGTCGGGGCCGCGGCGCAGGCCTGCAAGGTCGCGGGCCGGTCCGCTGGTGATCCAGCGCTGCGCCTCCTGCACGGCCGCGCGCGTGTCGCCGTCCTCCTGCAGCGCCTCGGCGCGCGCCAGGCTCAGCAGGTCGGGGCTCAGTCGCTGCAGTCCCCAGTAGGCGTAGAAGCGCATCAGCAGGCGGACTGCAGGGTCCGGCTCGTCGGCCAGCGGCGGCTCGATGAGGTCGCCCATCCAGTGCACGAACACGTTGAACGCCTCGATGAACAACTGCTGCTTGGTGCTGAAGTGGGCGTAGAAGACCGGCGGCGTGATGCCGACCTCTTTGATGATGTCGCCGATGCGGGTGCGCCGGTAGCCGCGGCGGGCGAACTGCAGCGCGGCGGCCTGCAGGATGGCGTCGCGGGTCTGCTGCGTGCGCCGCGCGACGAGGTCCGGCTCCGCGGCCTGACGGCTCTCGACGAGCGGGCGGATGCGCTCGCGGATCTCGTCGAGCGGCACGCCCTCTTCCTTGAGCCGGCGGATCTCGCGCAGAGCCTCGACGTGGACGTCGCTGTACACCGCGCGGCTCGCCGCCGCCTTCTGCGCCGCCGGCAGCAGCCCGTCTCGGACGTAGTAGTAGATGGTGCTTCTCGGCGTGCCTGTGAGCGCGCTCGAGTTCGGAGATGCTCAGCGGCCGCACGTCGCTGGATCGGCGTTGTCGCGTCGGTCATCGTCGTCATGGGTTCATCAGAAGCGTCGGCGTCGTCAAGCTCTTCGTTGACACCTCACGGTCGTCACTCTACCATCCTACATCACGATTTCGAGTCCTATAGTTGCCTGCCGAGCGTCGAGTCGGCGGGGCAGCTCCTACTCTTGCTGGGGGGCAGGATGAGCGTCAGCCAGTGGTTGCAGTTGTTGATCTCCGGCATCGTCACCGGCGCCATCTACGGGCTGGTCGGGCTCGGCTACGTGACCATCTACCGCACCTCTCGTGTGGTGAACTTCGCCCAGGGGTCGTTCGTCATGCTGGGCGCGCTGATCACGTACTCGCTGCTCAATGAGGCCGGCCTGCCGTTCTGGCTCTCCGGCATCGTCGCGGTCGTGGTCGTGGTCGCCGTGGCGGTCGCCATGTACTTCCTCGTCATCGCTCCGATCATCAAGGTCTCGCTCGTCTCGATGATCCTGGTCACCATCGGGGTGAGCTTCCTGCTCGAGGGCCTCGCGCTGGTCAAGTGGGGCGGCTACGGGCTCGGCATCCCGAGCTTCCCCGGCAGCCGCACCCTGCACCTGTGGAAGCTGACCATGGAGGTCCAGAACATCTGGGTCATCGTCATCGCCACCGTGCTGTTCGTCGGCCTGTGGGCGCTGTCCAACCGCACCCGGGTCGGCAAGCAGATGACGGCGACCGCGAGCGACCCGCTCTCGGCCAGCCTCGCCGGCATCTCGACCACCCGCATGGTGGTGCTGGCGTTCGCCATCAGCGCCGCGATCGGCGCCATCGGCGGCATCTGCGTAGGGTCCATCAGCCCGATGAGCTACGCCTCCGGCGGCATGCTCGGGCTGGCCGGCTTCATCGCCGCCATCGTCGGCGGCTGGGGCTCGAGCAGCGGCGCGATCGTCGGCGGCCTCACCGTCGGCATCGCCGAGTCGCTCGCCTCCGGGTTCCTGCCCGGCGGGTACCGCAGCGCGGTGGCCTACGTGCTGCTCATCATCATCCTGTACTTCCGGCCCTCCGGGATCCTCGGCAAGGGCGCGGCGGAGGCCGGGCAGTGAGCGCCGGGACGGAGCCTCAGGTGGCGGCCGAGCAGGCCGCCGCGGCGCAGCAGCCGGCGGCCCAGACCGCTCCGGCTCGCCGCGGCGGGTTCTTCTCCGCGGCGACCATCGCCAAGCTCGTCATCATCGCCATCCTGGCCGTCTGGCCGTTCCTCTACCAGGACCTGTACACGCTCAGCTGGATGACGTTCGCCGGTCTCTCGCTGATGGTCGTCGTGAGCGTCTACCTGATCATCGCCCAGGCGGGCCAGCTCTCGTTCGGCCACGCCGCCTTCTACGGGGTCGGCGCCTACACGGCGTCCATCCTCTCCGTCCGCTACAACGTGCCGACCCTGCTGGCGCTCGTGGCCGGCGCCGCGCTCGCCGGCGTGATCGCCCTGGTCATCGGCAGGCCGGTGCTGAAGCTGCGGTACTTCTACCTGGCGCTCGCCACCATCGGGCTCGGCATCATCTTCGGCGTCATCGTGGTCCAGGCGGCCGGCATCACGGGCGGCACCCTGGGCCTCGCGCCGGTGCCGCCGCTCGACCTCTTCGGCTTCAAGATCGACACCTACTTCCGCCAGTACTACCTGGTCTGGATCGTCGCCCTGCTCATCCTGCTGTTCACGGAGCGCGCCCTGGGCATGCGCGTCGGGCGCGCCCTGCGCGCCATCGCGACCAGCGAGATCGCCGCCGAGACCCTCGGCGTGCGCACCGCCAACTGGAAGCTCATCGCCTTCGTCGCCAGCGCCGTCTTCTGCGCCATCGCCGGCGCGCTCTACGCCTTCGTGCTGGCGGCCATCACGCCCTCGGCGTTCGCCTTCAGCGCCGCCATCCTGCCGATCATCATGATGCTGATCGGCGGCGGCGGGTCCATCTGGGGCGGCCTCGTGGGCGCGGTGCTCATGACGTGGATCTCCAACAGCCTCTCCGGCACCCAGCAGTGGAGCGGCGTCATCTACTCGGTCATCATGATCCTCCTCCTGCTGTTCCTGCCGATGGGCATCACCGGCCTGTTCACGAAGCAGCGGCTGGTGAGCGTCAAGAACGCGTTCCGCCGGCAGAGCCGCGCCGAGACCATCGCGTGCGCGGCCGAGGTGGAGACCGAGGGCTCCATCGGCGTCTGCGAGACGCAGGTCGCGCTGCCGACCTACGTCCCGGAGCACACGCGGGACGCGACCCAGGCCGAGGCCGACTCCGGCACGCTCATCGCCGAGCTGAGGCGCAACGCCGGCGACCAGGGGCGAGGAGCTGCTCAAGGTCGAGGGCGTCTCGGTCGACTTCGGCGGACTGCGCGCGGTCAACGAGGTGAGCATGACGGTCCGCGTCGGGCAGATCGTGGCGCTCATCGGCCCGAACGGCGCCGGCAAGACCACGCTGTTCAACGTCATCAGCCGGCTGCAGCGGGCGTCCGAAGGCCGCGTCTTCCTGGCCGGTGAGGACGTCACGCACAAGTCACCGGCGGACAGCGCCCGTCTGGGCATGGCGCGCACGTTCCAGAACCTCCGCATCTTCGAGAACATGGACGTGCTCGAGAACGTCCTCGTCGGCTGCCACCGGCACGAGAAGGCCGGGTTCATCGCCGGCGGCCTCGGGCTGCCCGGCCAGCGCCGCGAGGAGAAGGCGTCCCGGCTGCGCGCCATGGACGCGCTGCGGCTCGTCGGCCTGGACGGCGCGGCGCACGTGCCGGCCGCCAGCCTGCCCTACGGGCAGCAGCGGCTGGTGGAGATCGCCCGCGCCCTCGCCTCCGAGCCGCGCCTGCTGCTGCTCGACGAGCCCGCCGCCGGCATGAACGCGGCCGAGCGGGAGTACCTCGTCGACCGCATCCGCCGCATCCGCGACGCCGGCGTGACCGTCCTGCTCGTCGAGCACGACATCGAGCTCGTCATGGGCCTCTGCGACTGGGTGACGGTGCTCGACTACGGCAAGCGCATCGCCGACGGCGAGCCGGACGCGGTGCAGAAGGACGAAGCCGTCATCGAGGCGTACCTCGGCGTGAGCCACGAGGGCGCCAGGGAGGAGTGCGGCGACTTCAGCGACATCGACGTCGCCGCCATGGAGGCCGAGCCGGCCGAGACGCTCCTCGAGGTGCGCGGCCTCTCCACGCGCTACGGCGCCATCCACGCCCTGCGCGACGTCTCGTTCGACGTGCCCAAGGGCGAGATCGTCGCCGTGCTCGGCGCGAACGGCGCCGGCAAGACCACGCTGCTGCACACGATCTCGGGCGTGCTGCGTCCGAGCGCCGGGACCATCACGTACGCCGGCGCGCACATCACGAAGCTGGCGCCGGCCAAGATCGTGAGCCGCGGCGTCTGCCAGGTGCCCGAGGGCCGGCGGCTCTTCCCGTCGCTCTCCGTCGAGGACAACCTGCTGCTGGGCACCTCGGGCCGCAGCTCGCGGGCGAGCGAGCCGGACGACCTCGCCTACATCTACGAGCTCTTCCCGGTGCTCGCCGAGCGGCGCCTGCAGCCCGCCGGCACGCTGTCCGGCGGCGAGCAGCAGATGGTCGCCATCGGGCGCGCCCTCATGGGCAAGCCGGACCTGCTGCTGCTCGACGAGCCGTCCATGGGCCTCGCGCCGCTCGCCGTCGAGCGCATCTTCGAGGCCCTCAAGGAGCTCAACAAGGGTGGTCTGACCATGCTGATGGTGGAGCAGAACGCCGAGATGGCCTTCTCAGTCGCCGACCGCGCCGTCGTCCTGCAGACCGGAGCCGTGGCCCTCAACGGGCCCGCCGCCGGGCTGCGTCAGGACGAGCGCGTGAGGGAGTGCTACCTGGGTCAAGCCTGACCCTTCAGACATTGCCGATCTGGCAGCAAGCGAACAAGGGGGAGTGATGAGTAGACGTAAGTGGATGGCGGTGGCGCTGGTGGCGCTGGTCGTCATCGTCGCGGCGGCCGTCGCCTTGGGTGGCTGCGGTGATTCGGGGACGACCACCGACGATGCTTCATCGCCGGCCGCGGCAAGCGGCGGCACGATCAAGGTCGGGTTCGTCAACTCGGCGACCGGTGTCAGCGCCGCGCCGAACCAGGCCATCGTCGGCTCGACCATGGGCGCGATCGAGCAGACCAACGCCCAGGGCGGCATCGACGGCAAGTGGATCATCGAGCTCATCACCAAGGACGACGGCTCCGACGTCGCCAAGGCCTCCGCCGCCGTCACGCAGCTCATCCAGCAGGACAAGGTCGACTTCATCCTGCAGCCGTGGGTGGACTTCATCGCCCCGGTGGCCCGTGGGATCGAGGAGAAGGCCGGCATGCCGGGCGTGCTCTCGTACCATCCCGCCAAGGGCGACACCGGCACGTACAAGTGGACGTTCAGCAACGCGCAGGGCGCGGAGGACAACGCCGACGCGCTCGTCAAGGTCTTCGCGGCGCAGGGCTGGAAGACGGTCGTCGGCGTCGGCGACGTCCTCACGATCCAGCAGGAGACGCTCGACTACTGCGCCGAGATGGCGCCGGACCAGGGCATCACCTTCACCAAGCTCAAGGACCAGTGGCCGCTCGACCAGACCGACTTCAGCGGCATCGCCTCCAAGATCGTGGCGGCCTGTGACGACGCCAATGCCGACGCGCTGGCCCTCATGATCACCGCGCCGCAGGCCGACGCCATGATGAAGGCCCTCAAGGGCGCCGGGCTCGACATCCCCGTCATCGGCGGCCCGCCGCTGGCGCAGGCCATCCCGCTCTTCGCCGCCGGCACCGAGAACGTCGACGGCATGTACCTCATCTCCACCGCCGTCACCGCCGGCCCGCAGCTGCCGGACGACTACCCCGCCAAGGGCATGGTCGTCGGGTTCTACGAGGCGGTCATGGCGGAGACCAAGGCCCCGCCGGACAACTTCGGCGCCTGGGCGTTCGACGCCGTCATGCTGATGAACGAGGCCGTGACCAAGGCCGGCAGCACCGACAAGGAGGCCGTCCGTTCGGCCTTCGAGTCGATCACCGGCTTCTACGGCGTCGCCGGTCAGTACAACTACTCCGCCGACGACCACATCGGCATCCACGGCGGCATGTGGCTGTTCCAGATCGAGAAGGGCGAGTACAAGCTCATTGGGGACGCGGCCGTCAACTGACGTCGCTGCCTCTTCGTCTCATCCCGGCTCCGGGAGGGCGCTTCCGCCCTCCCGGAGCCTTCTTCGATTCAGGGACGGAGCTTTGTCTGGCGTCCGTGTCGGGCTTCGACGCGGACTCATCAAGGTTCCGTCACCGGCTCCTCCCGGGTATCTCACGCCCGGACGACGCCGAGCCGGCGCCCACTGAGCGCACGACGGACCGGCCGTGATGAAAGGGGAGCGAGATGTCAGGATGGGAGCAGGTCGCAGGGAGCAAGCAGAACGACCCCGTCAAACTCGCCGAGAGCGGGGAGAAGCAGCAGTGGTCGTTCCACGACCGGGTCTTCGACTTCGAGTGCCGCTCCGCGCCGCACAAGTACCAGCTGATCCCGAACGGTGTGCAGCTCGAGATGAGCATCGTCGAGACGTCGGGTGGCGGCCAGGCCGAGCCGATCCGGTGCACCGAGGTGGCGATCCAGGCAGGGAACGGCGCGGAGCTTCTCAGCGACTTCGACGCGTTCGCGCGGATCAACGCCGAGGCCAAGGTCCGGGACATCTTCGCCTACGCCGGCAAGATGGTGCTCGCGCACGAGGAGCTCGAGCGGTTGGCGAACCCGGAGACGGCGGAGGACGAGAAGGCCTGACCGCCCGGCCTGACGGCCGGCGGAGCACTTCCCTCCGGCTCACCTCCCTCCGAGGACATCCGAAACGACTGCGCACCGCAGACCCGCGTCGTTGACACCAGGGCGGGGTAACTCTAGCATACGTAGTAAGTATGCTAAGTCCTATAGTGACTTCAGGAGGTCTTCCCGGGATGAACAACGTCGTCGTCGACTTCGACGCCTGTACAGGGTGCAAGACCTGTTACCTGGCGTGCTTTGCTGACGTGATCCGCTGGGACGCGGAGGCCAAGCGACCGGTCATCGCGTACCCGGAGGACTGCGTCCACTGCAACCTGTGCGAGATCAGCTGCAAGGACGAGGCCATCAAGGTCGTGGCCGACTGGGACATGGACTACCCGCCGGTCATGGAGCGGGGCTTCCCGTACAGCGTGGGAGGCAAGCGATGACCGCGCTCGAGCAGATCGGCCGCGTGGAGTCCGCCGACGTCCTGGTGATCGGCGGCGGCATCGGTGGCCTCGCCGCCGCCACCGCCGCGAAGGAGAAGAACCCGGACGCCGACGTGCTCGTCGTCGAGAAGGCGTCGACGGGCTGGGCCGGCCAGGCCAACAAGGGGGCCGGCATCTGGTGGTACCTCGCGCCCGAGGACGACGTGGACGCGTTCGTCAAGTTCCACGTCGAGCACATCGGCCACTACATCGAGGACCAGGACGCTGCTCGCCGACTTCGGCCGCGAGAGCCTCGGGATGCTGGAGCGCATGGGCGGCTGGACGGGCAAGCTCCAGCGCCGCGACGGCGAGATCATCCACAAGCGCTTCAAGCCGTTCCTGCCCTGGAGCCTCACCGGCATGGACCTCGACTTCATGCGCGCGCTCAAGCGCACGGCTCGCAAGCTCGGCGTGCGCTTCATCGACAAGACGTCGCTCACGGACCTGCTCACCGACGGCGGGCGCGTCGCCGGCGCCGTCGGCTTCGACCTGCTCGACGGCACGCCGATCGTGGTCAAGGCGCCGGCGGCGATCATCGCCACCGGCGGCCAGAGCTACCGCATCATGGGCATGTGGAGCTGCCAGCGCGGCGACGGACTGGGCATGGCCTGGCGGGCGGGTGCGCAGATGCGCAACGCCGAGTGGGGCCCCTTCGCCCAGCTCGCCGGCGTCCGCGGCAAGGAGCCCCTCATCGGCGCCGAGGACGCGCTCTACAACGCCTGGCACGAGAAGCTCTCGCCGACCTTCCGCGGTGAGCACGAGGCCGACGTGTGCGGCATGACCAGCGCGGTCTGGTACCGGCAGATGAAGGCCGGCAACGGGCCGCTGATGACGTTCCACCCCGAGAACTGGATGCTCGCCAACACCACCGAGGACGTCGAGGGCGGCACCGTGTGGGACCGGCCCGAGGCCGTGAAGTTCTGGACCACCCTGATCAGCCGGATCCGCGCGGCCGACGCGCCGGGCGCCTTTCTCGAGGTCTACCCGGCCGTGCTCGGCGAGCTCTCCCCCATCCGCGTCGACCACCAGATGGCGACATCGGTGCCCGGCCTCTACGCCTGCGGCAACGCCTGCTACAACGGCTCCGGGCTGCCGGGCGCCGTGCCGGCCTCGCCCGGGCGCATGCGCGGGGCGGGGCTCTACGGCGCCACCTTCATGGGTATCCGCGCCGGTGAGGCGGCGGCGTCCGCTGCCGCTGCCGCCGCCGAGCCCGACGCCGCGCAGGCCGAGGCGCTCGTGCGCGACGCGCTCGCCCCGCTGGGCCGCGGCGGCGTCCCCGCCATGGACCTCGTCCGCGGCATCCAGGACGCCGTGAACCCGGTCGGCTACTCGATCTACAAGAGCGAGGAGCGCATGACCGAGGCGCTCGGCATGGTGCTGGACGTCAAGGAGCGCCTGCCGCAGGCGGCGGCCAAGGACCCGCACTACCTGGTGGCCGCCCACGACGCGCGCAACATGGCGCTGAGCGCCGAGCTCTTCTACCGCACGGCGCTCACGCGCAAGGAGTCGCGCGGCTGGTTCATCCGTGAGGACTACCCGGACCGCGACGACGCGGACTGGCTCAAGTGGGTCTGCGCGGAGCCCGACGGTGACGGCATGCGCATCTGGACCGAGGACGTCCCGGTCGCCGACTACCCCTTCCAGCCGACCGCCGAGAGGAGCTGACCATGGCCGCCACGATGGAGCGCCAGCCCGCGCCGCTCACTCCCGAGGAGCAAGCCAGGCCGTACGCCAGGTTCTACACGATGGAGTTCCCCGGTCCGGACCCCGAGACCGTCGCCCTGATGCGGCCCGACAGGCCGATCCCTCAGGACCAGATGCTGCCGGCGGAAGAGCTGAACCGGCTGCTCGACCCCGGCAACTTCGAGACCGAGGTCGGCTGGGGCATGATGGACAACGGCGCCGGCTACATCGCCATGCGCCACGAGATGCCCGGCGTGACGGTGGACATGGTCGACTGGTGGTTCGCCTGGCACCCCATCGAGGGCCTGCGCTACCGCATCTGGTACCCGCCGTACCACCTCGGCGTGCACGTCGACGAGTGGGCGCAGCCGCGGCTGCTGGATCCCGGCGTGCCCGTGCGCGACAAGTGCGAGAAGGTCGTCCACCACGTCACGGAAGACACGGGGACGGGCACCGAGCACATCGACATCCACTTCCTCACGCCGGAGCAGATGGGCTTCGACATGAGCCGCTGGCACAGGCCCAACGTCGGCACCTTCGTCGGCGGGTTCGGCTGGAGCCGCAACGAGCACCAGCCTCCGGAGATCCCGGCCGCGCCGGCGATCATGGTGCACTTCATCCGCGAGATGGACGGCGGCGTCGAGTGGCGCACGCGGTTCTGGATGGGCTACACGATCCTGGGCGGCCGCCCGGTGCCGCTGCTGCCGCCGGGCATCCGCGTGCCGGAGCCCGTCGTGTTCGGACTCGCCAACCACAACATCTACGAGTACACGCGGCTCAAGTCGCTGCTGCCGCTGGTGTACGAGGAGTTCGGCGGCACGTTCGCCTGATCACCTCCGCGGGTGAGCAAGAACGCGAGGGCGGGAGGCCGCAGAGCCTCCCGCCCTCGCGCGTATGCGATGAGGCCGCGGGGCGAGTCGACGATGCTGCCTGGCGTCGGCCCGAGGCGGTCGACGACCAGTCCTCTCGTCCGCCGACGGTGGGGCTTGGTGCGCCCTCTCGCCAGAGGTACCTGACAGGTACCTCCTTTCAGAGGGGTGCGTCGCGGATCCGCATACTCGCGGAGGACGCTGCGCCCGCCAGAGGGGCAGGCGTCAGTCGCCTGCCGGCGGCGGGGCGGGCAGCGGCCGCCGGCTCACCTCGTCCAGCAGGGCCTCGACTTCGGCCAGGCGGACGCTGATGTCGACCCGGCCCCGCAGCACCGCCTCGAGCGCCAGGTACAGCACGAGGTGCGTGCGCATCGCGTCGCGCAGGTCGTACTCGTCGTCCCATGCGACGCGCATGAGCATCCGCTCGAACGCGCCCTGGAGGCCTATCGCCGCCAATTCCTCGGAAAGCGGCGGAGGCGTCGCGCCGGCGTGCAGCGACGCCAGGTCGGCCTCGGCGCGCTCGGTGATCACGCGATACGTGTCCTGCACCATCTCCCGCAGCTCGCCGTCGTCGTGGACGGAGGCCGCCTGGGCCAGCGCCTGGAGGTCCGGGCCGAAGGCCTGGATGGCGGCGCTCGCGCTCATGCGCCAGATGAGTCGCGCCGCCGGGTCAGTCTGTTCCTCCACGTGCGGCTCGACGTCCCGCGCCAGCCAGTCGGCGTAGACGTGGTAGCAGGCGACGAAGAGCGCCTGCTTCGTGGGGAAGTGGGCGTAGAGGGCGCGTGGAGCGATGCCGAGCGCCTCGCAGATGTCGGCCACGCGCGTGTTCCGGTAGCCCTTGGCGGCGAACTGGTGCGCCGCCTCCTCGAGGATGACGTCCCGCCTGCGCCGCTCCTCGTCCGCGACCAGGTCGATCTCTCCGTCCGTGTTCGCCCCGATCAGCTCCGCCAGTTCCTCGCCGATCTGCCGCAGGGTGAGCCCCCGGGCCTTCAGCTCTCCGATGGCCGCGAGCAACTCGACGTGCTGCTCCGTGTACAGCGCGCGCGTTGCTCGCGCCTTCTGGGCCGCGGGAAGCAGGCCGCGGTGGACGTAGTAGTAGATGACGCCGCGGCTCACTTTGCTGCGAGCCTCGAGCTCGGAGATAGTGAGGCCTCGACCCCCCGTACCGGTGCTCACGCCGTCTGTGCCCGGTTCTGCCATGCCCTGTGCTTCCACGCTGCCGACCCTATGTCATTGACTCGCGTTCCCTGTAACTCTACTATACGTAGTCAATGTTCCCATATCTTTAGTGACCTCAGTCGAGGCTTCTGCCGACGCACCACCGCCCGAGGGGGATCTATGCTCAAGAGCATCGTGATGATGGACCTGCCCATCGATGACATCGCCGAGATGGAGCGCTGGTACTACGAGGCCCACTCTTCGGAGATCTCGCGGCGGTACGGTCCCTTCCTGCAGCGCCACGAGAGCTACGTGGCGCTCGACGCGCCTGAGGACGCGCGTGGGTTCGGCTTCTACAACTGGCGCGTGACGGAGACCTTCTGGAGGGAGATGCCGGAGCCCGGAGCCAAGGGGGCCTTCTGCTTCACTCCTGCGCCGGTCTGGAACCCGGTCGCCACCTGCACGGTCAAGGCCCAGCCGGACAACGACTTCCTCGGCTGGGACGGCTTCTCCACCCAGGGCGCCAGCATCCGCTGGTACATCCTGTTCCGCTATCCGCTCGGGGTCCGGCTCAGCGAGGGGGAGGACTGGTTCCTCAACGTGCATGCCCCGGAAGTGTGCAAGCAGCCGGGGCTGACACGCTTCTTCAGCTACAAGTGCGAGCAGGCAGCCATCCCGTTGCCCGGCATGTGGCATCCCGACGCCACGCCGCCGCAAGACATGATGATGGTCCAGTGGGACCGCGTGGTCGAGCTCTGGTACCCGAGCTTCAGCGCCTGGCGCAGGGCTGTGATCGAGGAGCCTCCGGAGTACACGGCGCCCGAGTGGGCTACCGACGACTTCTTCAAGGACGGCTACGCCGCCTATCCGTTCTTCAGGCCCGGCGTGGACTTCGCGAGCACCTTCCTGCTCGAGCGTCCCGCCGACGAGTTCCTGCGCGACACGCGCTATTACCGCCCGTGAACGCTCTGCCGAGGAGGACAGCCTGATGGCAGTACGCATGCTCACGCCTGAGGAAGAGGCGAAGCCCTACGCCAAGTACTACCACCGGCCGCTGACGTCGCCGGACGCCGACCTGATCGCGCAGATCCGGCCGGACTTGCAGATCGACCCCGCCCTGGCGCTGCCGCCGGAGCGGATCAGCGACCTGCTCGACCCGGGCTACCACGAGGTGGAGACCGGCTGGTGCGTCATGCCCAACGGCAGCGGGTACCTGGCCGTGCACAACCGGATGCCGGGCGTGACCGTCGAGATGCTCGACTGGTGGTTCTGGTGGCACTCCATGGCCGATATGCGGTACGGCTTGTGGTATCCACCGGGCCATTACGGCATCTCCATCAGCAAGAAGAACCGAGCGAGGCTGAGCGATCCGCGCGTGCCTGCCAAGGAGAAGATCTACGGCCGCACCGATCACGTGGTCGAGGACATCGGCACGGGCGCGGAGGACATCTACATCAGCTTCTGCGCACCGGAGCAGATGGGCTTCGACATGAGCCGCTTCCACGCGCCGAACGTCGCGGCCGTGTACGGCGGCTTCGGCTTCGACCAGGCGCAGGGCGCCAAGCCGAGCGACATCCGGGCGCCCGCCATCATGTGCCACTTCATCCGCGAGATCGACGGCGGCATCGAGTTCCGCTCGCGCTTCTGGATGGGCTACAAGCTCATCGACGGCAAGCCGGTGCTCGCTATCCCGCCGGGAGAGTCTGTGCCGGCCGAGGTGCCCTACGGCCTCGCCGAGCACAACGTGCGCGAGTACTGCAATCTCAAGGCGCTCCTGCCCGAGATCTGGGCTGAGTTCAAGGACGCCGACCCGGCGCTCTGAGCGCCGCACCGGCCACGGAGGCAAGTCCATGCCCATCAAGCTCATGGCGGCGTCGCGCCGCCGGCCCGGACTGACCCGGGCAGAGTACTTCCGCTACATCGAGCACTACCACGGCACCGTGGCGCGGCTCGAGCGCTTCAGGATCGAGAAGTACATCCAGAACCACGTGATCGACGGCGCCTTCGGCGTGCTCTCGGACGCCGACGGCCACAGGAACAAGGTCGCCGACAGGGACGCCGTCGTCGAGCTGCACTTCGAGAGCTTCCGCGACATGCTGGCGACGCTCGAGCCCGAGGGCGTCACCACCTCACGCGCCAACCAGGACGGCAGGTTCTTCGCCGACGAGCCGACCAACATCATCGTCATGGCCGAGGAGACCGAGCTCCCCGTGGCCAAGCCCATGCCGGACTTCAACCCTGGGCTCGGCGAGCCGGGCAACGGCGCGCTCAAGGTGATGCAGTTCATCATGCGCCGCCCGGACGTCTTCCCCCAGGACTTCCACCGGCTGTGGCGCCGGGCCCACGATGAGGCCCTGGCGGCCAGCCCGTACGCGAACGACATGTTCCGCAGGATCATCGTGAGCAAGCGCTCCCGCGTGAACGACAACGACGCTGCCGCGCGCGCCCACTTCAAGATGGTCGACCCGCCGGTGTACGACCTCGTGGTGTCGTTCATCCTGGACAGCATGGAGCAGGTCGGCGCCTTCAGGCAGTACTTCGACGCCCTCACGAGCAGCACGCTGGAGTTCGCCGACTGGTCGGAGTCGTTCTTCCTCTACGTGAGGCAAGTGCGGATCATCGACGACGCGCCCCCGAAGGAGTGACCACGATGCCGGACATGACCAAGCCTGAGTGGGCCGCGCAGAAGACCTACGACGAGAACCGGGCGTTCAGCAAGACCAAGGCCACACGGCCGCCGCTGACGCCCGAGGAAGAGCAGCGGCCCTTCGCCAAGTACTACTACGACGAGATCCCGCAGCCGGACCCGGCGCACTACGCGATCATGGACACGCCGATGGACCCGGCCGACGCGTTCGAGCCGGAGGACATCGACCGCCTGCTCGACGTACCGGCCCTCGAGGCCGGCGTGGAGATCGGCTGGTGCAACCTCCCCAACGGCGCCGGCTACATCGCCAACCGGATCCACTACCCGGAGTTCACCGCCGACATGGTCGACTGGTGGTTCGCCTGGCACCCGCTCGAGGACCTGCGCTACCGCATCTGGTACCCGCCGCAGCATGCCGGGATCATGCTCAGCCCGATCGACCGGGCGCGCATCCTCGACGACTCCGTCCCCAATCGCGAGAAGAACTGGGGCGTCGTCCACAACGTGACCGAGAACTGCGACAACGGCTACGAGAACATCGACATCGCCTTCCGCTCGCCGGCCGACATGGGCTTCGACCAGGAGAAGTTCGACCAGGTCGCGGCGACCATGGCCGGCGGCATGGGCTGGGCGGTCTCGGTCGACAAAGACGATGAGTCGATCACCGCGCCGGCGATCATGTGCCACATGCTCTACGACGCTCCGGAAGGCGGCCTCATCCATCGCACGCGCTTCTGGATGGGCTACCGCTTCAACGAGGAGGACAAGCCCGAGCTGTGCCTGCCGCCGGGCGTGAGCGTGCCGGTTGAGGCCGTCCAGGGCCTCGCGCGCCACAACGTCAAGGAGTACACGCGCTGGCGCGAGTTCCTGCCGCGGATCTATGCGGAACTCGGGCCGGGGATGTACTGCTGACGATCTGAGCGCCCGAGGGCGAGACGATCGGTGGGCGCCGGGGGGGCGAAGGTTCGCCCGGCGCTCACGCGCGTCTCAGCAACGGCCTGCCCGCTGCTGTCGCAGACCTCAGGGGTCTTGCTCGGCCCCCGTCCGAGCATCCGCACCGCGCGCGGCCTCCAGCTCGAGTGACAGTCGGCTCTCCAGCGCGGCGAGGAGCTCGGCGGCCTCTGCGCCGAGGCCCGGCCGTGAGGCGCGCTCACGGATGACGGCGAGCAGGTCGTTGAGGGCATCCATGCGCTCCGCGCTCCCCGGCTTGCGCAGGGCGAAGGCGACGATGCCGTCGAGCACCCGGGGGTGGACCCGGTCCGGCCCGATCGCCGCAAGGGTGCCTGCGCGATCCAGGAGCTCCCGGGCATTCGACCGCAGACCGCAGAGCCACAGATCCACCCCGTTGCCGGCCAGGCGCTGCTGCAGGTCCGCCAATGCGTCAGCCACGGGAACGTCGGCGTCCGGCGTCAGCGCAAGGTCGAGCAGGACGACCGTGGGGCGGGGGTCGGCATCAGTCTCGGCCTGCAGGATCGCGTCACGCACCGCGGCCACGTTGGCGAAGAAGAGCATCTCGTCGGGGCGCACGATGAGTAGCCCGGGGATCGCCGCCTGCGGCCAGCTGCGCAGATCGACCGGCTCGAGGCCGCCGCGAGCCCTGCCGAGAAGGGTGAGCCGCGGCTGGCTCGTGCGCCAGACCAGCATGAGCAGCGAGACGACGACGGCGGTGGCCAGCGCAGGCAGGGTCGGCATGACCAGCACGCCCACCAGGGCGATTGTGGCGAGGCAGAAGTCGGCTCGTCGCAGCCGCCACAGCTGTCGCATCTTGCCGGCCTTCATCATCCCTGCTACTGCGACTATGACGATGGCCCCCAGCGTTGCTTCCGGCAGCGGTTCGAACAGGGGCGTGAGGAACAACGCGACGAGGGCGGTCGCCGCCGCGGCCGTGATCAGTGAGGCCGGCGTCTTTGCGCCGGCCCGGTCGTTGGCGGCCGACTTGGAGAGCGACGAGCCGATGGGGAACCCGGAGAAGAGGCCGGCGCCGGTGTTCGCCGCCCCGAGGGCGATCAGCTCGCGGTTCGGGTCGATCTTGCCGCCATGCTCGCGCGCGAACTGGTTGGCCGGTCCGATCGCCTCCGCGAAGGCGACCAGGGCGATCCCGAACGCGCCGGCGAGGAGCTCGGGCAGGGCCGACAGGCCGACGCCCGGCAGCGACGGGCCGGCGAGGCCGGCCGGCAGGTCGCCGACGACCTTGACCCCGTGCGCTTCGAGGCCGACGACGACCGAGGCGGCGATCGATCCGATCAGCACGAGGAGCGCCGCCGGCACCCGGGGCAGCAGGCGCTCGAGCACCATCATCGCAGCGATGCCGCAGGCGCCGACCGCGAGGGTGAGCAGGTCCGTCTCGCGCAGGTGTGGGACCATGTCCCGGACGAGGGCGACCGCGGTGTCGCCGTGGGCCTCGATGCCGAGGATCTTGGGAATCTGCTTGATGGTGATCAGCAGCGCCAGGCCGAACACGAAGCCGACCAGCACCGATTCCGAGAAGAACTGGGCGATGCGTCCGAGCCGGAGGACGCCCAAGCGCGATCGAGACCAGGCCGGCGAGGATCGCCAGGGCGGCGGTGAGGGCGATGTACTCGGCGCTGCCGGCGGCGGCCAGCTCCGAGATCGTCGCCGCCGACATGATCGCCACGGCCGAGGAGACGGCCACGACGAGCTGTCGGGAGCTGCCGAGCACGGCGTAGGCGAGCAGCCCGATCGGCGCGGCGTAAAAGGCATACTCGGGCGGCACCCCCGCCAGCTGTGCATACGCCATGCCCTCGGGCACGAGGATCGCGCAGACCGTGAGTCCGCCGATGAGGTCGAAGCGGAGCCAGCTGCGCTGGTATCCCGGCACCCACGACAGGATCGGCCAGGCGCGCCCCTTGCCCCGCCGCGCCGTATCGCCCGTCATCCGGTCGCTCCAGGTTGGCGGCCGGGAGGCCCGTCACTCATGAAAGGCCAGCCGCGCGACATCGCGCAGGACCTCGACCATCGCCGCCTCGACGCGCTCGTCGGGCTCGGTGTCCAGGCCGACGCCGTGCCGGATATACCGGCCGAGCAGCGCATAGCCCGCGGTGGCCGAGCTGAGGCAGGCGACGATGATGCGGGGGTCGTGCCGCCCGCGGACGGCCCCGCTCTCGAGCTCCGCGCGAAACCGCTCCAGCAGCCCGGCCATTGCCGGGCTCGTGGCCGGGACCCCGTCGAAGACACCGTCCAGTGTCGCGCGCGCGAGAGCGGCGATGAACTCGCGCTCCTGGAGCGCGGCGTGGACGACGGCCGCCGCTCCCTCGACCACGTCGGGCATCTCCTCGCACGGTGGCGGCCATAGTGGCGTTGCGCCCGTTCCATGGCGGCGCGCATCAGGTCGTGCTTCGAGCCGAAGTAGCGGTGGACGAAGGTCGGGTTCACATCGGCCCTGGCGGCGATGTCGCGCACCGTGACGCGGCCGGACGGGCGCTCGGCGAAGAGCGCCGCCGCCGCGTCGATCAGGGCCTGGCTGACATCCTCGCGCGACCGCCGCGGTCGTCTGCGGCGGGCGGCCGCGTCCTCTCCTGGCTCCATCGTCTGCTCCGGCTCCGTCAGCGTCGGCAGAAACGAAACGCCCGTCAACGTTGGCATGGTACCACCGTGCGGCATAATGTAGTCGTTCGTGTACTTCTCCCGACGCGAGGACGCCATGAAGAGACGACGCAACGCTCCCCAGCTGGAACGACGGACCCGCAAGGGCGGCCATCCTCGAGTTCGTCCGCTCGGTGACGGCAGCCGGAGACTCGTTCGTACCTGTGGCCGAGCGGATCGCGGCCTTCGACAACGACGGCACGCTCTGGTGTGAGAAGCCCATGTACGTCCAGGCCGACTTCGTCTCTCGTCGCTGGAAGGACATGGTCAGGGAGGATCCCCGGCGAGCCACAGAGCAGCCCTACAAGGCGCTCATCGAGGGCGACGCCGAATGGTTTTCGGACGTCTACGCACACGCGCCGGAGCTGGTCAAGGGTGTCGCCGAGGCCTACGAGGGCATCACCACGGAGGCCTTCGACGCGGCGGCGCGGGAGTTCTTCGCCTCCGCCACACATCCGACCCTCGGCGTCCCGTATGTCGACACCGCTTACCGGCCGATGCGCGAGCTGATCGAGTTGCTGGAAGCGAACGCCTTTCGCGTCTACATCTGCTCGGCCGGCGGCCGCGACTTCGTCCGTGCGGTGAGCGAGCGGGTCTACGGCCTGCCTCGGGACCGCGTGATCGGCTCGGCGGCGACCCTGGAGTATCGCGACGGCGACCTGTATCGCACGGCGGGGGTCGAGCAGCCCATCGACGACGGACCCGGGAAGCTCATCCACATCTGGACCCGCACCGGGCGCAAGCCGCTGCTCGCCGGCGGCAACGCCGACGGGGACGTCCCGATGCTGCAGGCCGCGCGCTTCGCGCTCCTCGTTCACCACGACGACGACGCGCGCGAGTTCGCCTACGACCAGGGGGCGGAGCAGGCGCTGGCCGCAGCCGACGCCGGCGGCTGGACGGTGGTCAGCATGAAGGAGGACTTCACGACGGTGTTCTGACGGACGAGCGGCGGGTGCGCTCGGAGAGCGAGACGGGAGAGGAGAGATGAACGCCATGGGGAATCACGTTGATCCAGTCCGATTGGCCGCCGGCCCTGAGGACTACGCGCGCTTCGGGCTCAAGAAGGGCGAGATCGAACCGTGGGAGGACGGTCTTCGTCTGGACCCGGGCGCGCCCAATATCGAGTGGTGGTACTTCGACTCGCTGCTGGACGACGGCGCCAAGTTGTCGGTCATCCACTGCACGAAGGACGCGTCCCGGCCTCATCAGCCCCTCGAGCCTCTCATCGAGATCGACCTGGACCTGCCGGACGGGAGGCGCATGTCCAAGTACGGCAGGTTCAAGGCCCGTGACTTCGCCGCCTCCAGGGACGGCTGCGACGTGCACATCGGCGACTACCACTTCACCGGCGACCTGCACGAGTATCACATCACGGGAGCGGCCGAGGATCTCTCGGCCGAGGTCCGGCTCGAGTCCATCACGGAGCCCTGGCGGCCCGAGACGGGGCACCTCGTCTTCGGGCCCGGCGGCGAGACCATCTTCGCCTGGGCACCCTTCGTGCCCATGGGCAAGGTGACGGCCACCTACCGCATCGGTGCCGAAGTCCACGAGACCACCGGGATGGGCTACCACGATCACAACTGGATGAATCAGAGCATGGCGCACCTTGTCGACCACTGGTACTGGGGACGCGGGAAGGTAGGCCCCTACTCGTTCGTCACGGCCTACATCACGGCGGCCAAGAAGTACGGCTACGCGGAATTCCCCTACTTCATGCTCGCCCGGGACGGCAAGGTCGTCGCCGACGACGACGCCAAGGTGACGTTCAGCAAGAGCGGGAGCCAGACGGACGACCACACCGGCAAGCCGGTGCCCGACGCGATGTGCTTCGAGTACCGCGACGGGGATGCTCGCTACGTGCTGACCTACTCGCGCGAGCACACCCTCGTCAGCCAGACCCTCGTCGACTTCGCGGCGGGCGTGCAGAGGATCATCGCCGAGATCATCAGGTATCCGGGGGGCTACCTCCGCTTCTCGGGGCCGGTCGCCCTCGAGCGCTACGAGGGTGGCGAGGTCGCCGAGCGCTACGAAGAGCACGGCTCCTTCGAGGAGTGCTACTGGCAGCGCACGATCCACGGCGAGCGGTGAGATGCGCTCCTATTGACACACGCGCAGTCGAGCTGGAGGGGTGATGGGACATGGGTGAACCATTCAAGGGCGTCATCAACGTCGACATCCGCGACTCGACGCCGGACTGGGCGCCGTTCGAGCCGCCCAAGGCGCCGGACGGGGCGCCCAACGTCGTCTATATCGTGCTCGACGACGTCGGCTTCTCGGCGATGTCCTGCTACGGCGGACCGATCGAGACGCCGAACATCGACAAGCTCGCCGCCGACGGCGTGCGCTACGCGCAGTGGCACACCACGGCGCTGTGCTCGCCGACGCGCTCGTGCCTGCTGACCGGCCGCAACCACACCCGCAACAGCATGGCCTGCATCACCGAGGGCGCGATCGGGTTCCCGAACGGGAGCGGCACCGTCCCGCCCGAGAACGGCATGCTCTCCGAGATCCTCGGCGAGTTGGGCTGGAACACCTACATGGTCGGCAAGTGGCACCTCTGCCCGACGGACGAGATGAACCTGGCGGCGCCGCGCCGCAACTGGCCGAGCGGGCGCGGCTTCGAACGCTGGTACGGGTTCCTGGGGGCGGAGACCAACCAGTGGTATCCGGAGCTCGTCTACGACAACCATCCGGTGGACCAGCCGAAGTCGCCGGAAGAGGGCTACCACCTCACCGAGGACATCACCGACAAGGCGCTCGAGTTCATCAAGGACGCCCACGCGATCGCTCCCGACAAGCCGTTCTTCCTCTACTACGCGCCGGGGGCGTGTCACGCACCGCACCATGCGCCCAAGGAGTGGATCGACAAGTTCAAGGGGCGCTTCGACGCGGGGTACGAGGCGATGCGGGTCGAGACGCTCGCCCGGCAGAAGGAGATGGGTCTCGTCCCGCCCGACACCGAGCTGCCGCCGGTGAATCCGATCGGCACATCGGCGACGCGCAAGGGACCGAAGGGGCAGCCCTTCCCGGGATTGGACTTCACGAAGCCGTGGGACTCGCTGTCCGATGAAGAGAAGCGGCTCTTCGCGCGCATGGCCGAGGTCTACGCCGGCTTCCTCGCCCACGCGGACCACCACATCGGGAGACTGCTCGACTACCTGGACGAGGTCGAGCTGCGCGAGAACACCCTGGTCATCCTGGTCTCCGACAACGGAGCCAGCGGCGAAGGCGGTCCCGTCGGCTCGGTGAACGAGAACCTGTTCGTGAACGGCATGCCCGACGATCTCCAGACCAACCTCGCGCTGCTCGACGAACTCGGCGGCGTCAAGACCTACAACCACTACCCGACCGGCTGGGCGATGGCCTTCAACACGCCGTTCAAGATGTGGAAGCGCTACAACTTCAACGGCGGCACCTCCGACCCGTGCATCATCTCCTGGCCGGCAGGGATGAAGGCCAGGGGCGAGATCAGGGAGCAGTACCACCACGCGATCGACATCGTCCCCACGATCCTCGACTGCCTCGGCGTGGAGGCTCCCGAGACCATCAAGGGGAACGTACAGAGCGACTTCGACGGCATCAGCATGCGGTACAGCCTCGACGACGCCTCTGCTGAGGGGACGCGCAAGACGCAGTTCTACTCGATGCTCGGCCAGCGCGCGATCTGGCACGACGGATGGAAGGCCGTCACGACCCATCCGCCGCTCAGCGGGTGGAGCGACTTCAACGACGACGACTGGGAGCTCTACCACACCGACGTCGACCGCGCGGAGCTGCACGACCTGGCTGGGGAGATGCCCGACAAGGTGCGCGAGCTCGTGAACCTCTGGTTCGCCGAGGCCGGCAGGAACGCGGCGTTCCCGCTCGACGACCGCCTGGTGCTTGAGATCGGACTCGCGGAGCGGCCGCAGCTCGCTGCGCCGCGCGACAAGTACATCTACTACCCGGGCATCGCGGACGTCCCCGAGAGCCAGTCCGTCAACATCCGCAACCGCTCCTACTCCCTCGGCGCGCTGGTCGACATCCCGGCACCGGGCGCCGAGGGCGTGCTGTTCGCCCACGGGGCACGCTTCGGGGGGCACGCCCTCTACGTGAAGGACGCCGGCTGCACTACGTCTACAGCTTCGTGGGCGTGATGGAGCAGAAGATCGACGCGACGGAAGATGTCCCGACCGGCGAGGACCTGATCCTGGCCGCCACCTTCGAGAAGGACGGGGAGGACCCGCCGGGCGTCGCCACAGGCATGCTGTCCCTCTACTACGGCGACAGGAAGGTGGGCGAAGGGCGCATCAAGACTCAGCCCGGGCAGTTCTCATTGGGTGGCGAAGGGCTGTGCGTCGGACGCGACAGCGGCGCCCCGGTCACCGACGACTATCCCGGCGAGGCCCCGTACCGGTTCACCGGCGGCACCATCAAGCAGGTGAGGGTCAACGTGAGCGGCGAGCCATACCTCAACCTCGAGCGCGAGGCGGTGGCGATGCTCATGCGGGAGTAAGGGCAGGGGAGCACGAGAAGGAGGGAGTCCCGATGACCACCCAACCGGCGCGTCAGGCCGACAGGCCTGAGGACTACGCGCGCCTCGCTCTCGAGAGGCGCCTCATCAAACCATGGGAGGACGGCATCCGCATCGACACCAAAGCGCCCAACCTGGAGTGGTGGTACATCGATGCGGACCTGGACGACGGCACCGGGCTGTGCATGATCTTCGCGACGAAGGACGGCACGCGGCCTCACCAGCCCCTGGGGCCGCAGCTCGAGATCGACGTCACCCTGCCCGACGGTACGCGCATGGTGCGGTCCTGGTATCCCAGGATCGAGGAGTTCAGCGCATCCAAGGACGGCTGCGACGTCCGCATGGGCGACTGCCGCTTCACCGGCGACCTGCACGAGTACAGGGTCACGGGGCACGCCGAGGAGCTCTCGGCCGACATCCGGCTCGAGGGGATCACGGAGCCGTGGCGCCCCGAGAGCGGCCTCCTGCTTTTCGGGCCCAAGGACGAGCACTTCTTCGGCTGGACGCCGTTCGTGCCGTTCGGCAAGGTGACGGCCACGTACAGGATCGGCGACGAGGTCCACGAGGCCGGCGGCAGGGGCTACCACGACCACAACTGGACGAACACCGACCTCGGGCACCTGATCGACCACTGGTGGTGGGCGAGAGGCGAGGTCGGTCCCTACACGTTCCTCGCCGCGCACATCGTGGCCACGAAGAAGTACGGCTACACGCCGTTCCACTGGTACATGCTGGCGCGGGACGGCAAGGTCATCGCGGACGATGGTTCAAAGATGGCCTTCACGACCCACGGTGCCGAGATCAACGAGAAGACCGGCAAGCCCGAGCCGGACGCGGTCTCCTTCGACTACCAGGACGGAGACACGCGCTACGAGCTGACCATGACGCGCCAGAAGACGCTGGTGGCCTACACCTGGATCGACTTCGCCAAGGGCTGGGAGAAGGAACTGATGAAGCTGATCCGTTACCCGGGCGGCTACATGCGCTTCCAGGCCGCCACGAGTCTGAAGTGCTATCGGGCCGGCGAGCTCGTCGAGCAGTACGAGAAGACGGGAGCGTTCGAGCAGATCTTCTACCAGCGCGAGATCCATGAGGAGTCACTGGAGCACGACATGGCGCGCTGAAGGCACCGCGGCGGCGTCTCGGATGGCGGGGTGATCCACGGCACGTGCCGGGTACGGCAGGACGAACGCCCTTCCGGCGCCCGGCGACGTTTCTCCGCCGCTACGGCCGCAGCCAGCCGTGCGTCAGGTCCGGCGGCCGCTCCTCGGCGTCCGCGGGCAGCGGCTCGGTGGCCGGCCAGAGGAGCTCGGTGGCGAAGTCGGCCGGGTCGGCCGTGTCCCGCTCGTCCCGGATGAAGCGCATGCGCAGCAGACCACGGAGCTTGCGGCCGCTGTCCGCGAGCCACTCGAGCTGCCGGGCGTAGGCGAACCGGTAGCCGTCCTCGTAGAGGCCGGTGAACACGCTGCGCGCGAACAGGCCGCCCTCGAGCTCGACGAGGTCACCGCCGGCTCCGGCGAGGCGCCGTCGCCGGAGCGCTCGGCGGCCTCCGCGCCCACCGGCAGGCACAACTCGTAGTCCAGGACGGTCTCGTCGCCGCCGGCGAGGCCCTGGTCGGTCGGGTCGCGTAGGACGACCACCTCGCGACCCGCCGGCTGAAGGCCGAGGCTCTCGGCGCGGTCCGCCAGCGTCCCGGCGAGCTCGATGTAGGACTCGTGGAACTCGGTGCGCGCCATCGTGCCCGTCCAGCGCAGGCAGCGCTCCGGGCGCCAACTCGACGAGCTCGACGGCCGGCGCTGCACGGAACATGCCGTCGAGCTCGTCGATCCGGCCGAGCAGCTTGAGCGCGGCATCAAGACGGGCCTGCTCCTGCTCCAGGCGCTGCTTCTGCTGCGTGAGGGTCTCCTCGAGGCGGTCGGTCGCGGCCGCGTCGATGTACAGGCGCATCTCGCCGAGCGGCACGCCGAGCCGGCGGAGCAGGCGGATCATCTCTGCCGCGCGGATGGAGTGGACGTCGTAGTAGCGGTAACCGGTCGCCTCGTCCACGTGGGCGGGCAGGAGCAGGCCGCGGTCGGCGTAGAGGCGCAGCGCGCGGTGGCTCAGGCCGGTCATGCGCGAGAAGATGCCGATCGGCATCAGTCGCTGTGCGCCGGGGGCTGCGCCGGTGTCTTGGGGCCGGTCCGTGTCCATGAGCACACTCTAGCGTTGACTCTCACCCGCGTCAGTGTTCCAGACTGCCCTCACCTGCGCCGCACCGCGGCGCGTCAGGCGCACCTCAATGGTCCGGGGAGGTCCAGCACCGTGAACGACATCATCGACGGGCTCGCCGCGCTCGTCGGCCGCGACAACGTCGCGGCCGACCAGGCGAGCCTCGAGGAGTACGCGCAGGACGAGAGCTTCGTCCCGCGCCTGACGCCGTGGGCGGTCGTCCGCCCCGGCTCGGCCGAGGAGGTCCAGCAGGTCGTCGCCTGGGCCAACCAGACGGCGACGCCGCTCGTGCCGGTCAGCTCCGGCGCGCCGCACTTCCACGGCGACACCGTGCCGAGCGTGCCCGGCGCCGTGATGCTCGACCTGCGCCGGATGGACAAGATCCTGCGCGTCGACCGGCGCAACCGGATGGTCGTCATCGAGCCGGGCGTCACGTACCCGCAGCTCCAGGCCGCGCTGGCGGAGCAGGGCATGCGCGTCACGCCGCCGCTGTATCCGCGGGCGAACAAGTCCGTGGTCGCGAGCCTGCTCGAGCGCCAGCCGACGCTGATCCCGCGCTACAACTTCCACCTGCCCGAGCCGCTGCGCAGCTGCGGCGTGGTGTGGGGCAACGGCGACGTCATGTTCACCGGCGAGGCGGGCACCGGCCCGCTGTCGCTCGAGGCGCAGTGGGAGGGCGGGCTGGTGCAGGCCGACCCCAAGGGGCCCGGCCAGACCGACTTCTTCCGCCTGCTGACCGGCGCGCAGGGCACCTTCGGCGTGGTGACCTGGGCGGCGGTCAGGTGCGAGCTCGTGCCTGCCGCGCACGAGTACCTCTTCGCCGCCGCCGCCGAGCTCGACGAGCTGGTCGACTTCGTCTACAGGGTCGACCGCATCCGGCTCGGCGACGAGGTCCTGATCCTCAACGACGCCTACCTGGCGCGGCTGCTCAAGGCCGCCGGGGCGGAGGTCGCTCCCGAGCAGCTTCCTGTGTGGACGCTCGTCCTCGGCCTCGGCGGCCGGGAGCACTTCGCCGCCGAGCGCGTCGCGGTGCAGAAGAAGGACGCCGAGGCGCTCGCCGGCGAGTTCGGCCTCACGCTGCAGTCGTCGATTCCCGGCGCGGCCGCCGGCGACGTCGCCAGAGTGCTCGCCGGCTCCTGCGACACGCCGTGGAAGCTCGCCGCCGAGGGCGCCTGCGCCGACGTGCTCTTCGTCACCACGCTCGAGGAGGCGCCCGCCTTCACCGAGATCGCCCACATCGTCGCCGACGGCCACGGCTACGCCGCGGAGGACGTCGGCGTCTACATCCAGCCGCAGCACCAGGGCGTGACGCATCACGTCGAGTTCAGTCTGCCCTACGACCCCACCGACCCGGCCACCGCGGAGGACATGCGGGACCTCGCCGACGACCTGGCCGCGAACCTCATGGCCGCCGGCGCCTACTTCAGCCGGCCGTACGGCTCGTGGGCCCAGCCCGTGTACAACCGCGACGCCGCCGCGAGGGACGCCCTGCGCAAGGTCAAGGCGATCTTCGACCCAGCCGGCGTCCTGAATCCCGGCAAGCTGTGCTTCGGAGCGCCCGCGGGTCCGGCGCGCCCAGGTCGAACCCGCGCTCGCCACGAAGGAGGCCTGAGATGGCCCTCACCGACTATCGCCCCGACGCGATGCGCTGCACCCGCTGCAGCTACTGCAAGTGGATCCCCTTCGACCTCGTGCAGAGCCACCGCTTCGCCAAGGGCTGCCCGAGCATCGAGGCCGGCAAGTTCCACTCGTACTCCGCCGGCGGCAAGCTCGTCACCGCGCTGAGCCTGATGGACGGCCGCAGCGAGGTCACCGACCAGGTCGTCGACATCGCCTTCAAGTGCCAGCTCTGCGGCAACTGCGACGTGGCCTGCAAGATGTGCCGCTACGACATGGAGCCGATCCTCGCGCTGCGCGAGTTCCGCGCGCACCTCGTGGAGATGGACCGCGTGCCGGAGTCGTACCGCCCGCTGATCGAGCGGACGCGGGCGGCGCTCGCCGGCAAGGGTCCCAAGACCCCGGCCGACCGCAACGCCTGGGCCGAGGGGCTCGGCCTGAAGGACCCGGCCGCCGAGCCCGTCGACGTCGTGTTCTACGCAGGCTGCAAGTACTCGCATGGAGGAGAGCCTGCGGGAGACGGTGCGCACGCAGGTCCGCCTGCTGCAGCTCGCCGGCCTCAAGGTCGGCCTGTTCGAGAACGGCTGCTGCGGCGGCCTCGCCGACAAGATGGGCTACCGCGAGGAGGCCGCAGAGGCCGGCGCGCGGATGCTCAAGCAGTGGGCCGACGCCGGCGTCAAGACCGTCGTCACGCCGTGCGCCGACTGCCGCCACGTGTTCACGCGCGTCTATCCCGAGCTCGAGGGCGCCTGGGAGGACATGCCGCAGATCCTGCACACCGTGGAGTGCGTCGACCAGCTCATCAAGGACGAGCGGCTCGAGCTCACCACGCCCGTGCCGATGACCGTCACCTACCACGACCCGTGCAACCTCGGCCGGCAGGGCGAGCCCTACCAGGTCTGGGAGGGCGAGGAGAAGAAGATCTACGGCCAGGCCGTGGTCTACGACCCGCCGCGGCCGCGGCACAACGGAGCGAACGGCGTGTACCAGGCGCCGCGCGACGTGCTCGCCGCGATCCCCGGCGTGGAGCTCGTCGAGATGGAGCGCAGCCGCGAGGCCGCCTGGTGCTGCGGCGCCGGCGGCGCCTGCCGCGAGGCGTTCCCCGAGTACTCGGCGGCGACGGCTGCCGAGCGCGTCGAGGAGGCCGCGCTGACCGGCGCCGAGGCGCTCGTCACGGCCTGCTCGCGCTGCGAGCTGAACTTCAACGAGGCGGTGGCCGCCGACACCGCGTCGGGCGGCCCCGGCGACGGCCTCGAGGTGCACGACGTGCTCGAGCTCGTCGCCGTCTCCGCCGGCCTTCTGCCGGCGCTGCCCGCCGTCGCCGATGGGAAGGAGGCGTCATGAGCCCAGCTACGCCAAGCCCACGACGCCGGCCGAGACGGCCGCGAGCTCGCCGCAGATCCCCGACGAGGCCTACCGGGCGCTCGAGGACATCGTCGGCGCCGACAACGTCTCGCGCGACGCCGCCGTGCTCGACGGCTACGCCTTCCAGTGGCTGGCCGAGCTGGTGCGGCCGGACCAGAGTCACTACATGCCGCGTCCGGCCGCGGTCGTCCTCCCCGGCTCGACCGAGGAGGTCCAGGCGATCGTCCGCCTGGCCAACAAGTACGGCCTCAAGGTCAAGCCGCACGGGACCGGCTGGTACCACTGGTCCGGTCCCATCAAGGACGAGGACGCGACGCTGCAGCTCGACATGCGGCGCATGAACGCCATCGTCGAGATCGACGAGCAGAACATGTACGCCGTCGTCGAGCCCTACGTGATCGCGGCCCAGTTGCAGGCGGAGCTCCTCCCGCTGGGCCTCAACATCAACATCCCGGGCGTCGGCTGCTCCAGCTCCATCGTCGCCAGCGCCTGCGCCTACCACGGCGCCGGCCCCGACACGTACTTCATGGGCGGCAACGCCGAGAACGTGCTCGGCATGGAGTGGGTCACGCCCGAGGGCGAGATCGTCCGCACCGGCTCTCTCGGCTCCGGCGACGGCTGGTTCTGCAGCGAGGGCCCCGGCCCCAGCGTGCGCGGCATCTGCCGGGGCACGCTCGGCAGCCGCGGCGGCCTCGGCGTGTACACCAAGTGCGCCGTCAAGCTCGCCCCGCACCTGGGCCAGACGGAGTGGAAGGTCGAGGGCACGCTCCCCGCCTACCGCCTGCCGGTCCACGAGCGCATGCGCGTCTACACGCTCGCCGTGCCCGACTGGGACGCCTGGGCCGACATCTACTACCGCATCTACGACAACGAGATCGGCTACATCTTCCACCGCCAGTTCAATCTGGCGGGCGCCGACCTCTCGCCCGCCTTCTGGCTCATGTACAACGACGCCACGAAGACGCTCTCCGACGTGCCGGACATGGTGGCGGACCCGGATGTCCAGGAGCTCACCGAGGAGATGCGCATCAGCTTCCAGCTGATCCTGCAAGGGCGGTCCAAGGAGGACATCGAGCTGCAGGACAAGATCCTCGACGCGATCCTCGAGGAGGTCGGAGGCTGGAAGGTCGAGCGGTTCTGCGAGCAGGACATGGCCGAGTTCACCAACGTGTACCTGCAGAGGCTCGGCCACAAGCACATCAACTTCGTCTGGGCCGGCGGCTACATCGGCAGCTGGATGCAGTTCGGCACGCCGGACTGGGTCAAGGGATACATCCCGACGGCCGCCGCCGGCCTGGAGCGCGACGCCGCCGGCGGCAAGCTCGTGCAGTGCGGCGGCGACGCGATGATGGGCTCCGGCTCCGGCATCCCGCTGGGCGGCGCGACGGGCCTCGAGCAGTTCGTCAGCTACGACCCGGACGACCACGAGTCCACGGTGGCCGGCATCAAGCACATGGAGGACGCGGTGACGGACGCGGCGTCCATCAAGTATCCGCCGGGCAAGGAGTTCCTCTACCTGCAGATCGGCTGGAGCGACGAGGCGATCTGGAACGCGCTGGCGAACGCCAAGCAGCCGCAGGTGTTCCGCTACCAGCGCATGATCAAGGACGCGTTCGACCCGAACGACACGGGCGACCGCATGTACCCGACGCTGCCGCTGGACTTCCAGGCCGAAGGCTGAGCGGCGGCCGGGCCGCGTCCGGCCGGCCGCCGGCCGAAGACCGTCGTCCCCCCGACGGCTCACGACGGGGCGGCCCCGGGAGATCCTCCCGGGGCCGCCCCTGTTCAGGACGGCGCGATGACTCCAGTCTCACCGCCGCCGGCGGCGACGGTCGCGGTCCGGTGTGTCATCATCGGCCCCGAAGACGAATGGCCCAGTCCCGGGAGAGATGTGCGAGCGCTGACCATCACCGAGCTCGAGCGCGAGAGCGGAGTGCCGAGGCGGAGCATCTACTACTACGTCCGCATCGGGTTGCTCCCGGCCGCGCAGAAGGCCAGCCCCAGCCGGGCGCTCTACACAGAGGCTCACCTGGCGCTGCTGCGCGACATCGAGGCGCTACGGGCGCAGGGCATGCGGCCGGCGGCGATCAAGCCGCGGATCGCCGGCCGCATCGCGGCCGCCGGTGAGAGCGACGTCGACCTCGTCGCGCGACGCGAGGAGGAGACGCGCGACGCGATCCTCAGCGCGGCCACCCGCAGGTTCGCGCTCAAGGGATTCCGGGGCACGCGCATGGCCGACCTGGTCGCGGAGCTCGGCATCACGCCGCAGCTGCTGTACCAGCACTTCGCAACCAAGCGCGACCTGTTCGTGGCCTGCTACAAGGTCGCAGTCCAGTACGTCAACGTCTTTCTGCGGGACCGGTTCTCGGAGGCTCGCGACGCCCCGGAGCGGATGCTGTGGTACATGTACGCGGACGAGGGCATCAAGGCGTTCGCGCCGGGGATGTTCGCCCTGGCGCTCGAGGCCGCGCAGCACGACGAGCAGGCGCGGAGAGACCTGCGTGAGGCGTACGAGACCATCTTCGGCGACCACATCAGGGAGCTTGCGAGCCTCCGCTCGTCGCCGGACGTGCCTCCGTTCCCCGACGAGCTGATCAGCCACGGCATCATGGGGGCGTTCGAGCAGATGCTCGCCCGGGCGTCTCTCGACGACCGGTACTCATGGCGTGAGGTCGTGCGCACCACGCTCGGGATGTACCTCGCCGTGCTCACGCTCTACCGGGGAGAGCTTGACGTGGGCGCGCTGCTTGCGCCATACGAGGCGCGCCTGACGGAGGTCGCCGAGCTCCCTCCGCCCGTTCCGCCCGAGCTCGCAGGCTGACCTCCGTGCACGCGCGGGTCCCCATGTCGCGAGCCTCTAGACAAGCAAATGAAATGACGATACGTTTGCTATACGTTTTCTGCCTTAGGGAGGCTGCATGACCACACCACTCACCGAAGCCATCCTCGCCATGGACGAGGACGGCGCGCTCGCCATCGTCAAGGACCGCCTGGACGCGGGCGAGGCCCCGGAGGCGGTCCTCGAGGACGCCAAGGGAGCGATGACCGTGCTCGGCGAGAGGTTCGCCTGCGAGGAGGTCTTCATCCCCGAGCTCATCATGGGCGGCGAGATCATGAAGGGTATCGCCGCCGAGTTGAAGCCGCGGATCACTGCCGATACCGCGGCGGAGAAGCGCGGCACCGTCGTCATCGGCACCGTGCACGGCGACATCCACGACATCGGCAAGGATGTCGTCTGCATGATGCTCGAGGTCTCCGGCTATGAGGTCCACGACCTCGGTATCGACGTGCCGGTCGCGGACTTCGTCGCGGCCATCGGCGAGAAGACCCCCGAGGTCGTCGGCCTCTCCGGCCTGCTCACGCTCGCCTTCGACGCGATGAAGGACACCGTCGAAGGCATTGCCGCCGCCGGTCTCCGCGACCAGGTCAAGATCATGATCGGCGGCTCGCCGGTCGACGAGCAGGTGTGCGTGTACGCGGCTGCCGACGGCTGGGGTCGCGACGCGGCGGCCGCGCTGCGCCTCGCCGCCGAGTGGACAGGAGGTGCGGCATGACCACCCCCGCCGACAACCCCACCATGCTCGCCCTGCGCCAGCAGCGGTTCGACGACGCGGTCGCCCTGCGCAAACCGGACCGCGTCCCTCTGATGCCCCTTGCGCTGCAGTACTTCCACACCAGGGTCGCCGGCGTCTCGGACAAGGACGCCGGCTACGACGCGCAGCTCAACTTCGACTGCATGCGCGACGCCATCGTGCGCTTCGGCTGGGACTGGGCGCCGGGCATGGCCGTGCCGCCGTCGGGGTCGCTCGAGGCGCTCGGCTCGAAGCAGATCCGCTGGCCGGGCGGCGACCTGCCGGACGACGTCCAGTTCCAGTGGGTGGAGGGCGAGTACCTCAAAGCCGACGAGTACGACGCGTTCCTCGCCGACCCGACGCGGTTCACGCTGCACACGCTGTGGCCGCGCCTCGCAGACGCCTTCGGCGTGCTCGGCGAGCTGCCGCTGCCGCCCGCGTGGTGGATGAACACCATGTACATGCCGCTCGCCTGGGGCGCCTTGCTCGGCCAGCCGAAGATGACCGCCCTCTTCGAGGCGCTGGCCGCGATGAGCCGCGACGCCGGCGCCTTCATGGCCGCCTTCGGCGCGTTCATGGGTCAGATGGCGGGGATGGGTTACCCCGTGGCGTTCGTCGGGGTCACCAAGGTCCCGTTCGACACCGTCTCCGACGACTACCGCGGGCTGCGAGGGAGCACCACGGACCTCTTCCGGCAGCCGGAGAAGCTGCTGGCGATGATGGGGATGCTCACGCCGATGTCGATCGGCCAGGCGATCGGCGCCGTCAAGGGCAGCGGGAACCCACGCGTGTTCATCCCGCTGCACCGCGGCGCCGCCGGCTTCCTCAGCGACGAGCAGTTCGCCACGTACTACTGGCCCGGCCTCAAGGCGGTCATCTACGCGCTGCTCGAGGCCGGAGCCACGCCGTGCCCGTTCTTCGAGGGCGACTACACGCCGCGGCTCAAGTACCTGGCCGAGCTCCCGCCCGGCAAGGTCGCGGCGCACTTCGACCGCACCGACCGCGCCAAGTTCAAGGAGGTCTGCGGCGACGTCCTCACCTACTGGGGCGACGTGCCGGGGTCGCTGATGGTCACCGGCACGCCGGCCGAGGTCAAGGACTACGTCAAGCGGCTCATCGACGACTTCGGCGACACCGGCGGTCTCATCGTCGACGGCGCCAACTCGATCACCGAGGAGGCTCGGCCGGAGAACGTGATGGCGCTGCGTGAGGCCGTGGACGAGTACGGCGTGTACTGACGACGTCACGGGAGCAGAGGAAGGCCTCGCGGTCCGCGCGCTGTGGCAGCCCACGGTGGTGGACCAGTGGATGCACGACCACCGGGCGGAGCAGGGCTCGACGACGCTGCTCGACCGGCTCCGCGAGCGGGCACACGAGCTGCGCGTAGCGCCGCCGGAGGGCCCGCGCTGACCGCCTGAGTCTGCGCGGGACGGGGCGCTCCGGCCGCGTTCGGCCGCGAGCGCCCCGTCCGTATCTGCCCTCGAGCGGCGCGGGCGGGCTCAGCGCCCGTGCACCGAGTCCACCATCGTCTTGACGTTCTCGAACTTCGCGTTGGGCGGCAGCGCGCAACCCATCGCCATGATGAAGCCGTCGGGACCTACCTCGGTCAGCAGACGGTCGCAGTACGCTTTGACGTCGTCGGTCGTGCCGAGCGTCAGCATCGCCGGCGGCACGTCGCCCATCAGGCACATGTGGCCGCCCAGGATCTCCTTGGCGCGGAAGAGGTCCGTCGCCCCGTCGGTCGCGAGCACGCAAGTGCGCGCCGGCAGCTCCAGCAGCCGCTCGATCTCCCTGTCCCAGCAGGCGTCGTAGTGCAGCATCGGGATGCCGCCCTCCTCGGCCACGATCTCCACCAGCTCCTTCATGTACGGCCACACGAAGCGGTCCCAGAGCTTTGGACTGAGGAACTGAGGCGCGGTGCGCCAGCTGCCGACCCAGTAGCCGAACGGCCCGATGGCACGGATCATCTGCCGCGTCTGCTCCCGCTTCGCCTCCATGATCGCCTGCATCGCCGCCTCGACCTTGTCGGGCCGGGTGAACAGGTCCATCGTGAACTCCTGGAGGGTCCTGCCGCCGCAGAGGTGCTCGTAGGGGTGGTCGACAGTGGAGGCGCTGAACACCACGTAGCCGCGCCCCATGAACTCTCCGGCCCAGCGCGCCCCCTTCTGCTGCATGGCCGCGCCGGCCGCCGCCGCGTCGCCGAGGTACCGGCCGATGTACTGGCCGAACCAGGCGTCCCAGCCCATCTCGACGATGCGGTCGTAGTCCTCCGGCTGGATGCGCACCTGCTCATCGAGCTGCCACAGCGCGTCGTCCGGCAGGTCGCGGCCGGGGAGCTTCATCGGCGAGAGCCACACCATGCCGAGGATGGCCGGGGCGTAGGAGGCCCACTGCACGGAGTCGACGTCGCCGAGCTTCTCCGTCGCGCCGAGCATCGTCTGGCCGGCGACGTCGAGGTCGGCGCAGAACTCCGAGTACTTCACGCCCATGGTGTTGCAGGCGAAGGTGTCGAGCACGAGCGAGAGAGGTACACGATCGGGCGTGCCGCAGTGCACGGCGGTCTGGATGCGGTTCATCCGCTCGAGGAAGAGCGGGTTGGGCGGCGGGCCCTGCGGCGCCCCGCCCTGCGGCGGTCCCTGCGGATCTGCCATGTCAGCTCACCCCCAGCGCGGCCCGGGCCGCGACGACGCCGTCTTGAGCGGTCTCGCAGTACGCGTCTGCACCCACGAACACGGCGGCCTCTTCGGTCATCGGGCCGCCGCCAACGAGGATCGTGACCTTGTCGCGCAGGCCGGCGCGCTCGATGGTGGCGACGGCCTCCTTCATCTGGTCGAACACGGTGGTGAGCAGCGCGGACATGCCGACCAGCGTGGCGCCGCTCTCGTTGATGGCGTCGACCCAGGCCTGTGGGTCGACGTCCACGCCGAGGTCGACGACCCGGATGCCGTTGGAGCTGAGCACCGTGCCGGCGATGTTCTTGCCGAACTCGTGGATGTCGTTCTTGACCGTGCCGAGCACGATGGTGCCGACGGCGTTCGCGGCGGCCGCTGCGAGCGCGTCCTGCAGCGGCTCGCTCGCCCGCTTGAAGATCTCTCCGGCGAAGATGAGCTCGCTGAGGTAGTACTCGCCGCTCTCGAACTTGTCGCCGACCACGCCCATGCCCGCCTGGAGCTCGGCGAGGATGGCGAGCGGCTCCTCGCCGGTCGTCGCCTTCTGCTGGACGAGGCCGACGGCCTCGTCCATCTGCAGGTCGCCCACCGCCTGGGCGAGTGGGGTAGGTGTCATGAAGCCTCCTTGAGTCCCATGGTCCCTGATGCGTCGAACGTCGGATAGCTAGAACTTGAATCATTGATTAGAGTGCTGGCAGTAGGTAGCATTGCGCTCGTGTGCGACGGAGTCAAGTCCCCCAGCCGTCGGGCCGGGGGAGACCGGAGGTGGCGCGTGCGCGCCCTGACCATCGGCGAGCTCGAGCGTGAGAGCGGCGTCCCGCGCGGGACCGTGTACTCCTACGTCAGGCGGGGCCTGCTTCCCGAGGCGCAGAAGGCGCGCGCCAGCCGCGCGCTCTACTCGGACGAGCACCTCGCGCTGCTGCGCGAGATCCAGGCGCTGCGCGCGGAGGGGCTGCGGCCGGCCGTCATCAAGGAGAGGTTGGCCGGCCGCGTGAAGGCGGCGGGCGAGCCCGCGGTGGATCTGGTCGCCCGCCGCGACGAGCAGGTCCGTGAGGCGATCCTCGCCGTCGCGACCCGGAGCTTCGCGCGCAGGGGATACAAGGGCACGCGCATCGCCGACCTGGTGGCCGAGCTCGGGATCACCCCGCAGCTCCTCTACCAGCACTTCGCCACCAAGCGCGACCTCTTCGTGGCCTGCTATCGCATCGCGGTCCTGTACATGGCGGACGTGATCACTCCCCGCGTGGATCCACAAGGAGACCCGGCGGCTCGCCTTGTCTGGTACATGTGGGCCGACGAGGGCATCAAAGCGTTCGCGCCGCACATGTTCGCCCTGGCGGTGGAGGCGTCCCAGCACGACGAGGAGGCACGCCGTGACATGCGCGAGGCCTACGAACGGATCTTCCGCGAGCTGATCGACGATCTCGCGCGCTTGCGCACCTCCGACCGTGAGCCGCCGATCTCCGACGAGCTCATCAGCCACGGGCTCATGGGCGCGTTCCAGCAGATGCTCGCGCGCGCCGCCCTGGACGACGAGTACTCGTGGCGCGACGTGACGAGGCACACGCTCGGGCTCTTCCTCCTGTTGCTGAGCGCCTACCGGGGCGAGCAGGATCTGGGCGCGCTGCTCGCTCCCTACGAGGAACTGCTCACCGAGGTCGCGGAGCTGCCGCCGCCTGTCCCGCCCGAGCTGAGCCGGTGACCGGCGGCGCCGAGGCAGTTGACGGACAGTCCGAAGTGAACGTATCGTCCATGCATGCCCGTCAAGAACCCAGTCCCCAATTGGCTTGAGCCACACCTCGCCACGTGCGAGGCGATCGTCGCTCTGCTCGCTCCCTACGCTGAGGTCGTGGTGCACGACGTCCGCCGCGACCGGCTCGTAGGCATCTGGAACCCGATGACCACGAGGAAGCTCGGGGAGCCGTCGCTGCTGGACGGGCTCCCGGAGGCCGAGGGCGAGAGCCGTGTCATCGGCCCCTACGGCAAGGTGCTGCCGGACGGCAGGCAGATCACGTCGGTGAGCATCGCGCTCCACAACGGCAAGGGTGCGCCGCGCGGCCTGCTGTGCATCAACTTCGACCGCTCGCCGTTCGACGGCATGATCGACCAGCTCGTGCGCTTCGCCGCGCCGGTCGAGGACCGCCCGGCGGAGCTCTTCGAGAAGGACTGGCGCGAGCAGATCCTCCTCGTCGTGGACGAGGAGTGCCGCTCGCGCCGGTTGCGTCGTGACCGCCTGACGCGGGAGCAGCGCCTCGAGCTGGTCCGCGCGCTTGACGAGCGCGGCCTCTTCGCCACGCGCGGCGCGGCCGCCCACGCGGGCACGGCGCTCGGCGTCTCCCGTACCACCGTCTACGCCTTGCTCAAGGAGGCACGCTCATGAAGCCGCTGCGCACGTTCCGCCTGGAGGAGTACCTGGGCGAGTGGGAGTTCAAGGCTCGCCATCACCTCACGGCGTCGGACGCACAGAGCATGACCGTCGAGGAGCTGCTGGCGCTCGGGACCGACGCCGAGAGCGAGGCCGCCCGTGACGGCCTCATGAGGCTCTCGCTCGCGTACATCGAGACCTGGGGCATGCCGGAACTGCGCGAGGCCGTCGCCGGCACCTACGAGCGCGTCGACGCCGATCACGTGCTGGCGTTCGCCGGCGCCGAGGAAGGCCTCTTCTGGGCGATGCAGGAGCTGGTCGGCCCCGGGGACCACGCGGTCATCACCGTTCCGTGCTACCAGGCCATGGAGACGGTGACCGCTGGCGACCGGCGCGGACGTGAGCGCGCTGGTGCCGCGCCGCGAGGACGGGTGGGCGCTGGACCTCGACGAGCTGCGCGGACTGCTGCGGCCCACCACGAAGCTCGTCGCCGTCAACTACCCGAACAACCCGACGGGCTACGTGCCCGACGAGGCGACCTTCTGCGAGCTCGCGGCGATGTGCGACGAGCGCGGGATCCGGCTCTTCTGCGACGAGGTCTACCGCGGCATCGAGGTCGATCCGACAGCGGACGATCACCCAGGTCGCCGACCTTTCCGAGACGGCCGTCTCACTCAACGTCGCCTCCAAGTCCTACGGGCTGCCGGGTCTGCGCGTCGGCTGGATCGCCTGCCGCGACCGCGCGCTGCTCGAGCGGCTCGAGAAGCGTAAGCACTACACCAGCATCTGCAACGCCGCGCCGGCCGAGTACCTCGCGGCGTTCGCGCTCCGGCATCGCGAGGCGATCTGGGAGCGCAACCGGGCCATCGTCGCCGCCAACCGCCCGGTCTTCGACGACTTCTTCGCCCGCTGGGCGGACCTCTTCGACTGGCGGCCGCCCGACGGCGGCTGTGTCTGCTTCCCGCGGTACAAGGGCGGCGACGTAGAGGAGTTCTGCCGGCAGTTGCTGGACGCCGAGGGCGTCCTGGTCCTGCCGGCCACCATGTACCGGTCCGAGATCAGCGACGCGGTGCCCATGGACCACTTCCGCGTCGGCATCGGCAGGGCCGGGCTCGAGGAGGGCGTCGCGGCGTTCGACCGCTTCCTGCGCACGCGTAATGACGGACGCGGCGCCGCCCGCCTGATGAGCTTGCCGGGCAGGCCGCCCCGCCTCACTGCCCGTGGGCGCCACCGAACATAATTCGCTGCAAGCGCCCGTTTTCGGACAGTCGTTGTCTGCTTCCTTGCTCCCCTGTCCACGGCCGTGATACTTGGCGCATGTACTTCCTCAACTTACTTGGTTGACGCGCCCCGTTTGCGGTCGTATCGTGGCGCCCTGGGGTGGAACCCACACGCGTTCTTGCGGACGCACGGCGGACAAGTGTGCAAGGAGGATCCAGATGTCTGAAGAGCTGTACGAGCAGATGAAGCAGAGCGTGATCGACGGCGAGGTAGAGGACGCAGAGCGCCTCGCCCAGGAGGGTCTCGACGCGGGTCTGGCCGCGGGCGACATCCTCGACAAGGGCTTCGTCAAGGGCATCGAAGAGGTCGGCGACCTCTTCGGCAAGGGCGAGTTCTTCCTCCCCGAGCTGGTCCAGGGCGCCGAGGCCATGAAGGCCGCCGTCGCCGTGCTGCAGCCGGCCATCGACGCCGCCGGCGGAGGCCGCCAGAGCCTCGGCAAGGCCGTCGCGGGCACCGTCGCCGGCGACATCCACGAGATCGGCAAGACCATCGTCTGCTCGATGCTCAGCGCCGCCGGCTTCACGGTCACCGACGTCGGCTGCGACGTGCCGGTCGAGACCTTCGTGCAGAAGGTCAAGGACGAGAACGCCGACCTGCTGCTGCTCAGCGCGCTGCTCACCACCACGATGCCGAACCAGCAGAAGACCATCGAGGCCCTCAAGGCCGCCGGTCTGCGCGACGGCGTCAAGGTCATGATCGGCGGCGCGCCGACCACGCGCGCCTGGGCCGACGAGATCGGCGCCGACGGCTACGCCGAGGACGCCATCGAGGCCGTGGCGACCGCCAAGACCATCCTGGGCGTCGCCTGAGCATCAGCCGTCACCGAAGAAGTGAGACCGCGAGGGGCGGCGGCGCTGGGGCGCCGCCGCCCCTCGCGTACGGCGTCATCGCAGCGGCCGGCGCTCCGGTGCCGGGCGACGGCGGACGAGCGAGCGCGCCGGCGTCAGCGCTCGGCCAGCGCCTCCGCCGGCACGCCGAGCTGCTCGGCGGCGAAGCTCACGAGCAGCTCGCGCACGCGCTGCACCTGCATGCCGGTGTAGCCGATCGCCGAGCGGAAGCTCAGGCCGTCCGACAGCGCGACCATGCGCTGGGCGATCTCGTCGGCCGGGGCGATCGGCCGGAACACCCCGGCCGCCTCCCCTTCCTCGACGAGCTGCTGGAAGAACGCGACCCAGCGCTCCGACATGGCGGAGCACTCCGCCAGCAGCCGCGGGTGCAGGCGCACGCGCGCCCACGTCTCGATCCAGAGCACGTACTCGTCGCGGAGCACGCCCTCCGACGGGATCGCGAGGTCGATGGTCCGGCGCAGCAGCTCGATCGGGTCGGACGTCTCCTGCCGCAGGTCGTAGAGCGCGCTGCTGGTGTGCTCGTTGGCCCACTGCAGCGCCGCGAGCAGCACCTCGTCCTTGGACTTGTAGTAGTAGTGGATGATCGCGCTGGAGACGCCGGCCTCGCGGGCGATGTCGGAGATCCGGGTGGCGGAGGGGCCGCGCGCCGCGAAGGCGCGGCAGGCCGCGGCGCGGATGTTCTCGCGCGCGCGAGAAGAGCGCTCGCGCGCCGGGACGCCGGCGGCGGCCGCTCCGGGCCCGCCGGCGTCCCGGCGCAGCCGCTCCAGCAGGTCCGCGTCGGCGCTGCCCGGCGCCAGCGCCTCCTCCAGCTTGCGCTTGATGCGCAGCGCCGTCTTGTAGCTGACGCCGAGCTCGTCGGCCAGCGCCCGCGGCGCCACGCTGGGGTCGCCCTCCATGAGCTGCCACGCGGCGGCGAACCAGGTGGCCACCCCGAGCCCGGAGCCCTGCATGAACGTGCCGGCCGTGGGATAGACCTGGGTGCCGCAGTGGTCGCAGGCGTAGGCGCGGCGCCTGGTGACGCGGTGGAAGCGCCGCATCACGCGGCAGTGCCGGCACACGGTGCTGACCCCGTCGGGGGCGTACAGCGTGGTCCACAGCCAGTGCAGGCAGGCGGCCTCGTCGCCGATCGGCGGCGAAGACGCCCGCGCCGGTCGCCGTCTGGCCTCGTCGCGTCTTCCGTCCAGCGCGTCGCTCCGGTCCCTCCGGCGCGCTTACTTGGCGCATGGTACACAGTTGACGCTCACTTGTGAAGAGTTACCACTCGACGATACCTGCTTGACATTCCAATTCGAGCGTGACGTAACTTGACGCGGAAGTCAGGGAATCCGCGCGGGGGGAGCTGGTCTTCGCCCCGCGCCGCGCTGGGAGGGACCGTATGGGGGAGGCGAGACTCACCGTCTGGAGCGAGGCCGAGTGCCGCAGGCTGCACGAGGCCACACTGGAACTGCTCGCCGACACCGGCGTGGACGTGCGGTACGAGCCGGCGCTGGAGCTCTTCCGGGCCGCCGGCGCCTCGGTCGACGGCCGCCGCGTGCGCATCCCCGCGCGGCTGGTCGACGACGCCGTCGCGAGCGCGCCGCGCGAGTGGCTGCTCAAGCCGCGCGGCGGCGACACCGAGCCGCTCAACCTGCGTGACGGCGAGGTCTACTACGGCACCGGCTCGGACGTGCTCTACGTGCGCGACCCGGAGAGCGGCGAGCGCCGCCGGGTCCGCCGCGCCGACGTCGAGGGCATGGCGGCGCTCTGCGAGAAGCTCCCGCAGATCGACTTCATCATGAGCATGGGCCTGCCGGAGGACGCTCCGCGGGAGATCGACGACCTGGTGCAGGTCGTCGCCATGCTGCGCGGCACGCGCAAGCCCCTGCTCGTCGCGCCGCGGGACGGCGCGGTGCTGGCGCGTATGCAGGAGATGGCGGCGCTCTGCGGCGAGAAGGAGAGCTTCGCCATCTACGCCATGCCGTCGCCGCCGCTCATGCACGACCCCGACGCGCTCACCAAGGTCATCGGCTGCGCCGAGCTCCTCATCCCGCTCGTCTACGCGCCGGCGCCGAACATGGGGGCGACCGGTCCGCGCACCATCACCGGCGCAGCTCTGGTCGGCAACGCCGAGACCCTGAGCGGCCTCGTGCTCCACCAGCACGTCAACCGCGGCGCGCCGTTCGTGTACGGGGTCGGTTGCGGTGCGATGGACATGCGCACCATGACCGACCCCTACGTCTCGCCCGACGCGCTGCTCGCGCAGCAGGTCGGAACGGACATGGCGCGGCACTACGGCCTGCCGAGCTTCTCCTACGCCGGCATGTCCGACTCCAAGCTGCTCGACGAGCAGTGGAGCGCCGAGGCCGCGCTCAGCATGGCCTACGGCTCGCTCTCCCGTGCGACGCTGCTCCACGACGTCGGCTACCTCGAGTCGGGGCTGCAGAGCACCTACGAGTCCATCGTGCTGGGCGACGAGCTCGTGGGCTACGCGCGGCAGTTCATGCGCGAGGTGCCGGTGGACGACTACGCCCTCGCGCTCGACGAGATCCGGCCGCAGGACCGGGCGGCAACTTCCTCGGGACGAAGTACACACGCCGGCACCACCGGGAGTTCTGGACGCCGGCGCTGCTCGACCACAACGTCCACGACCGCTGGGCGGCCGAGGGTGCCACGACGCTCGGCCAGCGCGTCCGGGCGCGCCTCGCGGACCTGCTCGCCGCGGAGCGCCCGTTCCGCCTCACGGCGGACCAGGACGCGCGGCTCGACGCGCTGCTGGCCGAGGCGGAGGCCGACCAGGAGGCGCGAGTGTAGGTACCACCGGCGTGCTCCGGGGCCGGGGCGCGGCGAGGCGCGAGACGCAAGCGAACAAGACCAGGGGGAATCGATGAAGACTCGCTTCAAGAGCCGCATGTGGCGGCATCCCGGCAACCAAGCGCTCGTCCTGCTTGCGCTGGCGCTGCTCCTGCTGCTGGCGGCAGCGCCACTCGCCGCGGCCTCGGACAGCGCCTCGCCGGCCGCGGCCGAGGGCACCACCTTCCGCGTCGGCTGGCTGCTGGAGCCCGACAACCTCAACCCGTTCATCGGGCTGCTCGGCCAGGACTACGAGATCTGGCACCTCAACTACGACTTCCTCGTGGGCTTCGACGCCAAGGACCTCTCGCCCAAGCCCGAGCTCGCCGAGAGCTGGGAGGTCTCCGAGGACGGCAAGACCTGGACGTTCAAGATCCGCGAGGGAGTGAAGTGGCAGGACGGCGAGCCGCTCACGGCCAAGGACGTCGCCTTCACCTACAACTACATCGTCGACAACAACCTGCAGACGCTCGCCATCTACACGGGCGGCATCACCGGCGCCAATGCGGTGGACGACACCACGGTCGAGATCACGACCGAGCAGCCCAAGTCCAACATGCTCGCCATGGTCGTCCCGATCATCCCCGAGCACATCTGGAGCAAGGTCAGCGGCGACGAGGCCACGACGAGCTACCAGAACAAGCCGCCGATCATCGGGTCCGGCCCGTTCCAGGTGGTGGAGTGGAACAAGGGCAAGTACATCCGCCTTGAGGCCAACAAGGACTACTGGGGCGGCGCGCCCAAGATCGACACGCTGCTCTTCGAGAACTACAAGAGCGCCGACACGATGACCGCCGACCTCAAGCAGGGCACCATCGACGCCGCGGTCGAACTGCCGCAGGCACAGTACCCGTCGGTGGAGAGCACCGAGGGCGTGACCGGGCTCAAGGGCACCCACTGGCGCTTCAACGAGCTCGGCATCAACTGCTACGACTCGCCGGACTCGATGGGCAACCCCGTGCTGCTCGACGAGAAGTTCCGCTCGGCGCTCAACTGGGCCATCGACCGGCAGAAGATCGTCGACGTGGCGTTCTTCGGCCAGGCGGACGTCGGCTCCACGCTCATCGTCCCGTACTCGCCGTACCACTGGGAGCCGGCCGCGGACCAGGCGTACACCTACGACCCCGAAGAGGCCAAGACGCAGCTCGACCTGGCCGGCTACGAGGACACGGACGGCGACGGCGTCCGCGAGACCAAGGACGGCAAGCCGCTCAGCCTGCGGCTGTACGTCACCAACGACTCGCCCGAGAACCAGACGGCGGCCAAGCTCATCGCCGGCTGGTTCGAGGACGTCGGGCTCGACATCAACCTCAAGATCGTCGACGCCGGCGTGCTGCTGGATGCCCAGTACAACTACAAGGGCGACACGTACGCGCCGGACTACGACATGTTCATCTGGTTCTGGACCTACGACGTCGACCCCGAGATGATGCTCGGCGTCCCGACGCCGGGCCAGATCGAGGGCTGGAACGACACGCTCTGGACGAACGATGAGTACACGCAGCTCTTCGACGAGCAGCGGCAGACGATCGCGGTCGAGGACCGGATCCCGCTGGTGCAGCGCATGCAGGAGATCGTCTGGGAGTCGTCGCCCTACCTCATTTTCGCGTATCCGTACCAGCTCGAGGCGTACCGCAGCGACAAGTGGCAGGGCGTCGTGCCGTCGCCTTCGGACTACGAGGGCTACGACGGCGCCGCGTTCTACAACTACATGAACGTCGACACCTACAAGCAGGTCCAGCCGGTGGTGGCGACGGAGACCGCCGAGAGCGGGAGCAACTCGACCACGCTCATCATCGTCGTCGTGGTCGCGGTGGTCGTCGTCGCGGCGCTCATCGTCTGGATGATGCTGCGTCGCCGCGGCCGCTCGGTGGAGATGTGACCGGGGCCGAGAGGCCGGTCTGACGTGTGACGCGCTTGGGTGCGGGCGGCGGCGGGGCCGCAGGGCTTCGCCGCCGCCCGTGCGCGATCCGTGGCCGTCGCCACGACCCGAGTGCTCACGTCCGGTAGCATGACCTCATGACGCGCACGCCTGCCCACGACACCTTCCTGGGCGCGCCGTTCGCGGCGCCGGCGGACCTCGCCGGGTCCGGCGCCGCGCCCGCGGCGCGCTTCGCCTTTCTCGGTCTGCCGCTGTACGTGCCCTACGGCGACGAGCCCGACGAGCCGGATGCGGGCGGCGCTGCAGATGCGGTGCGCGCCGCCTCGGCCGCCTACGCGACCGTCCCGGACCACTACGACTTCGACCTCGGCGGGCCTCTCGTCCCGCCGGGAGCCGCGGCCGGCTTCGTCGACTGCGGCGACGTCGAGCTGAGCGGCGCTCCGCAGGACCTCGCCGCGGACCTGGCGGCCGGCACCGCCGCCGTCCGCGACGTGGTCGCGGCGGGAGCGGTGCCGCTGGTGGTGGCGGGCGACCACTCGGCGCCGCCGGTCGTCGTCCGCGGCCTCCCGGACGACCGGCCGCTCGACGTCCTGCACGTCGACGCCCACCTCGACTTCCGCGACGAGGTCGCCGGCCTGCGGGACGGCTACTCCAGCCCGATCAGACGCCTGCGCGAGCTGTCGCAGGTGAGCACCATCGTGCAGGTGGGCCTGCGCGACGTGGGGAGCGCGCGCGAGGCCGAGGTCCTGGCCGCGCGCGCCGCCGGCAACGTGCTCGTCCGCGCCGAAGAGGTCCACGAGCGCGGCGCGGCGCTGCTCGACGAGCTCGCCGCGCGCTTCGACCCCGCCCACCGCGTCTACATCACCGTCGACGTCGACGGCCTCGACCCGAGCTGCGCGCCCGGCACGCTGTGGCCGGCGCCGGGCGGCCTCTGGTTCTGGCAGCTCGCCCGGCTGGTGCGCGCCGTCGCCGGCCGCTGCGAGCTCGCCGGCATGGACGTCTGCGAGTTCGCTCCCTCGCGAGACCCGCAGGGGCACACCGCGCTCGCGGCGGCGCGGCTGCTCATGCTCGCCGCCGGCGCGTCGCTGCGGCGCGGCGCCTGACCGCGCCTCCGCGCCGCGCCCGCAGTCCACGCCGGCCGCTGAAGCCCGGTCGCCGGCCGGTGTACACTTGTTGCTCTTCGAACCCTCCCCCCGGAAGTTGTAACTCCCTGCCGCATGACCACGTCTAACCTCCACAAGTGGGCCACGCTGCCCGACCCCACGTCCGCCGACCTCGCGCGGGCCGCGGCGGGCGACGTGGACGCATTCGCACTCATCGTGGAGCGATACCAAGGCATGGTCTATTCGGTGGCCTACAACGTGCTCGGCAACCACACCGACGCGGAGGACGCGGCGCAGGAGGCGTTCCTGCGCTGCTACCGCAAGCTGCCGCAGTACCGCAGCGAGGCGACGTTCAGCACGTGGCTGTTCCGCCTCGCGCTCACCGCCTCCGTGGACTACCAGCGCCGCGAGCGGCGTCGCCCGGAGCCCGTCGACGTGCCGGACATGGCCGGCGGCCGGCCCGAGCTGGGCGAGGGCATCTCCGCCGCCACGCTCACCGCGGCGCTGCGCGACCTGCCGGACGACTACCGCGTGCCCACCGTGCTGCGCGACATCTACGGCCTGCCGTACCAGGAGATCGCCGACCTCACGGCGCGTCCGCTCGGCACCGTCAAGGTCATGGTCCACCGCGGGCGCGCCTCGTTGCGCCTTCGCCTGCAGGCCGAGCGGGAGGCGTGATGGACTGCAGCTACTTCCGCGCGCGTCTCAACCAGTTCGTGGACGGCGAGCTCGGCTACATCGACGTCGCCGAGCTGCAGGGACACCTCAGCTTCTGCGCCGACTGCTCCGCGGAGCTCTCACAGCTCAGCGAGCTGCGCGGCGCCCTGGCCGCCTGGGGCGAGGTCGAGCTGGCGCCGCCGCCGGGGTTCGCGGAGCGCGTCGCAGCCGCGGCCGCGCTCGAGCCCAAGCCGGGCGAGGCCACCATCGGGCGCGTCGTCGAGGACGTGCTCGACGCGCTGGACGACACGCTCGGCCGCATCCCGCTGCCGGGCGGCCGCACCATCCCCGTCAAGAACGTGCTCGGCTACGGCATCGCCGCCACGGCCGTCCTCATCCAGGTGGAGCGGTATCTCCGCCGCGCAAGGGAGCTGAAGCCGTCGTGAAGCTGACCAACGAGCAGGTGCTCGAGCTGCTGCCCCACCGCCCGCCGTTCCTGCTCGTGGACGAGGTCGTCGACGGTGAGCCCGGCGTGCGCTGCGTAGCCACTCGCACGCTGCGCGACGACGACTGGTGGTTCGCCGGGCACTTCCCCGGCAATCCGGTGATGCCCGGCGTGCTCATCGTCGAGGCGCTCGCGCAGACGGCCACCATCGCCGCCGCGACCGCCGCCCCCGAGGCCGCGGCGGCGGGCGACGTGCCGCCGTCCGCCGAGGCCGGCCCCGGCGGCGACAAGGTCGGCCTGTTCGCCGGCATCGACAAGGTCCGCTTCAAGCGCGTCTGCAAGCCCGGCGACACCGTCACGCTCGAGGCCGAGATCATCGCCGTGCACGGCCCCGTGGGCAAGGCCAAGGTCAAGGCCACCGTGGACGGCCAGCTGGCCTGTCGCGGGGAGCTCATGTTCGCCATCGTGGACGCCGCGGCCGTCGCCGCCGGAGAGGCCAGACTGTGATCGGACTCCGTCGAGGTCTCGTGCGCGGCGCGCGCATCAGCGCGCTCGGCGTCCACGTGCCCGAGCGCGTGCTGACCAACGACGAGATCAGCCAGTTCCTGGACACGTCGGACGAGTGGATCACCACGCGCACCGGCATCCGCGAGCGGCGCATCGCGCGCGTGGACGAGGCGGCGAGCGACCTGGGCACCGTCGCCGCCCGCCGCTGCCTCGAGTCCGGGCGGCCTCGATGCCGCCGAGCTCGACCTCGTCATCGTCACCACCATCTCGCCGGACCACATCATGCCGGCCACCGCCTCGATACGTCGCCGACAAGATCGGCGCCACCAAGGCCGGCGCGTTCGACGTGCAGGCCGGCTGCACGGGGTTCGTCTACGGCCTCGCCATCGCCACGGCGTTCGTCTCGGCCAACATCTACAGCAACGTGCTCGTGGTGGGCGCCGAGGTGCTCAGCAAGATGGTCGACTGGGAGGACCGCAGCACCTGCGTGCTCTTCGGCGACGGCGCCGGCGCCGTGCTGGTGCAGCCTACCGACAACGGCAGCATCTTCAGCTTCGACCTCGGCAACGACGGCAGCGGCGCGCCTAACCTGCTGGTGCCGGCCGGCGGCAGCCGCATGCCGGCGACCTTCGACACGGTGCGCGACCACGAGCACGCCATGCACATGACCGGCAGCGAGGTGTTCAAGTTCGCCACGCGCACCGTGGCCGACTCGTGCCAGAAGGTCCTCGACGACGCCGAGATCACCGTCGAGGACGTCGACCTCTTCGTGCCGCACCAGGCCAACATCCGCATCATCGAGTCGGCGTCACGCCGGCTGGGGATGAGCGAGGGCCAGGTGTTCGCCAACCTCGACCGCTACGGCAACACCTCGTGCGCGTCGATCCCGATCTGCCTGCACGAGGCCAGCGAGAGCGGCCGGCTCAAGAAGGGCGACACGCTGCTCATGGCCGGGTTCGGCGCAGGGCTCACCTGGGGTTCGTGTCTCACCAAGTGGGAGCTATAGTCTAGCCCCATGCAGAACCTCGTCCTCATGTTCCCCGGCCAGGGGTCACAGGCCGTCGGTATGGGCTGCGACCTGGCGGCCGCCGAGCCCGAGATGCGCGACGCCTACGCCGAGGCGTCGGAGGTGCTCGGCTACGACCTGCAGGACCTCTGCTGCCAGGGGCCCATGGACCGGCTGAGCCGTACCGACTTCACGCAGCCGGCGCTGCTCGCGGCGTCCGTCGGCATGTTCCGCGTGCTGCGCCGCGAAGGCCTGCGGTTCGACGTCGCCATCGGGCACAGCCTGGGCGAGTTCTCGGCGCTGGTGGCGACGGGCGCCGTCGAGTTCAAGGACGCGCTGCGCATCGTGCGGCGGCGCGGCCAGGAGATGCTGCGCGCCGCCGACGCCAACCCGGGCGGCATGCTGGCGGTCATCGGCCTGGACGACGCCGTCGTCGAGGCGCTCTGCGCCGAGCAGGACGGCGCCTGGCCGGCGAACTTCAACTGCCCCGGCCAGGTCGTCGTGAGCGGCTCCAAGGCGGCGCTCGAGGCGCTCGCCGGCAAGGCCCGGGAGGCCGGCGCCAAGCGCGTCATCTCGCTGCCGGTCAGCGGAGCCTTCCACTCGCCGCTCGTGGAGTCGGCGCTCGAGCCCCTGCGCGAGGAGTTCGACCGCACGGAGTGGCACACTCCGGACCCCGCGTTCTTCTCGGGATGCACGGTCAAGTACGAGTCCGGGGACTTCAACCATCTGCTGCAGGTGCAGCTCATCTCTCCCGTGCGCTTCAGCCAGTCGGTGAAAACACTGTATGCAGCAGGGATATGATTCGTTCCTGGAGGTCGGTCCGGGCGCCGTGCTCACCGGCCTGGTCAAGCGCATCGAGCCGCAGGCGCAGACCGCCCACGTCTCCGACATGGAGACGCTGGTGGCGCTGCGCGAGGACGGCCGCTACTTGGAGGAAGCGTGATCGAACTGGACATGACGGGCGCCGTTGCGCTCGTGACGGGCGCCGGGCGCGGCATCGGCCGCGCCATCGCTCTCGCGCTGGCGAGCGCCGGCGCCGACGTGGCCGTCAACGACTTCGCCGACGAGGCGGCCTGCACGGCCGTCGTCGCCGAGGTCGAGGCGCTGGGGCGCAAGGGCCTCGTCGTCATGGGCGACGTCTCCGACGAGGAGCAGGTCAACGCGATGATCGAGCGGGCCGAGAAGGACCTGGGCCCGCTCTCCGTGGTCGTCAACAACGCCGGCATCACGCGCGACAACGTCGTGATGATGATGGACCCGGCCGACTTCGACGCGGTCATCGCGACGCATCTGCGCGGGACGTTCCTGGTGAGCAAGGCGGCGGCACGCAGGATGTTCCGCCGCCGCACCGGTTGTATCATCAACCTTTCGAGCGTCGTCGGCCGTCGTGGCAACGCGGGCCAGGCCAACTACGCGGCGGCGAAGGCGGGCATCATCGGCCTCACCAAGTCGCTGGCCAAGGAGCTCGGCGCGCGCGGCGTGCGCGTCAACGCCATCGCTCCCGGGTACATCGACACGCCGATGACGCAGGCGCTTCCGGAAGAGACGAGGCAGCTGATCGTGGACAGCGACACCGCTCAAGGAGCATCGGCACCACCGACGACGTGGCCATGGCTGTGGTCTACCTGGCCTCGCCGGCGGCGCGGTTCATCACCGGCGTCACGCTGCCCGTCGACGGCGGCCTCGGTATCTGACGGAGCGCGGAGACCACCATGGCACACACACGCAGAGTCGTCGTCACCGGCCTGGGCGTCATCTCGCCCATCGGCAACGACGTGGACACGTTCTGGCGCCGGCTCGTGGCCGGTGAGTCGGGGGTCGGCGAGATCACCCGCTTCGACACCACCGGCTACAAGGTGCACATCGCCGCCGAGGTCCAGGGCTTCGTCGCCGAGGACTACATCGACAAGCGCAAGGCGCGCCGGCTCGACCTCTTCAGCAAGCTACGCGGTCGCGGCGGCCATCGACGCAGCCAAGGACGCCGACTTCGACCCCCGCTCCGAGGCCGAGCGCACGGGTGCGGTCATGGCCAGCGGCGTCGGCGGCCTGCAGACCCTGCACGTCGAGACCGACAAGCTGCTGCATCAGGGGCCGGACCGCACCAACCCGCTGCTGGTCCCGATGATGATCCCCAACATGGGGGCCGCGCACGTCTCGCTCGAGCTCGGCACCCGTGGTCCGCTGAGCACCACGTGCACGGCCTGCGCCGCCGCCTCCGACGCCATCGGCTACGCCGCGCGGCTCATCCGCGACGGCGCGGCCGAGGTCATGTTCGCCGGCGGCAGCGAGGCGCCCATCAGCCCCGTCGGGGTCTCCGGGTTCGCGGCGGCGCGCGCCCTGAGCACCGACAACGAGCATCCGCAGGGCGCGTCCAAGCCCTTCGACGCCAAGCGCGACGGCTTCGTGATCGGCGAGGGCGCGGGCGTGCTCATCCTCGAGGAGCTCGAGCACGCCCTCGCGCGCGGAGCGCACATCTACGCCGAGATGGCCGGCAACGGCATGAGCAGCGACGCGTTCCACATGACGCTGCCCGACGAGAGCGGCGTGGCGCAGGGGCGAGCCCTCACCATGGCCCTGCAGGAGGCCGGCATCGACCCGTCCGAGGTGGACTACATCAACGCCCACGGCACCTCCACCGGCCCCGGCGACATCGCCGAGACCCGGGCCATCAAGAGCGCGCTCGGCGACCACGCCTACGAGGTCGCGATCTCGTCCAACAAGTCCATGATCGGTCACTGCCTCGGCGCCTCCGGCGCCCTCGAGGCGGTCGCGACCGTCCTGACCATCGTCAACAGCTACATCCCGCCGACGATCAACCTCCACGACCCCGACCCGGAGTGCGACCTGGACTACGTCCCGCTGCAGGCCAGGTTCGCCAAGGTCGACGTCGCCGCGAGCAACAGTTTCGGGTTCGGCGGCCACAACGTGGCCCTGGTCTTCAGCCGGTACGACGGCTGACCGCCGTCGCCCGGGCCCACCGGCCGGAGGGCGCAGCACCTCATGAGCATCACCGTCGAGATCGAGCGCCGGAACAACGAGCCGCCCAGGCCGGAGTGGGTGTGCCCGCAGTGCCAGCAGGGCGCGCGGCACGGCGAGGTGCGCGAGAATCTCATGGTGTGCCCGCACTGCGGCCACCACCTGCGCATCGGCGCACGTGAGAGGATCCGGCAGCTCGCGGACGACGGCACGTTCCGCGAGCTCTGGAGCATGGTCACCACCCTCGACCCGATCGGGTTCGTCGATCTTGAGACCTACCCCGAGCGTGTACGTGAGGCGCAGGCCAAGACAGGCCTGCAGGAGGCCATCGTCACGGGGACCGCGAGCATCGACACCACGCCCTGCGTGCTCGCCGTCATGGACTTCGGGTTCATGGGCGGCAGCATGGGCAGCGTGGTCGGCGAGAAGCTCTGGAGGAGCGCCGAGCTGGCGAGCGGCGAGGACCTGCCGCTGGTCGCCGTCTGTACCTCCGGCGGCGCGCGCATGCAGGAGGGCATCCTGAGCCTCATGCAGATGGCCAAGACCAGCTGCGCCGTGGACCTCATCAACGAGGCCACATCCCCGTTCGTGACCATCCTGGCCGACCCGTGCACCGGCGGCGTGGTGGCAAGCTTCGCGACGCTCGCCGACATCTGCATCGCGGAGCCGGGCGCGCGGCTGTACTTCACCGGGCCGCGCGTCATCCAGCAGACCACCCACGAGGAACTGCCCCCGGGCTTCAGCACTGCGGAGCGCAACCTTGAGCTCGGCCACCTCGACGCCGTCGTCCCGCGCAAGGACCTCCGCGTCAGGGTCGGCAACTACCTGCGACTGCTGGGAGGAGGTGAGGAACCTGACCGAGGAGACGGACCCGAAGACGGAACAGGACGCGCGAGCGGGCTGGCTCAAGCAGCGGCTGAGCGAGCTCGGACGCTTGCCACTTATGCCCGGCGTTCACTTGTCCGAGGAGATCGAGAAGCTCCAGACGCGGCTGAAGAAGCTCCAGCACGAGAGCCGGAGGCATGACAGCTGGGTCACCGTCGAGATCGCCCGGAACAAGGAGCGGCCGCGCACGCGCGACTACATCCGGCTGCTGATCGACGGCTTCGAGGAGCTCAAGGGCGACCGCCTGCGGGCCGACGACCCCGCGATCGTCGGCGGGCTCGGCTGGTTCCGCGGCCGCGCCGTGCTCGTGATCGGGCACCAGAAGGGCCGCACCCTCGACGAGCAGACCGAGCACAACTTCGGCATGGCCAAGCCCGAGGGCTACCGCAAGGCGCAGCGGCTGTTCAAGCTCGCCGAGCGGCACGGGTTGCCGGTGCTCACCTTCGTCGACACGCCGGGCGCCTACCCGGGCGTGGCCGCGGAGGAGGGCGGGCAGGCGCGCGCCATCGCCGAGAGCATGCTCAGGATGGCGCGCCTCACCGTCCCGGTGATCGCGACGATCATCGGCGAGGGCGGCTCGGGCGGCGCCCTCGCGCTCGCCGTCGCCGACCGCGTGCTGATGCTCGAGAACGCCACCTACTCGGTGATCACGCCGGAGGGCTGCGCCGCGATCCTGTGGCGCGACGCCGACTTCGCGCCGCAGGCGGCGGAGTCGCTGCGGCCGACGGCCAGCCAGCTGCTCGAGCTGCTGGCGGTCGAGAAGGTCGTGGAGGAGCCGCGGGGCGGCGCCCACCACAACCCCGAGCTGGCGGCGCTGCGGCTCGGCGAGGCGCTTGAAGAGGCGCTCGCCGAGCTCGACGAGATCCCGCCGCTGGAGCGGCGGCGGCAGCGCCGCGAGCGGTTCCGCCGCCTCGGCCGCTGGAGCGACCCCGAGCAGCCGCCCGGCAGCTACTCGCTCTTCGGCGGCTACTCGGCCCCGGTGGAGTGAGCCGGCGCGGCGAGGGCGCAGCGCTGCGCCGCGCTCGGCCTGGCCCGCCCCCGGCGGGCGCCGTGGCCGCATTCCTCTCGGCGCTCGCCCTGCTCGCGCTCTTCTTCCTCTCCGCTTCAGTCACGGCGTGCGGGGACTCCGCCGCCACCGGCGTCGGGCTCTACCTCGGCGACTGGCAGCGCGTGGAAGGCGGCGAGCCGGACCCCGCCATCACGCTGCACGTCGGACGCGACGGCGACGAGGCCTCGCTCACCTTCCAGGACTCCACGCGCTCGTTCCAGGCGCAGGCGAAGGCCACACTGCAAGACGGCCTGCTCGTGATGGAGATGCCCGCCGACAACGGGATCGTCGACGGAGCCACGAGCCTTCAGCTCAGTCTGGATGCCGGGGGCCAGCTGGTGGTGGACCGGGTGCTGGCCGACGGGACCACGGAGCCGGTGTGGGTCTACGCCCGCGCGGCGGAGTAACGCCGAGCGCCGCACCTGGAAGCGGGTAGGTACCTCCCCATGCCGCCGGTCATCACAGTGGAACATCTGCGCAAGGTCTACGGCCACCACGTCGTGGCGGTCGACGACATCTCGTTCGAGGTCGAGCAGGGCGAGATCTTCGGTCTGCTCGGCTCCAACGGAGCCGGCAAGACCACCACCGTGGAGTGCGTGCAGGGCCTGCGCACTCCCACGGGCGGGGTGGTGCGCGTGCTCGGCAAGGACCCGGTGCACCACGCCGGGGACCTGCGCGGGCGCATGGGCTGCCAGCTGCAGGAGTCGCGCCTCCCCGACCACCTCAAGGTGTGGGAGGCGCTCGACCTCTTCGCCAGTCTCGCCCCCGGCGCCGTGGACTGGCCGACGCTGCTGGAGCAGTGGGGGCTCGCGGAGAAGCGGAACGCGTCCTTCTCGAGCCTCAGCGGCGGGCAGCGCCAGAGGCTGTTCATCGCGCTGGCGCTCGTCAGCTCTCCGGAGGTCGTCTTTCTCGACGAGATGACCACCGGCCTGGACCCGGCCGCCCGCCGGATCGCCTGGGAGCTCATCGAGCAGATCCGCGACCGCGGCACCACGGTCGTCCTGGTCACCCACTTCATGGACGAGGCCGAGCGGCTCTGCGACCGCGTGGCGGTGGTGGACAGGGGCAACGTGATCGCCCTGGACACGCCGCGCGGCCTCGTCGTGCGCTACGACCCGCTCGAGCAGGTCGTCTTCAGCTGCGACCTCGAGGACGTGGAGTGGCTCGGCGGCGTGCCGGGCGCGCGGAGCGTCTCCCGGCGCGGGCCCCGTGTGGTCGTGGAGGGCACGGGGCCGCTGCTCGCGCACGTCGCCGCGGCGCTCGTAGGGCGCGGCGTCACTCCCGACGACCTGCGCGTGATCGAGCCGAGCCTCGAGGACGTGTTCCTCAAGCTGACCGGCCACCTGGTGGAAGACTGATGGCCGCCGTGCAGCGCTCCGCCCATCCCGGCGGCCTCCGCGTGCTCTTCAAGCTCACGTGGATCGAGCTGAAGCTCTTCTTGCGCGAGCCGATGACCATCGTGTTCACCTTCGCCTTCCCGGTGGTCCTGATGTTCGTGCTCGGGGAGATCTTCGGGAACCGGTCCAACACCGACGCCAATGTCTTCGGCGACGTCGGCGCGATGAACTACTACGCTCCGGCCTACATCGCCGTCGTCACCATGTCGGTGGGTGTGATCATGCTGCCGGCGCGCCTGACCGACTATCGCAGCGGGGGCGTGCTGCGCCGTTTTCGCGCCTCCCTGGTCCCGGTCTGGGCGGTCCTCGGCTCGCAAGTACTCGGGGCGCTCGTGCTCGGAGTGATCGGCGCCGTGCTCGTTGTCGGCTTCGCCGCCGCCTTCTACCCCGTGCACTTCCCGGAGTCGCTCGGCCTGCTGGCGGCGGGGTTCGTGTTGTGCTCCGCCGCCTTCGCCGCCATCGGCACGCTGCTCGGCGCGGTGATGCCCAGCCCGCGCGCGGCACAGGGCGCGGGTCTCATGCTCTTCTTCGTCATGCTGTTCCTCAGCGGGGCCTCCGTGCCGACAGAGGTCATGAGCAAGACGATGACGAGGATCGGCGACTTCCTGCCGCTGACGTACGGGGTCGACCTGCTGCAGGAGGCGTGGATCGGCGGGACCTGGGACTGGCCCGCCGCCATCGTGCTGCTCGGCATCGCGCTGGTCGCGGGGTTCCTGAGCGTGCGCGTCTACCGTTGGGGGTGAGCTCAGAGCTCCGCGAACACCTCGCGCAAACGCTTCTTGACGGCGCCCTGCACCTTGGTCAGCTCCGGCTCGCCGTAGAGCCACACCTGCCCGACGGGGTCGGCGGCGGCGACCACGCTCTTGCCGTCCTCCGTCGGGACGACGGCGATAGGGAGCATCATGGCGACCGGCGCGAGCGGGTCGACGTCGAGAGTCTTGACCGCGGCGACTGGGACCGTCACCTGCAGGATGGTGTACTCCTTGGGCAGCCGGTCGTTGATCTTGGGCCCCTTGATCTGGGCGAGGATGACGAAGCCCTTCTCCTCGAGCACCTCGCGCAGGCGAGCGAGGGCGGCGCGCGGCGCGAGGGAGACCATGACGGCCGCGCGCCAAGCCCCGAGGGCGGCGTTCTCCTCCGCGTCCTCCGGCTCCGGGTAGGTCGCGCGGAGGTAGGCGATGATCTCACTTGAGTCGGTGTAGACCTTGTCCCCGTCGGTGAGCACCGGGACCCCGTCCTGGCCGGCGATGGCCATGAGCTCGACTCTGTCCTCGTTGGCGGCAGGCACGTTGACGGCCATGTAGGTGAGGCCGAGCTCGGTGAGCGCCTGGCGTACGCGGTGGCAGTACGGGCACCACTCAGTCTGATAGAGCGTGATCATCGTCCCTCCGTGGAAGTCCTCGGCACTCTATTCCACAGGAGTGACGATTCCCACTCAACCCCCGAACGGGGCGCAGGTGTGGCCGCGGCAGACGTAGGCGGCCGCGGCCGGGGCGTCGGCCGGAAGCGCGGCCTCTCGCAGGCGCTCCGCGTCGGCGTGGTCCTCGGGGTCGAGCCACTGGACGGTGCGCAGGGGCGCCGGCGCGGCCAGCGCCGCCGCGTGCAGCCGCGCGGCCTCGGGGTCGTCGCGGCGGCCGACGACCACGATCTGGTCGGGCCGCTCGAGGTACCGCAGGAGCGCTTGTGCGTAGGGCGCCGCGGCAACGCCGAACTGCTCCCAGTGCGGCGCCCAGGCGGCGAGGATCTCCAGCGCGCGCTCACGCAGGCGCGCCTCGCCCGTGTACGCCTCGAGCCGCAGCAGCACCTCGGCCATCGCGGCGTTCTCGTCGAGTGACGGTACCGGGTGGGCCAGCAGGCCGGCGCTCTCGCCGCGCGTCGCAAGCCGATCGAGCAGGCGTCCGTCGGGCGCGCCCAGGTGCTCGCCCGCCCAGTCGGCGAGTGACCGCGCGCGCCGCAGCCAGCGGCGCTCGCCAGTGGCCTCGTAGGCGTCGAGGGCGGCGGCCGCGACTGCCACCTGGTCGCCGAGCAGGGGAGCGCCGTCGCCGAGCCGGCCATCAGCGTGGACGAAGTGCACCATCGCGTCCCCCCGGCGCGCGTCCGTGTACAACCGGTCGAGCAGGCGGACGGCCCGGTCGGCGAGCTCGGGGCGACGGAGGGCGGCGGCCGCTCTGAGCAGCGCCCGCGCCGCCAGCGCGTTCCAGTCCACGTACACGGTCGGGTCGACGAAGGGCGGCGGCAGCTCTGCGCGTGCCTCCGCGCCGAGCAGGTAGTAGCGTTCGTCGGCGTCCTGGCTGCCGCCGAACGCCTCGGCGCTCTCCCGCCAGAGCGTCGCGACCAGGTAGTCGGCGGCGCCCTCGGCTACTCGCTTGTAGAGCTCGGGATCACCGAGGTCGTGGTCGGGGGCGAGGAGTGCGGCCTCCGCGAAGAGGGCGATGAGCCGGGCGTTGTCCTCGAGCATCTTCTCGTAGTGCGGCACCGACCAGTCACGCTGCGTCGCGTACCGGAAGAAGCCGCCCTCCACTTCGTCGTAGAGTCCGCCGCCGGCCATGGCCGTGAGCGTCGCGCGTGCGACCTCGTGGACGCGCGCCGGACGGAGGAGCGCGCTCCCGCCATCCGGCACATGCTCGGGGTCGCCGGCGCCGCGCAGCAGGCCGTAGACGAGCATGAAGCCGAACACGTCCGGCTGCGGGAACTTGGGCTCCGCGCCGATCCCGCCGTACAGGGGGTCGAACGCGCGGACCACCTGCAGGGCGACCTCCGCGGAGATGTCGCCGGGCACGTCAGGGTCGCCCTCCAGCGCCTCCAGCGCACGCTCCGAAGAGAGAGGGAGGCCGGTGAGGAGCGTGCGCGCCGCACCGTCTCCGTCGGCGGCGCACTCGCCGTCGAGCGCTGTGATCTGCGCCCGGTTGGCGTCGAAGAACGCCTTGACCCGGGCGAGGCTCTCCAGCATCTGCTCCGGGGGCAGATAGGTGCCGCCGGTGAGCACGTCTCCGCTCGGGGCGAGGAAGGCGGTGGTCGGCCAGCCGCCCATGTTGTAGCGGCGGTTCACGTCCGGGTGGCGGTCGTTGTCCACGCGAATGGGGACGAAGTGCTCGTTGACCGCGGCGATCACGCGCGGGTCGGAGTAGCTCGTCTCGTCCATGACGTGACACCAGTGGCACCACACCGCCGAGAGCGAGAGGAGGACCGGGCGCCCCAGCCGAAGAGCCTCCGCGAAGGCGGGCTCGCCCCAGGGGCGCCACTTGATCTCCGAGGCCCGGTTCGGTCGCGGTGAGAATCGGAAGTCGCGGTCACCGTCCATGCCGATGGGATTCCCACAGACCCGTGGTACGAATCAGGGCGTGGGCGTAGGATGCTTGCTGGTCGGAGAGGAGATGGGTATGCAAGGGCCGCTCGTCATCGAAGCGTCCGGGTCGCACCGGCAGGTCGGTCAGCAGATCGGGGAGGCCGGGCGCGACCTCGTCGCCTGGGGCATCGACGCGTACGCGTCGCGGTTCGAGGGGCTCGCGGGGTTCGGCTTCGCAGAAGCCGTGGAGCGAGCCCGCGAGTATCTGAGGGCCGCCGAGGACTACGTCCCGCAGGCAGTGGACCAGCTTCGCGGCCTCGCCGAGGCGGCCGGCGTGCCCTTCGAGCAGCTGTTCGCGCTCAACTGCAGCGAGGAGTTCACCTGCGCGGCCGAGCGCAGCTGGCCTCCAGAGCACTGCACCTCCTTCGCCGTCGCCGCCGGAGGGCGGGCGGTCGCCGGTCACAACGAGGACTGGTACCCGGAGGAGATCGAGGCGCAGACCGTGCGCATCGTGCGCCTCACCGGCAAGTGGTCCACGGCGGCGTACATCAGCGTCGGCCCGGCCTACGCCATGCCGCTCACGGGCGTGACGGCGGCCGGCTTCAGCTCCGCCGCCAACACCGTCTACTACCGCGACGAGCGCGTGGGTGTGCCGAACAACCTGCTGCTGACAACGGTGCTCGGCCAGCCGGACCTCGAGCACGTCAAGGATCTGCTGACGCACGCGCCGAGGGCGCGCGGGTCCAACCACCTGTTCTGCGACGCGCGCGGGCGCGTGTGGGACCTGGAGACGAGCGGCGAGCGCTGGGCGCTGCTCGACGGCTCGCCGCCTCCTCCGGAGGCCGCCGTCGGGGGTGCCACGGCCCTCTTCACGCACACCAATCACTACGTGTCGCCGGAGCTCACGCCGGGCGACGCCTCCCGCAGCGAGGGTTCGCGGCTGCGCCGTGAGCGCGCCGGGCAGCTGTTGAGCGAAGGCCTCGAGGCCGGTGCCGACCTGGTCGAGCTGGGCAAACGCGTGCTGCGCGACCACGAGAACGCGCCGCTCAGCATCTGCGACCACTGGGAGGACGACGACCCGGACCCGGACCAGAGCGTCACCACGGCCAGCATGGTGTGGGAGCCCGCCGAGGGCCGGGTGCACGTAGCCAGCGGCCGGCCGTGCGAGGCGGAGTACCTGACGTACGAGCTCTGACCGCGATTGTTGACAATGTTGATTGCTCCGATGTAGGCGATATGCTTCGTCAGGATTTGTGATACATTTCACAACCTAGGGTTTTTCTGGTAGATTAGTGCGCGCCTGACCGCACATGCGACGGAAGCTGGTCGCGACCGGGGAGCGAGGTTGCGGGCTCGGCACGAACGGAGTTTGACGCCCTGGGGATAGAGCCACCGGGGCCGCTGCTCAGTCGCCGACGCCACTGACTCCCTCGCCGCACGCCCCCGCCGATCCGCACCCGTCGTCCGTGGTCTCTAGCAGCCGGCCGCCTCCTATGAGAGGGGCCCCGCGAAAGGAGTCACGCATATGTCCGATAGCACGTATGTCTCGTCGCAAGTTCCTGGTGGGGGCGGGCACCGTCGTCGGCGCCGCCGGCCTCACGGGGCTCGGGATCAACAAGTACGCGAGCGACGCGCAGGCCGCCGGGAGCGCCATCCCGTGGCCGTATCCGGCCAGCCCGGCCGACCAGCCGAACCCCGAGGCAGTAGCGCGCAAAGCCTTCGAGATCTACTTCGGCGGCCGTGGCTGCGCCGAGGCCGTGTGGGGCTGCTTCGTCGAGACCCTCGCCGCCAATCCCGCCAACGCCGGGACGTGGGCAACGCTGCCCATCAACATCTTCCGCTTCGGCGGCGGCGGCATCGCCGGCTGGGGCACCATCTGCGGCACGCTCAACGGTGCGGCTGCGATGCTCGGCATGCTGGTCGCTCGACAACGGCGCCCATCGCGTCGACCCTCACCGACGCGATCTTCCAGTACTACGCGAAGACGGCGCTCCCCACGAACAACGCCTACCTCTCGACCCAGGGCCAGCTCGGCAGCCTCGGCGCCTGGACGCCGGCGACGCTGCCGCAGAACAACGTCCCGACTTCCGTCGCGGACTCGCCTCTCTGCCACTCCTCGCTCGTCCAGTGGACCATGGCGACGGGCATCAAGGACGCGAGCCCGGGTCAGAGGGACCGCTGCGGCAAGGCCTGCTTCGACGTCGCCTTCAAGCTCACCGAGCTGCTGAACGCGTACTTCTCCGCCATCACGGCGACCTCCACTCCGGCGCCGGGCGCCGTCGCGCTCGACCCGTCGGTGACCGCGTGCCGCACCTGCCACGTGACCTACACCGGCGCACGCATGGGCTGCACGTCCTGCCACGACATGACGGCGACGGACGGCCACTTCCTTCCGTGATCGCCTGCGAGAGCACCGAACGATCCGGACCGGGTGGGTCTCACCCGGGACGCACATGGAGGTATGCAACGTGAGGAAGAGAAATCTGGTGGCCGCCGCGAGCGTGCTGGTCGTCGCCGTGCTCGCCATCGGCGCGGTCGTCGCCGGCGCGGGCAGCGAGCGTGACAAAGTGGCGCCGACGGCCGTCACCGACGCGGCGCCGCTCTACTGGAACGATGTGGCGATCTCCGCCGCCGCCACGGACGCGGCCGGCGTCGCCTACGTGTACTACGAGTTCGACGGCGCCGTGATGCGCGTCGCCAGGGTCGAGAACGCCCCGGCCCAGGCGGTCGTGCCGCTGCAGGTCACCCCTGCGGACGTCGTCGTGCCGAGCCCCGACCCGAGCGTCACTCCGCAGCCGCACGAGGTCAACGACCCGTCGTCGGGCGGCAAGCACACGCTTACGTACTGGGCGCAGGACGCCTGGGGCAATGTAGGCCCGCGGCAGACGATCACGTACAAGGTCGGCAAGGATACCGCGGCGCCCGAGAGCACTGTCAGCGGGGTCGTGGACGGCGGGTGGTACCACAACTTCGCGCGCGTGGTGCTTGCCGCTCACGACGTCGGCGAGAGCGGCGTTGCCTCGATCGAGTACTCGGCGGACGGAGGTGCGCCTGTGACCGTGCTGGGTGCGTCGCCCAAGGTCACGGTGCCGCTGATCGGAGATCGCGAGAGTCGCTCGATCACCTACGGCGCGAGTGACGTCGCCGGCAACGTCGAGACCCAGAAGACCGTCACCGTCCACTTCGACAACGTGGCGCCGGACGTCAAGACCCGGGATGCCTCGGTGCGCAAGGGGGCCACGGTCACGCTCAAGTTCCAGGTGAGCGACGCGGCGCCCAACGGCGGTACGGCCTCGGTCGTCATCAAGATCCGCCGCTATGGTCGCGGAGGCGTGGTCAAGACGATCGAACGCGTCGTCCCCGTGAATGAGCTGCAGACGGTGAAGTTCCGCTGCACGTTCGCGCGCGGTTCGTACGTGTTCGGCGTCGCGGCTACGGACACGGCCGGCAACGCTGCCGTGCCGACCACCGCGGCGATCGGCGAGCTGCGGGTCAAGTAAGCTCCGGACGACTGCGATCCGCGGACGAGGGGCCGCGCCGGTCTGACCGGCGCGGCCCCTCGTCGTTCCCTCAAAGGTCCTCGGTGAGGCTGTAGCGCAGCGGCCGCTTCTCGACGGCAGCCGTCTCTGTGTCGTACACGGTGAGCTCGAGCAGCGGGGGGGCGTACACGTGCACGGTGACGAGCGGCGCTCCGGAGGTGTCGGCGAGCTGGTGGATGCCGCCGCGGTCGACGCCGACGAGAGGATCGCCGCGGCCCACGTGCTCTTCGGACGCGAGTTCGACGGGTCCGCCGCCCGGCGCTGCGCCCGCGGCGGGCCGGAACACCCGGGACGTGAGCTCGCCGGAGCGCACGCGGATGGCGTTGAGCGCGCCGGCGTGGTCGTGGATGGTGGAGTGCTGGCCCGGACGCCAGCACAGGACCAGCAGCTCGAAGTAGGGAGTACGCAGCACGAGGTTGCGCGCGTACTGGTCGTCGCGGAAGCGAGTGCGGCTCTCGACGAGCTCGTCGGAGAGCCGGAGCCTCTCGACGAGGGCGAGGAACCGACCGTGGGTCAGGTCGTGCGCGGGGACGCGGCCCATCTCGACGACGAACCGGTCGAGCGTCAGCTCGGGAGGCAGGGAGTCGGCGAGGCGATCCATGGCCTCGGACTACCCTGGTCGTAAGGGCGTGAAACGAGAAGCGCGTCGACTCTCGTCGACGCGCTTCTCGGGCGGCCGGTCAGGGAGGGACCGGTGTGTCTTGCGAGCGGCGCGACCGCGCCGCGGGGTCAGCAGCCTCAGCCGTAGCCGCTCGAGGCGCGGACCTCCCCGCACGTCGGGCTCGAGAGCGGCCCGTTCTGCAGGTAGCTGGAGAACGTCTGGCGGATGTTCTCGGAGTCGCACTCCTTGCAGCGCTTCTGCTTCGCGCGGATGGCGCCGCCGGTGACCAGCTGGAACCGGTGTCCGCAGTCCTTGCAGATGAGGTCGAAGTGGGCCATCAGCCGACCCTGACCTCGTCGTTGACCAGGGAGAACACGCGGCAGACGCTCGTGCAGGCGCCGCACTCGGTGCACTTCTCCTCGACGACGCGCGGCGCCGAGTAGATGTCGTCCTGGACGATCGCGCCCTCCGGGCAGTAGTGCACGGCGGGGCAGGGGTGGTTCTGAGGACAGGCGTGGACGTTGACTGCGATCATGCGGGATCTCCTGATAGCTATCTGTCGTGCGCGAGCACCTGCGCGCGGTGGGCGAGCTCCGGACCCATGATCTCGTCGATGAGCTCGCAGGCCTCGCGCAGACGTGGGTTGACGACCGACCACAGCACGCGTCCGTCCTCGCGGGTGCGGACCACCAACCCGTCGCGGTGCAGCACTGCGAGGTGCTGCGAGACGTTGGGCCGGCTCACCTCGAGGAGCTCTGCGAGCTCGCTCGGCGTCTTGGGTGCATCGCACAGGTGGTGCATGAGCTCGTGACGCGTCGGGTTGGAGAGCGCGGCGAACACCGCGGCATGGATAGCGTAGCGCTGTCGGTCATCGTTCATGGGTGTAGTATTGCACGGTTTCGAAATTTCGCAACATGGCAATCGTTGGGACAGTGATACCGTGGCCCGGCAGCGGGCGACTGAAAGGATCCGAGCATGGAGATGAAGGTCTACTTCCCCGGCGGCAAGCGCGTGTACGCGGACTACGGCGGGTTCACCATCGAGACCGACCAGCCGGCGCGCGGCGGCGGTGACGACTCCGCGCCGGCGCCGTTCGACCTCTTCCTCGCCTCGATCGGCACCTGCGCCGGCATCTTCGCGCTGGGCTTCATGCAGCAGCGCGGCATCGACCCGGCGGGCTCCAGCCTGCGCATGACGCCGCAGTTCGACCCCACCGTCGGGCTCATCACGAGGATCGACCTGGACCTGACGCTCCCGGACGGGTTCCCCGAGAAGTACGAGGCGGCCATCGTCAACGCGATGAACCTCTGCACGGTCAAGAAGCACCTGCATCAGGCGCCCGAGTTCTCGGTCACCACCTCCGCTGCCCTTCCGAGCTGATGGCCGACCAGTTCAACCCCACACACGGCAAGAGACTCGAGGATCCCGCCAGGCTGGAGGCGCTGCCGCAGGCGGCCGTCGTCGAGTTGCTGAAGCTGACCGGCGCCGAGACCGTGGTCGACTACGGCGCCGGCACCGGCGTCTACACCATCGCCGTGGCGCAGGCCGTGCCGAGCGGCAAGGTCTTCGCGGTCGAGGCGCTGCCGCAGCTGGTGGAGCTGTTGCGCGCCAAGATCACGCCCGAGCTCGAGGGCCGGCTCTGCATCTGCGAGACCGGCGACAACGTGGTGCCGATCGACGATGCCGAGGCGGACCGTGTGGTGATGGTCGACGTGCTGCACCACCTGTACGACCAGCCCGAGGCGCTCGAAGAAGTAGTGCGCGTGCTGAAGCCGGGCGGCCTGTTCGTAGTGGTCGACTGGGGAGACGTCGAGAGGCCCGTCGGCCCGCCGCCCGGGCACGTGCTCGGTCTGCCGGCCATCCGCGAGATCGTCGCCGGGATGGGCCTCGACCTGGTCGAGGCGCACGAGCCCGGCGACCTGCTCACGTACCACGTCGTGACGGTGGCCCGGAAGGACTAGCGCCTGGTCACGTACGCGTCAGTGGTGGTGGCCGCAGGCGTGCTCGGCGGTGAACTGGGGCAGGCCGCCGTCAAGGAGAGCGTCGACCGACTCGCGCACCTGACCGCCGACGCCCTGCAGCACGGCGATCCCCACCTGCTCGAAGCCCATGAGCGGCCGGCCGCCGATGCCCTGCACGACGATCGCATTGACGTTGTTCTCGGCGAGGACGAGCACCGGCGCCATGCATCCGCCCTCGGTGTGCGGTGCGTTCTCCAGCACCTCCACCTCGCCGACCTCTCCGGCGTGGGTGATGTCGACGAGCGTGAAGCAGGCGGCGCGCCCGAAGTGGCCGGCGCGCTCGGCGTCGAGGCCGCCGGGAAGCTCAGAGGGTACGGCGATGCGGATCGCTCGTGGTTCGTCCGTCATGATCGGGTCACTCCGTTCGTTTCGCGTTCGTTGGATCGACTTGTCGCACCGTGGCCGCCGGCTCCTCGGCCGTGTCCGCCGCCCCCGCCGCCGCCCCGGCCGCGACCGGCTCCGCGCCCGCCGTGGGGCCCAGGGCCGCAGCCCTTCTCGCCGCGTCCGGGGCCCTGCCCGCAGCGATCGCCCGGGCCCCAGCAGATGCCCACGTCGCTGGCGCCGCACTGTGGGCAGGCCGTGGCCGGACCGTCTCCGCCGTCTGTCCAGCGTGCCTGACAGGCAAAGCAGCACAGGCGGCGCGGCTCCACCCGGTACTGGCCGCCTCCGATGAGGATGGCCTTGCCGCCTACGAGCGCCTCGGCCACTCGGGCGCGGCCACGCTCGAGCACGCGCCCGACGGTCTGGCGCGAGACACCCATGATCTGGGCGGCCTGTTCGTGGCTCAGACCCTCGAGGTCGACCAGCCGGATGGCCTCCAGTTCGTCGACCCCGAGCTGCAGCTGCTCAAGCTCGCGTGCCGGTACGCCGGCAGGCTTGAACAGCGTGATGCGCGGCAGGCCGGAGACAGCTCGCTCAATCGGCGGTCGTGGCATGTTCTTCCTCCCGAGTTCCTAGCATATGCTCAGGATAGCCGCGCCCGCCGCGACCATCAAACCCTCTCGCGTCCGGCGCCGTCGCCGGCGTCGACAACCGTTGCTGCGTCGACGTCGATCACCTGGGGGTGTGTGCCCGCTCCCGGGGCGAGCGCATGCCGCGAGAGGCCGGCCGGCAGCTCCTCGCGAGCAGGCGGGTCGGCGTGCAGGTACGCTCCCCCGAGGCGCCGCATCGCCGCCTGCCGGCTGAGCAGCATGCGGAGCGCGGCCCTGCGCAGCATCGGCCGCGTGAGTCCGTCGCGGTCGCGCACATCCTGCGCGACGTAGGTGCCGGCCGCGATCACGGCGCGCATCGCCGTGCGCGTCGCGAGGGAGGCGTCGTCTTTGGAGGATCCGGCACTGCGTCCCACTCCGCGGAGCCGTCCCGACCCTGCACCGTTCCCGTCGCAAGACCCGGAACTTCGCCGCCGGTGGCGGTGTGACCCCCTACCCATGGTCTCCATCTGTTCTCACTCCTCCGGTTGCTCGTACCGGGACCGACGGATGCGGTGGCCGGTCCTCACGACCAGTGGCCGGCCACCGTGGGCTCCTCGACGGCCGCCAGCTCGTGCGTGTTCAGGCTCCTGAGCGCTTCACGGGCGGTGGTGCCGTTGCCGGCCTGATAGATCTCGATGCCCGCTGCGGCGAGCACCTTGTGAGCGTTGGGGCCGACGTTGCCGGTGATCACGGCCTCGGCGCCCTGATCCACGACGACGGTTCCGGCCTGGACGCCCGCCCCGCCGCCCGCGCCGGCGTTCGGGCGATTGTCGACTGCGGTCCACTTGCCGGACTCCGAGTCGACGATGACGAACCAGGCGGCCCGGCCGAAGCGGGGGTCGACCAGGGAATCCAGATCGCTGCTCTGCGTGCTGACGGCTACTTTCATGACTCCTCCACATCAGGTGGGACACGGTCCGCGGCGGCGTAGAACACGCCGCCGCCGTGGTTGCGGCGCTCCGCCTCGCCGCGCTCGACGAGCGCGGTGAGCGCCTTGAGCGCCGTGTTCTGGTGGAGCCCCAGCCCGGCGGCCACGTCCGTCACCGTGCACGGCCGCCGAGAGACGAGGGAGAGCACGTCGCCGGCCGTCGCCTCCTGATCAGGGTCCAGCCCGGGCGCTCCGGCGATGACCTCCGCCCGCGGCGTGAACGCGCTCGCGAAGTGCTCGAGCGACTCGGGCGACACCGGTCTCGCGCCCTGCTCGGCCGGAGGGCGCACGACCGTGTTCAACTGGATCCGGTCGGGACCGATGCGTGCCGCGAGTCTGGCGAACTTCTCCACCATGGCGCCGGTCCCCGTGACGCCGTCGAGGAGCATGACCTCCAGCCAGATCTCGCCGGAGAACGACGCGCTGAAGGCGGCCATGCCCTCGACGAGCTCGTCGAACCCGAGACTCTCGTGTGGCCGGTTGACAGCCCGGTACGAGGCGTCGTCCCCAGCGTCCAGAGAGGGCAGCACGACGTCCGCGCCGGCAAGGTCGCGCTGCACGTCCGGTCGTCCCAGCAGGGAGCCGTTGGTGATCACGACCAGCGGCACGTCGGCCATCGCCTTGATGCCTTCGATCACCTCGCCGAGCCCGGCGTACAGTGTCGGCTCGCCTGACCCCGCGAGAGCGATCACGTCCGGGCGTGAGGCGAGACGACCGCGGACCTGCTCGAGCACGCGCGACGGCTCGACCCATCGCTCGCGCGTCGCCGTCCTGTGCGTCGTGGGCCCGAGCTGACAATAGACGCAGTCGTAGGTGCAGGTCTTGAAGGGCACGAGATCCACACCGAGCGAGCGGCCGAGCCGGCGCGAGGGGACCGGGCCGTACACTAGGGCGCGGCCGTCGTGGGTCGCGGTCACGGTGTGCCGGGTCTTCTTCGCGCCGGGCGTGGCTGTCTCAGGCATGGCTGACATCTCCCTCCTGCTCGGCCGCGAGGACGCGCGCGGCCAGGTCCCAGATCGTCTCGATCGCGGCCGCGGCGCGGCCGCCGTAGGTGACGACGTCCACGCCGGCCACCTGGGCTCTCGTCACCGAGGGGTCGTACTCCACTGTGTGGGTGAACAGGGCGCCCGCTTCTCGCGCTTCTCCGGCGATGACCTCTGTGAGCTCCGGATTGAGGTCCGCCTTGTTCACGAGCACTGCGAACGGCAGCCGGAACTGCCGCACGACCTGCAGCACCCTCTCGAGGTCGTACCGTCCCGACACGGTCGGCTCGGTGACGGCCAGCACGAGGTGGGCTCCCGTGAGCGAGGCGATCACGGGGCAGCCGATGCCCGGCGAACCGTCGACGATGATCAGAGGGAGTCCCTCTCGCTCCGCGGCCGCTTTGGCCTGGCCGCGGACGAGCGTGACCAGCTTGCCCGAGTTGTCTTCGGCCACGCCGAGGCGGGCGTGGACGAGCGGTCCGAAGCGGGTCCGCGAAACCATCCAGGCGCCGTTCACGACCGGCTCCATGCGCACCGCGTCCGCCGGGCAGACCCTCTTGCACAGCTCACAGCCCTCGCAGGCCATGGTGTCCACCGCGTACTCGCCTCCGGGCGCGCGCGAGATCGCGTCGAAGCGGCAGACCTCTTCGCAGCTGCCGCACGCGGTGCAGGCGTCGGCATCGACAACCGCGGTGGAGCGGCCGCTGAACTCGTGCGGCTCACCCACTTCGGGCTGGAGCACCAGGTGCAGGTCGGCCGCGTCCACGTCGCAGTCGGCGAGCACTGCTCCGCCGGCGAGCGCGGCGAACGCGGCCACCACGCTCGTCTTGCCGGTGCCGCCCTTGCCGCTGATGACGACCAGCTCACGTGGCTCCATCACGACCTCACCTCCTCGGCGACCGCCGCGGTGATGCGGTCCCACGCGCGCCGCAACTCTTCGCGCAGTCCGGGAAGGGCGTCGACGAGGAGTTCGCCGCGTGAACACGCCTCGGCGACCCGGCGGTCGTCCGGCAGCTCCAGGACGATCCCGAGGTCCTCGTCGGCGCAGTACCGCTGCACCCGGTCGTCGCCCAGGCCGACCCGGTTGACGGCGACGACCGCGCGCAGCCCGAGGGCGCGCACCATCTCCACCGCCAGCCGCAGGTCGTTGAGGCCGAACGGTGTGGGCTCCGTGACGAGCACGACCAGGTCGCTGCCCCGTACCGACTCGATGACGGGGCAGGACGTGCCGGGCGGAGCGTCGATGAGCACCACGTCGCTTGCTGCGTCGCCGGCCTCCGCCGCGACGGCCTTGGTCACCGGGACTGATTTGGCCTCGCCGACGGTGAGGACGCCGGTGACGAGCCCGAAGTGCCCGCCGTCCGGCCTGACGACCGTACCACGGCGGATCTCGCCCGTGATCCGCGCCTCTTCACGGATGGCGGCCTCCGGGCAGAACATGGTGCACGCGCCGCAGGAGTGGCAGAGCTCGGGAAACACGAGCACGGACGGACCGATGACGGTGATGGCGTGGAACGCACAGACGGCGGCGCAGGCCCGGCACGCGGTGCAGCGCTCGTCGTCCACCGCGGGCACGAGCACGTGCACCGGCGAACTGCCCTCGTCCTGCGGCTGCAGGAAGAGGTGGCAGTCCGGCTCCTCGACGTCGGCGTCCAGGAGTCGGACCCGACGGCCCTGGTCGGCGAGCAGCGCCGCGAGGTTGACGGAGAGGGTGGTCTTGCCGGTCCCTCCCTTGCCGCTGGCGAAGGCGACACGCACGGTCACGCCGCCACCAGGGTCAGCGCACCGCGGGGGCACGCCTCGACGCACTCACCGCAACCGGTGCACAGGTCTTCGAGGATCTCCGGCAGATCGTCCAGTTTGACGGCCGAGCGCGGGCAGGCGTCCACGCAGATGCCGCAGCCGGTACAGGCGTCTGCATCCGTGAGACGGGCGACGGCGCGTGCGTCCGAGCCTGCGATCTGAGCCGGCTGGGCGGGCGTCGTGCCGGCGTCCAGCCGGCCGCTGCCGTCTCGGACGCACCTTCCACGGCGTCCGCCGGACGGGGGGCCACTGCCCATCGGTCCTGTTCCGTCCAGCCCTGGCATGACTGCCTCCCTTCACCACCACGACGGGCTGCCGCGATGGGCGTTATGAGCATATGCCCATATTATACCCGTCGACCATGAATGCAAGCAGTGCCTGGCAAGACGAGCCTGCGGCGTAGGATGTGTCAGGAGGCTGATGCTTGCGGCAACAGACCTGGGCCTGCCCGCCGCCGGCCCGGCGAAGGGAGCGACATGTACACCTGTGCGGACTGTGCGGCTGCGATGTGCTGCGAGAGCGAGACCGGTCCGTTCCCCACGGACTGTCCAACACGAGACCTCGACAGGGCTGCCCTCGCCGAGGTCTACGGCGACTCCGCCGACGGCGATCTCGCCCATCACGCCGCCTGCGTCGAGGCCGGCGGCTACTGCCGGCTGACGCGTCTCGAAGAGATCATGGACTTCGCGCGACGCTGCGGGTTCTCACGGCTCGGGATCGCGCACTGCATCGGGCTGCAGCACGAGGCGGCCGTGGTGAAGCGAGTGTTCGAGGCCAATGGTCTCGAGGTCGAAGCAGTGGCCTGCAAGGCCGGCGCGCTGCCCAAGGATCTCCTTGGTCTGGGAGAGGCCGACAGGCTCGCGACGGGGGAGTTCGAGAGCATGTGCAACCCGATCGGGCAGGCCCAGATGCTGGCTCGGGCGGGGACGGAGCTCAACGTGCTGCTCGGCCTCTGCGTCGGCCACGACAGCCTCTTCTTCAAGCACTCAGTGGCGCCCGTCACCGTGCTCGCGGCGAAGGACCGAGTGCTCGGGCACAACCCGCTGGCGGCGGTCTATCTCGCCGACGGCTACTACCACGACAGGCTGTTCCCGGCTGCGGGCGACGAGCCCGGCCGCCACGCGCCGGCGGACGGCGACTCCGTCTCCGCCGGCTGAGGGCGGCCCTGCGGGCGGTTACGCCTTGGGCCGGCGCTCGCCCCGACGCACGAACTCGTCGCGGCTCACCTGCTCCGTCCACCCGCCGCGCGTGCCAAGGCGAAGGTCGAAGCCTTCGACGTACGGCTTGATGTCCAGGAGCGGCGTGCCGTCGAGCACGTCCACGTCCTCCACCACGAGCTCGCGGCCGCGCCGCTCGACGAGCCGCACGACGCTGAGCCCGAGCGGGTTGGGTCGGATCGGCGAGCGCGTCGCGAAGATGCCGTGCGGCACGTCGTCCAGGAACGGCACGACCCGCAGGGAGCGCTCGCCGGAGACGGCGTTGGTCGCTTCGCCGGCGCGGTGCAGCCAGTAGATGAGGTGCAGGTGAGAGAAGCCCTCGATGTCGTCGAGCCCCTCCTCGAACTCGGGGAACACCTCGACGACCCCGGCGCTGCCCTGCGCGCACACCGACTGGATGGGCGTTCGCCCCGGTTCCGCGTGCTCGCTGTGGACGACGCCGACCGGCGTCAGCGTCAGGCTCTCCATGCTTCCTCCTGCATCGCGCCGCTGCCCAGCATACTATCTGCCTGAAGTTCCGCTGAGTCGGGCCCGCCTCTGCTCCGACCGCGGCCCGCTGAGCATATGCTCACCACCCCGTGGCTCGATCGCGTTCGGCCGGGTATCGCTTGACGTGCTGCGGGGTGGATGTATTCTGAGCATATGCTAATTATGAGACAGGAGGCCAGCCATGGGGACGGTGCCCGCGCATCTCTTGCCGAGCGATCGCGACGGCTTCGAGGCCGTCGTCCGTGATCCTTGCCGAGTGCGCCACTTCCGGGACGACGCAGTCGCGCGCGAAGACGTGGAGCACATGGTCGAGCTCGCGATGTGCGCGACGAGCACCTGCGCCGGGCAGGCCTGGCGGTTCATCGCGGTACAGGATCCCAGGCTCATCGCCGCGATGCGCGCCGCCGTTCTTGAACGGTTCGAGGAACTCGCGCTCAGTCCCAAGCTCGCCCTGCAGGAACACAAGCGGATGGCCGCGCGAGCACAGGCGCTCATGTTCGCCAAGGCGCCGCTCTGCGTCGCCGTGCTGGCGCTGCCCTCGGGATCGCCTGTCGAGGAACTGATGGAGCTCGCCGGCCTGACGCGTGACGAGCTTGACAGGCTCTGTGTCCGGCCCGAGCTCCAGAGCGCCGGCGCAGCCGTGCAGTTGCTCACCACGTCCGCCCACTCACTGGGGTATGCGGCCTGCTGGACCTGCGCCCCCATCATCGCGGGGGAGCGGCTGGAGAGTCTTCTTGGCGTGGAGGCTCCCGCCCGGCTCGTGGCGCTGGTGGGCGTCGGGCGGGCGGCCGAACAGCCTGCGGCGTCCAGGCGGCTGCCGCTCGTGCAGACGCTCTCCTTCCGCTGACGGGCTGAGGGCGTGCGCAGGAGCGGCCCGCGACCGCCGGCTTCTGGCGGTCGCGGGCCGCTCGCTCGAGGCGCCCGGGCCGGCGGCCCTGTTCCCGGGTGGGCCGCCGGCGCGGCCGCGCCTCCCGGCGCGGCCGCTCCAGGCTCAGGCCGCTTCCGCGGCCTTGGCGGCCTTGGCCGCCGCCGTCTCCTCGGCGTGCACCTGGACCTTGCCGAAATACACGGCCAGCGGCCGGTAGGCGAGGTGCGCCCACTTGCCGAACGGCACCTCGAGCACGAGCATCGGCACGACGCCCATGAGGTGGATGATGTACATGACGTTCGCCGCTTCCTCGGCGCCGGACCGGTGCAGCAGGTTCTGCGCCACGCCGGTCACCGCGACCCACAGCAGCAGGTAGAGGAACATCCAGTCGCTCTCGTGGGAGTGCTGGTGCTGCGGCAGGATCTTCTTGGCGCGGCCACGCAGGTTGAGGATCACCGCGACGATCAGGCCGGCGGAGGCGAGGTAACCGAACACGTGCACACGCCAGTCGATGCTCGGCCCGGATTGCATCTGGTACAGGAAGAACATGATGAGGACGAGCATCGTCACGTAGCTCAGCATCAGCGCGAGGTGGATCGCCCACGGGCGCTTGCGCTCGCACTGGCGGTACTTGGCCTGCGTGAAGAAGTGGTACGGGAGCTGCGGGAGCGCGGCCAGATACGAGCCGATGCCCGCACCCGAGTCCTTCATCACGAAGCGCCACATGCGCAGCACGTTGATGCCGAGCAGCAGGACCAGGACGATCGCCATCGCCCAGTCGAAGCGATGGACGTAGTGCGCCGGCAGCCAGGCGTCCTCGCCGGCGTAGACGGAGAAGCTGCCGCCGTTCCAGACGGCGAAGGCCACGAAGCCGATGGCCGTGAGGATCGCCGCGAACACGATGGCGATGATCTCCCAGGCGGGCGAACGGTAGAACAGCCCGCTGAGGCCGCTGAAGTCATACTTGGCCGTGAGCCAGCGCCGCATGCTCATCATCGTCTCGCCGGGCTCGGCCTCCTTGGGGCACTGCTCGGAGCACTCGCCGCAGTAGTAGCACATCCACGGTTCGAGCCCGCCCTTGAGCTTGTCCTCGAGCCCCAGCTGGAAGGCGTGCATGGGGCGGCGAGGCAGGATGTGGGGCGCCTCCGAGTGCACGCAGACGGCCGAGCAGTTGCCGCAGTTGAAGCACTTGTCGGCGTCGCTCGCCCCGTACGCGTGGAGCTCGTCGGCGAGCCCCGGGTTGATCTGGTGAGCCATCGTCCTCCGCCTAGATGAACAGGTTGACGTTGGCCTCGTCGGCGTGGCCGAGGTAGGCCGCCACGCCCTCGAACTCGATGCCGTCGATGAGCTCCTCGGGCTTGAAGCCGAGGATGTCCATGCTGAGCGTGCAGGCCACGAACTTGACGCCCTGCTCGCGGGCGCTGTCGAAGAGCTCCTCGAGCGACATGCCGCCGGCGGCCTTGGTGGCCTTGCGCATCATCGGCGCGCCCATGCCGGCCATGTTCATCTTGGAGAGCCCGAGCTTCTTGGTGCCCTTGGGCATCATGCCGCCGAACATCTTCTGCAGCGTGCTCTTGCCGTCGCCCGCGGCCTTCTCCGGCTTGCGCAGGATGTTGAGGCCCCAGAAGGTGGCGAAGATGGTGACCTCGTCGCCCATGGCGGCGGCGCCGTTGGCGATGATCAGGGCGGCCATCACCCTGTCGAAGTCGCCGCTGAACAGGATGATCGTCTTCTTGCTGGTGTCCATCAGGACTCCTCTCGCGGGACGAGCGCATACGGGAAGTAGCCCTCGTCGTCGACTTCCTTGATCTCCATGATCCAGCCGTACTTGCGCAGGCCCATCACCCAGATGGTGACCTCACGCGTGGGCTTGCCGATCGCCTCGGCGATCTGCGGGATCGTGAGCGGACCGTTGCCGAGCGCCTTGAGGATCGGCGCCTTCATGGTGTGCTCGTCGCGCACGACCTCGCGCACGGGGCGGAGGCGCGGTTCGGGTTGTCCGGTCATGAACACACCACCTCCAGCATGCCGTCGATCATGGCCCGGATCTGGGCGTCGGTGTAGCCCTGCAGGTCGATGGCGTCGGACGGGCAGACCGGGACGCAGCCGCCGCAGCCCTTGCAGGCCGTCTTGGAGATGGCGGCGATCTCCTTGCCGCCCTCTGAGGTCTTGGTGATCGCGTCGTAGGGACAGGTGAACTCGCAGGCGCCGCACCAGGTGCAGGCCTCGGCGTCCACCGTCGCCACCAGCGGGTCGAGCTCGGCGTAGCCGCGCTTGAGGATCGCCGCGCTCTGCGTGACGGCGGCGAGCCCTGAGGCGACGGCCTCGGACGAGGTCTTGGGGCTTTGACAGGCGCCGCAGATGTAGGCGCCGTCCACGACCGTCTCGACCGGCCGGAGCTTGGGGTGGATCTCGTTGTAGAAGCCGGTCTGGCCCACCGGGAGCTTGAGCGTCCTGGTGAGCGCCTCGTTCTCGCGCGGCACCATGCCGGTGACGAGGACGACCAGGTCCGCGGTGAGCGCGACCTCCTCGCCCTCCGACAGGAGGTCCTTGGCGGTCACGGTGACGCCGCCGGACTTCGCGTCCCTTTCCACCGCCGGCGGCTCGTCGTCCGGGAACTTGACGAACGCCGAGCCCTTCTCGAGTGCCTCGGCGTAGAGGAGCTCGTACTTCCCGTAGGTGCGCATGTCGCGGTAGAAGTGGTACTGGTGCACCCGCTCCGGCCGCTCCGCGACCAGGGTCGCGGCGTGCACGGCGGCCGTGCAGCAGTAGCGCGAGCACTGCGTGTTCGCGCCCTCCACGTACTCCGACTGGCGGCTGCCGACGCAGTAGATGTAGGCGACCGTCCTGACCTTCTTGCCGTCGTACACCAGCGGCCCGTCGGTCTCGTCGAGGAGCTTCTTGAAGTCGGCGATGGTGACCACGCCGGGGATGCCGTAGCCCAGCTCGCCCTCGTCCGGCTTGTACGTATCGAAGCCGGTTGCGATGACGATGGAGCCGACGTCCACCTGGATCTGCTCCAGCCGGTCGCCGTTGCGGACGGCGATGGTGGCCTGGTAGTTGCCGAAGCTGCCGCTCTTGCCGACCAGCTCCGCGCTGGTGAACACGGAGATCGCCGGGTGCGAGCGCACCTTCTGCTCGAGCCTGGTGATCAGCTCCCGGCCGTTGCGCCCGTGCGGGTACATCTGGCGGAAGCCGGCGACCCAGCCGCCGACCTTGGCCTCCTTCTCCACGAGATAGACGTGGAGGCCGACCTCGGCCAGACCGAGGGCGGCGCGCAGGCCTGCGACTCCGCCGCCCACCACGAGGCTCGCCGGCGTCGTCTCGACGACGATGGGCTCGAGCGGGTCGGTGAGGCGCGTCCGGTTGATGCCGGCGCGGACGAGCCGCACCGCCTTCTCGGTCGCGCCTTCGTGGTCGTCGGTGTGTGTCCACGAGCACTGCTCGCGCACGTTCACCTGGGTGTACTGGAAGGGGTTCATGCCCGCGCGCTTGGCCACGTCGCGGAACGTGTAGGTGTGCAGCTTGGGCGAGCAGCTTGCGATGACGAGCCCGTCGAGGCCCTGCGCCTGCGCGTCCTCGATGATCTCGGTCTGCGTGGCGTCGGAGCAGGTGAACATCGCCGTCTTGGCGACGGTGACGCCCTCCTCCTTCTCGACCTCGGCGACGACCTCGTCGACGTTGACGTGGTCGCTGATGTTGCCGCCGCACTGGCAGACGTAGACGCCGATCTTCTTGGCGCTCATGACGCGGTCACCTCCACTGCCACAGCCTCGGCGACCGCGGCACTCGTGGCCTCGTCGCCGCGCTGGGCCTTCGCCACCTCGATGTGCGCGGCGGCCTGGGCGACCGCGGCGCCGGCGTGGAGGATCGAGTCGGGGATGTCCTTGACGCCGGACGCCGACCCGGCGACGAACACGCCCGGCAGGTTGGTGCGGCCGGGGTCCATGTCGTCGTCGGCCTCTCCGACGTAGGCGTACTCGTCGAGGCCGAGGGCGCCCGGCTCGAACAGCCCGGCCGCCTCGGTGTTGGGCTGCACGCCGACGGCGAGCACGACCATGTCGTACTCCGTCTCAACGATTCCGCCGTCACCCTCCACGTCCTCGTAGCGGACCACGAGGTTGCCGTTGTCCTTCTCGGTGATCTTGGCCACGCGGCCCTTGACGAACATGGCGCCCATGTCCCTGGCCTGCTGGTAGAACTCGTCGTAGCCCTTGCCCACCGCGCGCACGTCCATGTAGTGGACGCTCACGTCGGCCAGCGGCAGGGCGCCCATGATCAGCTGGTTGTGCTTGATGGAGTACATGCAGCAGATGCGCGAGCAGAGCGGGTTGCCCACCTGCGCGTCGCGCGAGCCGGTGCACAGGATGAACCCGATGCTGTCCGGCACCTTGCCGTCGCTCGGGCGCAGTACGCCGTTGAACGGACGGGTCGGGGCCAGCAGGCGGTCCATCTGCATGCCGGTGATGACGTTGGCGTAGCGGCCGAACCCGTACTCGGGCTTGGCGTCGGCCGTGAAGAGCTTGAAGCCGGTGGCGAGGACGACGGCGTCGACCTCCACCTCCACCTCCTCCTCGCGCATCGAGAAGTCGATGCAGTCGGCCGGGCAGATGTCCACGCAGGCGTGGCACTCGGAGCACACGCCGCAGTCGAGGCAGCGGGCGGCGCCGCTTGCGGCCTCCGCCTCGGTCATCGGCGCCTCTGTCTCGCTGAAGTCGGTGGGCGCGGCCAGCATCGCGGCGTGCGACTCGAGCGGCTCGCGCCGGTCGTAGACGTCCTGGCGCGCGAGCACCTGTTTCTTGTCGGACGCGGGCAGCGGCTCGTCGAAAGCGTCCGCGTCTAGCGCCGCGCCCTGCAGGAAGCGGTCGATCATGAACGCCGCACGGCGGCCCTGGCCGACCGCGGTGGTGATCATGGTGGGGCCGGTGACGACGTCGCCGGCCGCGAACACGTGCGGCACCGCCGTCTGGCACGTGCCGGCGTCGGCCTTGAGCGTCCGGTTGGGGTTGGTCTCCAGACCGAACGCCTCGGTGTCGGCCGCCATGCCGGCGGCGACGATGACGACGTCGCACTCGACGGTGTCCTTGCTGCTCTCGTCGTACTCCGGCGCGAACTGGCCGTCCGGGTTGAACACGCAGGTGCAGACCTTGAGCACGGCCTTCTCCACGGCCCGGCCGCCGAGCAGCTCGTGGACGCCCATGCCGTCGTGCAGGACGATGCCCTCGGCCTTGGCCTCCTCGACCTCGAAGTCGTGGGCGGGCATGTCGTCGCAGCACTCCAGGCTGGCCTGGTGTACCTCGAGCGGCGCCGAGGCGGCGCGCCGTGCGCGCGGCGTCGATGGCCACGTTGCCGCCGCCGACCACGAGGACCTTGCGGTCGCTGAGGTCGGCGTTCTTGCCGAGCTTGACGTCGGCGAGGAAGGTGAGGGCGCTCATCACGCCGTCCTTGTCCTCGCCGGGTACGCGGAGCTGACCGGCGCGGTGCGTGCCGGTCGCCACGAGGACGGCGTCGTAGCCGTCGTCCTTGAGCGTGGCCGGGTCCTCGACGCGGACCCCGGTCTCGATCTCGACGCCGATGGCGGTGACATTGGAGATGTCGTCGTCGACCACCTCGTTCGGCAGCCGGTAGGCCGGGATGCCGAGCGCCAGGAACCCGCCGGCGCGCTCGGCCTGCTCGTAGATCTTGACGCCGTAGCCCGAGCGCGCGAGCTGCCAGGCTGCGGTGAGGCCGGCCGGGCCCGAGCCCACGACGGCGACCTTCTTGCCGTTCGGCTCGGGCTTCTCGATCGTGCGGGTCTCGCCGGCTCCCTGTGCGGCGGCCTTGACCTTGCCGTACCGCTCGTCGGCGATGAAGCGCTTGAGGCGGCGGATCGGCAGCGGGCCCTCGAGTTCGCCGCGCGTGCACTCGCCCTCGCACGGCGCGTAGCACGCGCGCCCGAGGGAGCCCACGAGCGGCGTCGTCTCCAGGACCAGGTCGAACGCCTGGTCGAGCTCGCCGCTGCGCACGCGCGCGACGTAGCCGTGCGCCTTGATGCCCGCGGGGCACTCATAGGTGCACGGCGACTGACCCTCGCGCGTGATCACGGCCTTCTTCGGCACCGCCTGCGGGAAGGCGATGAACGCCGCCCGCCGCGAGACCATGTCGGCGTTGTACTCGTCCGGCACGGCGACGTTGCAGGCCATCTCGCACTGGCGGCAGCCGGTGCAGGCGGCCTCGTCGACGTACTTGGCCTTCTGCTTCACCTTGGCGAAGTAGCCGGCCGGGCCGTGCCCGTTCCCGTCGCCGCCGTTGCCGCGGATCGACTCGACCTCGGCGTACGTCATCACGTCGACGTTGGGGTGGTGGATGGTGGCGCCCATCTTGGGCGTGCTGATGCAGCTGGCGCAGTCCAGCGTGGGGAAGACCTTGCTGAGCAGGATCATCTTGCCGCCGACGCTCGGCTCCTTCTCCACGACGAGGACCTTGTAGCCCATGTCGCCGAGCTTGAGCGCCGACTCCATGCCGCCGATGCCGGCGCCGACGACCAGCGCGTCGTACTTCTTTCGAGCGGGACCCGGGTTCACGATGGCCTCAGCGGTCATGCCGCCACCGCCTTCGCGGGGCCGAGGCCGGCGAGCGCCGCCGCGTACTCGTGCATGTAGTTGGTGAACGGCTCTGCGCATACGGAGCACACTGCGGCCATCCTGACGCGCTGCGGCTCCATGCCGTGCTCCTTGAGCAGTTCCTGCGCCGTGGTCATGATGCCGGCGGTGCGCTCGGCGCAGTCCGGCAGGTAGGCGCACTCCTCACCGTCGGCGGCGATGAACACGCCGTCAAAGCCCTGCTGCATCGCGTACAGGATCCAGCTCGGCTTGATCGCGCTCGTGCACGGCAGGTTGATGACCATGACGTGCGGCGAGTAGTGCATGTGCGAGCTGCCGGCCAGGTCGATGCCCGGGTCCGAGATGTTGTTGGTGCTGAAGACCAGGATGCGCGGGTCGTAGCCCTGGCCCTCGGGTGCCTCGACGTCGGTCATGTCACTTCATCTTCTTGACGAAGAGGCGCATGTACCCGGGCTCCTCGACGACGCCCATGTAGTCGTGGCCCATCTTCTTGCACCACGCGGGGAGGTCTTTGGTGGTGCCGCTGTCGGTGGCCTGGACTTCCATGATCCCGCCGACGGAGACGCTGGGGATGCCCTTCTTGGCGGCGAGGATCGGGCCGGGGCAGCTGGTGCCGCGGGCGTCGACGATCTTCTCTGCCTGGATGGTGCTGAGGTCCTCTGACATGGTGGTCTCCTTCTGCTCCTTGACGGGCTTGTGCTTGTGTTTGCGTTCTCAAGCGGCGACCTGGGTCTCCGCGCTCGTGCTGCTCGTGTGTCCTGCTCCCCCCGGCTCGTGGTCGTGGCTTACGCCGACGCGCCGCTCGGCGTGATGCGCTGGCTGGCCTCGTACAGCTCGGCCGCCTGGAGGGACTCGCTGCGCTCCTGGTGCTGCTCGATCAGCGCCTGGCGCATGAGCGCGCACGCCTCCATGAACTTCTGGTTGGTGACGCGGTAGTACACGGTCTGGCCATCCTTGCGGGAGGCCACCAGCCGCTGCTCCTTGAGCACGCGCAGGTGCTGTGACACGTTGTGGACCGAGATGCCGATCTCCGCGGCGAGGTCGCCGACGCACTTCTCGTCATTGCAGATGGTGTGCAGGATCGCCTGCCGGTGCTCGTTGGCCATGGCCTTGCAGAGCTCGGCGTGCATGCGGAAGAGGGGCTTGAGATCCTCGGTGCTGGGGCCCGTGGCGGGCGTCTGTGCGAGCTTGTGAATTTGCATACTTGCTTATATACGCCTATCCGGATGGACGAGTCAACCAGGACCAGAATGGTCGGGATCGGCAGATTGACGGCGCGACCCGCCGGGCCGGAGAATCAAGGGCGGCATCCGGCCCACCGGATATCCGCATCACCGGCGAGGAGCAGGACATGGAAGAACGCCTCGAGCGCGAAGTGAACCAGCTGCACGCCAGCATCTGCCAGGCGCTGGCCGACCCCAAGCGCATCCTGATCCTGTACGAGCTGCACGAGGGGCCGAAGACGGTCACCGAGCTGACGGAGGCGCTCAAGGTGCCGCAGCCGACGGTGTCTCGGCACCTCAAGATGCTGCGCGAGCAGCGCCTCGTCCTCAACGAGCGCGACGGCGTGAGCGTGCGCTACTCGCTCGCCGACGACCGTGTCATCACGGCGCTGGACACGATGCGCGCCGTGCTCCTCGGCGGCCTCGCCCAGCAGGCGGAGCTGGCCGAGGGGCTGAGCTGACCGGCCGCCCGGACCGACCGGCGCCTCCGCCGTGACCGTAGAGAGCTTCGAGGGCAAGACGCCGCGGGTCGGCGACGGCTGCTGGGTGCACCCGTCGGCTGAGGTCTTCGGCGACGTCACGCTCGGCGCCCGCTGCTGGATCGGGCCAGGCGCCCGCCTGCGCGGCGACTACGGCACCATCGTGCTGGGCGACTGTTGCGCCGTGGAGGACAACGTCGTCGTCCACGCCCGCCCCGGCGAGACCTGCACGATCGGCGACTGGGTCACGCTCGGCCACGGCTGCGTGGTCCACAACGTCAGGCTGCTCGGCGACTACGCCGTGGTCGGCATGAACGCCGTGGTGAGCGACTGGGCCGAGGTCGGCGAATGGGGCGTGGTCGCCGAGGGCGCGGTGGTGCGGCAGCGCGCCGTGGTGCCGGCGGCGAGGATCGCCGCCGGAGTCCCTGCGCGCCTGCTCGACCGCGAGGTCGACGGCGCCTACCGCGCCGACTGGCGCCGCTTCAAGCAGATGTACGTCGACCTCTGCGCCCGGTACGCCTCCGGTTACGGGCGCTGAGGGCGACGACGGGGCGGGAGACCCTGCCGGCCTCCCGCCCCGTCCGCGTATGGCTTGTCCCTCCATGCCCCGTCTCCTTGGGCGCCTGAGCCTGTCACACGCCTTAGACGGGGCGGTGTGCGCCATCATTCAATGAATCCGGAGCCGTCGTTGGGCAGTGCGTAGAATACGGCCACGATGGCTGATGCGCTGAACGCACACGGGATGCTCCGCGGCGCGGCCGTCGGAGTCGCCGCCACCGTCACGATGGACGCGGTGATGGTGGCCGCGGCCAAGCTCGCCCCCGACGTCTTCGCCTCGGAGAAGAACACCCCCGAGGCGATCGGCCGCTGGGCCGCCGGGCTCTGCCGGGGGCGGTGGCGCTCCGAGGACCTCTCCGCCGAGACGCCGGTGCGCGGCGAGGCCTGGATCGGTCTCGCCGCGCACTACCTGACGGGCCTGGCGCTCACAGAGGTCTACCTCGCCGCGCTGCGCAGGAGCGGCCTGCGGCCGGGCGTCGGCGGGGCTACGGCCTACGGGATCGCGACCGCCGTGCTGCCGCTCCTCCTGATGTATCCGTCCATGGGCTACGGCTGCTGGGGGCGGAGGAGCGGCGACGTCCGGCGCCTGGTGGGCTCGATGCTCCTCGGGCACGCGGCGTTCGGCGCCGGCATCGGCCTCTGGGCGGCGGCTACCAGACGAACGGGATGAAGCGCCGCCGGACCTGCCGGCGGTAGTCCTCGTAGCCCGCGAGGCTCTTGACCAGCCAGGCCTCCTCGCGGCGGCGCTTGGCGTCCAGGAAGAGCGCCGCGGCGGCGAGAGGGATCAGCGCCCAGGGCGAGGTGAGCAGCGCCCAGCCGAGCATCGCCAGAAGGGCGCCGCCGTACATCGGGTGGCGCACGAAGCGGTAGACGCCGGTCCGACGCAGCTCGCCGCCGGCCACGGGTCTCGGGAAGGGCGTGAGCTGGCTCCCGAGGCCCGCGCCGCCGCCGACGAGCAGCACGACGCCGGCGAGCGCGGCGACGCCGCCCGCCGCAGCCAGCCAGGGGCTCGCGGCCGGCGGCCAGGCCGCGCCGGCCAGGCCCGCTGCGATCGCCGTCACCAGGAGCGCGCCCTGGATGGCGACCCAGCCGCCGCCGCGCCGGCCGAGGGCGGGCAGACTGCTCGATGAGCCGTCTGCCCGGGAGCCCCGGCGCGGGACGCCGCCGAGCGGCGTCGCGTCCGCGGCCTTCACGACGCCGCTCCGTTGACCGGGGTGCCGTTGACCGGGGTGCCGTTGGCCGGAGAGCCGCCGTTCCGGTGCTCACGCCGGGCAATCGCTGACACCAGGACCGCCGCTCCGACGAACGCCGCCAGGCTCGACCACACGACGACGTCGCCGGCCCACGCCTGCACGTCGGCCAGCAGGGTGAGGCCGACGGCCGCACAGATCACCCCGCCGAGGGTGACGTGCTTGGCGGCGGCCATCTCCACCAGCGGCCAGCCGACGATCGCCATGGGCCACCACTGGCCGATCGTCTGCGCCGAGTCGACCACACCCGCCGCGTCCAGATAGCCGCAGACGCCCACGGCCACGAGCACCGCTCCCAACCACACAGACCCTGCCTTCATCTCTCGCTCCTTACGGTTGACCTGCATGTTGATTCGATACTTCGATGACTATCGAAGTAAGAGCCGAAAAAAAGGGGGGTCGGGGCACTCACGTCGCCGACCCCTTCGCGAACGCCTCGAGCTGGCTCAGCACCTCGGGGTCGACCCAGCAGTGCAGACGCTGTCCGCGCTTCTCGCAGGTGATGAGCCCCGAGCTCCGCAGCTCCTTGACGTGGTGCGAGACCGTGGAGAGCGAGAGCCCGAAGCGCTCCGCGATCTCGGTGAGGTTGTCCGACACCTGATCGTCGCTGCAGCCGTCGCTGTTGCAGTCGCGCACGAGCTCGAAGATGGCGAGGCGGGTGGGGTCGCTGAGGGCCTTGAACACCTTCGCCATATCCGCCATGCCACTCCTCCAGGGACTCCCGGCCGCTGTCGTTGGCCGTGTTGTACTTCGATACTTGTCGAAGTATAGGAGGAGAACGGCGGCCCGTCAAGTGTAGTCGCGCGCCATCCCCGCGGCCCGGTGTCCTATACTCTCGCCGAGGACAGCGGGCTGGGCGAACATCAGGCTGGGAGGCTGCGATGCCGGGCAGGAAGAGGGAGTCAGGTTCCAGGGAGTACGAGCCGAGGCTCATCGAGGTGTGGCTGTCGGACCCGGATCAGAAGCGTCCGCCGTTCGGTCGCGAGACCAGGCCGCTGGAGTACCTTCCCGTCGACGGGCCTCTGCCGCGCCCCGGGGACATCATCCACCTGCCGCGCAACGTGACCGGCGACACGAAGAAGCAGGCCTTCGGTTTCGGAGGCACGCGCTCGCCGTTCCGCGTGGTGGAGTGCAGCCACGTGTACCACCGCGACAAGGGCGAGACGTTCGACCCGCTCCACCCCAGGCCGGCTCTGTACGTCAAGACCACGATGCACGTCAGGCGGCTCACGCCGAAGGAGGTCTACGACGACCGCGGCTGGGAGCGGGAGCCGGGCACCTGACCGCTTGATGTCCGTCCGCGCGCGCGAGCTGAGGCGCGGGCATCGGTCCGTCCGTGAGTGGCGCGGCGCGGGTATCACTCAGTCATGAGCTTCGTGGCCCTCCTCAGAGCGGTGAACGTCGGCGGCACCAGGCTGCCGATGGCCGACCTGCGCGCGTTGCTGGAGGGCCTCGGCCTCACCAACGTGCGCACGTATCTGCAGAGCGGCAACGCGGTGTTCGATACGGCCGACCCTGCGGAGCCCGCCCAGGCGCTGGCGACCGCCATCGAGATGCGCATCGTGCGCGATCTCGGTCCTCGCGTCGGCGTGATCGTCCTGCCGGGCGAGGCCATGGCCGATGTGGCGGCGGCCAACCCGTTCCTCGAGGCCGCCGGTGCGGGCACGGCTGGCTCTGTGGACGAGGGTACGCTGCACGCCACGTTCCTGTTCGGCTCGGACGGCGATGCAGACTTCGGCGAGGCCCCGGAGTCGGCGTACAGCGCGGTGTACAAGGCCGCCTTCTCCAGGCTGGAGCTGCCCGTCGATGAAGGTGAGCAGGCGGCGTTCGTCGGTATCCCGCCGCTGGCCGTGCCCGTGGTCTACCTCAGTCTGCCGCACGGGTACGGGCGCACCAGGCTGAACAACGCCTGGTTCGAGCGCAAGCTCGGCACGGCCGCCACCACTCGCAACTGGCGGACGGTGCTGGCGCTGGCCGAGCTGGCCGAGGAGGCCTGAGCGGCCGGCTCCGACGAAGGCCGGGTGCACGCCCGTGACGAACGTACGAGGAGGGGGTTCAGATGCGAGGAGCGACGCCGGCGTCCGGCTACTTCCGCAGTGGGCTGCCGTTCAACCGGCTCGGGGGCGGCTCGCGGCCACTCGTGGTCGTTCAGGGGCTGCTGTTCGAGAACAAGCCGCAGCCCCGATACGCCCTGGGGCCGTACTCGTTCCTCGGTCACCGCTACACGGTCTTCGTCGTGCTCCGCCGACCGGGCATGCCCCACGGCTACTCTATGGCGGACATGGCGGCCGACGTGGCAACCACGATCCGGCAGGAGTTCGGCGGGCCCGTGGACGTCGTCGGCGTCTCCACGGGCGGCTCGATCGTCCAGCATCTGGCGGCGGACCACCCGGACGTCGTCCGCCGCCTCGTCATCCACTCGAGCGCCTGCGCGCTCAGTCCTGCGGCACGGGACCTCCAGTTGCGGGTCGCGGAGCTCGCCGCCGAGCGCCGCTGGACGGCGGCGAGCGAGCTGCTCGTGGACGCGGTGGTGCCGCGGCGGGGTATCCCGCCGCGTGCCAGGCCGCTGATCGTGTGGCCGGTCTCGCGACTGCTGTCCTGGTCGAGCCGGCGTGCGGACCCCTCCGACCTGGTAGTGACCATCCTGGCCGAGGACGCGCACGACTTCCGCGGCCGCCTGCACGAGATCGCCGCGCCGACTCTCTTGGTCGCCGGCGCCGAGGACCCCTTCTACACCGAGGCGCTCTTCCGCGAGACGGCCGCGGGCATCCCGGGCGCGCGCCTCATTCTGTATCCGGGCATGGGGCACCCGGCTCATGGCAAGCAGTTCGCACGCGACGTGCTCGCTTTCCTCGGCGAATGACCGACCCCACGCCTCCCCTGCTCATCCACAGAAGGAGACCTGCGATGCCCGTGTCCGAAGCCCACGTCAGAGCGCTGTTCGCGCACCTCGAGAGCGGCGACGGGGACCGGTTCTTCGCCGCCGTCGCCGACGACGTGAGCTGGACCGTCATGGGCACCCATCCTCTCGCCGGCGAGTACGCCGACAAGGTTGGGTTCCGGGAGGCCACGTTCGCCAGGCTGAACACCGTGCTGCGCGAGGGTGTGCTCCTGCGCGTGACGCACGTGCTCATCAGCGGCGACTGGGCCGTCGTGGAGCTGGAGGCTCTCTCTACTGCCCTCAACGGCAAGCCGTTCGCCAACCGCTACTGCTGGGTCTGCCGCTTCGACGACGAGGTCATCGTCGAGGTCCGCGCGTATCTCGACTCGGCGCTGGTGGCGCGGACGCTGGCCGAGAACGAACCCGCGGGCGCCGCCTGACAGCCGCCCGCGCCGCCCGCCTCACGCCACCCGCGAGGCTCCTCCCGGGCCCTGCTGCTTCAGCCGCTCGAGCAGCTCCGCGAGGCGCTCCATCCCCTCTCTGACGCCGGTCTCCATCCCGCTGCGCACCATGGCGTCGCGATCCTCGACCGATTGGTACACGGAGTTGGTGCGCACGTGCGTCGTCTCGCCCGCGTCCTCCAGAATGAGCGTCTCGAGCGCGACGTGCCCCGGCGCACCCTCGTACTCGAACGTCTGCACGGCTCCCTCCAGGCTCGGGTCGCCGTGGAAGACGCCGTGGAACGCGTAGGCGTTGCCTTCGGCGTCGTGGTGGGTGTAGTGGTAGCGGCCACCGTCGCGGGGGTCGTACTCCTCGATGGTCATCGTCACCCGGCGCGGCCCCAGCCACTGCGAGAGCAGGTCCGGCTCCATGAAGGCACGGAACACGACGTAGCGCGGCGCGGCCAGGTCGACATCGGTGATGATCTGCGGCACGCCCGGCGGGGCGGAGATCAGTACTTCGGTCATTGGGGTCCTTCCTGTCGATGTCCCTGACCATGGACTACCCGCGGTGTCCGGGCAGTATGCTGACGACGTCGAGCTGTCACAGAAGGGAGGGAAGCTGAGTAACGTCTGGATAGCGCTGGCGCTCACCACGTTCGCCGGCATGGCGACCGGCATCGGCAGCGCCATCGCCTTCTTCGCCAAGCGGACCAACTACCGGTTCCTCAGTGTGGCCACCGGCTTCTCGGCGGGCGTGATGCTCTACGTCTCGTTCGTCGAGATCTTCGTCAAGGGTGTGGCCGCGCTCACCGAGGAGTACGGGGACTTCAACGGCTACGCGCTGAACACGGTGGCCTTCTTCGGCGGGATGGCGCTCATCTTCCTGATCGACACGCTCATCCCGGCGGGCGAGAACCCGCACGAGACGCACGCCGAGGCGGAGCTGGCGCCGCTGCACGACGCCGCGGCCGAGGCCCCCGACAGCTGCGTCGTCCCCGGGGTGGCGCACGACGAGCTGGGCATGCACGACCACACCTCGCACCACCACAAGCTCATGCGCATGGGCCTGTTCACGGCCCTCGCGATCGGCATCCACAACTTCCCCGAGGGCCTCGCCACCTTCCTTGCGGCGCTCAAGGACCCGGGGCTGGGCCTCGCCATCGCCATCGCCATCGCGCTGCACAACATCCCGGAGGGCATCAGCGTCTCGGTGCCGATCTACTACGCCACGGGGAATCGGAAGAAGGCGTTCGCCTACTCTCTGCTGAGCGGCCTCTCCGAGCCGGTCGGTGCGTTGATCGCCTACCTGGTGCTCTTTCTGGCGCTGGGCGGCAGCGGAGCCGACGTCCCGCAGTGGCTCATGGGTGTGCTGTTCGCCGGTGTGGCCGGGATCATGGTGTACATCAGTCTGGACGAGCTTCTGCCCACGAGCCGCGCCTACGGCAAGGGGCACGACAGCCTGTACGGCCTGGTCGGCGGCATGCTGGTGATGGCCGTCAGCCTCGTGCTGATGAAATAGCTGCTCGGCCGGCGGGCGGCCGCGCCAGCCGAGCGGGCCGATGAGCAGCGCGGGCAGCACGACGTGCACTGACGCGCCTCAAGCCCTGGATCAGGAGCTCGGGTACCATCGTGGATGGATCAGGGAGGCGTGATGAACGACACACCAGTGATGAAGGCCACCGGCAAGGAACTGCACCAATGGTTCGCCATCCTGGACGGGCACGAGGCCCGCGACCTGCCGCACAAGGACATCGCGCGGCTGCTCAGCGCCGAGTACGGGGTGCCGGGCTGGTGGAGCCAGAACGTGACGGTGGAGTACGAGAAGCACATCGGCCGGCGCGAGACCGGCCAGACGCAGAGCGGCGACTACGAAGGCACGGCGACCCGGACGCTGCCCGGGACGATGGACGAGGTGCTCGAGCGCTGGATCGCACGCCTGCCGGACGATCCGGCGGCGGCGGGCTTCGACGGGGTCGGGCTCGCGGGCGACCCGAGCGTGAGCCGCACCGAGAAGTGGCGCTACTGGCGCGCGACGCTCGCCGACGGCTCGCGCGTGACGGTGACGATCGCGGACAAGCCGGGCGGCGCGGCCAAGGCCGGCGGCCCGGCCTCCACCCTCGCGGTCACGAGCAGCAAGCTGAGGACCCGCGAGGAGTCCGCCCGCTGGAAGTCCTACTGGCGGGCGTACCTGGCCGAGCTCTGAGCGCTCCTCGGGCGGTTCTCAGCCGCAGACCGGCAGCCGCTGGTGTCCCTCGCGGGTGCGCAGGCCGAAGCCGAGCCCCCTGTCCCACGCGATGTGGGCGGCCCACACCACGCCGGAGACGAAGACGACCGGCGGCAGCCAGAGCCCCGCGGCCATGAGCGCCAGCGGGAGCCAGAAGCTGTGCACCACGTTGTAGAGGCGCACCGCGCGCGGGTGCAGCCGGCCGCGCTCGAGGTCCGCGGCGGCGCCGTACAGCAGCGCGATATCCGGCAGGATGACGAAGGCGAGCGCGGCCCAGGTGGCGCCGCCGAAGCGGATCATCTCGGCCAGGGCGATGATCGTGAGCGCCACCCCGAGCATGAGGTAGACGGAGCGTCTGGCAGTCCCGAGGCAGGCCCCGGTGTGCACGGTGGTCATGGCCACTCCCTGTCGATGGCAGTGGTTGTTGAGTACCCCGGATCGCGCGCCTCAGGGCACGTTGAGCTTGTCCATCACCCCGTAGACGAAGAACGCCGGCCAGACCAGGGCCTGGATGACGCCCCACACACCGTCCCAGAACCCGTTGGCGGTGCTGATGTAGTAGACGAGCGCGCCGATGAGCCCGAGCCCGTACACCGCTCCGGCTCCCGCGGCTCCCGCGTTTCCCTTGTTGTCGGCCATGTCACTGCTCCCGTGTCGGCGTCGTGGCCCCGCGTGCAGGTCAAACGTAACAGGCCTGCGCGCGGTGTCCAGAGACACATTGACATCCGTGGGTGTTCGGCGCATGATGTACCGAGAAACGATTACAGTTTCTCGGTACAGAAGGGAGGGAGATGCCGGCCGGCAGGGACGAGATAGCGCTCGGCTTCATGGCGCTCGCGGTGCGCTTCGGCTTCAAGCGCACGTCTGTGGAGGACGTGGCGCGCGCGCTCAGGATCTCCAAGAAGACCATCTACGAGTACTTCGCGAGCAAGGACGAGCTGCTGGAGTACGCGCTTGAGCTGGGAGCGCGGGAGCAGCGCCACCGGGTCGAGTCGCTGCTCACCGAGACGACGGCGCTGGGGCGCGCGCTGCAGGTCACGCGCATCGCGCTCGCCGACGCGCGCGCGGGGTTCGCCCAGAACCCGGCTGTGGAGCTGGTGGACCCGGGCATCCAGGCGGCTGTGAACGACCGGGTGTACGGGCCCATGGTCCGCGATCTGCTCGAGCAGGGGGTCGCGGCCGGCGAGTTCGACGTCGCCGACCCGGACCAGACGAGCCGGTTCGTGCAGGCCGTCGGCATGGAGGCGGTGCGGCAGATCCACGACGACCCGGCGAGCCGGCCGGAGGAGGCCGCGGTGGAGGCCATCCGGCGGCTCATCGCCGGAGGGGTGGAGCCGCCGGCGAAGCCGAAGAAGAAGGCGAAGAAGAAGTGATGAGGTGAGGACGATGACGCAGGTGCTCGTCGCATACGGCAGCAGGTACGGTTCGACGCGAGAGGTCGCGGAGGCGGTGGTGGCCACGCTGCGTGAGCGCGGCGTGCAGGCGGAGGCGATGCCGGCGCGCGAGGTGCGCTCGCTGGACGGCTACGACGGCGTGGTGATCGGTACACCGTTGTACCTGGGCGCGCTGCACAAGGACGTGCGCGCCCTGCTCGAGAAGAATCGCGACGCCCTCGCGGGACGGCCGCTGGCCGTGTTCGCGCTCGGGCCGATCAAGGCGGACGACGGCCTGGACTCCTCGCGCGAGCAGCTGCTCTCGGCGCTCGCCAAGGCGCCGACGCCGACGCCGGTGGCCACCGGCGTGTTCGTCGGCGCCTACGACCCGGCGCGGCTCGGCCTCAAGGACAGGATGCTCGCCGCGCTGCCCGCAAGCCCCTTGCACGGCGAGCCCGCGCACGACGACCGTGACTGGGGCGCGATCCGTGATTGGGCGCGTGACGTGAGCGGCCGCTTCGCCTGAGCGCTCGCCTCATCGGCGCGCGCCGCCCGCTCCGGCTGTGGTCTAGAATCGGCCGCGTGGAGACGTTCACCGAACCGAGGGCGCTGATCCGCCACCAGAGCTATGCCGCCGACCGGCAGGCTGCCCTCGCCGGCCTGGATCTGGGAGCCGTCGACCCGCCCGTCGTCGACGTCGTCGAGGCCTTCCTTCCGCTGCCCTGCTGCTTCACCCTGCAGTGCTGCTACGGGCACTTCCTCACCGGTCCCTCACGCGACGAGCACAGTCTGGCGCCGCTGCCGGTCGACCACGTCGGCACCGTCCGCTACCGGATCGCCTACGTCGCCTTCTGCGTCGAGGACTCAGAGCGCGGACGGGCCCTCCTGGGGAGGCTCTCGCGCGTGCCCGAGATCGAGCCTGCCTGCGTGCAGTTCGGCTCTGCCGACTGGTTCTGGGACCAGTGGCCTAACTCGTACGTGCTGCAGGTGGAGCCTGCCGCCCACCGGTACAAGGACCAGGCGGTGCTCAGCGTCGGAGAGGCGCTGCAGACGCAGCGCGTGCGCGACCGGTTCTTCGAGGAGCTGCGGCGGCTGCTCGCGGACGAGGCTGCCCGCTAGCAGTTCTACGCTTGCGCGCTCCGCCCCTGGCGCACCACGCTCGCGAGTGCCCGCACGGACGCATCCGGATCCGCATCCATGAAGGCGAGGAACGCGGCCGGCCGCGGGTCGTCCACCTCGGAGAACGCGTGGACCGCGAGCAGCCGATCCGCCTGCGGCCAGGCCGGCACGGCCTTGCGCACGGCGTCCAGTGACTCCTCGTCGCCGGCGAACACCAGCCGCCACAGCGCGTCGAAGCGGAGGTTGCGGTCGTCCGAGTAGAGCTGCGGGATGGGCGCCAGGTGGTCCGTCTCCCCGTGCGCCGAGGCCTGGTTGACGTAGTGGTCGCAGTGCCGGCAGACGATCTCGCGCTCGCTCATCGGCTCGTCGCAGAACGGGCACGGCACGACCTCCTCGAGGACGGCGACGCGCAGGGCCTCCTCCGTCGCCGTGATGTCGGCGCCGGCTTCTCCGCTCGGCCCCACGAACGTCTGCGACGCGCTTGCCTCGTGCCCCGGCCGCGCGAGGTCGCCCAGCCGTCTGGCCATCTGCCCCGGGCCGGTCCTGCCGCCGGTCATGCCCGCGAACACCTTGAGCAGCTGCTCCGGCACCTCGCTGACCACCAGGGTCTTCGCGGCGCGGTCGCCGAGCCGCTGGCGCCGCGGCGACTGGATGATGGCGGTGATGCCGGGCAGCGAGAAGAAGAAGTTGTCCACCAGGCGCAGCACGGTGCGCACCACAGCTGCGAGCGGGCCGCAGGGACGTCCGTCGGCGGCCCGCACCACGCGCAAGCCGAAGAGCCGCTTGCCGAGCGTGGTGCCGAGCGCGCCCTCGAGCACCGCGAAGTAGACGAACTCCACGGCCAGCGTGACGAGGACGATCCTGGTCAGCTGCGCCTGCCCGCCGAGGATGAGCGCCGCGACGAGGCTGCAGAGGAACGTGTCGACGATGAAGGCGGGACCGCGCACCAGCGCGCCTTGAGGCACCAGTACGGTGCCGGGTCGCGAGCCGGGCAGGTGGGGTGTGGCGGTGGTGTTCACGAGGGTCGGCCCTCCATTGAGCTTGCTCCCGAGTATGCGCGCCGGGTCGGACGGCTGCCACCCGGGACTCGGCCCCAACGTTGCCGATCGGTCGTGGCGGGGGTCGGGAGACCACGCGCTGGCCGTGCCCGGCGGTCTGTTCGGCGTGGCGGTTGACGCTTGACAAGCGGCGCGGCGTATTGTTTAGTGACCACTAAGTAAGGGAACGGTGGTCAGCATGAAAGCAACGACACGCAGCACCAAGGAAGACCGGCGGCGGGAGATCGTCGAGGCCGCCATGCAGGAGTTCGCCGTCGGCGGCCTCCACGGCACGCCCGTCGACGCCATCGCGAAGCAGGTCGGCGTGTCGCAGCCGTATCTCTTCCAGCTCTTCGGCACCAAGAAGGACCTCTTCATCGCCACGGTGCACCGCACGTTCGAGCGCACCGTCGGTGTGTTCCGCACCGCCGCGGCTGAGGCCGGGGAGGACGCGAGCCAGGCCGAGATCCTGATGGCGATGGGCGTCGCGTACGGCGACCTGCTCGACGACCGCAGTCTCCTACGGATGCAGATGCAGGCGTACGCGGCGTGCGGCGACGAGGAGATCCGGGACGTCGTGCGCGACGAGATGCTGCGCCTGGTCGGCTTCGTGCAGTCGGCGTCGGGCGCGCCGGAGGCGGCGATCCGCGAGTGGCTCGCCTACGGCATGCTGATGAACGTGGTCGCGGTGATGGACCTCACCCAGGTCGACGCGGACTGGGCGCGCATCATGTGCCCGGTGAGCGGCGTGGAGCTGGCGGCGTTCGCGGTCGACGCGGTCGGCAAGTCGGACCGCACCGGAGTGCGGCCGCGGAAGACGGGGGCGCAGACGAAGTAGACGACGGGGCGGGCGGCCGGCTCCAGGCCGGACCCGCCCTTCTTCAGGTCTGGATAACTAAGTGACTGCTAAGTTAGTGGGGAGATGAGAGAGATGAGTGCACGGGCAATGACCTTCTGGACCTTCGTGGTCACCAGCGTCGCCGTCTTCATGGTGTCGCTGGACAACCTGGTCGTGACCACCGCGTTGCCGGTGATCAAGAGCGACCTGAACGCTTCGCTCTCCGGGCTGGAGTGGACGGTGAACGCGTACACGCTGACGTTCGCCGTGCTGCTCCTGACCGGCGCCGCGCTGGGCGACCGGTTCGGGCGCAAGCGGATGTTCCTCGTGGGCCTTGCCGTCTTCACCGCCGGCTCGGCGGCGGCGGCGCTCGCGCCCGAGCATCGACGCGCTGGTCGCCGCCCGGGCCTTGCAGGGCGTCGGCGGCGCGATCGTCACGCCGCTCACGCTGACGATCCTCTCCGCGGCCGTGCCTCCGGCCCGCCGCGGCATGGCGCTCGGCATCTGGGGCGGCGTCAGCGGCCTGGCCGTCGCGCTCGGCCCCGTCGTCGGCGGCGCCATCGTCGAGGGCCTCTCCTGGCAGTGGATCTTCTGGATCAACGTGCCCATCGGCCTCGTGCTGCTGCCGATCGCGCTGACCCGGCTGACCGAGTCCAAGGGCCCCAACCGCTCGCTCGACCTGCCCGGCCTGGGCCTGGCCAGCGCCGGCCTGCTCGGCATCGTCTGGGGTCTTGTGCGCGGCAACGAGTACGGCTGGACCAGCCTCGGCGTCGCCGGCCCTATCGCCGCCGGCATCGTCCTCCTCGGCCTGTTCGTCCTCTGGGAGCGGCGCACGCCGGAGCCCATGGTCCCGCTGCGCTTCTTCCGTAACCGCGCCTTCTCGGCCGCCAACGTCACCTCGCTGCTGATGAGCTTCGGGATGTTCGGCTCGATCTTCCTGCTGGCGCAGTTCTTCCAGGTGGTGCAGGGGTACTCGCCGCTCGAGGCCGGGCATCCGGACGCTGCCGTGGACCGCCATGCCGATCCTCGTCGCTCCCATCGCCGGCATGTTCAGCGACCGCATCGGCGCCCGGCCGCTGCTGGTGGCCGGCATGGCGCTGATGGCCGGCGGCCTGGCGTGGATGGCCGCCGTCACCAGCACCACCGTGGCCTACAGCCAGCTGGTCCCCGCGTTCGTCATGGCCGGCGTCGGCATGAGCCTGTACTTCGCGCCGGTCGCCAACCTGGTGCTGAGCACCGTGCGGCGCAAGGAAGAGGGCAAGGCGAGCGGCGTCAACAACACCATCCGCGAGGTGGGCGGCGTGTTCGGCGTCGCGGTGCTGGCCAGCGTGTTCAGCGCCGTGGGCGGCTACCTGAGCCCGCAGGCGTTCGTGGACGGGATGACCGCGGCGGTGTGGGTCGGGGCGGTCGCCGTGGCCCTGGCCGGCGTGGCCGCGGTGCTGATCCCGCCGAAGGAGGACGTGGTGCCGGACTCCGTCTCACTGCTCGAGCGCGGCGAGCGCGACGGCGCCGGCGTCGGCGCGGCCGAGGTGGCGTGCGAGCCGGAGGCGGCGGCGTGACGCCCCTACTACGATAAACTTCCTTCGCAGTCGTCATCCGGGGCGGGGGGTCCGCGGTGTCTCATCTTCGCTGGTCGATGCTCGTAGTGCTTGTCGCGTTCCTGCTCCTGGGTTGGACGTTGCCCGCCGCTGCGGCCGGCGGCTCCGGGGCGGGAGTCTCCGAGGCCAGGTGGCGGCTGGCGGATCCTCTACCGGGCCGGTACGTCACCGATCTCAGCTTCATCGACGAGGATCAGGGATGGGCTTGCACGAGCGACGGGACCGTCGCCAAGACGACGAACGGTGCCACGACCTGGAGCGCCGTCTCGACCGGTGGCTGGGCGCTGCAGGACGTCGACTTCGTCGACAGCAGCACCGGCTGGACCGTCGCCTTCTGGGGCGGTGGGATCCTCAAGACCACGGACGGCGGCGCTACCTGGAACGTGCAGCACTCGGATCCGTCGCAGCACTTCCTGGCGCTCGAGGCGATCGACTCCGACCATGCCTGGGCTTGCGGGGACGGGATCGTGGTCAGCACCTCGGACGGCGGCGCCACGTGGTCGCAGCACGACCTCGGCGCCGGCTACTGCACCTCGGTGGCCTTCGGCGATGCGGACCACGGCTGGATCGCCGACGGGCAGTCGCTGCGCAAGACCACCGATGGTGGCCGGACCTGGCAGGTCCTGAACGCGGGTGAGCCGATGATGTACCCGTCCGAGGTCAGCTCGCCCAGCCGTGACGTGGTGGTCGTGGCGTCCTACGATGTCGTCGCGTTCAGCAGCGACGGCGGCGCCACCTGGAAGTCCTTTGCCAGGACCAGTACCTACTACTCGTTCAATGCTGTGAGTGCCGTCGACGTGAACTACGCGTGGTGCGTGACCAATGACGGCGAGGTGTGGGTCACGGGCAACGGCGGCGCAGACTGGGACCGGCAGACGGTGGAGGTGGATCCTTACGGCACGGGTTTCTTCTCCGTCCAGGTGCGTGGCCGGCGAGGGTACGCGGCCGGTGACGGACTGCTGGTCGCGGAGAGCTCCGGCCTCGGCGGGGACGTCCGCAGTCCCACGACGACCGTCAGCCCCAGCCCGGACCCCTACGTCAAGAGCATCCCGCTCAACGCCGCGACCACGTTCACCTTCACTCCTCACGACGATCGCTCGGGGGCGATCTGGACGTACTTCAGAATCGATGAAGGTGTCTGGCAACCCGGCCTTGTCTACCTTGCGGCAGCACCGGCGGACCACTCCAATGACGGGCCGCACACGCTCGACGTCTGCTCGGTGGACGGCGCCGGCAATGAAGAGGTCGGCAACACGACGGCGTTCTTTGTGGACACGAAGGCGCCGGGCCTGACGGTCGAGCCGCGAGAAGACGACATGATCGGCTTCTGGATCAATCACAGGTCCGTGGTCGACCTGGCGTACGAGGATCCCGCTCCGAGTTCGGGAGTCGCCGGTCGGTACTCCGTGGACGGACGCTCTCTCCGTTGGGCCGGCCCGACGATCATCCTGGAGGCGCCGGCCACACACAGTAACGACGGCAGGCACAAGGTGCGGGTGCTGGCCCAGGATGCAGCCGGCAACGTGGGCGGCGACCAGACCTTCGCGGTGGCGATCGACACGCGCAAGCCGGCACCGTCGATCGTCGCCCCCGTCACGGCGCGCAGAGGGGCTACGGCACGCGTCGCCTTCAAGATCACGGACGCGAAGCCGTGCGCGGGTGTCGGTGCGGTCGGCATCGTCATCGTCCGGAGCAGCGGGCGCGTGGCGGCGCAGTACGACCCTGGCCGGTGGTACCGGGTCGGCCGGTCTGCCTCCTTCTCCTTCGCTTGCAGGCTGGCCAAGGGCAAGTACCGGCTGCTGGTGTATGCCGGGGACGGCGCCGGCAACATCAACAAGAAGCCGGCGGTGAGCTCGCTCACGGTGCGCTGACCTAGGTCGCCGGCCGGGACAACGGTCGACTGCCGCTCAATCCGGGAATGCCGGGTGCTATGGACGACCTGCTCCGCTCCGCCGCCGAACGCGCCATCCGCTACCTGCAAGGGTTGCCGGACCGCGGTGTGGCGCCGGGCGCCGGAGGCGGTCGCGGCGCTTGAGCGCTTCGAGGAGGCGCTGCCCGAGGGGCCCGACGAGCCGGAGCGCGTCCTCGCCCTGCTCGACGAGGCCGGCTCGCCGGCCACCATGGCGTCGGCCGGCCCGCGCTTCTTCGGCTTCGTCATCGGCGGCTCGCACCCGGTGGCCGTCGCCGCCGACTGGCTCGCGACGGCCTGGGACCAGAACGCCGGGGCCGCGACGGCCTCGCCGGTCGCGGCCAGGCTGGAGCAGGTGGCGCGGCGCTGGCTGGTCGATCTCTTCGGTCTGCCGCGAGGCGCCGCGGTCGGCTTCGTCACCGGCGCGACGATGGCCAACTTGACCGCGCTGGCGGCCGCGCGGCACGCCGTCCTGGCCGAGGCCGGCTGGGACGTCGAGGCCCGCGGCCTGTTCGGCGCGCCCGAGGTCACCGTCGTCGTGGGCGACGAGGTGCACCCCACGCTGCTCAAGGCGCTGGGTCTCCTCGGGTTCGGGCGTGAGCGCGTCGTGCGCGTGCCGGTGGACGGGCAGGGCCGCATGCGAGCGGACGCCCTGCCCGCCATCACGGGGCCGGCCATCGTGTGCCTGCAGGCCGGCAACGTGAACACGGGCGCGTTCGACCCGCTCGAGGAGCTGACCGCGCGCGCTCACGAGGCCGGCGCCTGGGTGCACGTGGACGGGGCGTTCGGGCTGTGGGCGGCCGCGCGCCGGCGCGCGCCCACCTGGTGCGCGGCGTCGGCGCGGCCGACTCGTGGGCCACCGACGCGCACAAGTGGCTCAACGTGCCCTACGACAGCGGGCTGGTGTTCGTCCGCGACCCGGAGCGCGCTGCACGCGGCGATGGGGCTCACCGCGGCCTACCTGCCGACGACGATGCTGCACGAGCCGTCGGCGCGCACGCCGGAGCTCTCCCGGCGCGCCCGCGGCGTCGAGGTCTGGGCGGCGCTGAGGACGCTCGGCCGCAGCGGCCTCGCCGACCTCGTCGAGCGCGACTGCCAGCACGCCTCCCGCTTCGCGCTCGGCCTTTCCGCCGCGGGATACGAGATCCTGAACGACGTGGTCCTCAACCAGGTGCTGGTCTCGTTCGGCGACGAGGAGAAGACCCGGCGCGTCGTCGCGGCGATCCAGGAGGAGGGGACCTGCTGGGCCGGCGGCACGGTCTGGCAGGGGCGCACGGCCATGCGCATCAGCGTGTCCGGCTGGTCCACCACGGACGAGGACGTCGAGCGGAGCCTGGCTGCGATGCTGCGCGCGGCGGCAGACGCCTGACAGACCCGGCCGTTAGTTCTCCGCGCGTCCGGGGCATGCCGGTGGCAGCACCCGGAAGGAGAACGCCATGCCCGAGAGCCCCACCCAGCAGCTCGCCGACGAGCACGACTACGTCCTGCTGGTCGTCGGCGCCATGGAGGCCGAGGCGGACCGCATCGAGAAGAGTGGCGCCGTCGACGTGGAGCGCGTGAGCCAGATGGTCGACTTCACGCGCAACTTCACCGACGGCGCCCACCACACCAAGGAGGAGAACCTCCTCTTCCCGCTGCTCGAGGAGCGGAGCCCGGCGGCCGGCGGCACCATCAGCGTGCTGCTGAGCGAGCACGAGGCGGCGCGCGACTGCATGCGCGCCATCAGCGCCGCCCTCCCCGACGCGGCGGGCCAGGACGAGGAGCGCGCCGCCGCCGGACGCGCCGTGGTCGTGGAGAACCTCAGGCTGTACGCGTACCTGCTGCCGCTGCACATCGGCAAGGAGGACACCGTGCTCTTCAAGCTCACCGACGACCTGCTCAGCCCCGGGGAGCAGGAGATCCTGGGCCGGGAGTTCGAGGATCTCGGCAAGGCGCCGGGAGCGGCCGCCGTCACCGAGCGCTACCACCGTATGGCGCACGACCTGGCCGGGAGGCCCGCTGGCTGACGGCGGACCACGGTGTGACGGACTGAAGTCGCGCGAGCCGGGCAAGCACCACGGTATGCGGCAACAGGAGACACGCTGTGAGTGGACAACCGGTGATCCTGGTCGTCGACGACGACATGTCGAGTCTGACGATCACAGAGCAGGAGCTGCGCAAGCGCTACGGCCGTGACTACCGGGTGCTGGCGCGGCAGTCGGCGGCGGCGGCGCTCGAGGAGCTCCGCCGCCTCAGGCTCGAGGGCCGGCCGGTGGCGTTGGTCCTCGCCGACCAGACGATGCCGGAGATGCCCGGCGCCGACTTCCTCGGTGAGGCGCGGGCGATCGACCCGATGGCGAAGCGCGTGATGCTCGTCTCCTGGGGCGACCGGAGCGCGCCGGAGGCGATCCTGACCGGGTGCGCCGTCGGGCAGATCGAGTTCTTCGTCAACAAGCCGTGGCATACGGCGCCGGATGAGCGGTTCCACCGCGAGGTGGCCGGGTTCCTGTACGAGTGGTCGCGGCTCCAGCGGCCGGTCTACGAGGCCGTGCGCGTCGTCGGCGAGCCGTGGGCCGCGCGCTCACACGAGCTGCGCGACCTGCTCGGGCGCAACGGCGTCGCCTACGGGTTCTACGACGCCGCCTCGGAAGAGGGCCGCGAGATCCTCGAGGACGCCGGCCTGGACGAGCCGTACGCTCTGCCCGTGGCCGTGGTGTTCGGCGGGCGCGTGCTCGTGGACCCGAGCAACCGCGAGGTCGCGGAGGCGCTCGGGGTGCGCAGCCGGCCGTCCGCCGACGAGTGCGACCTGCTGATCGTCGGCGCGGGGCCGGCAGGCCTCGCGGCCGCCGTCTACGGCTCCTCCGAGGGCCTCTCGACGGTGGTGCTCGAGCGCGAGGCCCTGGGTGGCCAGGCCGGCCAGAGCACGATGATCCACAACTACCTCGGCTTCCCCGCCGGCATCTCGGGTGACGAACTGACGTTCCGCGCCTACGAGCAGGCCTGGCAGTTCGGGGCCGAGTTCCTGTTCTCCAACGAAGCCAAGGCGCTCGCGCCCGACGGCGACGCCCACGTCGTCGACCTCACCGACGGCTCATCTCTGCGGGCGCGCGCGGTGATCCTCGCGATGGGGGTGACGTACCGCACGCTGGCAGTGCCGCGGCTCGACTCGTTCCGCGGGTCCGGCGTCTTCTACGGCTCCGTCTCGTCGGAGGCCCGGTCGCTGAGGGACATGGACGTCTTCATCGCCGGCGGCGGCAACTCGGCCGGCCAGGCCGCCATCCATCTCGCCAAGTTCGCCCGGCGGGTGACCCTGGTGACGCGCGGAGACGGCCTCTCGGACACGATGTCGCGGTACCTCGTCTCCTTCCTCGAGAACGCCGACCGCATCTCGATGCGGCCGCGCACCGTCGTCGTCGACGGCGACGGCGACACGCGGCTGCGCACGCTCACGCTGGAGCACGTGGAAAGCGGCGACCGTGAGGCCGTGCCGGCCGACGCGCTCTTCGTCATGATCGGGGCGGACCCGCACACGAGCTGGCTGCCACACCGCGTCGCTCGCGACGAGAACGGCTACCTGTTGACCGGACCGGACGCGACCGGCGCCGGCCGGGAGCGGCCGTGGCCGCTCGAGCGCCTGCCGCTCGGCCTCGAGACCAGCCTGCCCGGCGTCTTCGCCGCCGGGGACGTGCGCGCCGAGTCCGTCAAGCGCGTGGCGTCGGCGGTCGGCGAGGGCGCCGTGGCCGTGCGCCTCGTGCAGCAGCACCTGGCCGCGAGCCGGCTGCGGCCGGCGGCCTGACCGGCCGGCGGCGTGACCGGTCGCCGCGCCTCAGGCCGCGTCGCCGTCCGGACCGACGAGCTTCCAGCCGGCCTGCCAGCTCCAGCCGTTCTTCATCTGCAGGCTGATGTTCAGCCAGGCCATGCCCTCGAGGTACCGGGCCATCGTGAGGCTGCCGGTGTCCACGGGGTTGAAGCCCAGGTCGCCGAGCAGCGAGAGGACGGCCTGCTTGGCGTCGGTGTCGTCGCCCGCCACGTAGCCGTCCACGCGCAGCCCTCCGGCGACCGCCGGGTCGGCCTGGCGGGCGGCGAACGCGGTGTTGAGCGCCTTCACCACTCGCGCCTCGGGCGCCTTGCCCTGGATGGCCTCGGCGCCGGACGTGCCGTTGGTGGCCAGGCCGGAGTAGTCGGGCTTGATGGGGTTGGTGGCGTCCACGAGGATCTTGCCGCTCAATGCCGGGCCGATCTCGGCGAGTACGTCGTCCACCGCGGCGTAGGGGACGGCCAGGACGACGAGGTCCGCGTCCTCCGCGGCTTCGCGGGCCGAGGTCGCGGCGCGGGCGCCGGACTCCTCGGCGGCCGCCCTTGCGGAGTCTCCGCTCGCGGAACTGATGGTGACGGTGTGACCGGCGCGGGTGGCGGATCCAGTGAGAGCCCTGCCCACGTTTCCGGCTCCGATGATGGCGATGTCCATGGTGTCCTCCGAAGAGTGAACGACTCAGATACTTGCTTGCGCAATAGTTGTGACCGCGACTATTTCATCTGAAACATGGGTATCGACTCACCATGACTGCACGGCGGACACCCGGACGGAGCGAAAGGGTCGTGCGCGATCGGGAGCGCGCGGCTCTGGACCTGTGGGCCGCGCTCACCAGCCTCACCGGCACGGTGCAGGCCCGGCTCTCGGAGCACCTGGGCGCACAGGCCGGGGTGCTGCCCGACGAGGCGGACCTGCTCGCCGTGCTCCACGAGGCTCCGGAGCAGCGCCTGCGCATGACCGACGTCAGCGCGGCGCTCGGCCTGAGCAAGAGCGGGGTGACGCGGCTCGTGGACAGACTGGCGGCGCGCGGCCTCGTGGTGCGGGCGCCGTGCCCCAAGGACCGCCGCGTGCTCTACGCCGGTCTCACGGCGGAGGGCCGGGCGGCGGCGCAGGCCGCGATCCCGGCCCGGGCGGCAGGCCTCGCGCAGATCCTCGCCGGCCGTCTCCCGGCCGGCGACATCGAGCGGCTCACGACCGACCTGCGCCGGCTGGCGCCGGCCGCGGACGCCTGACCGTCATCCCGGCACATCGCCCCACCCGGAGCGCATCATGGCGACCACGATCGCCACACAGGCCTACGCCCCGCCGCGCCGGTCACTCCGGCAGCGGCGCCGTGTCCCAGTCCGACGGCGTGTACGCGGCGCCGGGCTCCGCCCCGACCACGAACATCGTGGTGCCGGCGTCGCGCGCCACGACGCCGCGCATGGTCGCGGGGTCGGGGACGTAGAGGAACGTCCCGGCGGGAGCGTCGACCTCCTCGCCGTCGACCCGGTACGTGGCGTGGCCGCTGACGATGAGGAAGAGCTCCTCGTGACGCGTCGAGACCTCGTCGTGATCATGTGTGAGCGTGTCTCCCGCCTCTGTGGCCCGGGCGAGGGCAGTGCCGAACGAGCCGATCTCGAAGATGCGGCGGACGGGCTTCCACTCCGTACCCGGCGATGAGCCTTCTTCGAACGCCATGCCGTCGATGTGCTCGACCTTCCACGTCTTGTCGCCTGCCGCTGCCATGACGCCTCCTGACCACCACATTGCGCTCTGCCCTGGAGCGGAGCGGGGACACCTCGCGCAGAGTCTACCAATCAGACGAAGAGGGGCGGGAGGCCCTTCCGGCCTCCCGCCCCGTCCACCTCAGCGATATCGCAGGTTGATCCGCGTCAGATCCGCGTCAGTGAGCCACGCGGGCGAGCACGTTGGCGGTCCCGAGCTTGACGCTGTCCGGGAGTGCCGTGCCGAAGGTGGCGTTGACGGCGCCCATCGCGGTGGCGTTGAGCGTGACGCCGACGTTCTTGATGCTGACGAAGGCGCGGCCGCCCTTCATGTACTTCTTGATCTGGGCGTCGCCGAGGTCGAGATCGGCGATGGCCAGCCGCTGGCCGCCGTTGACGACCGCGGAGAGGTTCGGCGCCCCGGTGATGTTGATGGTGAACTTGCCGAGGCTCAGGGCCTTCCAGCCCATGCCGTCACGCTGCGCGAGCAGGATGCCGCCGGAGTGGGTGATGCGGCCGGCGAGCGTCTTGGCGTCGACCCTGCCACCGGTGATGGGGAACGTGTAGCGGGCGGCGTCGGACGTCGGGGTGATGGAGCTCGGGGCCATCGGCAAGGGGATGATCCCGGCGCCGAAGAGCGCGGAGGTGGTGCCCGGATCGGTGGTCAGCGTGGTGCGCATCCCGTCCAGGTTGACCTTGGCCGCCTGCGCCTGTGGCGCCGCGACGAGCACGAACAGGCTGAGGCTGAGCACGAGCGCCAGCCCTAGTAGGCCGAGGCCTGTCGAGCGACGGAGTGCGCTGCTTGAAGCCTTCATGGTGTGGATCCTCCCTGAGTCTGACCGGCTGTTGCCGGAAATGACTTGACAACAAGCTTTTACCCGCAGTAAAGTAGCTCAACCATGAAGTAATATTGCGAAGGAGGGACGCCATGCAAGCCGAAGGGGGCGAGTACTCGGAGCGGGATGTCGCCATGGCGGTGAGGCGCCTCGACCTGCTCATGTCGCAGATGCACCTCGAGATGTGCGAGCGCCTGGGGCTCTCCGCCGGAGAGCTGCTGGCGCTCGCACATCTCTCGGTCGACGGTCCCCTGGGGCCGACCGAGCTGACGCACCGGCTGCACATGACGACGGGCGCCATGACGGCGATGCTGGACAGGCTCGCGGAGCGCGACTACGTCGTCCGCGAGCCTCACGCCAGCGACCGGCGCCGCATCGTCGTCCGTCTGACCAGGACGGGGAGCAAGCGGATCTTCACGCAGGTGCACGGTATGGCCGACGAGGTGGTCGCCGTGTCCGGGCGGCTCGATCAGGATGAGCGCCGGGCCGTCGTGGAGTACATCGAGGCCATCTCCGGCGCGATCGCGGCGCCGCCGCGCGCCGCCGAGGAGGGCTGAACGGCCGGCATCCGGCGGCTCAGCTGACGGGAGGTGCAGTCATGGAATCTGTGTGGGACTATCCGCGGCCGCCCCGCGTGGAGGCGAGCCCGAGCAGGGTGCGCGTGGTCGTGGACGGCGTGACGATCGCCGACACCACGCGTGCGTGCCGCGTGCTGGAGACGAGCCATCCGCCGGTGTACTACATACCGCCGGAGGACGTGCGCAGTGAGCATCTGCGCCCGAACCGGCGGCACACCTGGTGCGAGTTCAAGGGCCAGGCGAGCTACTTCGACCTCGTGGCCGGCGCCCGCGAGGTCCGCGACGTCGCCTGGTCCTACGCGGACCCCGCACCCGGCTACGAGGCCATCCGCGACCACGTGGCCTTCTATCCCGGGCGCGTGGACGCCGCCTACGTCGGCGACGAGCAGGTGCAGGCGCAGGCCGGCGACTTCTACGGCGGCTGGATCACCTCAGACATCGAGGGGCCGTTCAAGGGCGGCCCGGGCACCGCCGGCTGGTAGCTCGGGCGATCAGTACTCGCTGAGGCGCTTGGGGTCGTCCGGGCCGGCCACGACCTGGGGCGCCTGGGAGCGGAGCTCCAGCAGCTTCTGCTTGAGCTCCACCTGCATGCGCCCCAGCTCGCCCTCGGCCTGCGAGCGCCGCGCCCGGCCCTCCTCCTGGATCTGGATGGTCTCCTCCAGGGTCGCGATGAGGTCGGCGTTGACCTTCTGCAGCGTCTCGACGTCCACCACGCCGCGCTCCACCTCGCGCCCGACCTTGGCCGAGCCCTCGCGCAGCAGCTCGGCGTTCTTGGCCAGCAGCTCGTTCGTGGTGTCCGTGACCTGCTTCTGCAGCTCCGCGGCCTTCTGCTGGCGGTAGAGGCTGATGGCGATGACGATCTGGTTCTTCCACAGCGGGATCGTCGTGAGGATCGAGCTCTGGATCTTCTCGACGAGGTTCTGGTCGTTGCTCTGGATGAGGCGGATCTGCGGCGCCGTCTGGATGGCGATCATGCGCGTGAGCTTGAGGTCGTGGAGGCGGCGCTCGAACCTGGTCGCCGCCTGCTGCAGGTCGGCCAGCCGCTGCGCGGCCATGACGTCGCCGCTGGCCGTGACCTCCGCCTCGAGCGCCGGGATCTTGACCGTGTGCAGCTCGATGAGCGCCTGCTCGCCGGCGGCGATGTACACGTCCAGCTGCTTGAGGTAGTCGAGGTTGAGCTCGTACATCTTGTCGAGCACCGTCATGTCCTTGAGCAGCGCCATGCGCGAGCGCTCGAGCGCGTCGATGATCTTCTCCAGGCTCGTGGCGACCTTCTGGTAGCGAGCCGAGAAGCGCTCGAAGGTATTGGCGAAGCGCCCGAGGATCGGGATCTTGGCCTTGCCCGAGCCGGAGCTGAGCGCGTCGACGTCGATCTCGCGGACCTTCTTGAGCAGGTCCTGCAGCGCCTCGCCGCCGGTGCCGGCGTCCCGGGTGCGCACGTCGCCGAGCAGGGAGTCGGCGAAGTTGGCGATGCGGCTCTGGGCCGGGAGGCCGAAGGCGAGCACGGCCTGCGTGTCGCTCACGTCGACCTGCCGGCTCAGCTCCGCGACCCGCTGCAGGTCGGCCGGCGTGAGCGGGCCGGCCGCCGGCTGGTCGCCGGAGGCGGGCGGCGGCGGCCACCACCACGTCGGCAGCCGCGTCCGGCACGGCCGGCACGCCCGCGGCGCCGAGGTCGGGCGCCGGCGACGGCGCGTCCTGCTTCTGGATGTCGTCGCTCATGACGCCTCCTCATCCGGCCTGCACGAGCGGGTCGCCAGAGGCAGACCGCTCACTGCAGCTCCCCGCTCGTCTGGGTGTACATGGTCTCGCTGCGCACGGTGCGCTCGAGCAGCTCGATCTCGCTGTCGAGGTCCATCGCGCGATCTTCAAGCACCGCGGCCAGCTGCCGGTCGAACGCCTCCTGCACCACGTTGAGCGATGCCTCCGCGCGCGCCAGCGTCTGGTTGATCTCGGTGGTGGACGCGCCGCGCTTGCCGAGGTTCACGTACCCCTCGACGATGCGCTGTGCGGCGTCCAGATAGTAGGTGAGGAACCCTCGCGCCGCGTCGAGCTTGCGCGGCTGCGCCGCCAGCTCGGCGATGATCTGGTCGGCGGTGCCGCAGAGCGCGACCACCTCGTCGCGCACGGAGGGCTTGCCGATGGACCCGGCCGTGCTGAGGATCTTGTCCACCTGGCGGCGCGCCGGCTGCAGCACGTCGGCGGCGCGCTCGTCGATGTTCTTGGGCAGCTGAGGCCGCGCGCCGGCCGCCAGCACCGGCGGCTGCGGCGCGGCCGGCAGCGACTTCGGCGAGGCATCCCCGAACATGATCGCCCTGTAGTACGGGCGGATGGCCAGGGCGTGCACCACCGACAGCGCCGAGACCGAGAGCTGCAGCAGCAGGAACGGCCACACCGGCAGCGCCGTCGCCACGGCCGTGATCGTCAGCAGCAGCGGGACGAGGTAGGCGAACCCGAACAGCGTCCACGGCGTGTGCCGGGCGCGCACGCCCACGTAGACGAAGCCCAGCCAGTTCATGAACCCCAGCGTGAACGTCCAGAGGATCCAGGCCGAGTGGCGCCACCACCAGCGGAACCGCGCCCGCGGCTTGCCCTCCTCCAGGACCTCGCCGACGAGCACGTCGGGGTCGGCCTGCGGCTTGAGCTGCTGGACATCCTTGACGGCGAGCGCCGGATGCCCGTTCTGGCACTCGCCGTAGGGCGTGAGCCAGACCCAGCGTTGACAAACGGAACAGTAGCCGCCGAGCGGCATGTCGGCCCCCTTGGGGTCGGATGCGATGCGCCTTGTCTTTCAGGATAGCCTGCGCACGGCAGAAAGGCACCTTGCGCCGCCTCCCGGGTGTAGGCTTTCCCTTCCGCGCCAAAGGAATGCAGGGAGCATGGACGAGTCGAGACACATCATCCGCATCGCGGTGCCCTCGGACGAGCCGGGTGGGCTGGACGCCGCGCGCTCCGGGCGGTTCCGCAGCAGTCCCTGCTTCACCATCGTCGACGTCGTCGACGACGTGGTGATCAACGTGCGCGTCGCGCGCAACGACAAGCATCGCGGCGACCACGGCCTCTCGCCCATCCTCCTGCTCGGCGAGAACCTGGTGGACGTGGTCATCGTCGCCGGTATCGGGCGCAAGCCGCTGCTCCACTGTCTGCAGGCCGGCATACGTGTGCTGAACGGTGAGGACCGGCCGGACGTCCGCTCCGTCATCGACGCCTTCATCGACGCCGACCTGGTGCCGGTGGGCGGCGACTCCATCTCGTTGCACTGAAGACGGCCCGGGCGGGAATACCCCCAGTCACGACAACCACCACTGGGGGTCCACCATGCAGGCGCCCACGCAGATCACGCCGTCCGGCCTCGCCGACTACCTCGATGTCATCACGCACGCGGTGTTCCAGAGCGGGATGAGCTGGCGCGTGGTGCAGGCCAAGTGGGGCGGCTTCCGCGAGGCGTTCGCCGGGTTCGACCCGGCCGCCGTCGCCGCGTTCGGCGACGACGATGTGGAGCGGCTCGCCGCAGACCCGAGCATCATCCGCAATCGCCGCAAGATCGAGGCGACGGTCACCAATGCCCAGGCCTTGCTTGCCCTGGAGGACGAGCCGGGCGGCTTCACCGGCTGGCTGCGCGGTCGCGGCGACTTCGAGGAGACGGTCGCTGCCCTGCGCGGCGAGTTCCGCTTTCTCGGCGACATGGGCGCCTACTACTTCCTCTACGTGGTCGGCGAGGACGTGCCCGGCCACGAGGAGTGGATGGAGAAGCACCCGCCGAAGCAACGATGACCGGGGGAGGCCCCTGTGAACGACCACAAGCACGACGACGCGGAGCTCCGCGCGAAGCTGACTCCGCTGCAGTACGACGTCACCCAGCGTGAGGGCACCGAGCCCGCGTTCCACAACGAGTACTGGGACGAGCACCGCGAAGGGATCTACGTGGACGTGGTGAGCGGCCAGCCGCTGTTCAGCAGCCGCGACAAGTACGACTCGGGCACGGGATGGCCGAGCTTCACCAGGCCGCTGCGCCCCGAGGCGGTGACGACGAAGCAGGACCGCAAGCTCTTCCTGTCGCGGACGGAGGTGCGGAGCAGCGGGAGCGACTCGCACCTCGGGCACGTGTTCCCGGACGGGCCCAAGCCCTCCGGGCAGCGCTACTGCATGAACTCGGCGGCGCTGCGGTTCATCCCCAGGGAGGACCTGGAGGCCGAGGGCTACCAGGAGTTCGAGGCGCTCTTCGGCGAGGAGGAGTGACGCGCTTCGCCGCGCGTACCGTCGCCTCATGAGCAGCTACCGCAGTGAAGACGAGGCGCTGACCGGCCTCGCGCGTCAGCTCACAGACGCTTACATCGAGGCGCGCACGCGCGAGGACCAGGACTTCGCCTGCGAGGCGATCGCGGAGTTCCTGGCGGACTCCCGCGAGACGGCGCCGGCTGAGGCTCTGCTCGCCTTTCTCGACTTGCCGCTGACCGCCGAGACCTATCCCCTGGTCGACGAGGCGCAGACCACATTGGCCGACCGGGGCGCGGAGGTGGTGCAGGCGCTGCTGGAGGCTGTGAGCGGCGACGTCTACGATGCGGGCGGGCCGTCGCCGGAGCGCGCCGCCGAGACGCTGGACATGATGGATCGCCGCGCCGCCGTCCAGGGCCTGGTCCGGGTGCTCTGCGGCCGCGCCCACGGCGACGTCAAGGGCGCGGCTCTTGACCGGCTCGCGGCCCTGGGCGCCTACGCGGAGCCCGCGCTCACCGCGGCGCTCGACGACCCGGAGGGTGGTGAGTGGGCGCTGGCCGCGCTGGAGCAGATCCGCCTCGAGCGCGCGCAGCCGGATGCGCTCGAGGACTACGCGGCGGGCGAGGGCGACGCCCCCGACGACGCCGGCGGGCTGCTCGCCGGGGAGGCCGGCGATGAGCCGGCCCCGTCCTAATCTCGCTCAATGCTTTCTGAACACAGGCTTCATATTCGCTTGCGAGACTGTGCCCAAGCCAAGAACGGTTGTGACGGTTGCCCCCCCGACCGTCCAAGGGTCCGGCTGATGTACGGTGCGCCCCCACCGAGCCGGTTACCCGCCAGCCCGGTCGCGCCTTCCTCCTGGCGCCCGGGCGCCGTTGGCCCCCTCTGGGCCGCGGCGAGCGCAAGGCGCTCGCCGCGGCCCAACCCCTTTCATCCCCCTTGTGTGTCTTGACAGCTCTGTGAGACGGCCTTAAAGTGAACATTGTTCACGAAAGAGAATACTGTTCAGGGAGGTCGTCGCCGTGTCCCCGACTGCTCGTCAGGACAAGCGTCGTCAGGAGACCAGAGAAGAGATCCTCGACGCCGCGCGCGACCTGGTCGCGGAGAAGGGCGCGCGCAAGCTGACGGTGCGGGAGCTCGCCGGCCGTGTGGACCTCACGGCTCCGGCCCTCTACCGCTACTTCCCCGACGGCAAGGACGAGGTCCTGCTCGCGCTCGCCGCTCAGGACCTGCAGCATCTGTCGACGCACCTCCTCACCGTGCCCGGCTCGCTCCCCGTGGACGAGCGGCTCATCGAGACCGGGCTCGCCTACATCCAGTTCGCGCGCGAGCACCCGGCGGAGCTGGACCTGCTCTTCGAGAGTCTCTCCGGACTCTCCCGCGCCACGCAGGACGGCGGCGTCGAGCTGCTGGCGGCGGCGCCGCTGTTCGCCTCCATCCAGGAGGTCCTTCGCGAGGGGATCGCCCAGGGCGTCCTGCACGCGCGGGCCGAGCACGAGGAGGAGGACGCGATGCTCATGTGGCACGGCGCGTGGGCGCTCGTCCACGGCCTCGTCGCCGTCGAGCGCACCCATCAGCACCATGACGAACTGTTCCGGGCGCGCGCCCGCGACGTGCTGCGCGCGTTCGTGAGCGGCCTCAAGACAGACTGGACGAGCTGCTAGGCAGCTGGCGGACGGGGCAGCACGGCCCCGCCATCCCCGGGGGACCACGATGAGACGCACCACCCTGACAGAGAGACTCGCGCGCTTCAGCGCGCGCCGGCCGTGGCTGGTGATCGCCGCCTGGCTCGTCGTCGTGGTGGCCGCGGGCGGCCTGCTGGTCGCCTACGGCGACTCCCTCCAGGCCGCGGACGACTTCATCGGGCATCCCGAGTCCAAGCGGGCGCAGGAGCTGCTCGCGGAGAGGATCCCCGGCGCCGACGCGGACACCGAGGTCGTCGTGGTCCGCTCGGCGGACCTCACCGCGGACGACCCCGCCTACGCGGCGCGCGTCCGCGACCTGGCGGCCGCGCTCCGCGCGCTTGGTCCACAGGACGTGCGCGCGGTCGCGACCTGGTACGACGCGCAGGCGGCGGCGGACGCCGCGGCGGCCGAGGTCCGCGCCGCGCGCGCCGCACCCGGCACGAGTGCCGCGGCCGTCGAGGCCGCCGAGGCGGCCGCCCGGCAGGCGGCCGGTCAGGCGGCGGCTCTCGTCTCCGCGGACCGTCGCACGACCCTCCTGCCGGTCACGATGGCCGTGCCGCCGGGCGAGGTGGACGAGCACATGACCCGCCTGTACGACATCGTGCGCGGCGCCGACGGGCGGAGTGGCTTCACGGTGGTCGTCACCGGTACAGGAGCGTGGGAGCGCGACGCCGCCGAGGTCGCCGAGAACGACCTGCGACGCGGAGAGGCGATCGGCATCCCGATCGCTCTTCTCATCCTCGTGGTCGTGTTCGCTTCGGTGGTCGCGGCGCTGGTGCCGCTGGCGCTCGGCGTCGTGGCGATCATCGTCGGCGCTGCTCTCACCGCGCTGCTGGGCGAAGGGTTCATGGTGTCGGTGTTCGCGCTCAACATCGTGATGATGATGGGCCTGGCTGTGGGCATCGACTACACGCTGTTCATCCTCTCCCGCTTCCGCGAGGAGCTGGCGACTGGCCGCGCGGTGCCCGACGCTGTCGGGCGGTCCGCGGCCACGGCGAGCCGTGCGGTGCTCTTCAGCGGCATGACCGTGGTCATCGCCCTGTGCGGCATGCTCGTCGTGCCGTTCTCCATCTTCACCAGCCTCGGCGCCGGCGCCATCCTGGTCGTCGCCGCGGCGGTCGCCGCGGCGCTCACGCTGCTGCCCGCCGTGCTGGGCCTCCTGGGGCACCGCGTGAACGCCCTGCGGCTGCCGCTCGGCCGGCTGGGGCGGCGCGCCCGCAGGGCGGATGCCGACGGGTCATCGGCCGTGCTGCGGGGCTCGTCCGCGGCCGCGCCCGGCGGCGGGTTCTGGGCGCGGGCCGCGGCCGCCATCATGCGGCGCCCGGTCGTGAGCCTGGCGGCCGGGGCCGGCATCCTCCTGCTCCTCGCCGCCCCCGGCCTGGACATGCGGCGCGGCGAGTCCGGCATCACCGGCCTGCCCGAGGATCTCGGCACGCGCCGCGGGTACGAGATCCTCGCCTCGGAGTTCTCCTCCGGCCTCACCTCGCCGATCCTGGTGGTCGTCGACGGCGACCTGCGGGACCCGCGCGTCGCCGCGGCTGTGGAGAGCCTCAGCGCCGCGGCTCAGGCGGACCGCCGCTTCTCCGTCGCCGGCTTCGAGCGCAGCGGCGACGGCAGGCTCGGCGTGCTCAGCCTCGTCGTCGACGCCGACGGCACCGGCGCCGCGGCGGCTCAGGCGGTGAGCGAGCTGCGCAGCGATCTCATCCCCGCGGCGACCGCGGGAGCGCCCATGCGCGTCCTCGTCGGCGGCGGACCTGCCCAGTTCGCCGACATGATCGACCTCGTCGACCTGTACACGCCCATCGTCATCGCCGTCGTGCTGTTGCTGAGCTTCGTCCTGCTGCTCGTCGCGTTCCGCTCGCTGGTGATCGCCCTCAAGGCGGTGTTCATGAACCTGCTCAGCGTCGGGGCCGCCTACGGCCTGCTGACGCTCGTGTTCCAGAAGGGCGTCGGCGCCGGCACCTTCGGGTTCCAGGAGACCGGTGTGGTCGAGTCCTGGGTGCCGCTGCTCCTCTTCTGCATCCTGTTCGGCCTGTCCATGGACTACCAGGTGTTCCTGCTGAGCCGCATCCGCGAGCGCTACGACCAGTGCGGCGACACCCGAGAAGCCGTTGCCTTCGGGCTCCAGTCCACCGCGGGCATCATCACCGGCGCGGCGCTCATCATGGTCGCCGTGTTCGCGGGGCTGGCCGCGGGCGAGATGGTGATGTTCCAGGAGATCGGGTTCGGGCTGGCCGTGGCCGTGGCGATCGACGCGACCCTGGTGCGCATCGTGGTCGTCCCGTCTACCATGGCTCTGCTCGGGCGCTGGAACTGGTACCTGCCCACGTGGCTGCAGTGGCTGCCGCACGTGAGCCTCGAGGAGGAGGCGGCGAGCGACGGACGGCAGAGTCCAGCGGACCCTTCCCCTCCGCCGGACACCCCGGGTCAGACGGCCGACTCCTCGACGGCGACCTCGCGCGCCGCCGCGACGATCCTCTCGTGCAGCGCCAGGCGCTCGGGAGAACCGGGCGGCGCTTCGACTCCCGCGCACGCTCCCGGATGGGAGTAGCGCGCGTGGGCGAGGATGTCCAGCTCCAGCCGCTCCAGGGAGTACGCGAGGAGGTCGAACTCGCAGTCGGTGAGTCCGAGCTCTCTGCACGACACCTCATACATGGGACGCCCCTCCTTCCCCGGTGCGGGCTGACTCCGTCACTTCGAGTATCCTCCCGCCAGGGCGGACCGGCCGAGATATGGGGTGGGCACACCCTGACATCTCAAGTGGTCACCGGAGACCCACGAGAGTGAGCCGCGTGGCTGCTGCGGCGCGGGGACAGCGTGGCTCGCGTCTGCTAGCGTTGCCGGAGCGTCACGGAGGAGCACGCGGATCCGGCCGCCGCCGGTGGCCGGGAGGAGGGGTGTCGCATGGGCTGTTGTCTGATCGTCGGGGTGCTGGCCGCGTCGCCGCGCATCATCCTGCTCGGGATGTGGCTGTTCACCGACTATCTCAGCCGGATCGGACTGCCCTTCTTCTGGGGCTTCATCGGCTGGATCTTCGTGCCGTGCACCACCATCGCCTACGCCATCGCCGAGAACTCTTTCGGCGGGTTGCAGGGATGGGGGACGGTGGTCTTCGCCGCCGGCATCGCGCTCGACATCCTGCTGTACGCCAGCGGCAACCGCGGCCGCAAGGAGCGCGCGGCGACCTGAGGGGGCGGGGCCGGCCGCCGCAGGCGCGCCGGCCCTTCAGTCCATCGGTGGCATGCCGGGGGATGGGGCGGGCGGCGCTGGGCCGGGCCGGCCGGAGACAGGCGCCGGCCGCAGCCGCCACACGTCCTTGACGAGCAGCACCCAGAAGGCGGCGAACAGGCCGAGGATGCCGGTCGCCCAGCACATCGCCGTCACCCCGAACGCCTGGGCGAGCGGGCCGGCGACGGCCAGGCCGACCGGCCAGAGCGCCAGCGACGCCATCCAGTCCCAGGCAGTCACGCGGCCGAGAGACTCCCTGGGGATCTGCGTCTGCAGCGTGGTGTTCCACACCGCCACGAGGATGCCGACGCTGACACCGCGCAGGCTGTAGACGGCGCCGAGCACCCACGGGTCGCCGAAGATGGCCAGGGCCAGCGGCGCCGCGACCGCGGTGCTGCCGGTGAGGGTGACGGTGATCATGGGCCGCTTGGGCCGGTAGCGCATGGCGATGAGCATGCCGACCAGCATGCCGCCGCTGAAGACGGCCTGGAGCCAGCCCCAGGTGGCCGCGCCGTAGCCCTCCTCGATCAGGCCGAGCGGACCGAGCACCTGGAACGGCGCGATGACGATGAAGAGCACCAGGCACACGCGCAGCAGCATCACCCAGAGCCAGGTGCGCGACTTGACCTCGTGCCAGCCCTTGCGCAGCTCGGCGAAGAAGCCGCGCGCCGCCTCGGTCTTGAGCACTGCCGGCACGCGCAGCCGGGCGAGGAACGCGGCGCTGACGAGGAAGGTCACGCCGTCGATGGCGATGGCGCCGCCGGCGCCGATGACCGCCACCAGCACGCCGGCGACCGCCGGCCCCACCATCCAGCCGAAGTTGTCGCTCATTCCCATGAGCGCGTTGGCCTGCTGGAGCCGCGCGGCCGGCACGATCTGCGGCAGGATCGCTCCGGCCGCCGGCCGGAAGAAGGCCTCGGCGGCGCCGTGCAGGGCGGCGAGCACGGCGAGCTGCCAGATCTGCGCCGCGCCCGAGAGGAGCAGCGCGGCGCCGGCGAGCTGCACGCCGGCGCGGACCAGGTCGCTGGCGAGCATGATTCGCGCGCGCGGCAGCCTGTCCGCCCAGACGCCGCCCACCAGGGCAAGCAGCACCAGCGGGATGCTCTGGCAGGCGAGCACGATGCCGAGGTCGGTGCCGGATCCGGTGAGGCCCAGCACCGCGAACGTAAGCGCCACCGGGGTGATGCCGTCGCCGAACACGGAGACCGACTGGGCGAGGAACACGTTGCGGAAGTCGCGCGAGCGCAGCAGGTCGGCGCCCTCGCGGAGACGCGCGGGGATGAGACGGCTCGGGGACACGGCCCGAGTCTACCGGGCATCGACCGCCGCGCGCGCCCGGCGCGGAGTCCGCGAGCGGGCCCGACCCCGACCCGTCTTACGACATCCTGGTCGCCCCTCTCGCCGCCCAGAGCGCCATGACGCCGGTGAAGGTGGCGAATCCGAACGTCACCAGCAGCCCGACGGTGATGGCCTTCCAGTCCCAGCCGGTGTTGAGCAGCGAGCGCATCGAGTCGAAGACGTAGGTCGTCGGGTTGATCGTCGCCGCGACCTTGAGCCAGCCGGCGGTGACGTACTCCTCGGGCACGAACGTGTAGCTCAGGAAGATGAGCGGGAAGAAGGCGAAGGTCGCGGCCTGGGCGGCCGCCGCGTTCTTGGTCTTCAGCGCCATGAAGGCGGCGTACCCTGCGAACGCCATCCCCCAGAGGAAGGCGAGCACGACGACGAGCGCGAACCCCAGTGGTCCGGCGGCCACCTTGAGGCCCAGCGCCAGGGCGATCAGCATGACCAGCACGACCTGGGCGGTGAGGACGATCGCGCTCGCGATCATCGGCCCCCAGATCACCGACAGCCTCCGGGTGGGCGTCAGGAGGAGCTTGGTGAAGTACCCGTTGTCGATGTCCTTGATGAGGGTCTGCCCGGCCAGACCGGCGCCGCCCACCGCCGCCGAGACGATGGCGACCGGGAGGATGAATCCCAGATACGTCCCCTGGAACCCCGGCAGCTCGGCGACCGACGAGAGGCCGCTGTTGTAGACGAACAGGAAGAAGACGCTGATGGCGATGTTGGGGAGCACCGTCGCCGGCTCGCGCAGGGTGTTGCGCAGCGAGCGGCCGATGAGGAGCAGGGTGTCGTTCATGACCGCGCCTCCGCGCCGACCGCGACGTCCTCGGCGCCCTCGTCGACCTCGTGCTCCAGCGCCTCGCCGGTGACGCGCAGGAAGACGTCGTCCAGGCTCGGCTGCTCGATCGTGAGTCCCTGCAGGCGGATGCCGGCGCCGTCGAGCACGCGGACGAGCTCCGGCACGTTCTCGGCCGCGCGGCCGAAGTACAGCCGCAGCTCGCGGTTGGCGGCCTGGCGGCTGGGCGCCACCGGCGCCACCGCGTCGTAGGCGCGTTCGGCGTCCTCCTTCGAGCCGAACTGCAGCTCGACGACCTCGTCGCCCACCTCGCGCTTCAGCTCGTCCGGGGTGCCCTGGGCGACGATCCTGCCCTTGTTGATGATGGCGACCTGGTCCGCCAGCCGGTCGGCCTCCTCAAGGTACTGCGTGGTGAGGAAGATGGTCATGCCCAGCTCGTCGTTGAGGCGCCGGACCTCCTCCCAGATGGCCGCGCGGCTCGCCGGGTCCAGACCCGTGGTCGGCTCGTCCAGAAAGAGAATGCGCGGATCGTGGACCAGGGCGAGGGCCAGGTCGAGCCGGCGCTTCATGCCTCCGGAGTACGCGCCGGCGCGCTTCTTGGGGTCCACGTCGTCAAGACCGACGGTCCTGATCAGGCGCTCGGCCGTCTGGCGCGCCTCGGCGCGCGGCGTCGCGAAGAGCTTGGACTGGAGCATGAGCAGCTCGCGCGCCGTCATGAGTGGGTCGAGGCCGACGTCCTGCAGGGCCACGCCGATCGCCTCGCGCACCTTGCCGCCCTGGCGCGCGACGTCGTAGCCGGCCACAGACGCCCGTCCGCCGGTCGCGTTCAGGATCGTCGTCAGGATCTTCACGAGTGTCGACTTGCCGGCTCCGTTGGGCCCCAGAAAGCCGAAGATCTGGCCGCCCGGGACCTCGAGGTCGACGCCGTCGACGGCACGGAGCTCGCCGAAGTCACGGCGCAGCGCCTCGGCGGTGATGCTCCGGTCGGCTCCATCGGGGTGCGACACGGGACCCTCCTCCCGTCGAAATCACTTGTGGTGTGGTCGGGATTACCCCGGGTCTCCGGTGGCTAACCGCGGCTGGAGGTGGCAGTGGGCTTACCGGGAACGTGCCGGGGTAAGACCGCCACAGCGACCAAGGAGGGACCGATGCCGATCTTCGAGTGGCGGAGCGTGATGCCCGCGTCCGCCGATGAGGTCTTCGCCTACCACGCTCGCCCCGGCGCGTTCCGCCGGCTGGCGCCGCCGTGGCAGAAGATGGAGGTGCTCGAGGAGAGCGGCGACGTGACCGGCGGGCGCGTCGCCTTCGACGTCTGGTTCGGTCCGCTCCGGCGGCGCTGGGTGGCGGAGATGGGCAGCGCCATATCGGGCCGGCAGTTCGTCGACCGGCAGGTCGAGGGCCCGTTCTCCTCCTGGGAGCACGTGCACCGGTTCGTGCCCGTCGACGAGAGCCACAGCGAGCTGATAGACCACATCGAGTACAGCCTGCCGGCCGGCGGGCTCACCGACGCAGTCGGTGAGGGCCCGGCCGGCAAGACGCTCGAGCGCCTGTTCCGCTTCCGCCACGAGCGCACGCGGCTCGACCTCGAGCGGCACGCCCTGTGGACCGAGGGGCCGCGGCTCACGGTGGCGATCGCCGGGGCGAGCGGTCTGGTCGGCTCACACCTGGCGGACTACCTGAGCACCGCCGGTCACAGGGTCGTGCGGCTCGTCCGCAACCGGGACGCCGGGCCGGATCACGTGTCGTGGGACCCGGCCTCAGGCGCGCTCCGTCCCGAGACGCTGGAGGGCGTCGACGCCATCGTGAATCTCTCGGGCGTCAATCTCGGCGGCGTCTGGACGCCGGGCAGGAAGCGAGCGATCCTCGAGAGCCGCCTGCAGGCGACGCGGACGCTGGTGGAGGCGGTGGCGCGCATGGAGCGGCCGCCTCAGGTGTTCCTGAGCGTCTCCGCGGTGGGGGCCTACGGCTCCCGCGGAGACGAGACCATCACCGAGCAGACGCCGCTGGGCGAGGGTCTGCTCGCCGACGTGTGCCGCGCCTGGGAGGAGGCGGCCGCGCCGGTCGCCGACGCCGGCGTCCGCCTGGTGACGCCGCGGTTCGGCATCATCGTGAGCGCGGCGGGCGGGGCGGTCGCCGCCATGCTCCCCGCCTTCAAGGCCGGGCTGGGCACGCGGCTCGGCAGCGGCGACCAGTACTGGGCCTGGGTGGCGCTGGACGACGTGCTCGCCGCGCTCGAGTGGATGCTGCACGACGAGGATCTCCAGGGTCCGGTCAACGTCACCGCGCCGCAGCCGCTCACCAACCGCGAAGTGACCAAGACGCTCGGCAAGGTGCTTCGCCGGCCCGCCGTGCTCGCGGCGCCGACCCTCCTGCTGCGGCACGGCACCGGCGGGATGGGCGACGAGATGCTGCTGGCGAGCCAGCGCGCCCTGCCGGAGCGGCTGCAGGAGCGCGGGTTCCGCTTCGCCTTCCCCGAGCTCGAAGGTGCGCTGCGCTACGAGCTCGGCAAGAGCTGACCGGCCGGCTTCAGTAGGCCACCGCGACCGCGTGGCCGAGGTCGCCGGTGAGCGTGAGCTGGTCGAGCATGTACTCGGCCACGTCGGCGCGCGCGATCTTGCGCCCGCCGGGCAGAGAGTAGCCGGGCTCCGCGCGGTACGCGCCGCGGGGGGCGTCGTTGGTCAGCGCTCCGGAGACGCGCACGATCGTCCAGTCGAGCTCGCTGGTGCGGACGTTGGTCTCCATGCGCCGCAGGTCGGCGTAGGCGGGGCCGAGGAGCACCGGCTTGATCACGCGGTCGAAGATCCACGGCAGGTTGGGGTCGCGGCCGGGCGCCGTGCCGCTGGCGGAGAGGACGACGAGCCGGCGGACGCCGTAGCGCTGCATGGAGCGGATCACGTTGAGCGTGCCGAGCGCGTTGACCGCCGGCGCGCTCTTGCGGTGGGCGGCGCTGAGGGCGACGAGCACGGCCTCCTGGCCGTCGACCGCGTCGCTCACCACGCCGCCGTCCAGCACGTCGCCGGAGACCACGCGCACGCGGCCGGCGAGGTCGCCGAGCTTCTCCGGGTCGCGGACCAGCGCGGTCACCTCATGACCGCGCTCGAGCGCGCCCTTCACGAGCAACCGGCCGGTGCGACCGGTCGCGCCTACGACGAGGATCTTCATGCCGGCATGGTACCCGCCGGGGCCGGATACTGTGCGCAGCATCACGCCGCCTCGACAGCGCCCACCCGCCGTCTCCGCGTCACTCACGCGCCCGCAGCACCCACTCGCGCCCTGGGCCGGAGGCCGGCGTGCGCAGTTCGCGCGTCCAGCCGAGCGCGTCGAGGGCGGCGAGCTGCCGCGTGTCGTCGCTCGCCGTCACCCACCACAGGGCGGAGAAGCCCCACGCCGGGCCGGTGAGCCAGCCGAGCGCCACGCGGAGCAGCTCGGCCTCATCGCGCTCGGGGGCGTCGCGGCGGACCCAGCCGCGTGCGCAGGGCGTCGCGCCGCCGGGCCAGGCCGGCGCCGCCGGCGGCTCCACGCCGCGTGTGCGCAGCATGTCGCCGAGCGGCCGCACGTAGATGCAGCCGCGCACCTGCCGCTCCTCCGCATCCAGCAGGCTGTAGGTGAAGGCTACGCGCGCCTCATGCTCCTCGTCGTGCCAGCGGAGCTCCTCAGCGTTCTCGGCGACCGAGAAGCCGTCTTCCGGCCATGAACTGTCGGACCACGCGCGCAGGTAGTCGCGGCTCGCCATGAGCGCGGCGTGGTCACACTCCGCGTGGGCCGCAGTGAGCCGAGCGAGCACGAAGCCTGCCTCCACGTGCCTGGCGGGCACCGGGCCGGAGTACCAGCTCCCCCTGTTCCGGCCCTCCAGTGATGGAGGCGCCGGGTCGGGCATCAGGTCGGTCACGCGGGCGCCTCCGGTCTCGCGTCGCGGGTGTCGTACCGACGGTGCGGCTGCGCCGCCGCCGACGGCTTGTCATCCTATAGCGGTCTCGACATGCGCGCCGGCTCGTGAGAGGTTCTGGAGGTCGGCCTGCGGCGCGGGTGCGCGAGCTGCACGCCACACCCGGCGAGCGCTGGCGGCTGCACCCCACGCACTGGGCGGTCGCGGCGGAGAGAGCCCCGCTGCGGGAGGGAGGATCCGGGTGTGACGATCGACCTCACAGGCAAGTCGGTGCTGGTCACGGGGGCGAGCATCGGCATCGGGCGCGAGACCGCGCTGCGGTTCGCCGCGGGCGGCTGCAGGGTCGCGCTCACGTACTTCGAGCATCGCGCCGAGGCCGAGGAGGCCGCGCGGCGCTGCCTCGGCCTCGGCGCCGCCGCAGCCTTCGCCACGCCGCTCCAGCTCGCCGCCGGGGACGACGGCTGCCGCGTGGTGGACGAGGTCGTCGAGCGCTTCGGCCGCCTCGACATCCTGGTCAACAACGCCGGGGTGATCAGCTGGAGGCCGTTCCTCGACCAGAGCCCCGCGGAGATCGACGCGCAGATCCTCGTGAACCTGCTCGGCGTGATGCGGCTCACACGCTGCGCCCTCCCCGTGCTGCGAGATGCGGTGATCACCGTCGGCAGCACCGCGACCCTGCACCGGTCGCGCACGCCGCCTCCGTACTGCGCCGGCAAGTGGGGGCTGCGCGGGTTCGTCAAAGCGCTCGCGCTGGAGCACCCGGACAAGCGCATCGTGAGCGTGCACCCCACGGTGACGGCGACGCGCATGAACGACATGCGGGGCATGCCGCCGGAGCGCGTCGCCGACGTCATCTTCCGGGTCGCCGCCGGGGAGATCGAGGTGGAGCCCGGCGGCGACGTCGACCTGCGTGACTACGCGGACTGAGGCTCCGGCCGCCGGCAGGCCGGGGTGACGCGAGCCGCTATGGCGGGACGCGGAAGGGGCCGGGGCGGCGCAAGCGCCACCCCGGCCCCTTCTCTGCCGCCGCCCCACGGGGAGGGCGGCGGGTCGCCGGCGTGGGCGCCGGCGGTCGTCAACCTCCGAATCACTCGTACTGGATGGCCTCCAGGATCCGCACGCCGGCGGCGCGGCGCGCCGGGAGCACCGCCGCGACCACCCCGACCACCACGGCCAGCACCAGGAAGATGCCGAGCTGCATCCACGGCAGGCTGAACACGAGGCCGTCGCCGCCGAGCTGCGTGACCAGCACGTAGCCCATGGCGACGCCGACCAGCGTGCCGAGCACGCCGCCGATGACGGCGGTGATCACGCTCTCGTAGCGCACCATCTGGCCGAGCTGCCGCCGGGTGGCGCCGATGGCGCGCAGCATGCCGATCTCGCGGGTGCGCTCGTGCACGCTCAGCACCAGCGTGTTGACGATCCCGAAGATCGAGATGATCACGCTCATCGCCAGCAGGCCGTAGAACATCATCAGGATCTGGTCGACCTGCTTGTTGATCGCGTCGAGGTACTCGGTCTTGGTCTGGACCTTCTGCGTCGGGAACTCGGCGAGCGCCTTCTGGACCGCCGCCTGGGTGCCCTCGCCGCCGTCGGTGCGCACCAGCATCATGCCGGCGGCCGTCGGGACGTCGAGCTTCTCGAGCGTGTCGAGGCTGAGCATCATGCCGGTGTAGGCCATCTGGTCGCGGTAGAAGCCGAGCACCTTGAGCTTCGCCTTCTCGCCGCTCTGGGCGGTGACGGAGATCGTGTCGCCGGCCTTGACCTTGGCGGCCATGGGCGAGCCGTCCTCGAGGATCACGCTGCCTGCGTCGAGCTTGGCGAACAGCTCGTCGCCGCCGCCGCGCCGCCACTCGTGGCCCCAGACCTCGGTCCACACGGCGGGATCCACGGCGTTGGCGGTGATGACGCCCGCGCCCTTGACCTTGAGCGGCGTGAAGGCGACGCCGGCCGCGGCGTCGACGCCGGGCACGCTCTCGAGGCCGCGCACCGTCTTCTGGGGCACGGTGAGGAACGCGCTCTGGTCCTGAGCCACGAGGTCGGCGCGCGTGGACTTGCTGATCGCGTCGCCGAACGAGCCCTTCATCGCCTGGGCGAACACGGCGACGAAGACGACCATGGCGAGGCCGATCATGAGCGCGGCGGCCGTGGCGGCCGTGCGGCTGGGGTTGCGGCCGGCGTTGTCGCGGGCGAGCCGGCCGGCGGTGGGGGCGAGCTTCTCCATCGGCCAGCCGATGACGCGGCTCGCCGGACGCACGATGTACTTGGCGAGCATGGCGATGGCGACGAAGAGCAGCAGTCCGCCGAGGCCCATGAAGAGCAGGCGGCCGTTGGTGCCGCCGTCGCTGAAGATGCCGAAGGCGAGCGCGCCGGCGCCGAGGGCCGTGATCGCCAGGGCGAGGACGGTGCCGAACCGGGTGAATCGTGTCGGCGGCAGGGTCGCGCCCTCCTGCAGGGCCGCCACCGGCGGCACGCGCGTGGCGCGCAGGGCCGGCGCAAGCGCCGAGAGGAGCGTGACGCCGACACCGACGAGCACGGCGATGAGGATCGTGCGCGGCTCGAGCGCGATGCCGGCCGTGGGGATGTCGGCGCCGAGCGCCTTGAAGAGCAGGTTGATGCCCTTGGCGACGCCGAGACCGGCGCCGATGCCGATGGCCGAGGCCAGCACGCCGAGCGTGAGCGCCTCGGCGACCACGGAGGCGAGCACCTGGCGGCGGCTGGCGCCGAGGGCGCGCAGCATCGCGAACTCGCGGCGCCGCTGGGCGACGGTGATGCTGAAGGCGTTGAAGATGATGAACGCGCCGACGAAGACGGAGACGCCGGCGAACGCCAGGAGCACCGGCGTGAGGAACGAGCCGATCGCGTCGGCCGTCTCGGCGGTCGCGTCGGCGGCTGCCTGCTCGCCGGTCTTGACGCTGAGGCCGGCCGGCAGGGCGGCCTTGACGTCCGCGGCGAGCTCCTCGGGCGTCACGCCGGGATCGGCGGAGATGGAGATGCCGCTGATCCTGCCGGGCTCGCCGCCCCAGCGCTGCACGTCCTGCAGGCGGCCGGCGACGACGATGGTGCCGCCGAGGGAGCCGGACTCGCCCCACTCGAACACGCCGGCGACCTTGACCTCTTCGAGGCCGGCCGGGCCGGCGACGGTGAACGTGTCGCCGGGCTGCAGGCCGGCCTTGTCGGCGAAGCTCTTGATGATCGCGACCTCGTTGCGACCCTGGATCTCGCCGCCGGCGACGAGGGTCGCCTGGTTGAAGGGCTCCTCCGTGCTGGTCGTGAGCAGCGTCGGGGCGCCGCCGGTCTCGACGGGCTTGCCGTCGACGATCGCGGCGCCCGCCGTCTCGTACACGCCGGCGGCCTTGTCGACGCCGGGCACGGCGAGCACCTCGGCGACGAGGCCGTCACTGAGCGTCTGGGGCGCGTCGCCCTCCATGCTGGTGAACGAGGTCTTCGGCTCGACCTGCACGGCCGTGCCCTTGAACGAGGTCTCGAAGATGTTGGCGAACCCGTTGTCGATCTGGTCGGTCAGCACGTACGTGCCGGTGATCATCGCCACGCCCAGCAGGATCGCGAGGAGCGTGAGGACGGTCCGCAGAGGCCGGCTGGCCAGGTTGCGGAAGGCGATGCGGGTCATCGGGTCACCTCGAGGTTCTTGATGGTGTCGTAGATGGCGTCGCGGGTCATGCGGTCCTCGTCGAGCTCGATGCGGCCGTCCTTGAGGAAGACGACGCGGTCGGCGATGCTCGCGGCGTTGGCGTCGTGCGTGACCATGATGATGGTCTGGCCGAACTCGTCGACGCTGCGGCGCAGCAGATCGAGCACCTCGCCGCCGGTGCGCGAGTCGAGGTTGCCGGTCGGCTCGTCGGCGAACAGGACGGCCGGCCGGGTGATCAGCGCACGGGCGACGGCAACACGCTGCTGCTGGCCGCCGGAGAGCTCGGCCGGCCGGTGCGTGAGGCGGTCCTGCAGGCCGACGGCCTCGATGACGGTGCGCCGCCAGGCCTCGTCCGCCCTGCGGCGGGCGAGCGAGAGCGGCAGGACGATGTTCTCGTCCGCGGTCAGCGTGGCCAGCAGGTTGAAGCTCTGGAAGATGAAGCCGATCTTGTCGCGGCGGAGCTGCGTGAGCTTCTTCTCCTTGAGCCGGGTGATCTCGGTGCCGTCGATCCAGATCTTGCCGTCGGTCGGCTGATCGAGGCCGGCGAGGATGTGCATGAGCGTGCTCTTGCCGGATCCCGACGGGCCCATGATCGCCGTGAGCCGGCCCTCGGTGATGTCGATGTCGACGCCGGCGAGGGCGTGCACGGCGGCGTCGCCCTTGCCGTAGATCCGGGTGAGCTCGCGGGCCTGGACGACGGAGCGGCCGGGGCCGCGCTCGGTGTACAGCGACTCGCGGGTGAACTCCCGCTCGAGGCGCGCGAGCGTCTCACTCGTCTGGTCGTGTCGCTCGCGCTCTGAGGTGATGGTGCGCATGATCTCTCCTCCTGGGTGACTTTGCCTGGAGAGAGGCTACGGCGAGCGCCGCGCGGGCGAATCGCCCGCTGGTGGTGAATGCGTGAACGCCACGGAGGGACATTCGGAAGGTGACGCGCGCCACCCGGGAGGGAGCCTACTACTACTCCCGCACCCCGGCCTGTCACCCGCCCGGGGTACGCGCGTCAGGGGGAGGATGGACGGCGCTGGCCCTCCGGCTTCGCTTCCCTCCTCTCCGACTACCCCCGCTGTGGTAACGTCCGCGTCGATCGTCCCGCCGGCCGCGCCTTCGGCGCCGCCGCCAGACCTCTGGAGGGTGCAGATGAGCGACCCATCACGCGACCCGGACGGCCCCACACGCGCTCTCGGACGCTGCCTGGCGGTCGCAGCCGCCGCCTATGTCGTACTCGTCGTGCTCATGACCGTGGTGACGCTGCTCGGAGCGCCGGAGGGCGAGACGACGGTGGCGCAGATCGCGGACCTGGCGCGTGAGGACTTCGTCTACCGTCTCGGATTCTTCCTGGCCTCGTTGTTGCCGGCCGCCATGGTCCCCTTCATGGCGGTGGTGGCGCTGGGCGTCGTCGCTCCCTCCCAGGGGCACGGGACGACGGAGGCTCGTCTATGCGGCTGGGCGGGCATCGCTCTCGTGGCCGCCTACGCGCCGCTCTCCGCCGCCGCGTACGCGTCGCAGTACACCGTCTTCGACTGGCTGCTGCGCCGCGACCTCGCGGGCGCCGCGCCCTGGTACTTCAACAACGTGCACGGGGCGCCGTATACGTTCGACCTGCTCGCCTACGCCATCTGGGGACTGGGCGCCGCGATCCTCGCCTGGCCGCTGCTGAGCCGCTCCGGTCTGCTGCGCTGGACCGGCTGGCTGCTCGCCGTGAGCGGTGTGCTCTCCATGGCAGCCTTCGGCTTGCACGCCCTGGGCAGCGCGCTCACTTCGCCGGCCACTCTTGCCAGCGCCGTACTCACCGTGCCGCTGGCGCTCCTCTTCATCGTCCACGGCCGGCACCTGGTGCGCCGCGCAGCTTGAGCTGGGGCCGACCCCCGGCCCTTGTGCACTGTGGCGCCACCCGGACGACCGACATGCCGACCGGACGGGGAACCGCTATGCTGCGGATCATGGGAATCAATCCTTCCGTGCGCGACGATGCTCCCCTCGACGGTCCCGGCGGCCGCAAGGAACGGCTGGAACGACGGCGTCGGCAACGCGATGAACGCGGCAGGTCATCCTTCGAGCCGGCCCCGCGGGTCCGGGCCGGTCACCGTGTCTTCTTCCACGAACAGGGTGAGCCGCTGTTCGGACCAGGCACGTTCGACCTCCTCGTGCTGGTCGACGAGACCGGATCTCTTCACCAGGCAGCCAAGCTCATGGGCATGTCGTACAACAAGGCGTGGCGCGCCATGCGCCAGGCCGAGGATCATCTCGGCCTCAAGCTCCTCGCGCGCCGCACCGGAGGGCAGGACGGAGGCGGTTCCGTGCTCACCGAGGACGGCATGCGGCTCACGGAGCGCTTCCGTGCCTTTCTCGATGAGGCCGACGCCGATCTCGCTCGTCTCTATCAGAAGTACTTCGGCGATGCGTCGTTCGCGCAGCCGGCGGATCCTCCGACCGCCCCACGGGACAGCGCCGGGTGACGACAGGCAACTCCTGCGATGGGCGGCGCCGTACACCTCGTGGCCAGCAGTCTGCGCACGATCCACCGCCTTGTCTGCCGCCGCTCGGGCTGCGCGGCGACCAGCGTCTGAGGTCTGGCTGGTCGTGAGACGGCGAGGGGCCGGGGCGCTCGCGAGCGCCCCGGCCCCTCTGTTCTTCTCGTTCGGCGGCGGTCCGGCCGCCAAGGCGGCGGTCCCGCTACTTCGCCGCCGCCCCGCGCGCCCCGGCGCCGGTCGGCTCTTCGACCGCTCCGCGCGTCTCCATGCCGGCCGGCTCGGCCGCCATCCTGACGGCGCACACCTTGAACTCCGCCGTCATCGTCACCGGGTCGCCCTCGGCGTTCGTCAGCTCGTTGACCGGCGACTCCGCGTAGTGGAACGTCATGAACACGGTCCCCGGCGGCACCTTGTCGGTCACCGTGATCCGCGTCGTGATGCTGCCGCGCCGCGAGCTCACGCGCACCACGCCGCCCTCGCCGACGCCCATGCGCGCGGCGTCCTCGGGATTGACCTCGGCCAGCTCGTGCGGCCGCAGCCACTCCAGGTTCTGCGAGATGCGCGTGGAGATGTTGTAGTGGTACAGCATGCGACCGGTGGTGAGGAGCATCGGGTACTCGTCGTCGGTCAGCTCGGCCGGCTCCTGGAACGGGATGCCCTGCAGCAGGCCCTTGCCGCGCGTGAACCGGCCCTTGTGCAGGTACGGCGAGCCCGGGTGGTCCTCGGTGGGGCACGGCCACTGCAGGCCCGTGGTGCCGAGGCGCTCGTAGGTCATGCCGGCGTACTGTGGGACGGCCTTGCGGACCTCCTCGAAGATGTCCTCCGGCGAGTCGTAGTGCCACGGGATGCCCATGCGCTTGCCGAGGTCCTGGAGGATCTCCCAGTCCGGTCGCGTCTCACCGGGGGGGTCGATCGCCTTCCGGACCCGCTGCACGCGGCGCTCGGTGTTGGTGAAGGTGCCGTCCTTCTCCGCGTACAGCGCGGCCGGCAGGAACACGTCGGCGTACTTGGCGGTCTCGGTCATGAAGATGTTCTGCACCACGAGGAAGTCGAGGTTCTCGAGCGCCTTGCGCACGTGGTTGGCGTCGGCGTCGGTGAGCGCCGGGTCCTCGCCCATGATGAACATCGCCTTGAGCGTGCCGTGCACCGCGAGCTCGAACATCTCGGGGATGCGCAGACCCATGTCCTGCGGCATCTGCACGCCGTAGAGCTCCGCGAACTTCTGCTGCGCGTCGTGATCGACCACGCTCGGGTAGCCGGGGAACGAGTTGGGCAGGGCGCCCATGTCGCAGGACCCCTGCACGTTGTTCTGGCCGCGCATTGGGTTGACGCCGGCGTAGGGGAAGCCGATGTGGCCGGTGACCATCGCCAGGTTGGCGAGGTTCATCACGTTGGCGGTGCCCACCGTGTGCTCGGTGATGCCCAGCGTGTAGTAGACGCCGGCCTTGGGCGTCGTCGCGTACAGCTCCGCCGCCTCGACGATGACGGCGGCCGGCACGCCGCAGATCTCAGCGGCGCGCTCCGCCGGCCAGTCCTTGACCGTCTCCCAGAGCGCGTCGAAGCCCTCGGTGCGCTCGTCGATATAGGTCTTGTCGTGCCAGTCGTTGGTGATGATCGTGTGCAGGATGCCGTTGACCAGCGCGTTGTCCGTGCCCGGCTTGAGCTGCAGCCAGAGGTGCGCGTACTCCGCGAGCTCTGTGCGGCGCGGGTCGACGACGATGAGCTTCGACCCGTTCAGCGCCGCCTGCTTCATCTTGTTGCCGATGATCGGGTGCGCCTCGGTGGCGTTGGACCCGATGATGAAGAGCACGTCGTTGTCGAGCACGTGACTGATGCTGTTGGTCATCGCGCCCGAACCCAGCGTGGTCGCCAGACCGGCGACCGTGGGAGCGTGTCAGGTACGTGCGCAGTGGTCTATGGAGTTCGTGTTGAGGCCCGCCCGCGTGAGGCGCTGCAGCAGGTAGTTCTCCTCGTTGGTGCAGCGCGCGGAGCTGAGCACGCCGACTGCGAGGCTGCCCTCGCCGCGGATCTCGAGCAGGCGCTGGGCCGTCAGGTCCAGGGCCTCGTCCCAGGTCGCGTCCCGCCACTTGCCGTTCTCCTTGATGAGCGGCGTGGTGATGCGGTCCGGGCTGTAGATGAGGTCCGTGTGGAAGCGGCCCTTGACGCACAGCGAGCCCTGGTTGGCCGGCGCGTCGTAGGCGGCGGTGACGCCGATGACCTTGTCGTCGGCCACATTGAGGTCGAAGTTGCAGCCCACGCCGCAGAAGGGGCAGGTGGTGCGCACCTTCTTGCGGTCCCAGGTGCGCACGCCCTTGATCTGCTTGTTGGCGATCGCGCCCGTGGGGCAGATGTCGATGCACTGGCCGCAGAAACGGCAGAAGTCGGTGGCGAGCGGGTTGTCGAACGAGGCCGCGACCTGCGAGTCGAAGCCGCGCTCGGTGAAGTCGATGGCGTTCGTGACCTGCACCTCGCCGCACACCTGCACGCACTTGCCGCAGAGGATGCACTTGTTCATGTCGCGCTCGATCATCGGGTTGTCGCTCTCGATGGGGAGCTCGTGACGCTCGCCTTCGAAGCTGCTCTGCTCGATGCCGTAGCGGTAGCAGTGGTCCTGGAGCGTGCACCCGCCCGACTGCTCGCAGGTGATGCAGGCCAGGGGGTGGTCCGAGAGGAGCAGGTCGAGGATGAGCCTGCGCGCCTCGACCACGGCCTCGGACTCGGTGTGCAGCACCATGCCGTCGGTGAGCTCCGTGGCGCACGCCGGCAGGAGGTTGGGCCGTCCCTCGACCTCCACGACGCACAGACGGCACGACGCCGACGGCTTGAGGGTCTCGTGGTGGCACAGGGTGGGGATGTCGATGCCGAGGTCGCGCGCGGCGTCGAGGACGATGGTGCCCGCAGGCACCGCGACCTCGCGGCCGTCGATGGTGGCCTGGATCGTCGCCGTCTCTGCGTTTGCAGGACCGGTCATGCCGCCTCCGTTTCGCTTCTCCACTGGTACTGCTCCCGCGCGCACGCGGAGGGATGCCGAGTGTACAACGGGGCGGCGCGCGCGTGAAAGCCGGGGGGCTCGCGGGGCGGGGCGGGTCTGGCGCGGGTCAGGGGCGGGCGGCGGGCGCGATTGGCCGCCGGACAGGTGGTCGCGGACCTCGCCGACCGCCTTGAGGCGGAGTGGTGTGTGCATCGGGGGTCGGATCCCTATCCGGCGCCGGATGTGGCGCCGGATGTGGCGCCGGATGTGGCGCCGGATGTGGCGCCGACCCCCAGACGACATACCTCCCCGCGGCAGTCACGGCTGGCCGGGTCCGCTCGTGGTCGCGCGCTGCGTCCCCGGCTCGACGCTCAGGCGCCGCGGGCGGCGCGCTCTGCACGAGCGCGGATCCCGCGCAGCATCCCCCGCTCCATGACGAAGTGCGCCGGCTCGAGCAGGAAGGCGCGCGCGAAGGCGGCGGGCACGGTCTCCCGCCAGCACGCGCGCCAGCGGATGAGCAGCCGGCACGAGGTGGCCGAGAGCGGCTCCACCACGAACGCCCACGACGCGGCGATCTCGCCCTTGAAGAAGTCGCCCGGCGCCGCCGGCGCCTCATCGGGGCCGCCGGTACGGACGACGAAGGCGCGCGGCGCGTCGAGAGTGACCACGGTGAGCTTCATCGTCTCCTGGGGGTCGAGGCTCATGAAGTCCCGGCCCGGCTCGAGGTCCTGCCACTCGGGGTGGATGCGGTCGGCGCTGTGGATGTCCAGCCTGAAGAGGTTCTCGAGGAAGTCGTAGGTGTAGAAGCCGCCGCGGTTCTGGCCGAGCTGGACGAGCCAGGGGAAGACGGCCGTCGCCGGCGCCCTCACGGTGACGGCGTGGGTGGTGGCGTACAGCGGCTCCGGGATGAGGTCGTCTCCGGGAAGCGGGCGCGACGTCTCGTCGCGGGTCGCGCCCCAGCGCCTCAGCCGAGGCAGGAGCACGACCGACCAGGCGGCGCCGAGCGCCTCGAGTGTCACGGCGGCCACGGCGACCTTGTGGAGCCGCCTCATGCGTTCGGCTCGGCGCCGCCGGGCTCTCCGGCGGCCGCATCCTCGCGCTCGAGCTCGGTGATGACGGCGGCGAGCGCGCCGGCCACGACCTCGGCGCCGGCTTCGGTGAAGTGCACGCCGTCCGTGGTGAAGGGGCCGTCGCCGGCCTCGGCCGCCGCCTCGAACGCCGGCGCGAGGTCCACGACGCGGCAGCTCGCGCGGCTCCGGGCGATGCGCGTGATGGCCTCCGCGACCTCGCCGGCGCGCTGCTCCCAGAGCGAGCCCTCGGTCTCCAGCACGAGCGGGCGGACCACGACGATCCGCGGCGCCCGCGCCTCGGTCCACTCGAGCAGTTCTTCGTAGTCGCCGGCGAGGCGCATGAGCCGCTCGGGCCAACTCCAGCCGCTCCCGGGCTCGGCCGCGTCCCACGCGCCGATGACGGCGTCGTTGGCGCCCACCCAGATGAAGGCGACGTCGACGGGCTCGAGCCCCTCGTACCGCATCCGCGTGAGCAAGTCGGCGACGGTGTCGCCGGCGCGCCCGCGGTTGAGCAGGCCGTGCTGCGTCATGCTCCGGTCGAGCAGCGGGAAGAAGGCGGCGCCCGGCCACCCCTCCGTGAGGCTGTCTCCCAGGAACACGATGAGCATGAGCCAAGTCTATGCCGTCGCGGCGGTGTGCGGTACGCTCCGGGGCGGCGATCCGGGTCTGAGGCCCAGCCGCCGTGGAAGGAGTTGCCATCACCCGCTGTGAACGATCGATCGGCGCCACCTACCGGCTGCGGGCCTCGACCGCGGCGGCGTCCGCCTACAAGGCCGCGACATCGAAGTGGAAGACCGTCGTCATCAGGTAGCGCCGGGGGAGCGTCGCGAGGCTGCGGCGCCTCCCCCGGAGCCGGGACGGCTGGAGGTGCTCGGCCAGCGGTTCCTGACCAACCCAGTGCTTCGGCCGCTGTACGGCCGCTACATCGACGAGATGGGCCTGCGCGGCGACGAGTGGGTGCTCGACTACGGCAGCGGGAGCGGGGCGGCCGCCCGGCACCTCGCGAAGCGGCTCGAGGCGGGCGGCGGCCGGCTCGCCTGCGTGGACGTCTCCGAGCGCTGGCAGGCGGCCATCCGCAAGGACCTGCGCAGTCACTCCAACGTCGAGTACCGCCGCGGCGACGTGCGCACGATGGGGCTGCCGGAGGCGAGCTTCGACGTCGTGCTCGTCCACTGGATGCTGCACGACGTCCCGCCCTGGGACCGGCCGTCGATCCTGGCGGAGCTCGCGCGCGTGCTGCGCCCCGGGGGGCGCCTGTTCACGCGCGAGCCGACCAGCGCCAAGCACGGGATGCCGGCGGCGGAGGTGCGCAAGCTCCTGACCGCCGCCGGTCTCGTCGAGACGCAGGGTGAGGAGGGCAGGATCCGCCTCATCGGCGCGTACTACCGGGGCGTCTGGACCAGACCGGCCTGACGCCTCGGGGAGCACCGGGCCGCGGTGCCCAAGACATGGGTCGTGGCCGGTGAGCCTGCGCGTACGTGGAAGAGCCGGCGGCTTGCCGCCGGCTCTTCCTGCCTCCACCTCTCAGGGACTCGCCAGAGATCCCCCCTGACTCCGGATCAGGTATCTCGTTAACGATGCGGGCGGCCGAACCTTTCGCGCGCGGGAGTCAAGAGCTCGGTCTGACGCGGACCGTGGGGCCCTCAGGCGACGGGCTGCTGCTGCGTGATGCAGTGGATGTTGCCGTCGGCCTTCGCCAGCTCGAGGGTGGGCGCCTGCGCGACGGTGCGGCGCGGGAACAGGCGGGCGAGGATGGCCCGCGCTGCGTCGTCGGCGGGATCGCCGAAGGCGGGCAACACGAGCCCGCCGTTGGCGAGGTAGAAGTTCACGTAGCTGGGCGAGAGCCGGCGGCCGTGGAACTCCGGGCGCGCCGGCGCCGGCAGCTCGACGACCTCCAGGGCGCGGCCCCGCGCGTCGGTCGCCGCGCGCAGGCGCTCGAGGTTCTCGTGCACGGCGGCGTGCTGCGGGTCGTCGCGGTCGGCGCAGCCGAGCGCCGCGACGACCCCGGCGCGGGCGAAGCAGGCGAGGTTGTCCACGTGGCCGCCGGTGTTGTCGTGGTCGAGCGCCGAGCTGAGCCAGATCACCTTCTCGGCGCCGAGGTACGCGCAGAGCAGCCGCTCGGCCTCGTCGCGCTCCAGCCCGGGGTTGCGGCGCGGGTCGAGCACGACCTCGGCTGTGGTGAGCACGGTGCCCTCTCCGTCCACGTGCACCGCGCCGCCCTCGAGGACGAGGGGCGCGGCGAAGCGCCTCGCCCCGAGCAGGTCGAGGATCCGCCGCGCCATGCCGCGCGTGCGTCCGTACTCCTCGTAGATGCCGCCGTAGGCGTTGAAGCGCCAGTCCACGCCGGCGAGCCCGCCGCGTCCGTCGACGACGAAGGTCGGCGCCGTGTCCCGCGTCCACGAGTCGTCGCTGGGCACGACGACCACGTCGACGTCCGCGATGCCCGCGAGGGCGCGCCGGACCGCCCGCTCGTCCTCCGCGTTGGCGGTCATCATGACGGGTTCGAAGTGCGCGACGGCGCGCGCGACCTCCACATACGTGGCGCGCGCCGCCTCGAGGTCGTCCCAGTTCTCCGGGCGGCAGGGCCACGCCATCCAGCAGCAGGCGTGGGGCGCCCACTCGGGGGGCATGCGGAATCCGGCTTCGGCCGGTGTCGTCACCTCTCCTCCTCGTGTAGCGGCGCCCGTCGGGTCGCGGGCAGCATATCGCGGGTAGAGTAGCGGTTGTCTTCGGAAGGTCGGCGAGATGGGATCACAGCTCTTCTCCGGCGCGCGCGAGGTGCGCCGGCTGGACATCGTCGTCGGTGTGTGGATCGCCGTCTGGGTGGTCCTCGGCGTGCTCGTGTGGCACGACATCGGTGCACAGGCCCAGCTTGCCGGCGACGTGATCAAGGTCGGCACGGCGGTGAAGGACACGGGCAAAGCGCTCGGCGTCGTCGGGGGCCTGCCGCTCGTCGGCGGCCAGATCGGGGAGTTCGCCGACCGCATCGAGGGCATGGGCGCCGAGGTGGAGGGCAGCGGCATCAGCAGCCGCGACGCCGTGCGGAGGTCCGCGGTGGCGGCCGGCCTGGGGATCGCCGTGCTGCCGGCCGCCCTCGTCCTCGCGCTCTATCTGCCGGCCAGACTCCGCTGGAGGCGGGACGTCCAGGCGATCGCGGCCGCGCTGCCGTCCTCGGCGGACGACCCGGCGTTCCAGGAGTACCTGGCGCGCCGCGCCGTCGGCGCGCTCTCCTGGGACGAGCTGCGGGCGGCGACGCCCGACCCGTGGGGCGCGATCGACCGCGGCGACCATCGCGCCCTGGCGGACGCCGAGCTCGCCCGGCTGGGCTTGAGCCGCCCGGCTTGACCGGCGCCGGTCGGGCCGGGCGCGAAGGCGGCTTGGCTGCGCCGGCCGCCCGGCCTCAGCGCACCGTCAGCCGGTTGCTCCCGAGCGGCTTCTGCGCGGCGTTGCCGCTGAGGTCGCGCGCCTCCACGGTGAAGCGGTAAGCGCCGCGCGCGAGCTTGCAGGTGAAGTGGCACTGCCGCACGGCGCCGGTGCCCCGGAGCCCGAGCGTCAGCGTCTTCTTGAGCGCTCCTCCGCGCGTGCGGATGCGGATGGTCACGGTCGCCTTGGTCGCGAGGTCGTCCGTGACGCGGTAGGAGAGTGCCGCGCGCTGCCCCTTCTTCACCACGGCCCTGCGCGGCGCGAACGTCTGCGGCCCGGTGGTGTCGCCGCCGCCGTTGCCCTGCCAGGCGTTGTAGGCGGCGTTGAGCAGCGGGACGAACTCGGCCGTGGCCTTCTGGTCGCCGGCGGCGTTGGGGTGGCTGTCGCCGCCGGCGCTGGGGTAGGCGAGGCGGTCGGCGCCGTCGTCGGTCTTGTGCTGGACGGCGCCGTTCCACACCCGGTGGTGGTTGCCGCTCGCGAGGCCGGCGTCGCTCGCGCCGCCGCCGGTCTTGCTGCTCAGCACGGTGTAGAAGTCGAACACCAGCACGTTGCCCGCGGTGTAGCCGGAGTCCTGGAGCCAGTGGTCGACGAGCCAGTCGGCGAGCGCCCGTCCGCCCGGCGTGTCGGGCGACGTCACCGGCGGCGCGACGACGGCGACGAAGAGCTTGTCGGTGTGCGCGCCGAAGTACGCCAGCAGGTCTCGGTAGATGCCTTTGGCGTTGGCGACGGTGAAGTCGCCGCCGCCGACGGACTGCCCCCTGAGCGGGTTGTCGGCGATCGCCGGGATGGGTGAGTACGGGGCGCCCAGCTGGGAGTTGGGGAAGCAGCTCTTGAACAGCACGACCTCGTTCTCGCCGCCGGGGTCGGTCGCGAGTCGCGAGTAGCCGCTGTGCTGATCACTCTCGGCGTACAGCGCGGAGAGGTACGTGGACGCCGAGGGTCCGCGGAACCAGGTCCACCAGTGGCCGATGTCGGTGTCGTTGCCGATCCCGCCCGGGCCCCAGCCGTAGTTGGTGTCGCTGACGAAGTAGTGGTTGTCGCGCAGCTCGATCCCCAGGCGGCCGTGGTCGTCGGCAAGCCAGGCCTGCCCCGTGGAGTGGTGGATGAAGACGAGCTTGACCGGCGAGGCCGGCGCAGTCGCGTTCACCCCCGCCGCCGCCGGTGGACGGGCGACCGCTGCCGCGAACAGCAGGGCACAGACGAGGCCGGTGAGCAGCAGCAGCGGCGGGCGCATGGGGAACCTCCTGTCGGCGGGTCGTATGAGCTTAGAACGGCTGTGACGCGCGAGCCATGAGCCCTCTCGCCGGATTTCCGTCGCCCCGCCCGGCAACACGGCCACCCGGGTGGTAGAGTCGGCGCGTGGAGGACCACCGCAGTCACATCGTCCCGGGTACGGCACGCCGCGCGAGCGGCGCGGGCGCGCGTCTGCTGGTCATCCTGCTCCTGCTCCTGGCGCTCGCCGCCGGAGCGGCCGGCCTGGCGGCCGGCCCCGCGGCCGCCAAGGACTTCTCCATCACCAGCGTGAAGGTCGACGCGCAGGTCCTGCCCAACGGCGACCTGCGCGTCACCGACAGCCGCACCCTCGACTTCTCCGGCAACTTCCACTTCGTCTACTGGGACCTCGCCACCGAGGGCGCCGACGAGATCGTCGTGCGCGGCGCCTCCGGCCCGGCCGCCGGCGACCCAGCGACAACGATCCCGTACGAGCTCTCCGAGTACGCCGTCGTCGGCATGGCCAGCGGCGAGGTCGGCACCTTCAGCGTCGATCCGGCCGCCGGTGTGGTCACCGTGCAGCTCAACTTCGACGTCACCGACGCCACGGCCGTCTTCACCGTGGAGTACGTCGCCAGGGGCGCGGCCAAGAAGTTCACGGACACGGCGCAGCTGTACTGGCAGTTCATCGGCGCCGACACCACCGTCGACTCCGGCGACGTGAGCGTCACCGTCCACCTGCCCGACGGGGTGACCAAGGACCAGGTCAAGGCCTGGGCGCACGGGCCGCTCTGGGGCACGGTGACCATCGAGCCGGACGCGAGCGTGCTCATGACGGTCGACCCGCTGCCCGCGAACACCTTCGTGGAGGGCCGCATCCTCTTCCCGGCCGAGGCGCTCCCCAGGGCGAAGTCGCAGCCGGGAGCCAAGCTGCAGGAGGCGCTCGCCGAGGAGCAGCAGTGGGCGGACGAGGCCAACCGCGACCGTCTGTGGGCTCGCGTCAAGGTCGTGCTGTGGATCGTCCTCGGCGCCGGGGCTCCGCTGGCCGCCGCCGTCCTCATCCTGGTGTTGTACTTCCGGTTCGGCCGCGAGCCCAAGCCCCAGTTCCAGGCGCAGTATCTGCGCGACCTGCCTCAGCCGCACCTCCCTCCGGCCCTGGCGGCGTTCATCTGGAGCATGGGCTCGGTGGGCAGCGACGACGTGACCGCCACCCTGCTCGACCTGGTCAACCGCAAGGTCATCGACCTCGAGCGTGTGGTGGTCGTGGAGGACGGCCTCTTCAAGGACAGCGAGAAGGTCACCTACAAGCTCACGCTGCACGACGAGCGGCTCGAGGAGCTGCTCGACTACGAGCGGCAGCTCTGCACGTTCCTCTTCCACCAGATGGCCGACGGCAACGAGCTGGTGCTCAGCGAGCTCAAGGAGATCGCCAAGACCCACCGTGCGTCGTTCGCCAAGGGCTTCCAGACCTGGAAGAACAAGGTCGAGAAGGAGGGAGAAGCGCGCGGATACCTGGACGCGAAGGCCGACCGCATGGCGTTCGTGGCGTCGGCCTGGGCGTTCGTGGCCATCGTCGCGGCAGGCGCGGCGGCCATCTTCAGCGGGTTCTGGTGGTTCTTCCTGGGTATCCCGGTCGGCATCGTGCTCATCTTCGTGGCCAGGGCGGTCAAGCGGCGTTCGGCGGAGGCCGCGGAGCTGCACGCCCAGTACGAGGCGCTCGAGCGGTACCTCAAGGACTTCGGCCGGCTGGACGAGAAGCCACCGGACGCGGTGGTGCTGTGGGAGCAGTTCCTGATCTACGCCGTGGTCTTCGGCATCGCCGACCAGGTGACGAAGGCCATGACGGTCAAGGTGCCCGACGTGGTGAGCGACCCGGCGTTCCGCACCCCGTACCTGCTGTGGTGGGGGATGCCGGGTGACGCGGCCGGTCTCTCGGCCTTCGGCGAGATCCACCAGAGCTTCTCGCAGGCGGTCTCCGTGGCGACGTCCTCCTCGTCCTCCGGCTCGGGCGGCGGGGGAGGCTTCTCCGGCGGCGGCGGAGGCGGCGGAGGCGGCGGCGGCTTCGGCGCAGGCTGAGCTACTCCCCGCGCGGGGTCGGCGACCGCGGATCCCCTGTTTACACCTTCTGCGTAGTGTTTACCTCACCCGAGGCGTGGGAAGGTTGCTGCCCGAAGAGAGCAACGTCCCCATGGCTCCGGAAGGCTCACGGGGAGTGCGAGGAGGGCATCATGGCACGTCCCGATCCCGTCAGCTTCGGTGAGAAGTACGATCGTGTACAGCAGGCCGTCGAGGTCGCGCAGGGCTCGGAGGGCCGCCACTTCGACTTCACCGGCGAGGTAGAGCTCGGCGTCCGGCTCGTGCTCAGCGAGGCCGGAAGCAGGCCGCTGGCGTTCTCGCTCTGGACGCTGCCGCAGGACATCGCCGAGATCTGCGGCGACGCAGCGGTGCCGGCTGCGGCCGCCCTGCTCGCCGTCGACGGCGAGCAGGCCCGCTCCGCTACGTCGGCGGGCCTCACCGTCGACCTGTCGCAGTTCACGCGCAGCCAGTCCCGCCCGGACGTCTACTACGTCCTGTTCGACCACGCGAGCCGGCGCCGGATCCACGACGCGCTGCACCGGTTCGTGCCCGCACTGGAGTCGCACTCCGTCGCCGCCTGAGCCGCAGACGCGACCGTGCACCACGCTCCGGCTACAGAGCCTTCGACCTGCCTTCCGGCAGCCCGGCGGCCGCGCCCCGATCACCTCGGGCGCGCGGCCGCCGCACTCCTCGCGCCCCTACCACTCCGCGCGCTCACGGTCGCTCAACGGCGACCGCCGTTCGCACTGTTAGCATAGGGGTCCGCTCGACCGGACCTCAGAGAACCGGGCGCCGCGCCCATCGGGGCAGCGCCCTCCGTCAAAGGAGGAGCACGACAAGATGGCCGAACCCTTCAAGAACACGCCGCCGGCCCCCGAGAGCAAGGGCGAGATGACCGCCGCCAACATCGCCGCCGCGCTCGCGGGCGAGAGCCAGGCCTCGCAGAAGTACCTGGCGTTCGCCGACGTGGCCGAGGCCGAGGGCTACCCCAACGTCTCGCGGCTCTTCCGCGCCGTCGCGTACGCCGAGAGCACGCACGCCCGCAACCACCTCAGCGTGCTCGGCGCCATCGGGACGACGGAGGAGAACCTCAAGGCGGCGTGGGGCGGCGAGACCTTCGAGATCGACGAGATGTACGCCGCCTACATGGCCGTCGCCAAGCTGCAGGAGAACAAGTCGGCGCAGACCACCATCCGCTACGCCGACGCCGCCGAGAAGGACCACCAGGCGATCTACGACGCGGTGAGCAAGGGCGTCGCGAGCAAGCAGGACTGCGGCACCGACGCCGTGCGCGTCTGCCCCATCTGTGGCCACACCGTCATCGGCGACGCCCCGGACGAGTGCCCCGTGTGCGGCACCGCCGGCGTGTACTTCAAGGAGTTCTGAGATGGACGAAGCTCTCGAGAAGCGCCTCCCCAAGCCCGAAGAGCTCAACCCGATGACGAAGGAGAGCCTCGCGGCCGCCTTCGCCGGCGAGAGCCAGGCGGCGGAGAAGTACCTCGTGTGGGCCGAGCAGGCCGAGGACGAGGGGTACCCCAACGTCGGCAAGCTGTTCCGCGCCATCTCGTTCGCCGAGTCGCGCCACGCGCGCAACCACCTGCGCGTGATGGGCGGCATCAACAGCACCGCCGAGAACCTCCTCGCTGCGTTCGGCGGCGAGAGCTTCGAGGTCGACGAGATGTACCCGGCCTACCACGAGATCGCCAAGCTCCAGGGCAACAACCAGGCCGTGCGCAGCATCAACTACGCGCTCAAGTCCGAGGTCGACCACAAGGGCCAGTACACTGAAGCCCGCGAGGCCGTCCTGGCCGGCAAGGACATCGCCGAGGCGCCGGTCAACGTGTGCCTGGCCTGCGGCCACACGATCATCGGCGACGCGCCGGACAAGTGCCCGTACTGCGGCGCGACCAAGGATCTCTACAGGACGTTCTGACGCTCTGAGACGGCTGGGCGCGGGCGCCTCACGGCGAACGCGCCCGCCACACGCCCGGACGGGGCCGGCCACCGCTACGGCGGGCCGGCCCCGTCCGCGTACGCAGAAGGGGCGGCGGGCGGCGGCTCTGCGCCTCCGCCCGCCGCCCCAGGCCAGTCGTGGACCGGCCGCTCCGTCAGCCGCCGGCGGCCGGCGAGGCGGAGGCCGAGGCGTTCAGCTCGGCTGGGTCATAGCCGGCGGCGTAGACCACGCCGATCTCCTTGACGCGCTTGTCCAGCCACGCGTTCCAGATCTGCTGCTGCTTGGCGCTGAGCAGCGTCTCCTTGATGGTCTTCTTCGCCTTGGCGAAGGTGTTGGTCTTCTTGTCTTTGGTCAGCTCGCTCTTGTGCGCGTCCCAGTAGGCCTTGACGTCGGTGTCGCTCACGGCCGCGCTCTTGGTGACGACCTCGATCGCGCGCTGCGAGAGCGTCTGGCCCTTGATGGAGCGCTCGAGCAGCGCCATGGTCATCCCCTGCTCCTTGAGGAGGGAGACGACCTTCTCCTTGCCGCCGTAGGCCTGCTCCAGCTGCGCGACCTGGTCGGCGACGTCCTTGTCGGTCACCGTCACCCCGAGGTCCGCGGCGCTCTGGGCGATGACCTGCTCCTGCACCATGTACTGGACGATCTGCGCCACGTAGTGATCGTAGGAGGACGAGTCCTTCTCGGGGACGCTCATGCCCGACGCCTCCATCTGCGTCCTGGCCTGCGTCATGAGCTGCTCGAAGTCGGTCTGGGACACCGAGACGTCGCCGACGGTGGCGACGGCGTCGCTGGGTACGCCGGCGCTCTCGCTGCCGCACCCGGCGGCGAGCAGGCCGGCGGCGGCGAGGCCGGCAAGGGCCACGGCGGCAAGCAGGACGGTGGTGGCACGTCTCATCGATGGATCCTCTCTACAGGGGGTGCTCTACTCGACTGCGGCCGCCGCGCGCACGGGCGGTCAGACGAAGGTACATGGTCAGGTTGAGTGTGGCCTGAGCCACGCTTGAGAGCAACCTGAGGACCTCGCGCTCGTCATCTTTGCTACACTGCCGCGTGACACGCGCGGGCCCGCCCCGCGGCATCGTCAGGAGGTTCTACACGTGGGCTACGACTTCGGCGTCGGCCGTGCAGCTCCGGCCTTCACGCTCACCGCCGTCGACGGCAGTGAGATCAAGCTCAACCAGTACCGCGGCGACTGGTTCCCGGTGCTGGCGTTCATCCCGACCCGGGAGCAGGGCGCCGCGGAGTTGCTCGAGCAGCTCAGCCAGGCCGCCGACTCGCTCTGGGGCCTGCGCGGCCAGATCATCGGTATCTGCGACGCCGGCCGCAAGGACTGCGAGGCGCTGGCCGCCCGGGTGCCCGGTCTGGCGTTCCCGCTGCTGCCGGACGACGGGCGTGTCGCGGAGCTGTACGGCGCGCTCCGCAAGGACGGCTCGGCGCGCCCCATGGCGTTCATCGTCGACCGCGCCGGCAAGATCGTCTGGACGGGCGACGGCCCCGCCGCGCTCACCGCACCGGCGCTGCTCGCGGCGTTCCGCGAGATCGTCCGCTGACGTAGCTCGTTCCTTCACGGCCCACGCGGGTACAACTGTCTCTGCAGTCTCCGTGAAGGAGTGGATCAGCATGTTGATCGCCCAGACCATGTTCAGCGTTCGCCACGGCACGGAGCATCGTGCCGAGCGCGCGCTCCAGGAGCTCGCCGGCCTGCTCCAGGTGGCGGCCGGACACGTCAACCACCGCGTCCTGCGCTCCTTCGGCATGTCGCCGCTCGGCAGCGCCCTCCGCGACGAGGGCCGCGAGGAGAAGCTCGGCGACCTGCACTTCGTCTTCGAGACCGAGTGGGACTCGCTGGAGGCGCACGACGACTTCTACAGATCACCGACCGTGCAGCGCATCTACGGGACGCTGCAGTCGATCCTGACCAGCGGCCCGTTCGAGGTCCTCTACGACGCCGTCGTGGAGGAGCCACAGCACGACGGCGCCAAGGTCTGACCGGAGGACCTCACCCACATGTGGCCATTCAGCAAGCGGTCCGCGGCGACCGCGGCAGCCGTCGACGTGCCGACCATCGACGTGAAGCAGGCGTTCGCACGCTCAAAACGCGGCGCGAGGCTGGTCGACGTGCGCTCCGGCGGGGAGTTCAAGACGGGGCACCCCAAGGGCGCCCTCAGCGTTCCACCCGGGCTCATCAAGAAGGACGAGACCGGACTGGACAGGAACGACGAGATCCTCGTCATCTGCCTGAGCGGCCACCGCAGTCCGCGGCAGGCCAGGAGACTGGCTGAGATGGGCTTCGCGAAGGTGAGCAACGTGCAGGGAGGTCTGCACGCGTGGAAGAAGGCCGGGCTGCCGGTCAAGCGGTAGCGGCCGGCGGCCACGACCCGCCGGCATCCGGCGCGGGGGCGCGTCACGCGCGCCCGTCAGATGCCTCAGCCACCCCCGGCGGCGATCCTGATCTCCCCGTCCGCCTCGACGATGACGGGGACGACGTTCATGCCGCCGGTGAGCTCGGCCAGCTCCTCGCGTGCGCCCGGCGACGTGTACACGTCGATCTCCAGGTACTCGACGCTGCGCGCCTCGAGGTCCAGCTTGGCCGCGGCGCAGTACGGGCAGCCGGGCTTGGTGTAGATGGTGGTGACCATGGTCTCAGTCTACTCCTGCGCCGCGTCCTCTGAGAGGACGAAGTAGAAGGTCGCGCCCTCGCCTGGTCTGCCCTCTGCCCAGCAGGTGCCGCCAAGACTCTCCAGGGTCCTCGCCACGGTGGCAAGGCCGACGCCGGTGCCCGGGAACTCGCCGGCGGTGTGCAGGCTCTCGAACGGGACGAAGAGCTTGTGGGCGTAGGCCGGGTCGAAGCCGACACCGTCGTCGCGCACGTAGTAGGCGCGCCGGCCGTCACGCGTGAGCGCGCCTACGGCGATGTGTGCGACGGGCATGGGCGACGTGAACTTCCACGCGTTGCCCAGGAGGTTGGCCAGCACCACCTCGGCCAGGAGAGCGTCGGTCTCGGCGATCAGGCCCTCCTGGATGTCGACCTCTACCTCGCGCCCGGGATGCTCGGCGCGGAGCTCGGCGACCACCTCGGCCGCCAGGGCCGAGAGATCCGTGGTCTGCGGCCGCGGCTCCCGGCGGCCGACGCTGGCCAGGGAGACCATCCCGTCGATCACGCGGCCGAGCCTCTGGGCGGCGCCGCGCACACGCCGTAGATCCTCGCGGTCGGCGTCGTGGAGCGCGTCGCTGCGCTCCATCACCGCGAGGCTGAACCCATCGATCGCCCGCAGCGGCGTGCGCAGGTCGTGTGCCACCGAGTAGACGAACTCCTGCAACTGGCGGTTGGCGCTCGTGAGCTCGCGGGTGCGCTCGTGCACGCGCCGCTCGAGCTCCGCGTTCAGGTCGCGGATGCGCTCCTCGGCGCGCTTCTGCTCGCTCATGTCGCGGATGAACCCCGTGTAGTGAGGGTTGCTGCCGTCCTGGTCCGTCTGCAGGTGAACGACGAGCTCGACCGGTAGTCGCCGCCCGTCCTTGCGCACGATCTCCTTGTGGTAGCGGACGGGCTTCCCCGTACGCTCGAGCTCGGTCAGCGCCTCCCGCTCCGGCCCGAGCCACTCGGGAGGCGTGAGGTCCGTGGTCCAGTGGACGACCTGCAACTCCTCTCGCGAGTAGCCGGTGAGCTCGCACCAGGCCTGGTTGCAGTCGCCGATGCGACCGTCGGGATAGCCGATCGCCACTGCGTCCGCGGCGCTCTCGACGATGTCGGCCCAGAAGCGTGCCCGGGACTCGCTCTCTCGCAACGCGGTCTCGGCGCGGCGGCGGCGGAGTGACACCGCGCCCAGGTGAGCGAAGGCCTCCAGGTCCTTCAGGGGTGGATCCGGAGCGCCTGCCTTCAGCGCGATGACGGCGGTTCCGTACAGCGCGCCCTCGACCACGTGGGCCAGGCCGACGAAGCGATCGACCCCGAGGAGCTTGCGTACGGCGACGTCCACCGCCGGCGGGATGGCTCCGAACGAGGTCTCGGTGAGCGTGCTGTGCGTCGCGCTCGAGGTGGTGAGGATGCTTCGGTAGGTCTCCTCGTCGACAGGGGAGCGTGTCCCCGCCAGACGCCGCATGAGGGGAGCGGTGAGCGTCTTGACGGCGCCCGGCTGCAGCGCGATGGTCCTGGTCGCGAGCACGCGGTCGTCGGGGAGGTACTCGCTGAACGCCACGGCGACCGCGCCGGTCAGCTCCCGCAACCGCTCCGCGAGGAATCGGCCGAGGTCGGCGTCGCCGGGGAGCGACGCCAGGTCGACGGCGAGGTCGCGGATGGCGGCGAGCAGACCGGACCTCTCCGCAAGCGCGTCTTCGGCGCGGCGGCGGTCCGCGATGTCGCGGACCACGTGCACGGCGCCGACGATCTCTCCCTTCGCGCCGAGCATCGGGTCGGCGGTCACCTGGTACCAGCTGTCGCCGAGTGGCAGCTCGAGACTCTCCCGTCTGCCCGTGCGCAGCATCTCCCGATACGGGCACCCGTCGAAGAAGGTGCGGCCCCCGTGCATGAGCTCGTAGCACTTCCTGCCGACGACCTCCGCCGATTCAAGGCCGAGCAGATCGGTCATGCTGCGGTTGCAGCGGATCACGGTGCCGTCGCGCGTCAGCAGGCAGACGGCGTCGTTGAGCGCGTCGAACGTGGCCGACCAGTGCCGGGAGGCGTCTTCGAGCGCCGATCTGGACCGGCTCAGCTCCTCGAGCGTGCCGAGCATGCGGTCGACAGCCACACCGGCGCCCTCCGGCAGCAGGGCGTCATTGGGGGGCACGTAGTAGGGGTTGTCGCACACCCGCGAGCCTGAGATCACCAGCGGGTGCAGGCGGATCACGTCCCGGATGATGTCGGGAGGGAACCGAGAGCGGTCGTACTGGCAGAGGGCAAGCGCGTCGTGCTCGGGGAAGAACCGATCGAGCAGGGACTCGTACTCGATCAGGCGCTCCGTGCCCGGCTCGCCACTGAGGACCCAGCCCATCTCATCGGTGATGCGGAGGGCCGAGAAGCCGTCGTCCCTGGCGGCCTGCTCCGCCGCGGCGAGATAGGCGATCATCTCCTCGGGGTCGAAGCCCCCGCCTCGCAGGTAGGCATCTTGTTGACCGAGCACCTGCAGCGCCCCGCGGGCGAGCTCCACGGCGGTGTCGACGCCGGCGGCGTCAAGCGCCGCCACGATGTCGCTGCCCGTGCCGGCGTCGGCAACGTACACGCAGCGCTCGCCGAGCGCGAGGCCGTGACGGACGAAGGGCAGCACGGCCGCGAGCTGCTCCTCCACGGTCGTGTGGATCAGGCAGAGGTGGTCGTGGACCGTGATGCTCTCGATCGCGGTCGCCAGCGTGATGGGTCTGGTGGGCATGGCGGACTCACGCCGCCGTTCGACCGTCCGCGGGGTACGGAACCGGGGATGGTTGATATGAGGCCGGACGGCGCAAGCGTGCCCTCTCGACGGGGCGCTGGTGCTCCTATCATCGGCCGATATCGTCCCGAGTCAACGGGGGCGATGACCCTATCTTGTGCGACGGCCGGGACTCAGCGCCGGTACAGGCGCAGGCCGTTGGCCGTGACGAGCAGAGACGTTCCCATGTCGGCGAAGACGGCGAGCCAGAGGCTCACGAGGCCGAGCGGAGCGAGGACGAGGAAGATCGCCTTGACGGCGATGGAGAACACGATGTTCTGCCAGATGACCCGCGTCGTGCGGCGGGCGAGGCGGATCGTCTCGGGGACGGCGGAGAGGTCGTCGCCCATGAGGGCGATGTCGGCGGTCTCGAGGGCGGCGTCGGTGCCGGCGGCGCCCATGGCGACGCCGAGTGACGCCGCCGCCAGCGCCGGCGCGTCGTTGACGCCGTCGCCGACCATGGCGACCGCGCCGGCGCGGTCGCGCATCTCGGCGACGGCGTCGACCTTCTGCGCGGGCAGGAGGCCGGCGCGGACGTCGGTGACGCCGGCCTGTGCGGCCACGGCGCGAGCCGTCTCCGGGTTGTCGCCGGTGAGCATCGCGACCTCGGTCACGCCGAGCGCGCGCAGCTCGGCGACCGCTTCGCGCGCGCCGGGACGCAACGGGTCGCTGACGGCGACGACGCCGAGCGCTCCAGCTTCGTCGCCGACCACGACGGCGGTCTTGCCCTCGCGCTCGAGGCGCTCGACCACGGCCGCGAGCGCCGGGTCGGCGCCGTGTGCGCCGAGGAGGTCGGGCCGGCCGATGAAGTGCAGCCGGCCGTCCAGCTCGGCGCGCACGCCGCGCCCCGGGATGGCGCGGAAGCGCTCCACGGCGGGTCCCGGGGCTGCGTGAGGGGAGCCCGGGTGGTCGTGGTCCTCGGGCGCGGCGTCCCCTGCCGGAGCGGATCCGGTCAGCCCCGCTCGCTGGGTGATCGCGCGCGCCAGCGGGTGCTCGCTGTAGCGCTCGAGAGCGGCAGCCACGCTCAGCACCCGCTCCGCCGACGTGCCGTTCATCGGGACCACGTCGGTGACCTGCGGCCGCCCGAGCGTGAGTGTGCCCGTCTTGTCGAACGCGACCGCCTTGATGCCCGCCATCTGCTCGAGGTAGGCGCCGCCCTTGATCAACACGCCGTTCTTCGTCGCGCGCGCGAGGGCGGCGAGGATGCTCACAGGGGTCGAGATGACCAGGGCGCAGGGACAGCTGATGATGAGCAGCGCGAGGCCGCGGTAGAACCAGGTGTCGAACGAGGCTCCGAGGAGCGGCGGGACGAGGGCGACCGCCGCCGCCAGCGCCACGACCACCGGGGTGTACTTGCTCGCGAACCGGTCGACGATGGTCTCGGCCGGGGCGCGCTGCGCCTGGGCCTCCTCCACCATGTGCACGATCTTGGCGATCGTGGTGTCGGAAGCGGCGGCGGTGGCGCGCACGCGCAGGGTGCCGCCCTCGATGATCGACCCGGCGAACACCCGGTCGCCGGGTCCCTTGCCGACGGGCACGGACTCGCCGGTCACCGGCGCCTGGTCGGCCGCCGCCGAACCCTCGACGACTACGCCGTCGACGGCGGCGCGCTCGCCGGGGCGGACCACGACGACGTCTCCCACGACGAGGTCGGCGACGTCCACCTGAGTCTCCTCGAGGTCGCCGTCGGACGGGCACGGCCGCAGTGCGGTCGCCGTGGTGGGCGCCAGCTTCATGAGGCCGCTGATGGCCCGGCGCGTGCGCTCCAGCGTTGCCGCCTGCAGCACCGTACCGAGGCTGAAGAGAAAGGCGACGAGCGCGGCCTCGGACCACTCGCCGATGGCGGCCGCCCCGACCATGGCGAGCGTCATCAGCACGTTCATGTCGACCTGGCGGCCGCGCAGGCTGAAGAGGGCGGCGCGGGCGACGTACGCGCCGCCGCTGACCACGGCGGCGCCGAAGAGCCAGGGCGCCGCCTCCGGGGCCGCCGCCAGCGCGACGAAGCCCGCGACGGTGAGCGCGCCGGAGACGAGTGTGGCGAGGGCGCGGGGCTCCGAGAGCCAGAACCCGCGCCCGGCGCGCGCCGCTGCCGCCGGCGCGCCGGACGCGGCGGCCTCGCTCTCGCGCCGCTCGACCGTGTCGTAGCCGAGCCGGCGGACGGCGCGGTACACCTCGGGCAGCGCCGTCTCGTGCGGGTCGATGGCGACGGCCAGCGTGGCGGCGCCGAAGTTGACGTCGGCGCTGCGCACGCCGCGCTCGCGGCGCAGCGCCCCTTGCAGCTTCACCGCGCAGTCTGCGCAGTCCATGCCCGTGACGTGCAGGATGCGACGCTCGCCCGCCGCCTCCGCGGCCAGCGGGCGAGAGAGGTCGAGCGGCCCGTGCTCGTGCACCGCCAGCGGGCAGTGCTCCTCGCAGTGCGCCAGCGCGCCGGCGCGGCGGGCGAAGGTCTCCACGTCGCCGCCGGAGAGCCGCTGCTCGTCGAAGGCCACGCGGAGGAGGCCGCGCGAGACGTCCGGCTCGATCCCGCGGATCCCCTCGAGCCGCTCCAGCTCGCGCCCGACCTCGTCCACGCAGCCGCCGCACTCAGCCGCGCGTGGCAGCAGCAGCGAGAGCTCGAGTGTGCGCTCGGTCATGTCACGGCTCCCGCGATGTCGGTAGAGCGTCCGCCGCCGGAGAGATCCTCCGGGCCGTGCTCCACGTGCTCTCTGGTCAGGTCGAGCAGCAGGCGGATGTGCGCGTCGTCGGGGGAGTAGAAGACCATCTTGCCCGCGCGCCGGGCGCGCACCAGCCCGTTGGCGCGCAGCACGCGCAGGTGGTGGCTCACACTGCTCTCGCTCATGCCGACCGTGGCCGCGAGGTCGCACACGCAGAGCTCTCCCGCCTCGATGATCGCCGCCGTGAGCCGGCAGCGGCTCTGGTCGGCCAGCACCTTGAACACGGCCGCCATCTGCCCGGCGATGACGGGAGACACCAGCCGCTCGCGGACCGCCGCGACACGCTCGGGGTCGACCACGTGCACGTCACAGTGGTCGAGCAGGTCTTCGTCGTCCTTGCCGCAGATCACCGGCTCGCCGGGGGGCGGAGACTGGGTCGAGGGGTCCGTCACAGAGGCGCCTTTCTCTGAACATATGAACAGATGTTCATATGTTACCCGCGAGCATGCCGTTGTGCAACGTCCGTCAGCCGGCCGGCCGCGTGGGCTCTCGGGCCACCTCTGAGCGACCGTAAGAGGGGTCCTGCGGCGGCGTCAGGCGCCCGCGCCGGGCGGCTTCGACGACGAGCCCGGCGGAGCCGATGGCGCCGCGGGGCCCTGGCCCGGCCCGGCCGCGCCGGTGCGGTAGACGCGCATGCCGGGCCTGCGCCGCACGCGGCGGCCTCCGAGCACGTGCTTCTTCAGGTGCCGGGAGACGTCGACCGGCTCCGGCGCCCGGATGCCGTACTTGAGGGCGATCATGCGCAGTCCGAACACGATCGCGATAGCGACCCACTCGGAGACGACCTTGTCGGCGCCGGCCCACTCCACCATGCCGACGTAGATGACGGCGCCGAGGATCGCGGCGAGGTAGTTGATCGGGCCGGGCAGCACGAGCTGTGGCGTCTCCCCGGCCAGCAGGTCGCGCAGTACCGCGCCGCCGAACGCCGAGATGCAGCCGACGAGGATGGCGGCGAAGCTGCTGCTGGCCTGACCGGACTGATCCAGCGCGTTGAGCGTCTGCTGGGCGCCGATGACGGCGAAGAGGCCCATCCAGATCGGGTCGAGGATGTCCAGGAGGAGCCGGCCGCGGTGGACGAGGGAGGCGAAGAAGAACCCGATGAACGCCGCCGCCACCACGAGCGGCAGGTACGTCGGGTCGGTGAGCGCGACAGGGATGCGGCCGAGCAGGAGGTCGCGGATGATGCCGCCGCCCAGCCCGGTCGCGATGGCGATCGCGAGCACCCCGGTGACGGCGAACCTGCGCTGCACGGCGAAGATGGCGCCGCTGAGGCCGCCGAGAAAGACGGCCGTGAGGCTGATGGCCAGCGGCGGCGCCGTGACGGCGCCGACGGGCAGCACGGCGAGCGGGTCCATGCCGCTCTATTCGCGGCGGGCTGCCGCTAGGCCTTGCCGCACGTGCTGCAGTTGCCGCCGCAGCCGAGCGGGATGTCCGCGCGGCAGCGCGGGCAGCGCAGAGCGAGGGTGTCCAGCCGCAGGCCGCAGCTGCGGGCAGGTGAGGAGGCCGCACTGCGACTGCGCGCCGCCCGCCGGCGCCGCGGCGTCCGCGGACTCAGCAGCGTCCGCCTGCCGCCGTGCGGTCTTCAGCACCCCGCGCATCAGAGCAGACCGGCGGCGCGGGCGACCACGCCGCCGACGAAGAAGGCGAGCGCGACGCTGGCGAACCACACCGCGGCGGTGAACAGCTTGCCGCGCTCCTTCATGATGATCAGCACGGAGGCGATGCACGGCACGAACAGCGTGATCGTCACCAGCGCCACGAGGATCTGCGTGCTGCTCAGGCCCAGGTCGTAGAGGCCGGCGGCGCCGAAGTCACGGCGCACGAAGCCCATGATGAAGGCGTCGGACGCCGCCGCGGGGAGGCCGAGCCACCAGGTGGTGAGCGGCGCGAGCAGGCCCTGCAGGGCCACCAGCGCGCCGGTCACCTGCAGCACGCTCAGCAGCAGCGCCCCGGCGACGAAGTACAGGGTGACCTCCTTGAGGAACATCCACGTCTTGCGGACCGTCTTGGTCAGCACGTTGCGCGGGCGCGGCAGGCGCAGTGGCGGCAGGTCGATGAGCAGGTCGGTGGGGCTGCCGGGCAGCACGCGGTCGAGCGCCAGCCCGATGAGCCCGAACACGAGGACCATGATGCCCGCGTAGGCCAGGGCGATCGTGCCGCCGCCGGCCGCCGCGAGCAGGGCGACCACCACGCCGAGCTGGGCCGAGCAGGGGATCGCGAAGGCCATCAGCGCCGTGGCTATGCGCCGCTCGCGCTCGTTGCCGAGGATCCGCGTGGTCATCGTCGCCATGGTGATGCAGCCGAACCCGAGGATCATCGGGATGACCGCCCGCCCGTTGAGGCCGATGGCGGACATCAGCCGGTCGGAGAGCGCGGCGATGCGCGGCAGGTACCCGGAGTCCTCGAGCACGGACATCAGCAGGTAGAAGGCGACCACCAGCGGCAGCAGGAGGCCGAAGATGTAGGTGACGGTCATCGTCACCACGCCGAACTCGCCGGCGAGGATGTCGCGCACCGGGCCGGAGGAGCCGGTGACCTGCTCGATCGCTCCCCGGAGGAACGGCTCCACGTAGCCCTGCATCACGGTGCCCTCGGTGAAGCCGACGACGGTGCCGGCCACGAACACGCCGATGACCTCGTACATGGCGTACAGGGTCAGCGCCAGCACGGGGATGCCGATCAAGGGCTTGACCAGGGCGCGGCCGAGCCGGGCGCCGAAGCCGGCCCGGCCCCCAGGCTGCCGCACGGCGCCGGCGACGACGGCGTCCACACGCCGCCGCCGGTCCTGGTACACGCCGTCGCGCTCGCCCTCCACGCGCCAGCCGGCGCGCTCGGACACATACGGGTCGCCCTCGAGCACGAGCAGCGCCTCGGGGCGCGTCGGCACGTGCTCGAGGAGTGCGGTGAGGCGCTCCTGCAACTGCGCGTCGGAGCGCCCCGGGCGGGCCTCGTCCAGTGCGGCGCGGACCTCGTCGAAGCCCTCGCGGCGCACGGCGACGGTCGGGACGACGGGGACGTCGAGTCGCCGCGAGAGCTCCTCGACGTCGATCTCCACGCCCCTGGCCTTCGCCTCGTCCACCATGTTGAGCGCGACGACCACCGGGATGCCGGTGTCGATCACCTGCTGCGTGAGGAACAGGTCGCGCTCCAGGTGCACGGCGTCCACCACGTTGAGGATCACGTCCGCCTCGAGCACGATGTCGCGCGCCACGGTCTCCTCGTCGTTGAAGCTGGAGACGCCGTAGATGCCCGGCGTGTCGAGGACGACGTCCTCGCCCATGCGGCCGCTGGAGACGGCCACCGTGGTGCCGGGGTAGTTGGAGACGTCCACGTACAGGCCGGTGAAGGCGTTGAAGAAGAGCGATTTGCCGACGTTGGGGTTGCCGACAAGGACGACCTTGCGGGCCTCCGCCGGCGCCTCGGTGGTGACCGGCGCGCAGCAGGCGGGCGCGGTGGCCGGCGTCACGAGGCGACCACGTTCTCGACGAGCACGCGTCGCGCCAGCTTGCGCCCCACGCAGATCTCCTGCCGGCAGTGGCGCACCAGCACGGGACCCAGCGGGAGCTTCTCGGCCGACTCGACGACCGACCCCTCACCGATGCCGAAGCGCACGCACTGGGCGCGCGCCCTGTCGTCGTCGATCTTGAGGATGCGTACCGGTGTGTCCGGCCGGGCGTCGAGCAGAGTCATGCGCCGTCCTTTGGGAGGGAGTCCGATGCGAGCGAGTTAGGCAGTCCTAATCACGAGTCAATAGGATAGCCATGTCGGAAAACGACGTCAACATGACCTTAGTCAATCGCTGGATCGACGGGGCCTGTATCCTTGCCTGGAGAGGAGCGCAGCATGCGACGAGTCGTGGTGGAACTGCTGGTGTCGGACTCGTGCCCGTCTGGGGGGGCGACCGCCGCTGCCGTCCTGCGGACGGCCGAGGAGGTCGGCGTCTCCGTGGCGCTGAGCGAGCGCGTGGTCGCGGATCAGAACGAGGCGCGTGCCCTGCGGATGCCCGGCTCTCCGACAGTCCGGGTCGATGGTCGGGACGTGGAGCCGGGCGCCGGGGCTCTGGAGGACTTCGGCCTCGGCTGACGCTTGTACTCCGGCCCCGGTGGATCCGGCGGCGTGCCCTCGGACGAACTGCTGCGCGCGGCGCTCGTCGCCGCGGCCGGTCGCTCTGCGGACGGCCAGCGCGACCACTGGACCACGCGCGCTGGCCGACCGCCCCGACCGCTACGGCGTCGCGCCGAGCCGCCCGGCGCGCGAAGCCGCGCCGCTGTTCGCGGCGGCCGGCGCGCGGCGCGTGCTCGAACTCGGCGCCGGTCAGGGGCGCGACAGCCTCTTCTTCGCGCGCGAGGGGTTCCGCGTCACCGCGCTCGACTTCTCCGCACCCGGTGTCGTCACGATCCAGGAGAAGGCGCTCGCGGCGGGCGTCGGCGAGCTGCTGGATGCGGTGGTGCACGACTGCTGCGAGCCGTTCCCCTTCCCGGACGGATGCTTCGACGCCTGCTACTCGCACATGCTGTACTGCATGTCGCTCACCACTCCGCAGCTGGAGGCCCTGAGCCGGGAGGTCCGGCGCGTGCTCCGTCCGGGCGGCCTCCAGGTCTACACGGCACGGACGACGGCCGACCCGGACTACGGCCGCGGTCCGGCACGCGGCGACGACAGGTTCGAGTCCAACGGGTTCATCGTCCACTTCTTCAGCCGCCGACTCATCGAGCGGATCGCTGCCGGCTTCGAGCTGCTCGAGGTCCGTGAGTTCGAGGAGGGCGACCTGCCGCGCCGCCTGTCGACCGTTGTGCAACGCAAGCCGGAGGCTGCCGACTGCTGAGGAGTCGCGTAGTCAGGCTCATCCGCCGGCCGTGGGCGGCCGCCTGCCGCGTCCCGCGCGCTGCAGGTCGAGCGCGGCGAGCTGCTCCAGGATGTCGTCCACGGCGCGCTCGATGGTCCCCGCGTCCGGCGCGCCTTGCGGCAGGCCGGCGAGCACGTGCGCGACGGCCGCAGCGTAGTCGCGTTTGAAGCGCGCGTTCAGGTCGTGCCAGGGGACGCCTGCGAGCGCATGGACGACGTCCTCGCCGGCCTGCAGCTCGCCGCGCGCGAGCAATACCGCTACGGCCGGATACCCCAGGTAGCCCTGCCAGTAGGAGGCGTTGTCGTTGGCGGCGATCGTCCTTTCGGCCTCCGACCACGTGACGTCGTAGACCTTGTCGCCGGCGGACGAGGTCACGGTCGCCGATCCCGGTCCGGCGAGCCGGACCCGGCCGTCGGCGACGGCAGTGAACGCCTCGAACACCTTGGCCCTCGGCGGCAGCTTCCAGGGTCCCACGCGCACCTCTCCGTCCGGCCGGCGCCGGCGGCGCAGCCTGCGTTCACTGTACCCGTCGGGGAGCGGCCGAAGGCTCGCGCGTACGGCATCGTGGTATCCGGGTGACCTAGAATGGCGGGCGGACGACGACGCCGGCGCCCGGACCCGGGCGCCGCTGAGGAGTGGAGGGTCACATGAGCGACGACGCAGCGCGGCCGGACGGCCTCGAGGATCTCAAGCCGGCAACGCTCGCGGTGCGCGCAGGCGAGGAGGCGGCACGCGCCCACCGGGCGACGCAGGTCCCCATCGTCTACAGCGCCGCGTTCGGCTACCCCGACGTGGACGGTTGGGTCGACGCGGCGCTCGGGCGCACCGAGGGCCACATCTACACGCGCAACACCAACCCCACCGTGGCCGCGTTCGAGGAGAAGGTCCGGATCCTCGAGGGGGCGGAGGCGGCCACCAGCTTCTCCACGGGCATGGCCGCGGTCAGCAACACGCTGTTCGGCCTGCTCGCGCCGGGCGACCGTGTGGTGAGCGTCAAGGACACATACGGCGGCACCAACCAGATGTTCGTGGACTTCCTGCCGCGCTGGGGCGTGGAGGTCGAGCTCTGCGACACCAGCGACTTCGGGCAGATCGAGGCGGCCATCTCCCGTGGCTGCCGCCTCGTCTATCTCGAGACGCCGACCAACCCGACGCTCAAGGTGATGGACATCGCCCGCCTCTCGGCGGCCGCGCACGAGGCCGGCGCGATCGTCGTCGCCGACAACACCTTCGCGACGCCCATCAACCAGAACCCGCTGGCGCTGGGCACGGACCTCGTGCTGCACAGCGCCACCAAGTTCCTCGGCGGCCACGCGGACGCGCTCGGCGGCGTGCTCTGCGGCCGCGCCGAGCTGATCAAGCTGGTCTACCACTACCGCGAGATCACCGGCGCCTCGATGGATCCCATGGCCGCCTTCCTCATGGTGCGCAGTCTCAAGACGCTGGCCATCCGCGTGCAGCGGCAGAACGAGAACGCGCTGACCATCGCGCGCTGGCTCGCCGAGCGGCCGGAGGTCGAGACGGTCAACTACCCGGGCCTCGAGACCCACTTGCACCACGACGTCGCCGCGCGTCAGATGCGCGGCTACGGCGGCATGATGAGCTTCTCGCTGCGCGGCGGCTTCGACGCCGTCAAGCGGGTCCTGCCGCGTCTGCAGCTGGCGCATCTCGCCGCCAACCTCGGCGCGGTGGAGACGCTCGCCGGCGTGCCGGCCACCACGAGCCACGTCGAGTGCACGGCCGAGGAGCGCGCGGCGATGGGCATCCCCGAGGGGCTCGTGCGGTACTCCGTCGGCATCGAGGACGCAGGCGACCTGATCGCCGATCTGGAGCAGGCGTTCACGGCTGCCTGAGCCGCTGGTGCACGTAGGCTTTCGCGCTGCTTTAGGGAATGAGTGACCGAGTGGTCATGCGGAAAGCGGAGGAGGGGGCGGCCGTGGCCGGGAAACAGCACAAGAGCGGTGGGTCCGGCTCTCCCGAGCCGGACGAAGTGACGGCGGTCACGCAGGTCGGCGACGAGTCCACAGCCGTCATGCCCGAGGCCGTGGGGGAGTCCACGGCCGTCATGACCGAGGCCGGCGAGGAGGTCACGGCGGTCTCGCCTCCGGCTCCGCCGGAGGAGACCACCGCCGTCCTGGTCCCCGGACGCCGGCCCAGTCGTCTGCGCAGCGTGCTCATCGGCCTTCTCGTGCTCCTGAGCTGCCTCGCCGTCGTCATCACCGGCGTCACCTGGTGGGCTCACTACACGGTCATGAACACCGACGGCTACATGGCGATCGTGGGTCCCATCGGCAAGGACCCCGAGGCCATCCAGAACCTCAGCGAGTACATCAGCTCCCAGGTGGTCAAGACGACCGATCTGCAGACTCGCGTATCCGACGCGCTCCCGGCGCAGGTGCAGATCCTCTCCGGCCCCATCACGGCCTACGTCGAGGACTTCATCACCAAGGGCGCCCAGAAGGTGCTGAGCTCGGAGAAGGCCTACGAGCTGTGGCTCCGCATCAACGAGGTCGGCCACGAGAAGATCGTCGCGCTGCTGCGCGGTGAGACGAGCAACGTCTACGTCCAGGGCGACGACGTGAGGCTGAACCTGCTGCCCCTCATCAGCCAGGCGCTCGTGTGGCTGGACGAGAAGCTGCCGGGCGGGCTCTCGAGCAAGTTCAACCCGCCCGTCATCGCGCCTGAGACCGACCCCGAACAAGGCATCCAGGAGGTCGCCAACTGGTCCGGCCGGCCGCTGCCGTCGGACTTCGGCCAGATCACCCTGCTGCAGTCGGACGCACTCGGACCGGCGCAGACCGCCATCAAGTGGTTCGACCGGCTCATGTGGATCCTGCCGCTCATCACCGCCGCGCTCATCGCGCTGACCATCTGGCTCTCGCGGCGCCGCGGACGGACGGCGATCGCCGTCGGCATCGGGGCCGCGATCGCCATCTTCGTCACCCGCGTGATCGTCACGCGCGCGTCCGAGTACCTGACGGCACAGGTCAAGGAGGGCACCGGCCAGCACATCGTCAAGCAGGTGGTGGACGCCTCGCTCGGTCCGCTCACGACCATCACCATCTGGGTCTGCGTGGTCGGCGTGATCGCCGCCCTGCTCGTGTGGGCGCTCGGGCGCCGCGACATCCGCGCCGGCGTGGTCGCGGCCGGCAAGCGCGTCGCCGGCCAGGCGGCGGAGGTCGACCTGCCCGACTGGCCCGTGACGACCTGGGTCGTCAACCACGTCGTGCCGGTGCGCTGGGGCCTGCTCGTCGTCGGCCTGATCGTCCTCGCCCTGGTGGCCTCGTCCTGGCTGGGCATCATCGTGGCCATCGTGGTCGAGGTGCTGTTGCAGGGCGCGCTCAGCTTCATCGCCGAGCAGTGGCCGTTCGGTGAGCACGCCGACGAGACGACGCCGGCCTGACGGCGCTGCGCAGGGAGAGCCGCCGGCCCCACGCGGGGCCGGCGGCGTACGGCGCGTTCGTGAGCGCGTCCTCTGTGCGGAGTAGAGTCGGGTCACGATGAGCGACGATCCCACCGCCACGCCTGCGGGCGTACCGACACCCGAACCGACTCTGGAGCCGCCGGCCGACCTGGAGGACGACTCGCGGCCTCGCGGCGCGGCCGACTTCGTCCGCGACCTCTTCTCGCGGGAGCTCCTGCGCTACCTCGGCCCGGGCTTCATCGTCACCATCGGCTTCATCGACCCGGGCAACTGGGCCACCAACATCGCCGGCGGCTCGGAGTTCGGCTACACGCTGCTCTGGGTCGTCTCGCTGAGCACGCTCATGCTCATCTTTCTGCAGCACCTCTCGGCCAAGCTCGGCATCGTCACCGGCCACTCGCTGGCCGCCAACATCCGCAAGCAGCTTCCCAAGCCGGTGGTGTGGATCGCCGGCGTGACCATCGTGCTCGCCTGCATGGCGACCGACCTGGCGGAGTACCTGGGCGCCGCGCTCGGCTTCTACCTGCTCTTCGGCCTGCCACTGTGGATCGGCGCCCCGCTCACCGTCGTCATCGTCTTCATCGCGATCCTCGGGCAGCAGTATCACCGGCTCGAGCGCATGATCGTCGTCTTCCTGGCCATCATCGCCGGCTGCTACGTCGTCGAACTGTTCCTCGTGAAGCCCGACTGGGCGGCAGCGGCGCCGCGATGGGTGATCCCCTCCGTGGACGGCGCCAGCATCCTCGTCGCGCTCGGCATGCTCGGAGCCATCGTCATGCCGCACAACATCTACGTGCACTCCAACGTGATCCTCTCCCGCGACTGGGATCTCGCCCCCGAGCGACGCCGCCGCCTGATGAACTTCGAGCTCATCGACACGAGCCTGGCGATGGGCGTGGGCTGGCTCGTCAACTCGGCGATGATCATCGTCGCGGCGGCGGTGTTCTTCACCGCCGGCATCACGGTCACCAGCATCGAGCAGGCGTCCGAGACGCTCGAGCCGCTGGTCGGGGCGCTTTCGCAGGTCCTGTTCGGGATGGCGCTTCTGGTGGCGGGGATCGCCTCGTCGATCACTTCCTCGCTCGCCGAGGCCAACGTCGTCACGGGCTACCTCGGCAAGCCGGAGGATCCGCGCACCCGCGCCTACAAGGTCGGCTTGGTCGTCACGTCGCTTCCCGCGATGCTGGTCATCGTCCTGGGGGTCGACTCCTTCAAGGCTCTGATCGTGAGCCAGGTGCTCCTGAGTATCCAGCTGCCGTTCACGGTCATCCCGCTGCTCTGGCTCTCGCGCAGCCGCCGCGTGATGGGCGCCGACCGCATGAACACGATCCAGCTTGGCGTGGGCGTGCTGCTGGCCGCGATCATCATCGGATTGAACGCGTTCCTCCTCTACCAGATCTTCTTCGGAGGCTAAGCATGGGCGTCTACGACCACATCCTGGTGCCACTCGAGGGCGGGCAGACCGACGCTGTCGTGCTGGAGCACGTCGGCCGGCTCGCCGAGTCGTGCGGCGCGGACGTCACGCTCCTGCGCGTGGCCCACTTCCACACGCGCGACCAGCGGGCGTGCGAGCTCGAGGACGCCGAGGGCGACCTGGCGCGCGCCGCGGAGCAGCTGCGCAGCCGCGGCATCACCGTGTGCACGGAGATCGTCTCCGGCGAGCCGCGGGACGTGATCGTCCAGCAGGCGGCCAAGCTGCGCCCGGACCTGATCGCCATGGCCACGCATGGGCACGGCTGGGCGAAGCGGATGGTGCTCGGCAGCGTGGCCGACCACGTGCGCCACAACAGCGCCGTGCCGCTGCTCCTGCTCAAGGGCGGCGGCTGAGCGGAGCTTCCTGCGGCGCTGAGCCGGCGGCAGCGCGCCACGGAGAGCGGCCCGCCCGCTGAGGCCGCGGCCGCGCGCCGCTATACTTGCCGGCGATGCCCGACCGCCTCATCCTCTTCGACATCGACTGCACGCTCGTCGACGCCCACGGCGCCGGCGGGCGCGCGATCCTGCGCGCCATCAAGGACGTGTACGGGGTCGAGGGTGAGCTCGGCGACTACTCGTTCCACGGCCGCACCGACCCCGGCATCATCGCCGACCTCGCCGCCCTCTGGGGCGCCGACGGGTCCGGCGACGTCGACGCCTGCATCGCGCGCTACCTGGAGCTGCTGCGCGGCGAGATCGACCGCGGCGAGGTCGAGACCCTGCCCGGCATCCGCGAGCTGGTGACGGCGCTCGCGGCCGACCGCCGCGCCCTGGTCGGCCTGCTCACCGGCAACGTGGCAGAGGGGGCCCGTCTCAAGCTCGAGCCGACGGGCCTGCTCTCGCTCTTCAAGGTCGGCGCCTACGGCTCGGACTCCGCGCTGCGCGCCGATCTGCCGGCGGTCGCCGTTGCCCGTGCCGAGGCTCTCACCAGCCGGCGCTTCGCCGGCAAGGACGTCGTGGTCATCGGCGACTCGCCGGCCGACGTGGAGTGCGGCGCCTCTCTGGGCGTCACTGCCGTCGCCGTCGCCACGGGCCGCCACAGCGTGGACGAGCTCGCGGCACACGCGCCCGACCACCTCTTCGCCGACCTCTCCGACTGGCGCGCCGCCTACGAGGCCATCATCGGCTGACCCGGCGCGCTCCGGCCGTTGGGTCCGGGCGCTCGTCCGGATTCCACGCCCGGCGCCTGTCGGCGCTAGGAGAACCGCCGCACAGAGAGCGGCGCGAGGTCGATCTCCGGCCTCTCGCCACTCGCGACCTGCGTCACCAGGCGCCCGGTGGCCGGACCCAGCGACAGGCCGAGCATGCAGTGGCCGGTCGCGAGGATCACGCGGTCGCGACCGGGCACGCGGCCGATGACGGGCAGGCCGTCCGGGGTAACCGGGCGCGGCCCGCGCCAGAGTCGCCGGACGGGGCCGTCCGCGGGCACGCCGATGGCGCGCTCGCCGCCCGCGCGCAGGTACGCGACGCGCCTGGGGCGCACGCGCATGTCCCACCCGGAGAGCTCCAGGGTGCTCCCGAGCCGCAACGAGTCGCCGAGCGGGGTGAGCACGACGTGGGCGTCGCCCAGGTACAGCGGCAACTCGGGGAAGTCCGGCGGGCGGTCGACGTCGATGCTGTAGCCCTTGGCGGGCTCGATGGGCAGACGCAGACCCAGGCCGCGGGCGAGGAGGGGCGACCAGGCGCCGGCCGCCAGCACCACCTGGCCGGCCGCGAACGATCCGCGTGTGGTGACGGCGCGCACTCCGCCGGGCGCCGGCTCCAGCGTCAGCACCTCGGCGCCGGTCACGACGGTCGCGCCGGCCTCCTCGGCACTGCGCGCGGCCGCGCGCGTGAAGAGCATGGGGTCGAGGTGACCGTCCTCGGGGAAGAAGTACGCCCCGGCCACCTCGCAGCGCAGGCCGGGGAAGAGCCGCCGGGCCTCCGCCGGCGACACGTCGTCGACGCGCACGCCCAAGGCCCGCGAGCGTTCGACGTCCTCGCGGGCGGCCGCCAGCCCGGCCGGCGTCTCGTAGACCTGCAGCTCGCCGGTGTGATGGAATCGCCACTCGTTCCCACGTCCGGCGGCGTACTCGTCGTGCAGGCGCGCGCTCAGCACGTGCAGCGCGCGCAGCACCGGAGCGGCAGCCAGCATCCGGTCCTCCGTGCAGGCCGCCCGGAACTCCAGGAGCCAGCGCGCCAGAGCCGGACTCGGCCGCGGCGCGATGTAGAACGGGCTGGAGGCGTCGAGCATCCAGCGCAGACCCTGGCCGAGCACACCGGGCGCCGCCAGGGGCGTCGCATCGCTGGGCACCAGCAGCCCGCAGTTGGCGTACGCGCCGCTCACCGGCGGGCAGATCTCGAGCTCTCTCTCGAGCAGGGTGACGGCCGCTCCGGCGCGCGCGAGCTCGAGCGCACAGCAGGCGCCGACGGGGCCTCCCCCTACGACGATGATGTCCCCGGCGTGGTTCAGGGTACTCACCTCCTTGGCGGCCGTGAGCCGGCCGCCGGTGTGCCGCCATGCTAACGAAGAACTAACATCACGGCACTAGGCTGCACAGGACCGCCGAGATCCGGGACCGCGCCCCTGCGCGAACCCGACGGAACGGATGTGACCTTGGCCAGAGAGAACGTGCTCGTCGTCGACGACGAGAGGGACATCCTCGAGCTCGTCAAGTACAACCTCGACAAGGAGGGCTACCGGGTGACGGTCGTGGCCAGCGGCGAGGACGCCCTGGCGGCGACGCGCGCCAGGATGCCCGACCTCATCGTGCTCGACCTCATGCTCCCTGGAGTGGACGGCCTCGAGGTCTGCCGCCGGCTCAAGTCCGACTCCAAGACGCGGGGCATCCCCATCGTGATGCTCACCGCCAAAGGCAGTGAGGCCGACGTCGTCGCCGGGCTGGAGCTCGGAGCCTCCGACTACGTGACCAAGCCCTTCAGCCCGCGGGTCCTCACGGCGCGCATCCGCGCCGTGCTGCGCCGCGGCGACGACGCAGCCGACGACGAGGCGACCGTCCACATCAAGGAGCTCACCATCCACCCCGGCAGGCACCAGGTGCTGGTGTGCGACAAGCCCACCGAACTCACCGCCACCGAGTTCCGCATCCTGCTGTATCTGGCACGGCGTCCCGGCTGGGTGTTCACCAGGCAGCAGATCGTCGACGCCGCCCAGGGGGATGACTCATTCGTCAACGACCGCTTCGTGACCGATCGCTCGGTCGACGTGCACATCGTCTCGCTCCGCCGCAAGCTCGGATGCTGCGGGGCGTACATCGAGACGGTACGTGGCGTGGGGTATCGTCTGCAGGACCAGTGACCTGTGCGTAGGCCGCGGCTCTTCTGGCGTCTCTACGCCACGTATCTCCTCATCGTCGTCCTGTGCACCGCTGCGGTGGGGTTCTACGCGGTCCGGTCGGTGCGCGACTTCTACTACGACCAGACGGAGCGGGAGCTGCAGGCACGGGGTGCGCTCATCCGCGAACAGCTTGTCGCCGCCATGGCCGCCGACTCGCCGCAGCAGCTCGAGGACCTCTTGCGCCGCCTCGGCGAGGAGTCCGGCACGCGCATCACCCTCATCGCGGCCGATCGGCCGGGGGCGGCGCGGGGCGAAGTGCTCGCCGACTCCGACTCCGATCCCGTCACCATGGAGAACCACGCCAACCGGACGGAGTTCCAGAACGCCCTGCTCGGTCGCCCCGCGCGCACGATCCACTTCAGCGACACGCTCGGCGAGAACATGATGTACGTGGCCATCCCCGTCCGGGAGGACGGCCGCATCACGACGGTCTTGCGGACGGCCATGCCGCTCACGCGCATGAACGACGCCCTCGGTGTGTTGTACGGGAGCATCGCCGTCAGCGCTCTGGTGGTGGCGGTGATCGCCGCTCTCATCGGCTTCTGGGTCTCCCGACGCATCAGCGGCCAGATGCGGGCGATCAAGGCCGGGGCCGAGCGCCTCGCGGCCGGCGACTTCACGCACAAGCTCTTCGTGCCACAGGTCGAGGAGTTCGCTGTGGTGGCCGAGAGCATCAACCGCATGGCGGAGGAGCTCGACGACAAGCTGCGCACGCTCACCCACGAGCGCAACGAGCGCGAGGCGGTGCTCTCGAGCATGGTCGAGGGCGTCCTGGCCGTCGATACCGACGAGCGCGTGATCGCCGTGAACGCGGCTGCCGCACGCCTTCTGGACACCGACCCCTCATCGGCCGAGGGCAAGGCGATCCAGGAGGTCGTCCGCAACCCCGACCTCCAGCACGTCGTTGCGCAGACGCTGGGCGGCCACCGTCCAGTGGAGGCCGACATCGTGATGCGTGTAGGCGCCGAGGAGCGCAATCTCCAGGCCAACGGCACGTTGCTTCACGGAGATGACGACGGGAGCGCCGTCGGCGCGGTCGTCGTCCTCAACGATGTGACGCGCCTCAAGAGGCTCGAGGCGGTGCGCCGCGACTTTGTCGCGAACGTGTCCCACGAACTCAAGACGCCGGTCACCTCCATCAAGGGCTTCGCCGAGACTCTCGAGGACGGCGCCCTGGATGACCCCGTGGCGGCCCACCGCTTCGTGCGCATCATCTCGGGGCAGGCCGACCGGCTGAACTCGATCATCGAGGACCTGCTGGCTCTCTCGACGCTGGAGCAGTCGGGCGACAGCCCGCTGCTGCAACTCGAGGAGGCAGACCTCTGCGACGTGATCGCGGTGGCGCTCGAGGTCTGCGGCCCCAAAGCGGAGGCCAAGAGGATCGAACTGCGCGAGGTCTGTCCGGATCGTCTGCTCGCGCGCGTGAGTCCGCCTCTGCTCGAGCAGGCCGTCGTCAACCTGATCGACAATGCCGTCAAGTACAGCGCCGAGGGCGCCGTCGTCGTCGTCACACTCGAGGAGCGGGGCGACGAGGTCGTGGTGAGCGTCACCGACGAGGGGCAGGGGATCGCGCGCGAGCATCTGCCGAGGCTCTTCGAACGCTTCTACCGCGTCGACAAGGCTCGCAGCCGCGACCTTGGCGGCACCGGCCTGGGCCTCGCGATCGTCAAGCACGTCGCACAGATCCACGGCGGCCGGGTCTCGGTCGGCAGCGTGGTCGGCCGCGGCAGTACGTTCCGCATCCACCTCCCCCGAGGCTGAGCGCGCCGACCCGGCGGGCGCACAGCCGCCGGTGACCGAGGCTTGGCGCAGGCTCACCGGTGCTCATGTGCGGCCCTCATGCGGGGCTCACAGTCCTCTCATCACCCGCGAACCGCGAGTGCCCAGACTTGCTCCTGGCCGGCCCGGCTCGTAGCGGTCTGCCGTCAAGGCCCGGGGCCCCATGTCTCCTGGCCTCGCGGCGCCCACATCGTGCGCTAACGAGCCGCTAACACTGGCTGGCGAACATTGGCCGTGCTCCGCGGGGCAACGGCCGGGGAGGCGACTCGAGCAGCAGCGCTCGGCGCGAGTCTCGAGAGGCCGCCCAAGGACCGCTACCACGAAGAGTCACAGGAGGAAGAATGAAGCGCATACGGTGGATCGCGATGGTCGCAGTCGTGTTGGCGATCGCGCTGGTGGGTGTGGCGTGCGGAGGCGACGAGCCTTCGGACGGCGCGAGTGGTGACGGTTCGGCCGCCCTCTCGGGCGACATCCGCATCGACGGCTCGAGCACAGTGGGTCCGCTCTCCGAGGCCGCAGCCGAGTTCTTCCAGACGGAGAACCCCGACGTGCGAGTGACCGTCGGCATCTCCGGCACGGGTGGCGGCTTCGAGAAGTTCTGCGCCGGCGAGACCGACGCCAACGACGCCTCCCGTCAGATCGAGGCGGACGAGCAGCAGGTCTGCACCGACAACGGTGTCGAGTTCGTCGAGATGCAGGTCGCGAACGACGGCATCGCGGTCGTCATCAACCCGGAGAACGACTGGGCGGACAACCTCACGGTCGAGCAGTTGAAGATGATCTGGGACGACGGCAGCACGATCGACAACTGGAACCAGGTCGACCCGAGCTTCCCCGACGTCCCGCTCGAGCTCTTCGGTCCCGGTACGGACTCCGGCACGTTCGACTACTTCACCGACGCCATCAACGGTGAGGAGGGCGTCAGCCGGACCGACTACCAGGCCACCGAGGACGACAACGTCGCGGTGCAGGGCGTGGCCGGCTCCAAGGGCGGCATGGCCTACTTCGGTCTCTCCTACTACGAGCAGAACGCCTCGCAGCTCAAGGTCGTGGCGGTCGACGGCGGCAGCGGGCCCGTGACCCCGTCTCTCGAGACGGTGCAGTCCGGCGAGTACACGCCGCTCAGCCGGCCGCTCTTCATCTACCCGTCTGTCGAGGCGTTGCAGCGGCCGGAGATGGCGGCGTTCATGCAGTTCTACATCGACAACGCGCAGAGCATCGCCGAGCAGGCCCTGTTCGTGCCGATCACCGCCGAGCAGACCGCGGCCGCGCAGGCCGTGCTCGACGGGATCGTCGGCGGCGCTTCGCCGAGCGCCCAGTAAGGAAGACATGGCGGCTGTAACGACAGAGAGGCCCGTCTCCAGACCCCTCGAGGGGCTGGAGGCGGGCCGCCGCCGCTACCGCGAGAAGGTCATCGTCGGCAGCCTGTTCCTGTGCGCGGCGCTCTCGATCGTGCTCACCGTGGGTATCGTGCTCGCGCTGCTGATCCCGAGCCTCGAGTTCTTCGGGGAGGTCGACCCTGTCGAGTTCTTCACGGGGACGGAATGGGCGCCGCTCTTCAAGAATGCGAAGTTCGGCGTCCTGCCGCTGCTCGGGGGCACGCTCGTCGTCACCCTCATCGCCGCGGCGATCTGCCTTCCGCTCGGCCTGCTGGCCGCGATCTACCTGAGCGAGTATGCGGCGCGGAGGACGAGGAGCTTCGTCAAGCCCATCCTCGAGATCCTCGCCGGTATCCCCACCGTGGTCTACGGGTTCTTCGCCCTCACGTTCATCACGCCGCTGCTCCGGGAGAACTGGCTCTTCGGTACCCCGCCGGGCGTGTTCAACGCGCTCTCGGCCGGTCTGGTGATGGGCATCATGATCCTCCCCACGGTCGCCTCCATCTCCGAGGACGCCATGTACGCGGTGCCGCAGTCGCTGCGCGCCGGTGCGGCCGCCCTCGGCGCCACGAAGTACGAGATCTCCACCCGCGTCGTCGTGCCGGCAGGACTCTCCGGGATCATCGCCGCCTTCGTCCTGGGCATCAGCCGGGCGGTCGGCGAGACGATGATCGTGCTCATCGCCGCCGGCGGCATGCCCAATCTCACGTTCAACCCTGTCGAGGCCATGCAGACCATGACGGCCTTCATCGGGGCTGCGGGGCTCGGCGACCAGGCCACCGGCAGCATCGGCTACAAGACCATCTTCGCCGTCGGCATCAGCCTGTTCGTCATGACCCTGATCATGAACATCATCAGCATCCGGCTGGTGAGGAAGTACCGCGAGGTCTACGATTGAGCACCCTGACGACGCAGAAGGACGCGTCCACGGCCCCGCCGGTGTCGCTGACCAGCAGGCGTGGGTGGTGGCACCGCACCAGAGACGGCGCGTTCCGCGGCGCCGTCACGGGGAGCGTGCTGGTCGGCCTCGCCGTTCTCGTGGCGCTCATCGTGCAGAGCCTGGTCGAGGGCTGGCCCAAGCTCAACTGGGACCTCATCACGAGCTTCCCCTCGAGCTTCCCGGAGAAGGCCGGCATCCAGTCGGCGATCTTCGGGACGTTCTGGATGGTCGGCATCGTGCTGGTCGTCGCCATCCCGATCGGCGTGGGGGCGGCCATCTACATGGAGCAGTTCGCGGACACCGAGGCGTGGTACAACCGGTTCATCGACGTCATCATCCAGAACCTCGCAGCCGTGCCGTCCATCGTGTACGGCATCCTGGGGCTGGCGTTCCTGGCGCGCGGCTTCCTGAATCTGGGTCCTGTGGTGCTCACCGCGGGCCTGACCCTGTCGTTCCTGGTCCTGCCGGTGGTCATCATCGCGTCGCGTGAGGCCCTCCGCGCGGTGCCGAGCTCTATCTTGGACGGCGCGCTGGCGCTCGGCGCGACGCGCTGGCAGGGCGTCAGCAGACAGGTGCTGCCGGCAGCCATCCCGGGCATCGCCACGGGCTCGATCCTCGCCGTGTCGCGCGCCATCGGCGAGGCGGCGCCGCTGCTGCTGCTCGGGGCGCTGCAGTTCGTCACTTTCAACCCGACGGGGCTGGACAGTTCGTTCACGGCGCTCCCCATCCAGATCTTCAACTGGGTCTCACGACCGAACGTGGGGTTCCACGTCGCCGCCGCGGCCGCCATCATCGTGCTCCTGTGCATCACCCTGCTGATGAACGCCGTGGCCATCTGGCTCCGTAATCGCTTCCAGCAGACATGGTGAGGGTGGAGATGACCGAGAGGCCCATCAGTGAGAACAGAGGTGCAGCCGTGATGGACGAGCCGGAGCGGAAGCGAGAGGGGATGTCCGACGGCGGGGTCGCCCCGCCGGCAGAGGCCGACGCCGTCCTCCAGGAGAGCGCGAAGCTGGCAGAGGTGACCCGTGAGCGGCGTCGTCAGGCGAAGAAGGACGCCGCCGCGGAGACCGTGTTCGAGTTGAAGGACGTGTCGGTGACCTACGGCGGCAGCTACGCCGTCCAGGGCGTCAGCATGTCCATCCGCAAGAACGAGATCACGGCGCTCATCGGGCCCTCGGGGTGCGGCAAGACGACGGTCTTGCGCTGCCTGAACCGCACCAACGACCTTATCCAGGGCGCAAGGGTCCACGGGCAGGTCCTCTATCACGACATCGACCTCTACGGCCCCAAGGTCGAGCCGGTGGAGGTCCGCCGGCGCATCGGTATGGTCTTCCAGAAGCCGAACCCGTTCCCCAAGTCGATCTACGACAACGTCGCGTTCGGGCCCAGGGTCGGCGGGTTCAAAGGTAACCTGGACGAGCTCGTGGAGCGTTCGCTCCGCCGGGCCGCGCTCTGGGACGAGGTCAAGCGCGATCTCAAGGCCTCCGCCATGGCGCTCTCCGGCGGCCAGCAGCAGCGCCTGTGCATCGCGCGCTGCATCGCCGTGGAGCCCGACGTGATCCTCATGGACGAGCCCTGCTCGGCGCTCGATCCGGTCTCCACGCTCAGGATCGAAGAACTCATGGACGAGCTCGTGTCCGAGTACACGATCATCATCGTCACGCACAACATGCAGCAGGCGGCCCGCGTCAGCGACCGCACGGGGTTCTTCACCGTGGCGGAGGGACAGGACGAGAAGGACCACCGCATCGGCATCCTCGTCGAGTACGACCTGACGCCCACGGTGTTCACCAATCCGAGCGATCCCCGGACCGAGGCGTACGTGACGGGGCGGTTCGGCTGAGCCGAGGCCCCCGCGGCGGGAAGCGCCCGAGCTAGCCCGAACCCGTCGGCGCCGAGAGGGAGCCGGCTGCGGCGGCCGAAGGCGGGCCGGTGTCAGTCTGCTTCGCCGACACCGGCCCGCCGCTCAGCCTCTGCTTCGCGGGGGCTCGATGCTCCGTCGCCCGCGGCGCGGGGGGACGCCGTGGGCGCGGCCGCCTCGTCACTACCTCGACTGTCCGCGCGGCTCGCCTCAGCCTCGCGAAGCTCCTGCCGACGCTCCGCCTCCGACAGCGCGGAGACACGGACGCTGCGGAGGTGACACCGGGTCTTCATGCGCCGGGTGACCATGGCCCGAGTCTGCTCGCCGCGTGTTAGGAGTCGGTGAACGGGACGCCTGTTCTTCGTGAGCGCCGCCGGGGACTCGCAACCTCGCCGGCGCTCATCACTCGCTTTCAGGTGACTCGCGATCCGCTCGCATCGGGGCGGTACAAACGTCTCAGGGCCATGAGGAGAAGGAGAGTGGATGAGCCGGCAAGTCGAGCTCGTGTGCACGGTGTGCACCGAGGGATTCCTGGTGCCGATCGGCGTGTACCACGCGTACGTCGGCGTGGTGCCCTGTCCGTGCTGCGGCAGCACCGACCTGGTGCTCCTGGGGGAGAGTGAGGAGGTCGTGGGCCGATGCAGACCGTTGACGGCGCGCTAACCGTCCGCTAACAGCGGTGAGATACCTTGACCGCGGGACGGCGGCGGCACGGCGTCGTCCCTGTGGAAGAAGACCTGCTGACACGCACGGGGTAGGGTGAGATGCTGCATCTGCAACGCGAGATGGACCGGCTCAAGCGTAAGGTCCTCGGTCTTGGGGCGCTCGTGGAGGAGAACCTCCGCCTCGCCTTCCAGGCCATCGACCAGCGCGACGCGGCTAAGGCCCGGCGCGTGATCGCCACCGACGTCCTGATCGACGAGAACGAGGTCGACGTCGAGGAGGAGTGCCTCAAGATCCTCGCGCTCTACCAGCCGGTGGCCGGTGACCTGCGCTTCGTCGCCGCCGTGATCAAGATCAACAGCGAGCTCGAGCGCATCGGCGACCTCTCCGCCAACATCGCCGAGCGCGCGCTCCAGCTGCTGGACGAGCATCCCGTGGCGGTGCCGGTCAACGTGGCCGTGATGGCCGACCGCACGCGGACCATCATCGAGAAGGCCTTGGACGCGCTGGTCCGCCAGGATGCCGTGACGGCGCGGCAGGTCCTGATCGCCGACGACGAGATCGACCTGCTCTACGCGGAGCTCATCGAAGAGCTCAAGGAGGTCATCCGCGCGGATCTCGAGCACCTCGACGCCATCGTGCTGCTCTTCAGTGTCGCGCGTTACCTCGAGCGTCTTGCAGACCATGCCACCAACATCGCCGAGGACGTTCTGTACATGGTCGAAGGCGAGATCCAGCGGCACAATCAGGCGCGCCGGACGGCGAGGAACTGCAGCCGGTGCCGCTCGGTGACTCACCGCCCGGAACGGCGGAGGAACTCCTGGGACTCGACGACCAGGGTGTACGCGCCTACTTGACCTTGACGGTCGTGACCGGCGACTTCGCCTTGAGGCTCGAGAAGTAGTACTTGGTCGTCGCGATGGGGCTCACCGTCTCGCTGTAGAGCGAGTAGCGCGCCGTGTAGCCGCCGGGCAGGCTCTCGGACTTGCGCGTGGTGGTGACGCCGCGGCTGCGCCATTTGCCGTCGTAGTAGTAGTGCAGGTACACCTTGCCGCCCTCTGCGAGGGCCGGGTAGATGCGCCCGCTGAGCGTGATGCTCCCACCCGAGCTGATGCTCGCGCCGTCGCGAGCCGCTGGTGTGATCCCCATGCTGGTGAAGACGACCCAGGCGCTGTTGAGCCCGAGCTTGACGCGCAGGGAGCCTCCGTCGATGTACTTGGTGCCCCCGCTCCCGATGATCGCGGCCTTGACGATGCGCGGTGAGGTGCCGCGCTTGAGCGTGTACACCGCGCGCAGCGAGCCCGCCGCGCCGAGAGGGTCGCCGAGCTGGGCAGGCGTGCGGCGCAGCGGACCCCAGTCGTGCAGCGTCGCGTAGCCGTCGTAGGGGTCGTCGACGCCCTTGAGGTACGGATAGGTGCCGCCCCACACGTACTTGACGTCCTCGGTCTCCCCGCCGGAGCAGGAGAAGTACACGGCCACGATGGGCTTGCCGTTGTAGGTGGGGCACACGCCGGCGGTCTCCTTGACCGCCGTGCTCGTGCGGGTCTTCTCGATGCCGATGCCCATGTACGCCTGGTCGCGCACGTCGCAGTAGACGTCCCAGGACTTGCCGGGCTGCTTGTTGCCGAGCGCGAACGCGCGCGCCGCGCAGGCCTGCGCCTTGAGCGCGTCCATGGGCCACGTGTAGGGCACCTCGTGCGGGACGACGCCCCGGAGGTAGCTCTCGAGCGGCACGTGGTTGATCATCATGAGCCCGCCGCCGCTGTGCACCACGCGGATCGTGCCGCGGTAGGCGCCGTCGTCGCCGAGGTCGGTGGTGGTGATGAGCTTGAGCGCGCCGGAGGAGGGGGTGAAGGTCGGCGCGCCGGTGTACGTCTTGCGCAGGGAACCTGCCGCGACCTTGTAGCCGAGACTGGAGTACGTGACCGTGGCCGCGGCGCCGCCGGGGATCGTGGTGGCGGCGCCCGTGCCCTGCACGGTGTAGTCGCTCGCGCACGTGAGCTTCACGGCGCTGAGTCCGCTGCGGAGGTTGACGCGGACCACCGAGTCGGCGACGGTCGTGAACCCGATGCCGGTGTAGTAGTGCTTGAGGATGGCCTTGTACTCCCAGCCGTGTTTGGCGTACCCGTAGGCGCCCCACTGCGACATGCCGACGCCGTGACCCCAGCCATGACCGGTGATGGTGAACGCGTACTGGGTGGAGCGGGCGGCGGCCGGTGCGGCGGCCACGAGCAGCGCGAACAGCGCGAGGGCGCCGGCGAGCGCCAGGCGGCTCCGGCGCCCGAGGGCACGCGGCGCGCGGTGGGGTGCGGATGTGGGCTGCGAGGTGTGCATGGGCTCCCGAGGCACTGACGCCTCCTCGTTCGAGGATACCGCGCCCCGCGCGAGTGGGGCAAACGGCGGAGAGTCGGTCATGACTGCTTCTGGCATCGGCCTCGTTCTCCTTCGCCTTGAGACGCGCCCGCCGGCGGGCGCCGGCGTTGCGCCCGTGCTACCCTCTACGGCCAGCACAGGGGAAACGCCCGGCCGGCGGCGAAATCCGTGGCCGGGCCTACCAGGCAGGGCCCACTCAAGCCGCCGGCCCATCCGCCGATAGCAGTCAGACAGCCATGAGCCCACGACTCATCCTCTTCCGCATCCTCGCCACCCTCGCCCTCTCGGCGGCGGCGCTGCTCGCCCTCGCGGCGCCCGCGCCGGCCAAGGCCTACGAGGACGTCCCCAAGTCGCACTGGGCCTCCGCCTACATCGCCTCGGTGACCAACCGCGCGGACGCCGGCCACCGGCTGCTCGACGACTACGGCACGCTCTTCAAGCCGGAGCGCGCCATCACGAGAGAGCTCCTGGCGCGCTCCCTGGTCCTCGCCTCCGGCCACTACGGCGAGAACATCAAGCCGGTGGACATCGCAGACGTGCCCAAGGGCCACCGGTACTACTCGGTGATCCAGACGGCCGTGCACGAGGGCTACATGGGCCTGGACGCGGAAGGTAGCTTCCGGCCCGCCGAGAAGGTATCGTCCGCCGCCGCGGAGATCGCCGTGGTCCGCTGGCTCAAGGAGCGGTACTCCTCCTACGACTGGTCGCTGCTCAGCACGCTGGCGCCGGCGCGCTGGCAGCCCAACGCCGGGTGGAGGACGGGCGCGCCCTCCTACCTCCCCTCCCTCGTCGCCTCGCGCCAGCTCGAGCTGCGGCTGAACCACCCGACCGGCGACGACGGCCACGAGACGCTGCCGGACGAGCCGATCGACCGTGCCGAGGTCGCCTACATGTTCTACCGCGCGTACAAGGTGGCGAGCGACTGGCAGCTGTACGGCCTCTCCGCCTTCAAGAACGTCAGCTTCCCGCCGCTCAGCGACCGGCAGAAGCAGATCGCGAAGTTCGCGCTGAAGTTCGTCGGCTACCCCTACATCTGGGCGGGCGAGTACCCCACGCCCAACTCGCCCTACGGCACGCAGAAGTCCGGCGGGTTCGACTGCTCCGGGTTCGTCTTCTACGTGATGAAGATGCACTTCGGCTACGACGGCATCACCGTCAACCAGCGCGGCGCCCACGACATGGCGGCCGTCGCCAAGCCGCGCATCACGCGGGACAAGCTCAAGTGCGGCGACCTCATCTTCTTCGGGCCCAGGGGCAAGGACTCCAGCGTGAACTCCATCTACCACGCCGGGCTGTACCTGGGGCGCGGGTGGTTCATCCACTCCACCGGATCGAGCGACGGCGTGACGCTGGGGTCGCTCAACAGCTCCAGCTACTACAAGTCGATGTTCGCCTGGGGCCGGCGCGTGCTCAAGGCGTCGGAGCTCGTCCTGCCGTCGCCGTCGCCTTCGCCGTCGCCGTCGGGCGCTCCGGCCGCCGCTCCGGCTGCGGATGCTTCGCCGGCCGCCTCGGCGCCCGCTTCGCCGTCGCCGACTGGGCCGGCGTCCGCCTCGCCTTCGCCGTCCGGGCCGTCCGCGTCGCCCACTCCGGCCCAGCCCTGACTCCTCGCGTCCGGGTGGGGCGGTGACAGGGGCTCCTTGCGTGGGATCGCGGCTCCTGGGCACACTGACGCACATGGAACGTCACCCGGTCATCCTCAGGCACGCCGCGCATCTGGTCGTCGCGCTGGCCGCGGCCGTCCTCATCCTCCTTGTCTCCGCCGGCGCCGCCGCCGCGGCCGCGGCGGCGCAGCTCACCGCGGCCGCCTCGCCGGCCACCGTGGTCTATCCGGGCGCGGCGCTCGTCGGCGGAGCGCTCACCGGCGAGTCCGGAGCCGTGGAGGGCGCCGCGATCGACCTGTTCCAGCGGCCTGCGGGCACTGCGGCCGAGTGGCTGCCGGCCGGCTCCACGACCACCGCGGCGGACGGCTCCTTCTCCTTCGGCGTCAAGCCGGAGGTCTCTACCGACTACCAGGCACGGTACGCCGGCGGAGCAGGCGGCGCGCCGGCGCAGGCGGACGTTCGCCTGCCGGTGCAGCCGCGCGTGACGTTCTCCTCCGCCCGGAGTCTCTGGCTCGGGGAGTCCGTCCGGCTGCGCGGCTCTGTCGCTCCGGCGCATCCCGGCGCGACCGTCGTCATCGAGCGCAGGGTGTCCGGCGAGTGGCAGCCGCTCCTCACCGCCACGCTCGACTCGGCGTCACGGTTCTCCCTCGGCTGGACCCCCGCGGAGTACGGCTTCTACCGCCTCCGCGCCCGCATGGACGCGGATGCGGACCACGACGGTGGCGCCTCGGTCTCCCGACGGGTCATCGTCAACCGACCCAACGCGCACGACGTGCCGATGCAGTACGAGCACTACATCGTCATCGTGCGCCACCAGTACCGGCTCTACTATTACGAGAGCGGCGTGCTGGTGAGGGGCTTCGACGTGGCGCTGGGCAAGCCGGGGTACCGCACGCCGCTGGGTCTCTTCCGCATCTACGGCAAGCGCAAGCCGGCCTCCGGCGCCCTCGGCGCCTGCGCCATGTTCTACCGGCAGAGGGGCGGGATCGCGATCCATGGGACCAACCAGCCCAGGCTGATCCGCCGAGGCGTGCCGCGCGCGTACTCGCACGGCTGCGCGCGGATGCTCAACCGGCACGTGCTCTGGCTCTACGCCCGCGTGCCGGTCGGCACCTACGTGCACAACTTGCGCTGACCCGCGCGCCCGCCGGCCCGGCGTGTGACGCGCGGGCTGGCCCGCTCTGACCGCCGTGCCGTAGACTGCGGCCAGCAAGCACCGACCTACCGTGGGGGCCGCCGTGTACGTTCGCACCAAGTCCGCAGCCGTCGTCCTGTTCCTGCTCGTCGCGGTGTTGGCCGCGTGCCTGCCCGCCGTCGCCTCCGCGAGCGAGCAGCCGGCGCTCACGCTCTCGGCGGCGCCGGCCTCCATCACCTACGGCGGCTCAGCCGATCTCACCGCGCAGGGCGCGGCGCCCGGGGCCTCCCTGACCCTGTTCCGCAAGCGCGCCTCCGAGGCGGACTTCGTCGAGGTCGGGGTCGCCACCGCCGGCGCCGACGGCGCGTTCCGCTGGACGGTGAAGCCCACGGAGACCACCGCGTTCCGCGTGGACCAGGCCGCCGGCGAGTCCTGGGCGGCGGCCGCGGCTGAGGCCACGGTGAACGTACGCCACCGGGTCACGCTCGCGGTCGCCGCCGCGAAGCCCCTCATCGAGGGCAGGTACGTGCGCTACACGGTGTCGGTGCGCCCCGCGCACGCCGGCGACACGGCGCAGTTGCAGCAGTGGACGGGCGGCGCCTGGGTCGCGCTCGCCGACGTCGCGCTGGGTGACGACTCCAGCGGCAAGGTCCGGCTGCTCGCGGGCAAGCCGGGCAAGCTCGTCGTCCGCGCCCAGATGGCGGCCGACGCCGCGCACCTCCCGGGCAACAGCCGTACCTGGAAACGCGTCGTGTACGACCGTCGCAACCCCTACGGCGTGCCGACGAAGTACCCGCACCTCATCCTCGTCGACCTCAGCAAGTACAAGCTCTACTACCACGAGCACGGCAACGTGATCCGGGTGTTCGACTGCGTGCTCGGGCGCCCGGGGCTGCCCACGCCCAAGGGCCACTACAGGATCTACGCCAAGGACCCGCACATGTACGGGCCCTACGGGCCGTTCCGCATGCGCTACCTCGGGCTGTACGCCATCCACGGCACCAACGAGCCGTGGCTGCTCAGCCGGTTCCCGCGCAACTACTCGCACGGGTGCACGAGACTCTCCAACAGCAACATCACGTGGTTGTTCAAGCGCGTGCACGTCGGGAACGCCGGTGTGGAACGTGCCGTGAGCTGACGCGCGCTGCTTCGGTCGCTCAGACCGCGCCGCCGTACTGGCGCGCGTAGTACTCGCGCCACTCACCCGACTTGATGGTCCGCCACCACTCGGGGTGGCTCGCGTACCACTCCACCGTGCGCGCGAGCCCGGCCTCGAACGGCACCCGGGGCGCCCAGCCGAGCCTCCGCAGCTTGGAGCAGTCGATCGCGTAGCGGCGGTCGTGGCCGGGCCGGTCGGTGACGTAGCGGATGAGCTCGTCGCCCTTGCCGAGCAGCTCGAGGATCTGGTGCGTGATGGTGAGGTTCTGCACCTCGTTGCCGCCGCCGATGTTGTAGACCTGCCCCGGCACGCCCTCGCGCAGCACCAGGTCGATGCCGGCGCAGTTGTCCTCCACGTACAGCCAGTCGCGCACGTTGAGGCCGTCGCCGTACACCGGCAGCTGCAGGTCGTCGATGGCGTTGGTGATGAACAGCGGGACGATCTTCTCCGGGTACTGGTACGGCCCGTAGTTGTTGGAGCTGCGCGTGATGAGCACCGGCGTGCCGAAGGTGCGGTGGTAGGCGAGCACGAGCAGGTCGGCGCCGGCCTTGCTGGCCGAGTAGGGGCTGGAGGGGTCGAGGTCGGACTCCTCGGTGAACGCGCCCTCCTCGATGCTGCCGTACACCTCGTCGGTGCTGATCTGCAGGTAGCGCGGGATCTCGAGGCGCGCGGACGGCCTCGAGCAGCGTGTGCGTGCCGAGGACGTCGGTGCTGATGAAGTCCTGCGGGCCGCTGATGGAGCGGTCGACGTGGGTCTCGGCGGCGAAGTTGACCACGGCGTCGGCGCCGCGCAGCGCCTCGCCGACGACGGCGGCGTCGCAGATGTCGCCGTGCACGAAGGTGTAGCGGGGGTCGTCCTCGACGCCGCGCAGGTTCTCGAGGTTGCCGGCGTAGGTGAGCTTGTCGAGATTGACGATCTCGACGTCCTCGTGCTCGGCGAGCATGTAGCGCACGAAGTTGGAGCCGATGAAGCCGGCGCCGCCGGTGACCACGAGTCTCACGCTGGATCCTCCCTGGTGCGCTTGCTCAGCCGAGCGGGATGAGCCTGTCGACGGCCTCGGCGACGCCCTCGGCCCAGTGCGGCAGGCGCGGGATGGGCCGCTCGGTGTCGAGCGCCGAGAACGGCCGGCCGCGGCGCCGGCCGGCCCGGCCTCGGCCGTGGTGATCGGCTCGACCTCCACGTCGAGGCCGGCGAGCTGCACGACCTCGCGGGCCAGCTCGCACCACGAGCAGTAGCCGCTGCCGGCCATGTGGTAGAGGCCGGGGCCGACGCCGAGGCGCAAGCGCCTCGTCCACGGCGGCGGCGAGGTGGCCGGCGTACGTCGGGCGAGCCGACCTGGTCGTCCACGACCCGCAGCGGCTCGCCCGTGCCGGCGCGGCTCTCGCGCCGCGGCCAGGATCGTCTTGACGAAGTTGTGCCCCGTCTCGCTGAACAGCCACGACGGTCCTGACGACGATGCCGTGCACCCAGCCGAGCACCTCCTGCTCGCCGGCGAGCTTGGTGCGGCCGTAGGCGTTGAGCGGGCTGCGGCGGGTCGGTCTCCACGTACGGCGCGCCCTTGGCGCCGTCGAAGACGTAGTCGGTGCTGAAGTACACGACCGTGGTGTGCGTGCCGCGCACCGCCTGCACCACGTTGCGCGTGCCCAGCACGTTGACGGCCTCGGCGGTCGCCTCGTCGGCCTCCGCGCCGTCGACGTTGGTGTAGGCGGCGCAGTGGAGGACGCACGTCGGGCGCGAACGCGCGGACGGCCGTGCGCACGGCCTCCGCGTCGCGGATGTCCAGCGCCTCCTCGCGGCTGAGGAAGACCTCGCCCTCGAGGATGCGGGCGAAGGCGCGTGGCGAGCTGGCCTCCGGCCCCGGTGACGAACCAGCGCGGCATGCGGCTTCGCCGGCCGCGCCTAGCGCAGCCTCACGCCCCAGTCGTACGGGATCGCGTCGGCGTGTCGTGCGGCAGCTCGAGCTGGTCGGGGTCGTCGTACTTGTAGACCTCGGTCGGCGCGTTGACGATGTACGCCTCCTCGACGCTCATGCACTTCCAGCCGTGCCAGAGGCCCGGCGGGCACGCGGATCAGCAGCGGCCGGTGCTCGCCGAGGAAGAACTCGTCGATCTGGCCGGCCGTGGGCGAAGGATCGAACCCCGGCGCGGCCGCGTCGCCTGCGGCCCCGCGGCCGTCGAACAGCACGAGCTTGATCATGCCCTTGACGCAGACGATGTTGTCCCACTGCGCGTCGTGCAGGTGCCAGCCCTTGACCACGCCCGGGAAGGTGGTGGTCATGTAGAACTGGCCGAAGCTTGATGAACAGGTCGTCGTCGTTGCGCAGGCACTCCATGAGGCGGCCGCGCTCGTCGGGGACCACCTTGAGCTGCTTGGCCATCACGCCGTCGATCATCGTGCTCCTCCTCCGGGGCGCGCCGGCCGCGCTACAGGATCCCGATCTGGCACGAGTCGCCCACCAGGAACCGGTAGGCGACCGGCCGCGCGTCGCTGTGCGCGATGACGCAGTCGCGCCCGATGAGGCTGTCGGCCATGCGCGTGCGCAGGTGCGAGATGCGGCTGTTCTCGAGGACGATGGAGTGCTCGAGCTCGGCGTGGTCGACGACCACGCCGTCGCTGATGGACGTGTACGGCCCGACGAAGGTGTCGGTGAGCCGGCAGCCGGCGCCGATGACGACCGGGCCGCGCACCGTGCAGCGCTCGAGCACGCTGCCCTCGCCGATCTGCACCGGGCCCTCGAGGGTGGTGTCGTCGCAGGTCGCCGCGCACGTCGCCGGCGAGCGTGCTGAGCACGAGGCGGTTGGCCTCGAGCATGTCCTCGAGCTTGCCGGTGTCCTTCCACCAGCCGGTGACCACGTGCGGCTCGACGCGCAGGCCGCGGTCGACCATGTGCTGGATGGCGTCGGTGATCTCGAGCTCGCCGCGCGGCGCTGGGCGCGATCGCCTTGACGCTCTCGAACACGGCCGGCGTGAACAGGTACACGCCGACGAGGGCGAGGTCGCTGCGCGGCTCGCTGGGCTTCTCCACGAGCCGCGCCACGCAGCCGTCGCCGTCGAGCTCGGCGATGCCGTAGCTCTGCGGGTCGGCGACCTTCTGCAGCAGGATGAGCGCGTCCGGGTCGGCTCTGCTCGAAGCGTCCGCACGAACGGCGCGATGCCCTCCTTGAGCAGGTTGTCGCCGAGGTACATGACGAACGGCTCGTCGCCGAGGAACGCCTCGCTGATGAGCACCGCGTGCGCGAGGCCCAGCGGCGCCTCCTGCGGCAGGTAGGTGACGCTGAGGCCGAACCGGCTGCCGTCGCCGACCGCGGCCTCGATCTCCGCGTGCGTGTCGCCGACGACGATGCCGACCTCGGTCGATGCCGGCGGCGCGCATGGCCTCGAGGCCGTAGAACAGCACGGGCTTGTTGGCCACGGGCACGAGCTGCTTGGCGGCGGTGTGCGTGATGGGGCGCAGGCGCGTGCCCGCGCCGCCGCTGAGGATGAGCCCCTTCATGGGCGTGTCCCCCCTGCGCCCGCGGTCAGATGGTCTCGTCGCCGCGCGAGCTCGTCGTCGGTCTCGGTCGAGAGCAGGTCGAGCACGTGGTGCTCGTCGACCGCCTTGCCGACGAAGACGACGTTGGGGCCCGCCCAGAGGGTGACGCGGGCCCCGACCGGCAGCCGGAACGGGTCGCCGTTCAGCACGATGTTGGTCAGCGTGGAGCGCTCGATGTCGCGCGTGACCTCGGCGCTGTCGATGCGGAACGGCTCCGCGTCGTCGAGCTGCAGCCGAGGCTCTCTGCTGTCGTCGATGATCACGGCGGCGGAGTATAGCACCCGAGCGCTGTCGGCCCGGCCGCGTGCGCGGACGTCGGCACAGACAGCTGTGCGGATGGCGGCGCTGGGTGCTTGTAGGGGCAGAGCGTATCGACGCGTGAGCCCGGCCGTCGGACGGTGGGCCCTGGGGAAGACGGAAGGAGCCACGTGGAGCGTCATGCGTACACGATCGAGGAGCCGGCTGGCGTGCGCGTCGCCGTCGTCGCGGCTGCTGGCCGCCGGGCTGGTCTGGGGCATCGCCGGCGCGCTGGCGGCGGACGAGAGCGCCGTCGCCGGCCGCCGGCAAGACCATCCTGCGTCTGGGGTGGACCAACGACCCCGACAACCTCAACCCGTTCATCGGCTACGAGTCGTCGTAGCTACGAGATCTGGGCGATCAACTACGAGCTGCTCGTCGGGCTTCCGCGCCAGCGACTACGCCAACGTGCCGGGCATCGGCCTGGCCACCGACTGGGAGACCTCCGACGACGGCAAGGTCTGGACCTTCACGATCACCGACAAGTCCAAGTGGCAGGACGGCGAGCCGCTCACCGCCGCGGACGTCGCCTTCACCTTCAACTACATCATCGACAACGAGCTCGGCATGTTCATCGACTACGTGAAGTTCATCGACAAGGTCGAGGCGCCCGACGACACGCACGTCGTCTTCACCTGCAGCAAGCCCAAGGCGAACATGCTCGGGCTCTGGATCCCCATCCTGCCCGAGCACATCTGGAGCAAGGTCGACCCGGCGGAGGTCGAGAACAAGTTCAAGAACCCGCCGCCGATCATCGGCTCCGGGCCCCTTCCAGACCGTGGAGTGGAAGAAGGGCGAGTACGTGCGCATGGTCGCCAACAAGGACTACTGGCGCGGCGCCCCCAAGGTCGACGAGGTCATCTTCCAGACCTACCAGAACCAGGACACGATGGCGCAGGACCTCAAGACCGGCGCCATCCAGAGCGCCTGGAACATCCCGTCGGCGCAGTTCGACGCGCTGAACAACGAGCCCGACCTCGAGGCCATCCGCGGCGGTCACCATCGGCTTCGACGAGCTCGGCTTCAACTGCGCCGACAAGAAGGTGTACCCCAAGTCGACCGGCCACCCCGTGCTGCAGGACCCGGCGTTCCGCAGCGCCCTGCAGTGGGCGGTCGACAAGGACAAGATCGTCGCCATCGGCTACAGCGGCAACGCCGCCGCGGCCGACACGATCATCACCGCGGACTTCTACGCGCGCCGACGCCGACTACCACTGGACGCCGCCGACGAGCCCGTACACCTTCGACCTCGAGAAGGCCAAGGCAGGCGCTCGACGCGGCCGGCTACACCGACGGCGACGGCAACGGCATCCGCGAGTACAAGGGCAAGGCCATCAAGCTGCGCCTGTACGCGCGCACCGAGTCGCCCGAGAGCCAGAACTGCGGCAAGCTCATCACCGGCTGGTTCGAGGAGATCGGCCTCGACATCGACTACCAGGTCATCGACGACGGCGCCCTCGGCGACAAGCAGTACAACTACGACGGCGACGACTACGCCCCCGACTTCGACATGTTCATCTGGGGCTGGGGCGGCGACGTCGACCCCAACTTCATCCTGTCGGTCATGACCACCGACTCGATCGAGAGCTGGAGCGACTGCATCTGGTCCAACGCGGAGTACGACAAGCTCTTCCTCGAGCAGCAGACGCACGATCGACCTGCAGGAGCGCATCGCGACTCGTCCAGCAGATGCAGCAGATCGTCTACGACGAGTCGCCGTACATCCCGCTCGTCTACCCGCTCGACCTCGAGGCCGCCAACAAGGGCAAGTGGACCGGCTGGGTGCGCGCCAGCGAGGACAAGGGCGCCTGGTGGTACAACACGCAGCCGGACACCTACCTGGCCGTGCAGCCCGGCGGCCGCGGCCGCAGACCGAGAGCGCGGCGGCTCGAGCACCGGCCTGATCGTCGGCGATCGTGGTCGCGGCGGTCGTCGTGATCCTCGTCGTCGTGCTCCTGCTGCGGCGGCGCGGCGGGCGGCGCGGAGACGGAGGTCTGAGCGCGCGGGCCGGCCGCCGACGGCGGCGGCGAGGCGCGGAGCGCGACGGGCGGCCGGCGCGCAGGCGCCGGCCCCCTCGTCGTCGCTCAGGACGCGTAGCTGAGGTACGGCCGCCAGCTCTCGTGGACGTGGTCCACGTGCAGCAGGACGAACGCCGCCGGCCCCGGCGGCCGCGGCGGCCGCAGCAGGCGCAGGCCGGCGAGGTGCAGCGGCCGGTCGCCCTTCTTGCGGTTGCAGGGCGCGCACGAGGTGACGAGGTTGTCCCACGTGTCGGCGCCGCCCTTGGAGCGCGGCACGACGTGGTCGACGGTGAGGTGGCGCGCGCTGCCGCAGTACTGGCAGCGGTGCTTGTCGCGGGCGAAGACGGCGCGCCGCGAGATGCGCGCCGACGCGGCGCGGCGCGGGACGCGCACGTAGGTGGTGAGGCGGATGACGAGGGGGACCTCGTAGGCGCCGCGCTCGCTGTGCAGCGCCGCCCCGGACTGCTCGAGCACCTCGGCCTTGTCCTTGAGCAGGAGAACGAGCGCACGCCGCACCGAGCACACGTTGAGCGGCTCGTAGGTGGTGTTCAAGACGAGCACCTTGCGCATCGTCCGATAGTAGCAGATGCCGTGCGCGTGTGAGGCTGGCGCGAGGCCCTGGCGTAGACTGGCCTCATGGACGACCTCTTCTCGCTCGAGCGACGACCAGGTGCAGGCCGAGGCGCCGCTGGCGGCGCGCATGCGGCCGCGCACGCTGGCGGAGTTCGTCGGGCAGGAGCACATCGTCGGGCCCGGCACCGTGCTGCGCGCGGCCATCGAGGGCGGCCAGCTGTTCAGCATGCTCTTCTTCGGGCCGCCCGGGTGCGGCAAGACCACGCTGGCGCGGCTCATCGCCGCCGAGACCGGCGCCCGGCTGGTGCAGCTCTCGGCGGTCAACTCCGGCACCGCCGACGTGCGCGCCGCGATCAAGGGCGCCGCGCGAGGCGCGCACCCTGACCGGCGGCGCGCACCATCCTCTTCATCGACGAGATCCACCGCTTCAACAAGGCGCAGCAGGACGCGCTGCTGCCGGCGATCGAGGACGGCGTCGTCACGCTGATCGGCGCCACCACCGAGAACCCGTACTTCGAGGTCAACTCGGCGCTCATCAGCCGCTGCCAGCTCTACCGCTTCGAGCCGCTCTCGCCGGAGCTGGTGGAGCGGGTGGTGCAGGCCGCGCTGGACGACGCGGAGCGCGGCCTCGGCGGCAAGGGCGTCACGCTCGGCGAGGGCGCGCTCGCCTTCCTCGCCGGCATCTCGCGCGGCGACGCGCGCGTGGCGCTCAACGCGCTCGAGACGGCCTGGCGCTCCCGCTCCGCCGCGGAGCCGGGAGCGCCCGTCGCGCTGACGCCTCGACGACCTGCAGGACGCGGCGCAGAAGTCGCCCGGTCATGTACGACCGCGACGACTCGCACTACGACACCATCTCGGCGTTCATCAAGAGCATGCGCGGCAGCGACGCGGACGCCGCGGTCTACTACCTCGCCTCGATGATCGCCGGCGGCGAGGACCCGCAAGTTCATCGCCCGGCGCATGATCGTCTTCGCCAGCGAGGACGTGGGCAACGCCGACCCGCGCGCGCTGCAGGTCGCCGTGGCCGCCTCGCGCGCCGTCGAGTTCGTCGGGCTGCCGGAGTGCCGCATCAACCTGAGCCAGGCGGCGACCTACCTCGCGCTGGCGCCCAAGAGCAACGCCGCGTACAAGGCCGTCGACGCGGCGCTCGACGACGTGCGCCGCGAGGGCAACCAGCCGCCGCCGGCGCACCTGCGCGACGCCAGCTACCGCGGCGCGAAGGAACTCGGCCACGGCGCGGGGTACAAGTACCCGCACGCGAGCGGCGGCTGGGTGCGAGCAGCAGTACCTGCCCGACAAGCTCTCAGGGCGCCGCTACTACGTGCCGATACGTGGACTCGAGAGCCAGATGGCCGCCCGCCTGCGAAGACGAGGCGGCGGGCGGCCCGGCAGATGCGGAGGGCCGGCCCGGCGGGGCCGGCGAAGGAGAGAGCGCAGACGTGAGCAGCGTCTACGTGGTCGTGCTCGTGTTCCTCGTGGTGGCGCTGGTCGCGCTCGTCGTCGTCTGGTTCTACGCGCGCCGGATGAAGACGCGACCTCGACACCTCGCCGAGCGCGGTCGCCGGCGCCAGGGCGGCGCTGGAGCTGGCGCCGGACAACGCGCGCCGGCTGCGCGAGCTCAGCGCCGAGCCGATCCTGCTCAAGCAGGGCGAGGAGGGCGTGCGCGTGCAGATCGAGCACCGGCCGATGATGCCGCTCATGGCGTTCGTCGGCAAAGGAGAGGTGAGCGCGGCGCTCAACGAGGCGGCCGTGCGCGTGAGCGAGCAGTGGGGCCCGAAGTGGGTCGTCCTGCTCTCCGCGCGCGACGACGGCACGGTCTCCGCCCAGCGTCTCGCCTGACGGCCGGCAGGACTGCACCCCGGCCCCCCGTATACAGGGCTGTAGACTGTAAAGCTCGGGCACATTTCTTCCGACGTTACACTTCGCCGGTCTCGCGCGCTTCGGGGCTGGCGTAACGCTGGCAGGCGGTCAAGGAGGCAGCGATGAAGGTGTTCAGGTTCCTGCTCGGGCTCGCGATCGGGGCAGGCGTCGCGCTGCTCTTCGCCCCCAAGAGCGGGCGCGAGCTGCGGCGGCAGCTGTCCGGCGGCGCCGGCGGCAAGCTGCTCGGCTCCGGGAGCGACGCGTACCGGCAGCCGGAGCCTGCGGAGTGGGGCGCCGCCACGGTCGCGGAGGCGCCGGTCGTCGTCGAGGAGGCGCCGTGGACGGCGGAGCCGGTGATCGAAGAGGTGGTCGTCACCGAGCTGGTGGTCGAGGAGGCCGCGGCGGAGCCGGCTGCCGGACGAGCCGGCGAGCGAGGACCTGCGGCAGCGCATCGAGGAGACGCGCGCGGCGCTCCAGGACGAGCTCGCGCAGCCCTTCGCCGCCGAGGCGGAGGAGCAGCGCCGACGAGGCGGCGGCCGCTGGCCGATGCCGCCGTCGCGGATGCGGCCGACGCCGAACTGGTCGCCGAGGAGGCCGTGGTCGAGGCGGTCGGCGGCCGAACTGGTCGCCGAGGAGGCCGTCGCGGAGGCCGAGGTCGCCGAGGCGGTCGCCGAGGAGGCCGTGGTCGAGGCCGTCGCCGCCGACGAGGTGGCCACGGAGCTCGTCGCCGAGGCGCTGGTGGCCGAGGACGAGGAGGCCGAGGCGGCCGAGCTCGCCGCCGAGGAGGCCGTCGCCGAGGCGGACGAGGCGGCCGCGGTCGCCGAAGAGGCCGTCGCCGAGGCCGACCTGGCCGAGGCGGTCGCCGAGGTCGCGGTCCTCGAGGCCGTCGCCGGCGAAGTCGTCGCCGAGGAGGCAGTCGCCGAGGCTGTGGTCGAGGAGGCCGTCGCCGAGGAGGCCGTCGCCGAGGCCGACCTGGCGGAGGCCGTGGCCGAGGAGGCGATCGTCGAGGAGATCGTCGCGGACGAGGTGGTGGCCGAAGCCCCGCCGGCGGAGGCTGAGCCGGAGCCGTTCACGGGTCCGCTGGCTCCCCCGCCGCTCGTGCCGGCCGCGCCGCCGCAGGCCGAAGCCGCGCCCGAGGCCCGGGAGGCCGCGCCGCAGCGCGTGCGCGGCTGGGAGATCGACTACGGCGAGGAGCCGGCGGTCGAGGCGCCGGCGGAAGCGGTGGCCGATGAGGCCGTCGCCGAAGCGGTCGTCGAAGAGCCCGTCGCGGAGGAGGCGCCGGCTGCCGAGGAGCCCGTCGCTGCCGAGGAGCCCGTCCGTCGAGGAACCCGTGCCGGGCGAGCCGGTCGCCGAGGAGCCCGTCGACCGGTCGCTGACGAGCGCCGTCGCCGAGGCCGTCGCCGAAGCCCCGAGCCCGACTCGGCCGAGGCCGCGCCGTCGCGCGAGGGCGGCTCGATCGACCAGGCCGAGATGCGCCGCCGCATCGAGGAGACGCGCGCCCGCCTGAAGGCGAAGGCGTTCGACGCGATGATGAGCGGAGAGGCGGCGCTGCTGTCTCGCGACAGCGGGGACAAGCCCGTGCCCAAGGGCGACGAGCACGCGCTGGACGAGGAGACCGACTCCGTCATCGACGAGTCGCTCTCGCAAGAAGAGTACTGATCTCGCTCGCGACGGGGCCGGGGGGCGAAGCGCCTCCCGGCCCCGTCGTCGTCCCGTCTCGGCGGCCGGCTCCGCTGCTCGCGGAGTCCCGGCCGCTCAGGGTGCGCGCTTGTCTCTGCTCCCGCGCCGTGAGCGGCCTCTCCGCCGCGGGCGCTCGCCGCTGCGCTGCCCGTCCCCGCGCCGCGGCCTGCGGCCGGCCGCTTCCATGGCCGCCGCCCACTCCTCGTCGCTCGGCCGCTCCGGGCCGCGCCGGTCCACCGCCGGCCAGGACAGCGCGCCGGGCGCCAGCCCGCGCTCGTGCAGGGTGTGCGCCAGCACGCCGGCGGTGGAGAAGAACAGCGCCGCCAGCAGGACCGCGGCCGCCGGGATGGTCCGGTTCTCGAAGAGCAGGAAGAAGTACCACCAGACATCCCACCCGATGTCGTACTGCAGGGCGTAGTAGAGGAGCGGGACGGGGATCATGAGCAGCCCGAGGTACACCGGCAGGATCGACCGCATCCAGCCGCCCGGGCGCGCGAGGGGCCAGAGGACCGCGCCGGGGAGCACCAGCAGCACCGAGAAGGGGTTCACCAGCAGCAGGAGCACCGCGATGAGCACGAGCAGCAGGTGCGACACGAGGATCGTGGCGCGGGCGTCGGTGGCGAAGCGCCGTTCGAGACGCCGCTCGACCGCCACCGCGTAGGCGTAGGCGAGCAGCATGAGCGCGGCGAGGACGACCACGCGCAGGTAGCGCGGCGCGTCCGCGAGGCGCGAGTCCGGTGGGATCACCGCGTCGGGGCTGCGGGGCAGGAGCCCGACGAGGTTGGAGAAGTAGACGATGCCGATGAGCACGAGCCACGGCGCGAGGTGCAGGCCGGCGCGGACGAAGGCGGGCTTGAGCCGGATGCGGGCGCGGCGGCAGTGCGCGAAGAGATCCACGGTCACGGCGACGAGGGGCAGGAGCAGGGCGGCGAGGATGGCCGCGAGCGCGCCGCCCGGCAGCGTCGCCTTGCGCGTGAGGAAGATCGCGCCGCCGCTGGCGGCGCCCGGCTCGGTGGTGCCGTCTACCGCCATCACCATGTTCTGGACCGTGGTCCCCACCCGCGTGAGCGTCTGCTCCGAGACCGTGTCGAGTGTGTCGGCCCGGGCGGGGGCCGACTGGCCGGCGGCCGAGACGGTCACGGCCGGGACGCCGGCGGCCACGAACGGCCCCTGGCTGCCGGCGCTCGTCGGAACGGCCAGGCGGAGCACCTGCGACGGCACGGACGGCAGCTCGGTCTCCATGTTGGAGTCGCGCTTGGCGGCCGGCGCCGTGAGCAGCCAGAGCCAGGGCGGCGCGACCCTCGGCACCGTGCTCCAGCCGTCCAGGGCGACGGCGTCCGCGGGCGTACCGTCGGCGCTGCGCTTGGCGACGTCGCGGAGCGCGATGACGGCGTAGAGGTCGTCGGTCTGGTGCGTCTCCACGAAGTTCCGGGCGCCGAGCGCGCCGTACGAGTCGCCGGTGGTGCACAGGAAGATGAGGGTGTGCTCGTGCGCCGCCACCGTGAACGCGTCGGCGAGCTCGAGCAGCGCGGCGACGCCGGAGGCGTTGTCGCCGGCGCCCTGGGTGGAGAGAGGCGCGACATCCCGGTTCGCGACGAGCATGATCGTGCCCGGGGTACGGCCCTTGGCGACCCCGTACACGTTCTGGAGCGCGACGTCCTTGCCGTTGACGGTCGCGGCGAAGCCCTCCACGTGGGTCTCGAGCCCGGCGGCGCGGAACTGCTGCTCGACCCAGATGCCCATGCGGTTGTCCGGGTCGGTGCCCGCGATGCGCTGCGGGAACTCCTCGACGATGGTCTTGAGGTCCGCGTAGGCCGCCTCGCCGTCGAACGACGCCGGCTCCTGGCTGAGCTTCGGGGTGGCGGGGCTTCTGAGCGTGAAGAGGGCGACGACGACGAGAACGGCCGCGACCACCCAGGCCACGCGATACACCTTCAGGTTGGGCAGGGGAGACCTCCTCGGGCGTGCCTGGCATCCTATCAGATGGCCGTCCACGAGCCTCGTGGGGGACTGCGTCGGGCGGAGCCCGGGCGCGAGGAGAGTCCGGCGCGGGTATGATGGCTGCATGCCCGGACCCGCCCGCATCCTCGTCGTCGAAGACGAGGCCCGCATCGCAGAGGTCGTCCAGGGCTACCTCGAGGCGCAGGGATACACCGTCACCTGGGCGGCGACGCGGTGAGGACGCGCTCGCCGCCGCGGCGAGCCGCCGCCCCGACCTCGTGATCCTCGACCTCGGCCTGCCGGGCATGCCCGGCGAGGAGGTGTGCCGCCGGCTCCGCGCCGCGTCGGACGTGCCGATCATCATGCTCACGGCCAAGGACGCGGAGGAGGACCTGGTGCACGGGCTGCAGCTCGGCGCCGACGACTACGTCACCAAGCCGTTCAGCCCGCGGGAGCTCACGGCGCGCGTGCGCGCGCTGCTGCGCCGCGCGCGCGCCGACGCCGTTCCGCAGGCGGACCTGCTGGAGCGCGCCGGCGGGCGGCTGGTGGTCGACAGCGCCCGCCGGCGCGTCACCCTCGACGGTGAGCCGGTGGACCTCACCGAGTCTGAGTTCCGGCTGCTGCAGGCGCTCGCGCGGTTCCCCGGCCGCGTGTACACGCGGTCCGAGCTGGTCGAGCGTCTGCAGGGCATGGAGTTCGAGCCTTACGAGCGCACCATCGACGCGCACATCAAGAACCTGCGGCGCAAGCTGGGCGACGACGCGCGCGCGCCGCGACTCGTCCTCACGGTGTACGGTCGCGGCTACGCCTTCGCCGAGGACCAGCGGTGATCGACCGCCGAAGGGGGGTCGACGAGGGGGGCGATGCAAGGACACCCCTCCGGCGCGGCCTCCGGTTCCGCCTCGCGCTCACCCACCTCGCCATCGCCCTCCTGGCGATCGTCGCCGTGGGGGCCATCGTCACCTACACGGGGTCACGGCGCTTCGACGCCTACCTCCAGCAGGTGCAGGGCGCGCGCAACGTCGCCGTCGTCGATTCGCTCCAGTCCACCTACAAGGCCCCGGACGGATGGGACGCCACCGCCATCTACGCGCTGAGCCAGGTGGCCGCGATGAACAACGCCGACGTGGCCGTGTACGGCACCGACGGGCGGCTCGTGTTCACGGTGCAGGGCTCGCACCTGGGCAAAGGGATGGGCGGTCAAGGCCTGGGAGGCGGCCAGGGTCTGGGAGGCGGCCAGGGAGCGGGAGGCGGTCAGGGCTCGGGCGGCGCCGGCGCGTCGCCCTCGGCGTCGCCGTTCAGCACCGACGCCTTCACCGTCCAGCGCGCGCCGATCCTGGTGGACGGGCGGCAGGTGGGCACGGCCGCCGTGTTCGTGCCCAAGGGCGCGCGGGCCGCGGCCGAGGACGCCTACCAGAGCGCGCTGACGAGCAACCTTCTGATCGCCGGCGTCGTCGCCGGCGTGCTCGCGCTCGTCGTCAGCCTGCTGGTCAGCCGGCGTATCACCGGACCGCTCGAGGAGCTCACCGACGCCGCCGGCGACGTCTCCGCCGGCAATCTCGACGTGCGGGTCGCGCCGCGCGGCGGCGATGAGGTCGCGGCGCTCGCCACCGCCTTCAACGCGATGGCCGACCGGCTCGCGCGGGACGAACAGTGGCGGCGGGACATGACCAGCGACCTCTCGCACGAGCTGCGCACCCCGCTCGCCACCATCCAGTCTCGGGTGGAGGCCCTCGAGGACGGTGTGCTTCCGCCGACGCCGGAGAACCTGCGGGTGATCGGCGAGGAGGTCGAGCGCCTCGGCCGGCTGCTGGGCGCACTGCGCAGTCTCAACGAGCTGGAGAGCGAGGACCTGAGCGTGCAGCACGAGCGCGCTGGACCTCGCGGAGGTGGCGGCCGGCGCCGTCGACCGCCACCGGCCGGCGTTCCTCGCCAAGGGCGTCGAGCTCGTCGACGAGCTGCGCCCGGCGATGGTGTTCGGCGACCCGGACCGGCTGCTGCAGGTCGCCGGCAACCTGCTCGACAACGCGCTCAAGTTCACGCCGGCGGGCGGTCACGTGACCGTGACGGTGGAGCTCGCCGGCGAAGGCGCGCCCAGGGCCGCCGGCGCTCTCTCGGGGCCGGCCGGCGAGTCCGTGAGGCTCACCGTCACCGACGACGGGCCCGGCATCGACTCGGCGGACCTGCCGTTCGTCTTCGACAGGTTCTACCGGGGGCAGGACTCGCGCGGTACGGCCGGAGCGGGCCTGGGCCTGGCCATCTGCCGCGCCCTCGTGGAGGCCCAGGGCGGCACGATCGCCGCCGAGGACGCGCCGGGTGGCGGGGCACGGTTCACCGTGTACCTGCCGGCGGCGGGCGGGGCGCACTGAGGCAGGTGGACGCCGCCCCGCCCTCCGGCGCCCCGGTCCGGTGCTCGTCGCCTGCGACCTCGACGGTACGCTGCTCGACCACGAGGCCGCGCCGGTGCCCGGCGCCGGCGAGGCGCTCGCGGAGCTCGTCCGCGCCGGCGCCCTCTTCGCCGTCGTCACCGGCAGGCCGCTGCAGGCCGCGCGCCGGGCCACCGCGGCGCTCGGCGTGGAGCCTGTGGTGTACGCCTGCTACCACGGCGCGCTCGTCGCGGAGGCGGACGGCACGGTGCTGCGTCACCTGCCGGTGCCGCCGGGTCCGGGACACGCGGTCGTCGCTCGCGGCCTGGCCGAGGGCGTCGGGGTGACCGTCTGGGATCTGGACGAGCCTCGTGAGCTCGAGCCGGGGAGCGACCTCGCAGACGAGCCGGGGCAGGCAGCCAGCCGGCTCGTGCTCCACGGCGACCCGGTCACCGTCGCGCGGCTGCTCGGCGAGCTGCGGGAGGAGTGGGCCGGCCGGCTGCGGGTCCTGCCCATCCGGCCCGGCTTCATCGGCGTCTTCGCGCCGCACGTGGACAAGGGCGACGCCCTGCGCTTCGTCGCCGGCCACCTCGACGTGGCCATGCGGTGCACGGTCGCCTGCGGCGACGGCGCCGGCGGACGAGACGCTGCTCGCGGCCGCCGCCGTGCGCGTCGCCGTCGGGGAGTCGCCGCACGCCCTCGGGCACCTGCCCGGCGTCGTCGTCACCGGGTGGGCGCGGCTGCCGCAGACCCTCCGCGCCCTGGTCCTGCCGCTGCTCTGAGCCGGAGCCGGGCGCGGCCGTGGCCGGCGCGCCTGCCATGCGAGGCGTGTCCGTACGCGCCAAGGGCGGCCGGGCCGATGGCCCCGCCGCCCCTCGGCGCCTTGTCGCGTGTGGCTCAGTCGACCTTCGGGAGCTTCGCGATCGACGCCGCGATCGCCTCCTCGGGGTGGTCGTAGTCCTCGAGCTTGCCGCTCAGGTACGCGTCGTAGGCGCCGAGATCCAGGAACCCGTGGCCGGTGAGGTTGAACAGGATGTTCCTGCTCTCGCCGGCTTCCTTGGCCTTGAGAGCCTCGTCGACGGCGACGCGGATCGCGTGCGCGCTCTCCGGCGCCGGGACGATGCCCTCCGTCTGCACGAACAGCCGTGCCGCCTCGAAGACCTTGGTCTGCGGCACGGCCACGGCCTCCATCAGCCCGAGGTCCGTACACGTGGCTGATCAGCGGCGCCATGGCGTGGTAGCGCAGGCCGCCGGCGTGGATGCCGGCCGGCATGAAGTCGTGGCCGAGCGAGTACATCTTGAACAGCGGCGTGGTCTGCGCCTCGTCGCCGAAGTCGTAGACGAACTTGCCCTTGGTGAGGGTGGGGCAGGCGGTGGGCTCGACGGCGACCAGACGGGTGTTGGTCTTGCCGGCGAGGTTCTCGCGCAGGAAGGGGAAGCCGATGCCGCCGAAGCTGGAGCCGCCGCCGACGCAGCCGACGACGACGTCGGGGTAGGCGTCGGCGTCCTGGCACTGCAGGATCGCCTCTTCGCCGATCACCGTCTGGTGCAGCAGGACGTGGTTGGTCACGCTGCCGAGCGCGTACTTGGAGCCGGGGTGGGTGACGGTGTCCTCCACCGCCTCGCTGATGGCGATGCCGAGGCTGCCGAGCGACTCCGGGTCCTCGGCCAGAACGGCGCGGCCGGCGTTGGTCTGGTCGCTCGGGCTGGGGATGACGTCGGCGCCCCAGAGCTGCATCATGCTGCGGCGGTACGGCTTCTGGTGGTAGCTCACCTTGACCATGTAGACGAAGCACTCGAGCCCGAACATCTGGCAGGCCATGCTGAGCGCGCTGCCCCACTGGCCGGCGCCGGTCTCGGTGGCGAGGCGCGTGGTGCCGTCGAGCTTGTTGTAGTACGCCTGCGCGACGGCGGTGTTGCTCTTGTGCGAGCCGGCCGGGCTGACGCCCTCGTACTTGAAGAAGATCTTGGCCGGCGTGTCGAGCGCCTTCTCGAGCCCGGTGGCGCGGATCAGCGGCGACGGCCTCCACATGCGGTAGATCTGGTGGACCTCTTCGGGGATCTCGATGTAGCGCTCCGCCGAGACCTCCTGCGCGATGATGCTCGGCGGGAAGATCGGCGAGAGGTCGTCGGGGCCGGCCGGCTGCAGGGTCGCCGGGTTGAGCGGCGGGGCCGGCGGCGTGGGGAGGTCGGGCACGATGTTGTACCAGGCCTTGGGGATCCTCTCCTCGTCAAGGACGAACTTCTTCTTGTACTCGCTCATGACCTACCTCCTCTCGAGTGACGCTCGATCTCGGGTTGCGTTGCTGGAAGAAGATGCACTGATCCGCTCCAAATGAGGGGACGGGACGACCACTGGGGGGTCAAGGGGGTGCGGGCAGGGCCCGCGCGGGTGTCAGAGTAGAGGCGCTACGCGCGCCAGGCCCAGAGACGCCAGTCGGCGCGAGCGGTGGTGCTGCGGCGGCTGTTGTCAAGGGTCGTCATCATGGTGCGCGGCACTGTATCACACGCCCGAGGTGGCCGCCAGTACGGCGTACCCCGTCAATGGGTTCGCCGGCGTGGCGTCCGCCGCTCCTACTTCGGCTTGACCGTCTCCAGTGGCGGATAGGTGTTGCGCAGCGGCATGTCGGTGCCGGGCAGGCCGAAGAGGAACCCCTGCCCGTGCGTCACGCCGAGCTCCTGGAGCGTCTCCAGCTGACTGGCCGTCTCGATGCCCTCGGCGATGAGCGTGATGGCCGCCTCTCGGCAGAAGTCGCGCAGTGTGCGCACCAGGCGCTGCTTGACGATGGACGTGTCCACGCCGCGGATGAGCGACATGTCGAGCTTGATGAAGTCCGGCTCGATCTCGACCATCGTCTGCAGGCCGGCGTACCCGGCGCCGGCGTCGTCGATGGCGACCCGGAAGCCGTGCGCGCGCAGCTGCCGCACCATGTCACGCATCCGGTCGAAGTCGTCGATCACGCTGTTCTCGGTGATCTCGATCACGGTGAGCCCGCGGAGCGACGACGGCGTCACCTCGACGAACTCCTCCACGAAGCTGTCGCCGTGCGAGTGGAGGAACATCGTGAGCGGCTCCGTGTTGATGAAGCGCAGGGCGTGTCGCGGCAGCTGCTCGCCGGCCTCGCACGCCGTCCGCCGGCAGAGCCGGTCGAGCTCGGCCACCCGGCCTTCGCTGCGTGCGACCTCGAAGAGGGCGTCCGGGCGGTGCAGCTCCGTCTCCCTCGGCCCGCGGGACAGGATCTCGAAGCCGATGGCCTCGAAGTCCCGCAGATTGACGATCGGGTGGAACACGGAGCTGAGCTGGTGCTCGACCATGACCGTCTCGAACTGCTCGCGCAGCCGGCAGTGGATCTCGTCGCGCTCGGCCTCTATCGACTGCGTCGCGCGCGTGATGGCGTCGAGCAGCGCGCGCTTGAAGCGGATCTTGGGCGACTGCGTGAGCCGGGACCAGCCGACGAAGAGGTCGACCTTGCGCAGCAGACGGGCCTCGAGGTCCTTCTCGATCTGCGCGAGCAGCTTCTGCTCCAGCCGCTGCTTGACGGCCAGCAGGTCGTCCTCGGTGATGAACGAGCTCTCGCGCGAGGGCGAGAGCACGATGAGGAACGCGTCGCCGAGGCTCGAGATGGAGATGAAGTCCTCGCCGCGCAGCAGCTCGCCGCGCGCCCGCTCGAGCGCCTGGCCCACGACGCGGTACACGTCGTCCACCACCTCGAACCCCTGGAGGTGCTCCAACGCCTGCACCCCGCTGATGTTGACGTAGATGATGCCGAGCTGCCCGTGGTCGAACAGCATGCGCTGGACCTCCACCTGGACGTTGGCCAGCGTGGGAAGCCCGGTGATGTCGTCGCGGTACACGCTCGCGTCCCGGAGGACGTCGCGGATGGTCTGCAGCAGGTGCTCGCTGCGGAACGGCTTGGTGACGTAGCCCGAGGCGCCGGAGCGGCTGGCCGCCTTCATGTGCGTGAGCTCTGTCCTGGCCGAGAGGAACACCACCGGGATGTCCTTGGTGTAGCCGAACTGGAGCTCCCGGCAGACCTGGTGCCCGTCCATGCCCGGCATGGTGACGTCCAGCAGGATGAGGTGGGGGTGCTGCGTGAAGGCGATCTCGAGGCCCTGCTCTCCGCCGGTGGCCGTGAACACCTCGAAGTCGTTGGCCCGGAGCACGGCGGCGACCGACGCCGTGAGATCGGCGTCGTCGTCGATCACCAGTATGCGGAGCCGCTCGTCCGCCATCTCTCCCCTCCACTGGGTCTCGTGCGCGACACTACACCCGGGACCCGCGCAGATTCTATCGGTCCGTAAGCCAAAATGATTAGCGCCGGGCAGGGCGAGAACGGCAGTACACTTGGCGGTGGAACCCGGAACGGCAAGGAGGCGTTATGAAGGGATACGGGCCCGACGGTGGTCAGCAGTCTCCGCGCGTCGCCGGCGTGAGCACGTTCCTGCGCCTGCCGCACGTGACGCAGTTCCACGACGTCGACGTGGCCGTCGTCGGACTCCCGTTCGACACCGGCCTCGCCGTGCGCACGGGCGCCCGGTTCGGGCCCCGTGCCGTACGCGAGGCCTCCTTGACGCTGCGCCCGGCGTACAACCCTGCGCAGCGGGTGGCCGTGTTCGAGCAGCTCTCGGTGGTCGACGCCGGCGATGCTCACGTGGTCGCCGGCTTCACCGACCGCAGCCTCGACTCCATCCGGGGCATGCTGGATCCGGTGCACGCGGCGGGCGCCGCCCCCCTGTGCATCGGCGGCGACCACACGGTCACGCTCGCCGAGCTGCGCGCGGCCGCTGCCAGGTACGGCCCGCTGGCGCTGCTGCACTTCGGCGCCCACACCGACTGCCTGGAGGAGGCGGACGGCCGGCGCCACCTGCACAGCACCGTGGTGCGCCGCGCCGCGGAGGAAGGTCTCGTCGACCCCGCACACTCCGCCCTCCTCGGCATGCGCGGCGGCCTCGACACCCCGGACGAGTACGAGCGCGCGCGCGAGCTCGGCTTCACGGTGGTGCCGTGGGACGACCTGGCGCAGCTCGGCAACGGGGTGGTCGCCGCGGCCGTCGACGCGATCGGGGAGCGCAAGGCGTTCCTCACCGTCGACGTGGACTTCGTCGACCCCGGCTTTGCGCCCGCGGTCGTCGCGCCCGAGGTCGGCGGGCCGAGCTCCGCCCAGGCGCTGGCGCTCATCCGCGGCTGTCGCGGGCTCGACCTCGCCGGCGCCGACGTGGTCGAGGTGGTCCCCGAGCTCGACAGCAGCAACCTGACGGCGATGGTGGCCGCCACTCTCGCCTATGAGCTCCTCTCGCTCATGGCCTGCCGCGGCGGGACGTGCGCGTGAGCCCCGCCGGGGCCGGAGCGCTCTCCGCGCCGATCCTGCGCGTCGCCTGCGTCCAGCTGAACACGCGGCAGGACGTCGCCGCCAACGTGCGTGCCGCGCTCGAACTGGTGGAGGCGGCGGCCGACCAGGGGGCCCGCCTCGTCGCCCTGCCGGAGACCTGGGCGTTCAAGGGCGGCCGCGAGGGCATCGTGGCCACCGCTGAGCCCCCCGACGGCCCGTGCAACAGGACGCTGGCGGAGGCTGCCGCCCGGCGCGGCATGTGGCTGCTCGCCGGGTCGGTCTACGAGCCCGCGCCCGGCGGCCTCGTCTCCAACGTCTCCGCGCTCTTCGACCCGTCGGGGGAGCTGCGCGCCACCTACCGTAAGATCCACCTCTTCGACGTGACCACGGCGACCGCCCGCTACGAGGAGTCGGAGGAGGTCGCGCCGGGCGCCCAGATCGTGACCGCCGACGTCGACACCGCCGACGGCCGGCCGGTGCGCCTGGGCCTCTCCATCTGCTACGACCTGCGGTTCCCCGGCCTCTACAGCTCGCTGGCGCTGCGAGGCGCGCAGGTGCTGTGCGTGCCGGCGGCGTTCACCGCGTACACGGGCGCGGCGCACTGGGAGGTGCTGCTCCGCGCCCGGGCCATCGAGAACGGCTGCTTCGTCATCGCGCCCGACCAGGTGGGCGAGCACCTGCCGGGGCGCGACTGCCACGGCCACAGCATGATCGTCGACCCGTGGGGCACGGTGCTGGCGCGGGTCGAGGGGGGCGCCGGCGTCTGCGTCGCCGACCTGGATCTCGGGCGCCTCGACGAGGTCCGCGCCCAGATCCCGTCGCTGGAGCACCGGCGGCCGGACGTCTACGACCGCTGACCCGGGCGCCGGCGGCCGGGGGCGTCAGCGACTACCGGCCCGTCCTCCAGCGACCCTCAGTCCGGCCGAACGCCCGCCAGGAAGTCCCCGAGTGTGGCGAAGCGCCAGCGCTCGCCGCCGTCCTCCGAGATGAGGATCATGCGGTGGTGGTACCGGTTGGCCGCGCGCTGGTCGCGCGGCCAGTCCTTGGGGCGGAAGTAGTTGAACGAGAGGAAGAGCCGCCCCAGGCGGTCGATGCTCATCTTCTGGTAGTACTGCGCGTAGCCGCGGTGCCGGCTGCAGTACGCGAGCCGCTCCGCGTCCGTCCACTCCCCGCCGGGGTCGAGCCGCTGGACGGCCAGAGTCTGGTAGGGCAGGCCGCGGAACGCGGCGTCCACCCCGGCGCGCCACTGGCGGAAGACCACGACGAGTCTGTCGGCGGGCGTGCAGACGAGGGAGACGTAGGTCTGCCGTCCGCGCTGCGTCTTGCCCTCGGCCCGGTACCCCTCGTTCAGGATCGGGGCGGGCTTCGACCACGTCGCCGGGTCGGCGGGGGTCGCGGTGTGGGCGTACATGAACTGGGAGTTGTGGCCGCCGCTGAGCACGTGGAGCCCCCCGGCGGAGTCGGCGACGATGCCCGGCGTGGTGTGGTCGTCGTTGACGGGCCGGGCGGTCGCGACCTGCGTCGCTTGCCCGAGCGTGCCCGAGGCCTGGTCGTAGGCGGCCACGTAGACCGGTGAGCCCGGCGCGGCGGGGTCCGCGACCTCGGCCCAGGTGATGTACGTGGTCGAGCCGACGGTGGCCGCGAACGACGCCCCTCCGGCCGCCTGGATCAGGCCGAGCGCATGCTCTGTGACCATCACGGGCTCGGGCAGCACGAGGCGCTCGCCCTCGAACCGCGGCTGGACGACGAACAGCGCCATGCGGCAGGCGCGGTACCCCGGCCAGTCGCCCACCGGCTGCCAGAAGGCGATGAGCGGTGGGTCCGGACGGAGGTTCCAGCCGGTCAGGTGCTCCGACGCCGAGTTGCCGTCGTTGCGTCCGTCGGGCGAGCTCCGCGGCGGCAGGAACGGAAGGCGCAGCACACGCCAGGAGCGCCCGGCGTCGGTGGAGTAGAGCAGCAGTTCACGCAGGCTGCCGTCACCGACGCGCACCTGGACCAGGGTGTAGAGGCGGCCCTGGGCGTCGGCTTCGATGGCCTCGCCGGCCCACCCTCCGGCGTTGACCGTGCCGCGGAACCCCGGATAGGCGCGTTTGACGGCGGCCACCAGCGAGGAGCGCCGGAAGGCGCCGTCCCTGAGGGAGAACGCGTCCCTCGTGTCGTCCTGGGTGGTCGTGCGGCTGCGGATGTAGGCGCTGCCCTCGGCGTCGAACGACGGGAGGTTGCACTCGTAGCGGGGCGCATACCCGTACTGGGTACGCAGGCTGATGCGGCTGTCGATGCGCAGCGGGTGGTCGGCGAGCGCGGCCGGCGCGGCGAGCAGCGCCGCGGCCAGCGCGAGCAGCGCCGCGGCGGCGGAGGGCCGCAGGGACCCGCGTGCTGTGCGGCCGTGCCTCAATCGGCTCCGGTCACGGCGCCGGGGAGGCTGTGGTGTCCGGCGCCGTGACCGGCGCGGCGATGCCCGCGACGAAGTCGGCGGTGGCGGCGAAGCGCCACGTCGCGCCGGCGTCCTCCGAGATCAGGACCATGCGGTGGTGGAACCTGCCGGAACGTGCGCGTCGCCGGCGGGTCCCGGCGCGAGAAGTAGCTGCACGAGACGAACAGCCTCCCCAGCTGGTCGACGGTGAGCTTCTGGTAGTACTGGGAGTAGCTGGACTGGGGCGGCACCACGATCAGGTGAGGCGTGCTCCACGTGCTCTGACCCGGCGCGAGCGAGGTGTGGACGAGCGCGTCGTAGGACTTCCCGGCGAAGTGCCCGTCGACTCCCAGCCGCACCTGGCGGGAGACGATATGGATCGTGCCGTCGGGTGCGCAGACCATGGAGAGGTACGTCTGCTTGCCGTCGCCGTCCGTGTCGGTCGTGCGGGTCCTGTAGCCGCTCTTGATCACGTTGACCGGCCGCGTCCACGAGGCGATGGAGTACGGCGCGGTGGAGCGGACGTAGCGCATGGGCCAGCCGTGCGCGCCGGTGGCCACGTGCAGGGTGCCGGAGCCGTCGGCGACGATGCCCGGCGTGCAGTGCAGGTCGTTGGCCGGCCGCGACTTGGCGATGAGCCGGCTCGCGCTCACGGAGTTCGCGGACTCGTCGTAGGCGGCGACGTAGGTGGGCGTGTAGATGGTGCCGCGCGGGACCGTGGTCGAGTAGACGAAGTAGCTGGTGTCGCCGCGGGTGACCGCGAACGATGCGCCGCCCGAGCACTGGAGCAGGGCGAGGGCGACATCGCTCACGGTGACCGGCTTGCGCAGCAGGAGCGTGCCGCCGCTCCAGTACGGCTTGATGACCTGGAGCTGGTTGAGGGCCGCCCACTGGCCCTTCCAGGGGCCGAGCTGCCGCCAGACGGCCACGAGCGGCGGCCCCTCGAGCGGCTGTGCGCCCTGGTGCTCGGTCGTGACGTTGCCCCAGTCGTGCGGGTCGGTCTGCGGGGTGTACTCGCCGAAGGGGAGCTCGACGACCTGCCAGGTCTGCCATGCCGTCGGCCGACGCCATGAGCACGTTGCGGAACCCGCCGTCGTCGTCGAGGCGGATGGTGAGCACGGTGTAGGCGCGTCCGTCGACGTCCCAGTCCACGCGGTCGGTGCCGTAGCCGCCGGCGTGCACGGTGCCGGCGAAGTCCGGGTAGGCGTCGCGCAGTGCACTCAGCAGGTCGTGCCGCACCCAGGCGCCGCCCTCGAGCCGGTGGACGAACGAGGTGTCGTCCTCGTTGGCGCCGCGGCTGCGGATGGTGGGGACGTTGCCCGGGCCGAAGGTGACGACGTGCTGGCGGTAGTCGGGCGTGTAGCCGAACTGCTGCGCCAGCGTCAGGCCGTCCCGCAGGTCGATGTGCCCGGTGTGGGCGGCGGACGCCGCGGCCGGCGCCAGCAGGACCGCGGCGAGCGACGAGCAGCGCGGCGAAGACGGAACGGGATGCGGAGGGCATGATGCCACCTCCCGTGATGTTGAGGCCCCTCAGACGGCGCCAGTGTACCACCGGAGACGGCGGCGCTCCTCCCGGCGGGCGCCGGCGCCGGTGCGGTCAGGCGGCGGCGCGTGGCGGCGCGCCGCTCCGCGAGGCCGCGGCGCGCGAAGGCGACGATGACGCCGATGACGAGGCCGGCCAGAGCGCCGATGGCCACGTTGATCGTCATCTGCGGGCCGCTCGGGGAGTCCGGGACGGCCGCCTCGTGCAACAGGCGCGGCTCCTCGTTCTGTCGCGCGGAGAGCAGGAACAACTCCCTGTCCTGGATGGCTCTGCTGAGTGACTCCCGCTGTGTGGCGGCGGCCTGGACGATCGCCGCGTAGGCCACCGAGGCCGCGGCCTTCTCACTCGCGGAGCCGCCTCCCGCGGCGATCTCGGCGATCGCCTCCTGCGCCTCTGTGCCGCGGGCGAGGGACTCCTCATAGGCCTTCTGGTCCGCGGCCAGCTGCTCCTCCAGCACGGCGATCTTCTCGCTGACGCCGATGTCGATCCGCTCGAGCAGCACCTCGGCGAGCGCGTTGGCGGCCGCGGCTGCGCGCTCGGGGTCGGTGTCGGTGACGCTGATGACGACGATGTTGACCACGGAGGTCGTCGTCTTGACCGTCGACGACGGCGTCTCGACGGTGGTCTCCTTGCGCAGCGTGCTCGCGGAGACGTCCATGCCGGTACGCTCGGCGGCCTCTTTGAGCACCACCTGGCTGGCGAGCAACTGCACGGCGGCCTTGGCGTTGGAGTTGAGACCGGCCATGGGGTTGCCGTTGGCGTCGGTGGTCTGCCCGATGTAGACGGAGGAGGTGGCGGTGTACTCCTTGGGCTGAGCCAGGGTGACGGCGGCGCCGACGATGATGCCGATCACGACGAGGCCGACGATCGACCCACCAGTTGCGGGCGAGCGTGGTGAACCAGGACCCGACGTCGATGCTGGTGCTCTCGTCGCTGCTCATGCGCTCCTCCGGGGGCGGTGACTGCCTCGCGACAGTGTATCGCAGACGCGTCGGACCGGCGGCCGGACGGACCGGCGGGTCACCGGCGGCCGCGCTTGAAGTCGGCGCGCACGCGCTCGAGGACCTCGAGGTAGTCGTGCGCGAGCGTGCGGCGGTCGAAGTGCTCGAGCACGTAGCGGCGGCCGTTCTCGCCGAGCCGCCGCCGCTCCTCCGGTGGGGCGGCGGCCAGCTGCTCCGCCGCCGCCGACGAGGGCCTCGGCGTTGGACGGCTCGAAGGCGATGCCGCAGTCCGCCTCGTCGCAGCATCGCCCGGGCGTCGCCCTCGAACCCCAGCAGGATCGGCCGCTCCATGGCGGCGTCCTCGAAGAACTTGCTCGGCAGGATCGTGCCGAAGAGGTCGTCCTTGCGGAAGTGCACGAGGCAGGCGTCGCTGCTCGCCAGGTACGCCGGCAGCTCGGTGCGCGGGACCAGACCGGTGAAGACCACGTTCGTGAGGCCCTCTGCGCGCGCGGCTTCTTCCAGCTCCGCGCGCTGCGCTCCGTCGCCGATGAGGAGGAAGGCGATGTCGTCGCGGCCCATGTGCCTCAGCCGCCTGGCCGCGTCGAGCACGACGCCGAGGTCGCTGGCCATGCCGATGGTGCCGGCGAAGGTGACGACGAACGTCTCCGGCGAGAAGCCGAGCCGCGCGCGGAGCTCCGCGTCGGGCGCGCGCGGCTCGAACAGGTCCACCTCCACGCCGTTGGTGACGACGCTGATCTTGGACGGGGCCGACGCCCTTGCGGATCATGTTCATGCGGTAGCCGTCGCCGACGGCGACGATGTGGTCGGCGCCGTCGTAGAGCGCCTTCTCGAGCTTGCCGAGCGCCTGGACGATGCGTCCGTCCGGCAGGGCGCCGACGGCGACGATGGAGTCCGGCCAGATGTCGCGGATCTCGAGCACGAACGGCGCGCCGTGGGCGCGCGCGACCGGCCAGCCCGCCCAGCCGGCGAAGAACTGCGGGCTGGTGGCGATGACGACGTCGGCGCGCGGCCGGATGAGCGGGCCGGCCGCGCCGGCCGCGGCCAGGTACGAGAGGTAGTTGAGGCCGCGGCGCACGCGCCCCTTGTTGGCCGCGAGCCAGGTCCAGACGCGGACCGTGCGGATGCCGTCGACCCACTCCTCCTGGTACAGCTTGTTCTCGTAGCCCTCGTAGACCACGCCGGCGGGGACGTTGGGCGCGCAGGTCAGCACCGTGACACGGTGCCCGCTGCGCGCCCACTCCCGCGCCATGCCGTGCACGCGCGCGGCCGGGGCGTTGTTCTCGGGCGTGAAGTAGTGGGTCAGGAACAGGATGTGCACGCGGCGCGCGCCTCCGTCACTCGTCCCAGAAGACCTGGTCGTAGTACCGCACCGAGCGGCGCGTGGTGCGCACGCGCGCCTGGATCCCCGCCACGTCGTCCGCGCCGATCTCGCCGAGCGTGTACTTGATGCCGAGGTACGGGATGTTGAAGTCCTCCTGGTACACGAACGTGCTGACGCGCGGGTTGATCTCGAGGAGCTTGCCGCCGATCCACTGCACGCTCTGGTAGTAGTCCAGGTCCAGGTGGCGGACCACCTTGCGCGTGAGCTCCACGAGCTCCGGGCGGTCGATGGTCTTGAACGCCATGGCCAGACCGGTGAGGAACTCCTCCCGGGTGCGCGTCTGGTGGAAGACGACCTCGCCCTTGTCGGCGAAGAGGTCGACGGTGATCTCGGGCGCGTCGACGTACTCCATGAGCATGAGCTGCGGGAACGGCTCGTAGCCGGTGAAGAGGTCGATGAAGTCGTCGAGCGTCATGTATCGGTTGATCGGCTTCTCGTGGAGGAGGCTCGTGGACGCGGTCGATCTCCGCGGAGAGGATGCGGAAGCCGCGCGAGCCCTTGGCGACCGGCGGCTTGAAGCACACGGGCACGTCCGGGTAGCCGAGCTCGCGCGCGCCGGCGACGAACTCCTCGAGGCTCGCCGGCCTGAGCAGCACCGGCTGCGGCACCGGGATCTCGCTGCAGGCGGCGTGCATGACGGCCTTGTCGCTGGCGATCTCGATGCCGCGCACGCCGTCGGCGAGCACGCGCGCGCCGAGCGCCTCGAACACCTCGCGGTGGCGCGCCACCGTCTCGATCTCGTGCGAGCTCTGGACGAAGAGCAGGTCCGGGCGCTCGCGCTCGACGACCTCGGCGAGCCCTGAGATGTAGTCGGGCGAGTTGCCCGCCGGCACGAGGCTGAAGCCGTCGCACAGGAAGCGGCCGACGGCGTCCGGGCGCATGTCGACGCCGTGGATGTGGATCTCGCGCTCGCCGTTGGCCTTGAGCTGGCCGATGAGCGTGCTCGCGCCGGGGCAGCCGGCGGCGGTGAGGACGATCTTGAGCGGGGGCAGGGTCATGCGGGCTCCGGGCTGGTCGTGGCGCTGTGGGTGCGGTGCCGGAGGTCACGGCGCTGGGGCGCTAGAGGACCCAGCGGTAGACCTCGAACACCTCGGCGTACCCGCAGCTGATGTTGATGCCGCGGGTGAGCGCGACGTTGCGGATGTAGTCCTCGTTGAGGTAGTTGCGGTGGCCCTGGCTGGCGTAGCACTGCAGGGCCGCCACCTTCTTCTCGATGTGGCGCTCCTCGAGCCGCACGTAGGCCTGCTGCGAGAAGTTGAGGTTGTTCCACGGGATCTCGTAGGCCATCACCGTGGTGCGCTTGAAGGCGCGCAGGCCCTCCTCGGCGACGGTCTTGTGGTCCTGGTGCAGGTCGATGAGCGCCGGGAGCAGCACGCAGTCCGGGTCGAGCTCGCGCTGCAGGACGATCATCTCCTCGAGGATGTCCTGGCGCATGGTCGGGAACGTGCGGACCTCGAAGTCGTAGACCTTGAGGTCGGCCTCGGGGATGCCCAGCACGCCGGTGGCGGCGCGGACCTCGTGCTTGAGCACGTCCTTGGGGAACCCCTCGGGCACGCTCTTGGCGGCGGTGCTGAAGGCGGCGTAGGTGACCTTGACGCCGTTCTCGATGAGGCGCGCCATGGTGCCGCCGCAGCCGAACTCGCCGTCGTCGGTGTGCGGCGCCAGGACGAGTACGTTCTTGAAGCTCTCGATGCTCACGTGAGGTTCTCCCGTCCGGTGAGGCGGTCGTAGAAGTCTACCAAATCGCCCTGGACGGCCTCCCAGCTGTAGCGGCGCTCGACCGCGGAGCGGCCGCGAGCGCCCATCTCCGGGCAGGTCCGACCGGTCGGCGAGGAGGCGCCGCACGCCGTCGAGGTGACCCTCGGGGCCCGGCTCGACGGCGAGGCCGCAGGCCTCGCCGCGCACGAGCTCGCCGCGCCCCGGCATGTCGCTGACCAGCGCGGCGAGCCCCATGGTCATGCCCTCGAGCAGCTTGGTCGGCACCGTGGGGTGGCTGTACTGGCCGTCGGGCTGGGAGGGCACCCAGACCACATCGGCCGCCGCGAGGTAGCGCGGCAGCTCCGGCGGCGGTACGCGCCCGAGGAGCTTGACGCGGTCGGCGAGGCCCAGGGCCAGCCGCTCGCCGACCTCCAGCTCCAGCGCGGGGTCGTTGAAGGTGCCGCCGAGGTACAGCACGGCCTCGTCCGGCTCGAGCCGCTCCATCACGTCCAGCATCATCGTGCAGCCGCGCGCGCGGGAGAGGCTGCCGACGTAGATGAGCTTGAGGCGCGGGTCGGCGGCGAGCTCGGGCACCGGCTCGGCGCCCTCGAAGCGCTCCACGCGCGGGTAGTTGGGCAGCACCAGGCGCAGCTCGGGCTTGTCGCCCAGCGCGTCCAGCTGGTCCTGCACCACCACGACCACGCCGGAGCCCAGCGCCGCCAGGCTCTTCTGGGCGACGGCCGTCGTCTGCGAGGCGACGGGCCGGACCCTGGACGGCAGGTACGGCTTGTTGCCCACGGCCTCCACGACGTACTCGTGCATGTCGTAGACCAGCCGCGGCACCAGCGCCTTCGCGGCCGGGAACAGGGTGAGCAGCTCCGGGTCGTGCACGTGCAGCACGTCGGGCCTCAGCTTGCGCAGGGAGTTCGTGATCTCCACGGAGCTGAGGAACCGCGTCTTGCGGCTGCGCTCCGGCAGGGGCGCGAGGATGACTCCGGCGTCGTCGCGCCCCGGCTCCGCGCCGGGGACCATGTACATGACCTCGTAGCCGGCCTGCGCGAGCGTGCGGCACTCGCGCTCGTAGATGCGCGGGTCGTCCGGCTTGTGGACGACGCTGAGGTGCAGGACGCGGGTCACGCCGTCGCCTCCTTCCAGCGGGCGACGATGTCTGCCGCGCTCGTGCACCAGGCGCCGTGCGCGAGCGCCTGGTCGACGAGACGCCAGTAGACCTTGTCGTAGCCGCGTGAGACGCGCTGGTCGAAGCGGTTGTTGTGCCAGAGCAGGCTCACCGCGCCGCCGCTGCGCAGGGCGCGGCCCAGCACCGAGGCGGCGGCGAACTCGGCGTCCTCCGCCGCCAGCCCGCGGTAGTGCGGCTCCTGCAGGGTGCCGTCCATCACCGCGAGCGGCAGCTCGACGAGGTCGAGCGCGCGCTCCTCGGCCAGGCGAGTACGGGCGGAACGGGAACGAGCAGCCGCAGCGGAAGCCCTCGTGCTCGGCGAACGCGAGGGTCGTGTCGTAGGTGAACCCGGCCTGCTCGAGCATCGGCAGCGTCTCGTGGTACAGCGCGCGGAGGTAGTGGTAGCGGATGCCGGTGACGGCGCGGCCGGCACGGCCGGAGAGGCCGTGCCGGTCCTCCTCGAGGTCCGCCGAGCGCGAGCCGGTCGGCGTCGTTGCCGTGCAGGCCGATCTCGCGGTCCGCGTCGGCGACGAGCTTGAGCGCCTCGGGGATGCGGCGCTTGTAGGTCTCGGGCTGGTTGCCGTCCTGCTTGTGCGTGTGACGGGCGATCACGTAGAAGGTCGAGGAGACGCCGCGCACGTCCTCGCCGCTCAGGATCTGCGGGAACGTCCAGAAGGGGTCGGTGCGGCGGGGCAGGTGGTGGACGAGCCAGTCGGCGCCGTCGCCGAGCTCCCTCAGGACGGCGCGGCCCTGCAGGTGGCGGGCGGCGCGGGCGGTGCGGTAGCCGGCGGCGGCGAAGCCGCGGCGGGTCCACCGCCACAGGTTGTCCAGGTCGTGGGTGAGCGCGATCGCGAAGCGGCCGCGCGCTCCCCACACGCTCCCGGCGGGCGGGAGAGGATCGAGGCCGAGCGCCGCGAGGCGCGGCGCCAGGGCGCTGCGCAGGAGGTCGGCGTAGCGGTCCACCACCGGCTCCTCGATGCGCAGCTCCGGGTTGGCGGCGAAGACGCTCGCGGAGTACGGCAGACGCCCGTACTTGTCGCGCTCTCCGGTGGTGCGCTCGTCCCAGCAGGCGAGCAGGACGAAGGCGGAGGCGACGAGGTCGAAGGGGACGGCGAAGCCGGCGCCGGGGTCGGCCGGCCAGGCGGCGACGGTCTCTCCGTCGCCGCTCCCGACGGCCGCGAAGGCGCCCGCCTGCAGCGGGCGCTCCGCGGCGAACAGGTCCATCGCACCGGCGTGGCACGGGACCGTCGGTACGCCGGCGACCGGCGTCGCGGCGTAGGCGAGTGCGGCGCCGGCGGCCTGCGCCGGGTCGCACGTCACGACCGCCCGGCGCCCCAGCGGAGCCAGCAGGGTCTCGAGCACCCACGTGGCCCGCGGCGCGAACGCCTCGGGCGCGCCGACGAAGACGCTGAGCTCGGGGGCGCTCACCGGCGCGCCTCCGGGCGGCTCTGCGCCGCCCTCGCGACACGCGCGCCCTCACACGTCGGCCCTCGCCCGGGGCGCGCGCGTCAGGATCTGCCTGGCCACGGAGCCGGCGTTGAGCAGGCCCGGCAGCGGGTCGTCGAGCGCGTGCAGTCCGTCCATGCGCGTGCCGCGCAGGGAGCGCACGTACTCGGGCGCGCTCCTCTGGCGCTTGGCGATCTCCAGGAGCGCCAGCGGCACATCCTTGTTGGCGACGATCCACTTGACGCCGTCCTGCTGGCGCCGGGCGATGTACGGGTCGCCGATGGCGTCGCGGTAGGCGGCGTACGAGAGGTTGACGCCGCAGCGCGCGGCGAGGCCGTGCCACTTCCAGTGCCGCGCGTTGATCTCCATGAGGCAGAAGCGCCCGTCGCGCGGGTCACGCTTGAACTCCACCTGGCTCACGCCGTGGAAGTGGAGCTCCTGCAGCAGCCGCAGAGCCGCGTCCGCGAGCTTCTCGTCCCAGCGGCTCACGCCGGCGAGGCAGCTGCCGCCGGCGTGCGGGTACTGCCGCAGCTTGTGACCGGTGAAGACGGCCAGCGGGCGCGACTCGGCGTCGAGGTACGAGCCGACCGTCCAGAGCTCGTCCTCCCCTCCCGGTATGCGCTCCTGCAGGATCAGCACGCCGAGGTCGTCGACCTTGTCGTAGATGCGCTGCAGCTCGGCCGGGGTCTCGACGTCGAGGATGTGGCGGTGGAAGCGGAGCTTGAACGCCAGCGACTCGACGGGCTTGAGCACGGCCGGGAAGCGGATCTCGCCGGCCGCGGCCTCGAGCTCGGCGCCGGAGCTGACGAAGACCGTCTTCGGCGTATCGACGCCGGCGCGCCAGGCGGCCTCCATCTGGGCGCGCTTGTCGTGCACGGCGGCCATCACGTCCCAGCGCGAGAACGGCACGATGAACCACGGCTCCAGGCGTCCGGCGTGGCGCGAGAGCGGCCAGATGAACTCGTCGTGGCTGGGGAAGACGACGGCGCGCTGCGGCAGCGTCGGCCCGAGCGTCTCCAGCCAGGTGAGGAACGCCTCCTCGTCGTCGAGCGGGCTGGGGCAGACGCGGCCGGCGGCGTAGCGCGAGCGCAGCCCGATGGCGCCGCGTCCGGGTCGAGCGCCAGCATGGGCACGCCGTGGCGGCCGAGGTCGCGCACGACGTCGAGCCCGCAGGAGTAGCTGACCTGGAAGACGGCGGCGGGCGGCTTCGCGGCCGCCGCCCGCAGGAACGTCGCGAACCTCATCGGCGAGGCCTCCCGGTGCGTCGCGCCGGCCTCATACGGCCTCGCCCTCGGCCGGCTTGCCGCCGCGCGTCACGATGTTCCTCACCTGACGCGCGGTCATCAGCGCGCCGGGGAACGGGTCGCGCAGCGAGTACAGACCGTCCACCTTGACGCCGCGGTAGCTCCTCAGCCACGGCCAGAGCTTCTCGTCGCCGCGGCGCCAGCGCCGGAACGCGTCGCGCGCGTCGGTGAACGAGACGACCCACTTGAGTCCGTCGCACTGGCGCGCCGACATGTACGGCTCGCCGATCGCGTCGCGGTAGGCGGCGAGCGAGAGGTTGACGCCGCAGGCGGTGCCGAGCGAGTGCCACATCCAGTGCCGCGCGTTGACCTCCATGAGGCGGTACTTGCCGTCGCGGGTGTCGCGCTTGAACTCGACCTGGCTGACGCCGTGGTAGCCGAGCTCGCCGAGGAGGCGGAGCCCCGCCTCGGCCATGTCCGGCACCCAGCGGCTCACGGCCATGCTCACGTGGCCGAACCGCGGCGGGTGCTGGCGCAGCTTGTGGCCGGTGAACACGGCCAGCGGCCGGCTCTGGGCGTCCAGGTACGAACCGAGCGTGTAGAGCTCCTCGTCGCCGCCGGGCACGATGTCCTGCAGCATGAGCGTGCCGCAGTCGTCCACCTTGGCGTAGGTCTCGCGCAGCTCCTCGGCAGAGCCGATCTCCAGCACGTGGCGGCGGAACCGCGTCTTGAACGCCAGCGACTCCACCGGCTTGAAGATGCAGGGGAACCCGACCTCCTCCACGCCGCGCTCGAGGTCCTCGGCCGAGTCGACGAACACCGTCTTCGGCGTGTCGACGCCCGCGCGCCAGGCTGCCTCCATCTGGGCGCGCTTGTCGTGCAGGCGCTCCATGGTCTCCCAGCGGGAGAACGGGATGAAGTAGTACGGCTCGAGGCGTTCCGCGTGCCGGGAGATGGGCCAGATGTACTGGTCGTGGGTCGGGAAGAGGACGCCCTTGCGCGGCAGTCGCCGGCCGAGGTCCTCGAGGAAGGTGAGGAACGCCTCCTCGTCGTCGCGCGGGTCCGGGCAGACCATGCCGGCGGCGAGGCGGGAGCGCAGGCCGAGCGCGCGCGCGTTGGCGTCCAGCGCCAGGAGCGGCACGCCCTCGGCCGAGAGGTCGCGGATGATGTCGAGGCCGTTCGCCCAGGAGACCTGGAAGACGAGCGCGGGGTGGCGCTCGGCGGCCCGCTGCAAAAACGTGTCGAAGCGCAAGGTGCGTCCTTTCAGGGTGCCTGGGCGAGGACCTGCTCGTACACGCCGAGCGTGAGCCGGGCGTTGCGCTCCCAGCTCAGCTCGAGGGCGGCGGCGCGGCCGGCTTCGCCGATCGCCGCCGCTTCGGCCGGGTCGTCCAGCACCTGGGCAATGATACCGGCCAGCGCCGCGGGCGAGCGAACCGGCGCGAGGTAGCCGCTCACGCCGTCGGTGATGAAGTCCTCGGGCCCCTCGCCCTTGCCGGCGACGACGGGCGTGCCTTGAGCCATCGCCTCGGTGTAGACGAGTCCGAACGCCTCGTCCCAGCTCGGCAGGGCCACCAGCTGCGCGCGCGCCATGAGCGCCAGCACGCGCGCGTGCGGGATGCGGCCGAGGAAGTGCACGGCGTCGGCGACGCCCTCCTCCGCGGCCTGCGCCTCGAGGGCGCCGCGGAGCGGGCCGTCGCCGGCGATCGGCGAGGTGGACGGTGCGGCCCTGGCGGCGCAGCAGCCCCAGGGCCGCGACGAGGTCGCGGATGCCCTTGCGCTCGATGAGGTAGCCGACGGTGAGCACCAGCGGCTCGCCGGGCAGGTAGTCGTCCGCCGGCTCGACCGTCTCGCCCAGGCCGGTGGTGCCGTTCAGCACCACGGTGAGCTTCTCCGGCGCGACCACGCCGGCGAGCAGCCCGGCCACGGCGCTCGAGTTGGCCATCACGCCGTCGGCGGCCCCCAGCACTGCCTTGGCGCGCTTCTCGACGCCGCCGCCCATACGGAAGTGCTGGTACACGTCGGCGCCGTGCACGGTGACCACGTAGGGCACACGCAGGTCCTTGGCAAGGCGCTGCGCGACTGCGCCGTCCGGCAGCGCCTGGTGCGCGTGGATGAGGTCCCACTCCCCGGCCGTCACCGACGGCAGCGAGCAGACGCTCTTGTAGGCGATGTCGCCGAGCCGGTCGAACAGCACCCGCTTGGGAGGCTGGACGAACCGCGGGTACTCGGCGGTGATGCCGTCGCGGACCGCCTCTCGGGGCTTCTCGGCGCGGCGCCTCTGGCGCTCGTTGCGCGCGAGGATCCGCGGCACGTACGGCGTCGGCGAGACCACATGCGGCTCCACGCCGAGGTCGCGCAGAGCCAGCAGCTGCTCGTGCACGAACAGGTGGCGCTCCACGCCCGGCGAGGGGTACAGGTGCGAGACGACGAGGACCCTCACGCGGCTGCGCTCCCGCGCCGCCAGCCGCGAGCGCGAGACCACGGCGAGCCCGAGCCCGTACAGGATCCACATGGGAGCGAAGCTCACCGAGCTGCTCGGCCCGACCGACCCGATGGTCCAGCCGAGCAGCGCCAGCCACGTGCCGCACGCCAGGTAGCGCGTCAGCGGGTCGGGGTCGTGGCGCGCCACCGGCCACAGCGCGATCACCAGCAGCAGGAAGAAGACGAAGTGCAGGGCGAACCCGGCCAGGCCGCCGTCGGCGTAGGTCTCGAGCCACCAGTTGTGCAGGTTGCTGATGCCGAGGGCGTCGGTGCCGGAGCCGATGATGCCCTCGGCCTGTCCGGGGCCGGCGCCGAGCAGCCAGGAGCCGCCGGCGATCTGCAGGCCGCGGTCGGTGAGGCTGGAGCGGATGGCTCCGGAGCCCTTGTTGGCCTCCGCCTGGCTGAGCAGCGCCTCCAGGCGGAACTGGCGCAGCATGTCGTTGGAGCTGTTGTTGAAGAGGAGCCAGCCGCCGACGGCGACGATGCCGACGATGACCACGCCCATCACGATCTTGCCGGTCCGGCTCGAGAGCTTCGGCGCCAGGTGCCAGAACAGGGCGATGGCGGCCAGCGACGAGATGCCGGCCGCCACGAGGCTCGAGCGCGAGCCCGTGCGCACGAAGGCATAGGCGCCCATGGCCATGAACAGCAGGGTGAGCGCGATCCAGCGCAGTCGCCGCGTGAAGAAGAACGCGCACAGCATGAACGGCCAGCAGAGGACGATGTAGGTGGCGAGGTCGTTCTGGTTGTGGAAGACGCTGGTGACGGCGTAGGTCTGCGAGGTGACGGCGGTGAGCAGACGCGAGGTGGGCAGGCGGATGCCGAGGCGCGCCTCGAGGATGGTGAACCCGACGACGAAGGCGTAGACGAAGAGCATCGAGTAGCCGAACCAGATGAGGCGACGGCGGGTGCCTCCGGCCGCCGCCGTCGCCAGCAGCACGGCGGCCATCGTCACGACGATGGCGATGTAGTTGACGGCCGCGAGCTTGTCCGGCGCCCAGACGAGGCCGAGCAGCAGCCAGGCGAACCACAGCGCCGCCGGCAGGAGCAGGTCCTTGGCCGCGAACGGCAGGGGGTCGCGGCGCAACAGCAGGTAGCACGCGCCGGCGTAGACGACGACGGCGAGCACGATGCGGAAGAGGAAGGCCTGCGGCGCGAACGGCAGCGCGAACGACGGGCCGAGGAGCGCGAGCGCCGGCAGCGAGACGAGCAGCGCGGTGAGGACGGCGCTCACGCGGGCGCTCGCGAGTCGCTCGCGGCCGAGGATGACGACAGCGGCGAGCGCGACGAGCACCAGCAGCGCGCCGGCGGCGAGGGCGCTGCGCGTGGCCGCCGCCGCGACCAGCGCGGTGAGGGCGCCGCCGCCGCCGATCAGAGCGGCGTCGGCGGCGGAGAAGCGGCGTGTGGCGCGGGCGGGCGTGCCGCGGCCCGCGCCCGTTCCGGAGCTCATGGTCATGTCCGCATACTACCAAGCCTGACCGGCCGGGCTCTCGTCGCTTGGCCTCGAGAGGCTCCGCCGGGCTCGGCGGCATGGCGCCCGTGGCACGCTGCACCGGCGGCATGGCGCCCGCGGCACGCTGCACCGAGCGGCATGGCGCCCGTGGCACGCACCGGCCCTCTGGATCGAGGTACCTGCCAGGTACCTGAGGTCCGACCCTCGAGTCCGTCCGCTGCAGGATCAGGTACCTGCCAGGTACCTGTTTTGCGAGGGGCCCGGAGGCGACTGCCCTACCTGCATGTTCCGCGTCCCGGAGCTCGATCGAGGCTGCTGCGCGACCCGCGGGAGTCGCCGTCCGTCAGACGGTCGTCTCCGGCTCCGGCTTGCGGTCGTCCGGGTCGGCGATCCAGGGTGAGCCGGCGAGGCCGTCGAGGATGCCGGCGAGCTCGCGCGTGAGGTTGCCGAGCTCGTAGCGGCCGAGCGCGCCGGGGTCGGCCAAGGGCGCCTCGCCGGCGCGCACCGCGGCGACGAAGGCGGTCAGCGGCTCGGTCATCGGGTCGTCGGGCAGCACGCACGTGCCTCCGCCGACCTCCTCGAACAGGCCGCGGGCGGCGGAGCCGGCCGGCGAGATGGCGAACACCGGCCGGCCGGCGTCCAGGTACTCGAACACCTTGCTCGACATGCTCTCCGGACGGCGCCCGTTGACCAGCAGCAGCGCGTCGGCGGCGCGCTGGTAGCCGAGGGCCACGGGCAGCGGCACCAGCGGCTCTACGCGCACGCGATCGCCGAGGCCGAGCCGGTCGGCATGCGGCCGCACGCGGCTCTCGTCGACGCCGACGAACAGCGCCTTGACGTGCGGCGGCTGCGCCGCGAGCGCCTCGAGGAACGCGGCCACCTGCTGCTCGCGCCCGTACAGGCGGCCGGTGTGCACGATCCAGAAGCCGTCGCCGAGCGAGACGTCGGCGGGCTGCTCGGCGCGGTCGAACCCGTTGGGGAGCACGTGCGCGCGGCCTTCCAGCCACGGGTGTCGCGCGACCAGGTCGTCGACGATGGGCCGGTTGACCGCCGTCACGGCGGCGGCCCGGCCCAGCGCCCACGCCTCGAGTCTCTCGTGGGCGGTCTTGTGCGCCGCCGTTGGGTACTGGCGGAACTGGTACGTCGACCACGGGTCGCGGTAGTCGGCCAGCCACGGGACGCTCGCGTGCTCCGAGAGCACGGCGGCCACCAGGTGCGCGCTCGCGCGCGGCGAGCTGCTCAGGATCACGTCGAACCGCTCGCGCTTCAGGATCTCGCGGCCCTTGAGCACCGCCGGCCCGACCCAGGAGAAGTAGGGGTCGGGCACCGCCACCCAGCGGTTGACCTTGGTGCTCCTCCGCCCGCCACCCAGCAGCTGCCTGGGCCACGGCACCGCGGCGCGGGCCACGCGCACGCCCGGCGGCACCGCCGCCGGGCCCTCGGCCCGGGCCGTCAGCACCGAGGGCTCCCAGCCCTCGTCCGGCAGGTGCCGCAGGAAGCGGACGACGCGGGTGGTCCCGGCGCTGGCCATGGGCGGGTACGGGTTGGCGATCACGAGCAACCTGTTCATGCGTGCCCTCTCATATCTGCGTGCTCCCGCCCTCGGCGATGTCCACCTCGGCCTCGATCTCCGTCTCTTCCTCCTCGGCCTCGAGCTGCTCCTCGGAGAGCGCGCCGGCGCGGTCGCCGGCGGCCGCGTCCGTCGCGCCGGCCGCGGCGAGTGCGCCGGTGACCGGATCCGTCGCGCCGGCCGCCTCCGCCGCAGCGACCTCGCCGGCGACCGCGGCGGCCGGCACGGCCGCCATCTCCGGCGTCTCTTTCGCGGCCGCGCGCCGGCCCGTCAGCCGCCGCGCGTATCCGCCCAGCTTCTGTCGCTCGCCGGGCGTGAAGAACCTGGCGGCCCACAGCACGAGCGGGAAGACGAGCAGCGCGGGCGTCATCGCCAGCGAGCCGAGGATGAGGTCCGTCAGCGGCTCGCTCACGCTCACGCCGGCCGCCCACCCTATCGCCCAGCCGGCTCCGAGCGTCAGCACCGTCGCGCCGAGGATCGTGAGCAGCCGCCGCCACTCGTAGGGGATCGGATACCACTTGTTGGAGACGAAGTAGACGAGCACCGCCAGGATGCCGAAGCCGATGACCGTGGTCCACGCCGCGGCCCACATCCCGTACTCCGGTACCAGCAGGAAGTTGAGCCCCACGTTGACGGCCGAGGCGACCAGGGTGATCACGGGGATGAGCCGGTTCTTCTTGGCGACGTTGGCCCCGATCCAGAAGATGAAGTACAGGTTGTACAGCGCCACCGAGAGCGTGAGCACGAACGTGGTCGGCCCCACCGACCAGAACTTCTCGTTGAGCAGCAGGTGGATCACCAGCGGCAGGTAGAACCCCACCAGCACGAGCAGCATGCCGTTGAACAGCATGAAGTACGTGGAGGAGCGCGAGACCATCCTCTTGTGCCTCTCCGGCTCGTTGAGCTTGGCGTAGTGCCACTGTGGCCACGCCATGCGGAACGCCATGCCGACGATGTACAGCGGCTGCGAGAGCGAGTTGGCGACGGTGTAGAGACCGACCACGGCGATGCTCTGGTAGTGCAGCAGGAAGAACCGGTCGCTGAGCTTGAGGAAGAAGAACGAGATGCCGGTGAACATGGCCGGTATGGCGAAGGCAAGCATGGCGCGCATGAGCTTGCGGTCCCAGAGGATCCGCAGCCTGGGGACGTAGAAGGGGATCGCGGCGAGGTTGAGGATGATCGCCGTGGCAAGGTTGGCGCCGAGGTAGCCCGCCGGACCCCAGTCGAAGACGATGAGAAACACGAGAGCAAGCGGCACCTGGATGAGCACGCGGGCGATGGTGAACGAGGTGAACGTCCAGGGCCGGTGCTCGAGGCGCATGAGCGTGAACGGCAGGTCGCTGAGGTTGGTGAAGAAGAGCGTCGCGATGCCGATGTCGAAGTAGATCGTGTAGCCGCTGCCGCCCATGAGCGCGCTGGAGATCCACGGCATCGCGAGCATGAGGCCGCCGAGCAGCAGGGCCGGGTAGAGGAACTTGACGTAGAAGACGTGGGTGATGACGTCGCTGCGGTGCTTCTTGCTCTTGTCGTCGAAGTAGAACCGCGTGAAGGCGACGTCGAACCCGAGGGTGACGAAGACGTCGAGGAACGTCGTCACCGTGACCACCATGCCGACGATGCCGTAGTCCGCCTTCGTGAGGAACGCGGTGAAGAGCGGCAGCATGAGCGCCGTGAGGAACTTCTGCAGCATCCGGCCGCCGCCGTAGATCACGGAGTCCTTCAGCAGCAGCGAGTAGCCGGCGCTGCCCGCCTTCTTGCGTCTGCCCGTGCGCCAGCGGCTGAGTGGGTTCGTGGTGCCTCCGGAGCCTGGTGGGTGCGGCCGGCCGCGGGGACGGCCGCCGGCCGCCTGCCGTCGTGGTCGGCGGGATTCTACCATCCGGCCTCTCGGCCGGGCCTCCTGACGCGCGTACGGGCGCGGCCTGAAGTAGGTCGTCGTTGCAGGCCGCTCGCCCGGGAGAGGCCGCCCAGGGCCGGCCGTCCTCCCGGCCGGGATCAGCGGCGGATGCTCGAGAGGTCCTTGGGCAGCAGCTCGGCGTGCGCCTCGACGGCGGCGAGCTGCTCGGCGGCGACCGGCGAGGAGCCTCGCCGCCGTGCGCGCGTCATCACCTCGGCGACCTTGAGGCCGGCGGCGTGCTGCGCGACCACGGCCTGCGGCAGCAGGTCGAACACGCCGTCCGGGCCGCCGGCCGCACGGCAGCGCAGGCCGGCGGAGCCGAGCGCCCGCAGGTCGGCCTCGGCGGCCAGCCCCACCACGGCGAGGTGCGGCGCGGCCGCCGCCAGGCGGGCCGCGTCCACCGGCGCGCCCGGCCCTACCGTGCGTGCGTCCCGGTCCGCCGGGCACAGCACCAGCGCGTCGGCCTCGGGCAGGCGGCCGGCGACGGCCTCCTCGGCGAGCGCGTCTCCGGCCTTCTCGCCTCCATACAAGCCCACGCGCCCGGCCGTCTCGGGGGCGCCCACCAGCACTCGGGCGCCGAGGCGCGCCAGCGCCTGCACGACGTAGGGCGCCGCCGGCCCGTCGCCGGTCACCACGATCCTGGAGCCGGTGACCTCGACGCCGAGGTCGAGCAGGGCGGCGACGACCGCGAGTGGAGAGTAGCGGTGGAGGCCGACGGCCTCCTCGTCCACGCCGGCCACGGCGATGCCGTGCCGCCGGCAGGTGGCGACGTCCACGTCGGCCGGGCGCCAGTGCGCCGCCCCGCGCATGAGCGTGACGGCGGCGCTCTCCGCGACGTTGCGGATGATGGATTCGTCGACGGGCCGCACGCCGGGCAGGTCGGTGACGACGTCCACCGTGGCCAGCGGCGCCTGCAGGCGCGTGGAGAGGAGCTTGACCCTCGCGCCGACGTGGGCCAGCTCGGCGAGGTAGCCGGTCTGCTCCTCGGCCTCCTTGCGCGAGGCCGCTACGCTGTCGCGCCCGACGGCGAACACCTCGTCGGCGCCGGCGAGCGCCGCGATCACCGGCGTCACGCGGCGGTAGCCGACGGAGGCCTCCGTGAGCACGCGCAGGCCCTTCAGGTCGAGGCGCGTGCGCTCGATCTCGCGGCGGATGAGGCGCACGACCTGCAGGCCCGGGAACCGGGCGTCGCAGGCGTGGCGGTCGAGGTCGGGTGCCATGGCTCCATCCTACCCCGGACGGTCCGGCAGCGCGGCCTCTTGACGGCCGGCGCGCGAACCGCGCGCCCGGCCGGCCTCGTCTCTGGAGCGGACGCCCCCGGGATGGCGTCCAACGCCGGGTCGGCGCAACGCGCCGGCCCGGCTATACTTGACCTCCATCGTCCGGTAAGGGAGTCGTGTGGTGCAGGTGCAGGGAGTCGGCAGGCCGGTGCGGATCGCCCTCGCGGCGGCGCTCGTCCTGCTGCTGGCCGCCGCCCTGGCCGGCGCGCTCGCGCCGGCGGCCGCGGCGGCCCCGGACGCCGCCCAGCTCGACGCCTTCCTCTCCGGGCACGACTCGCCCATGGCCGGCACCGGCGCCGTCTTCATCGCCGAGGGTCAGCTGTACGGTGTGGACCCCGTGTTCCTGGTCGCCATCGCCGGCGCCGAGAGCAGCTTCGGCAAGCAGTTGTACTCCAAGGACGGCGACGAGTGCACCTACAACGCCTTCAACTGGTTCTACGGCCCGACGTGGCCCACCAGCGACTTCAGCTCCTGGGACCAGGCCATCGCGCGCGTCGCCGAGGGTCTGGGCGGCTCGCTGTACCACGGCGCCGGCCTCGTCTCGGTGGACGCGATAGCGCCGCGGTACTGCCCGGACGGCACCGCCCAGTGGGTCGCCAACGTCAAGGCGTTCATGACGCAGCTCGGCGGCAACCCCGACGACACGCGCCTCACGGCGGCCGTCGCCGCGGCGCCGAGCCCCACGCCGCCGTCGTCCGAGCCGGGGCTTGTGGCTCTCTCCGGCTCCGTCAAGCTCGACCACGGCGACCGCGAGGTCGGACAACGTATCTACGCGTGGTTCACGCTCACCAATACAGGCGGGCAGCCGATCGAGCTCGAGGGCATCCGGCTGGCCGTCCGCGGCCCCGGCAAGGCCGTGCGCGACCTGGTCTCGAGTGAGCCGCTCACGCTGGCGGCCGGGCAGTCGGTCGAGGTGTCCTCGGACTGGCCGCTCGACCTGGCCGGCCGCTGGCACGGCTGGATCGAGGTCACGCAGGGCGGCGAGCCGAGCCTGGTCGGCGACGAGCAGGCGTTCGGGTTCTGGGTGCGTCTGCCCAAGGACCTCGAGCTGAGCCGCTGGGAGCGCCGCGACTCGACGCTCACGCAGGCGCTCTGAGCTCGGCGAGTCTGGGCGGCGACGCGCACAGCGGCGGGTGGACGCGGGTGCACGAGTCCCGATCGGCTAGTCGGCCTTCTCCGGGGTGATCAGGTAGATCCGGGCCGCGTCGCTCTCGTCGACAAGCTGCACGTCGGCCGTGATCTCCATCGCTGACAGGATCGCGTCCGTGCGTGCGCTGGTCGCGGCGCCGGAGGACTCCAGGAGATCGACGAAGTAGAGGCGACTGTCGGAGCGCAGATCGTCGGTCGCTATCGTGGGAGGCAGAGCCTCGTCCATGCCGGCGACGAACACAGGGGTGTCCGCCGGGACGGACCAGAGGAAGCGCGGCAGCCTGCCGACACCGGCGCCGTCGATGATCACCGCATCCGCGTCCGCGAGCTTGCTGATCTGGAGAGGGTCGCCTGCCCCGACAGGTGGCACGACAATGCTCAACACTGCCAGCAGCCCGCAGCAGGCCGCCGTGAGTGTCAGGCGGGCACGCGGCCACAGCCCGAACACCGCGAGTGGCAGGAACGAGGCGAACGGCCAGGCCATCGCCAGGTACCTGGGACTGAGCCGCAGCGGCATGCTGAGGAACACCAGGTTCTGCAGCAGGATGCCCCCCGCGGTCACAGCCAGGAAGAAGGCGATCGGCCGCCAGCCGGGGCGGGCTTCGCGCAGGCGCGCGATCAGTGTTCGCCGCGAACGTGGGATCGCGAAGGCAGCGGCTACCGCGAGCAGCGCCACCGCGGCCACGGTCCCGGGCGCACCGGCCGCCTGGCCGGCCGTGTCACCTATGCCGGCCAGCTTTCCCACGAGACCCGCCAGCGAGGGCGGGACCAGCATCGCCCGCTCGGTGCCGACGGCACGTGTCCAGTCTGTAGCGAGTCCGGCGGCCACGACTCCGGCGCCGAGTCCCGCGAGGGGCGGCCACCAGTGCCGGTGATGGCCGGCTCTGGCGGCCCTTCGGTGGGCGACGATGCTGTAGGCGGTCGCCCCCGCCACGAGCAGCGCGGCCTGGTAGTGGGTGAGGAGCGCCGCGGCGGTGGCGGCCGCCAGCCAGGCCACGTCGAACCATCGGCACACTGCACGCGGCTTCTTCGCCTCGCCCCGGAAGTCGTCCGCACCCGTCACGCGCACCAGACCCCAGACGAGAAGGACGGCAGTCAGGGCGACGAGGTCGTAGTGGCGGGTGATCGACGAGATCCCGACGACCGCCGGACTGACCGACCACACGAGCGCGGCGAGCGCGCCTTCTATGTGTCGGAACCCGACGGTGCGAGCGAGGCCGTAGATGCCGAGCATGGTGAGGATCGAGAAGACGAGGTTGAGGGCTCTTCCGGCCCGCAGGTCGTCCTCGAAGAGGATGAGCCAGCCGTGCAGGAGGCTGAAGTACAGGGGGGGGTGCACGTCGTACGTCGCGAGGTCAGGGGCGATGTGGTCGATGTCCCCGAGTCCTTCCGATCTCCAGAGACGCTGCCACTCCGCGGCGGGCACCCAGCGGCCGGTGAGGCCGCCGTCCATGGCCGCGACGAGCTCGTGCAGCCGGCCGGATGCGCTCGCATAGGACCAGGCCTCGTCGTGCTGCACGTTGGGGCTCGCCTGCTGTGCGTACAGGCGCAGCCCCGTGCCGGCGGCGAGCGCCACGGCGAGCACGACGAGTGCGAGGAGGTTCAGCCGGCGCCGGTGCGCAGGGCTCACCGCACGCCTCCTAGAACTGCACGTACAGGAACGGGCTGGGCTTGCTCAGCGCCAGCAGCCCGGCGGCGAACACGATGCCGAGCAGCAGCGCATAGCGGAGCTTGGGACGCGGCTGGATCTCCCACGTGTTGGGCAGCAGGTTCACCCAGAGGAGTCCGCCGACGATGAAGGCGGCGAGGAGCGGCGCGACGGTGCGTATGCCCTCGCCGCTCACTCCCTGCAGGCCGACCATGGACTCGAGCACGTCTTTGGCGGCGCGCAGCGACGAGGCGCGGAAGAACACCCAGGCCACGGTCGCGGCGACGAAGGTCAGGATGCGGTTGAGCCACACCCACTTCGGTGCGAACCCGTACTTCTTGGCCACCACGTGCACCGACTGGTAGAAGCCCCACAGCAGGCCCCAGAAGACGAACGTCCAGGCCGAGCCGTGCCACAGGCCGCCGAGCAGGAACGTGATCATCAGGTTGCGGACCGTCAGCCAGGTGCCGCCGCGCGAGCCGCCCAGCGGGATGAAGAGGTAGTCGCGCAGCCAGCCGGAGAGGGTCATGTGCCAGCGGCGCCAGAAGTCGGACGGGTTGACCGCCTTGTAGGGCGAGTCGAAGTTCTGGGGGAAGCGGAGGCCGATCATCAGGGCGACGCCCACGGCCATGTCGCTGTAGCCGGAGAAGTCGAAGTAGAGCTGCAGCGTGTAGCCGAGGGCGGCCGCCCAGCCCGACCAGAGCCCGAGCTGGGCGTGGTGGGCGAAGAGGTCGTTGACGTAGGGCGCCATCATGTCGGCCACGAGCATCTTCTTGGCGAAGCCCATGACGAGGAAGAAGAGGCCGGTGCCGATGAGCGCCCAGCGGAACCGCTGGTGGGCGTTCTCGAGCTGCTCGCCGACGTGGCCGTAGCGGATGATCGGGCCGGCGAGGATGTACGGGAAGAGCGTGACCCAGGCCAGGTAGTGGATCACGCTCTTGGCGGGCTTGTACTGGCCGCGGTACATGTCCACGGCGTACGAGATGCCGGCGAAGGTGTAGAAGCTGATGCCGATCGGCAGCAGCAGCTCTGAGCGCCGGCAGGTCTGCGTCCGCCCCGACCAGCCCCAGGATGCCGTCGAGCTGGTCGACGAAGAACCCGCGGTACTTGAAGTAGCCGAGCAGCGCGAGATTGACGGTGACGGCCGCCGCCAGGATCAGCTTGCGGCGGCGGCTCCCGCCCTCGGCCTCGCTCTCGGCGAGATAGTGGCCCGCGACCCAGTCGACGAGCGTGAGTCGCGAGCAGCAGCGGGATGAACCGCCAGTCCCACAGCCCGTAGAAGACGAGCGACGCGGCGATGAGGAACAGCATGCGCGGGTAGCCGCGCGGCACCAGCCAGTACAGGACGACGACGACCGGCAGGAAGATGAGCAGGAACGTGTAGCTGTTGAGCAGCACGCCGCCGGACCTACTCGCCGCCCGCCGCGGGCTGCTCCGGCGGCCAGCCGCCGGTCTGCTCGAGGATGTGGTCGATGGCCGGCCGTGTGTTCACGGTCGTCATGTGCACGCCGTCGTACCACTCCTTCTTGTTGAAGCCGAACACGCTCGGGTCGGTCATGTCGATGAAGACGAAGTCGTACTCGCCCTGCAGCGACTCCACGTAGGCGACGACCTCCTCGTGGCGCTCGTCCCAGCCCAGCGGCGAGAGGATCTTGCGCAGCTTGGGATTGACGGGCGTGAGTACGATGACCGGGGTCTTGCCCTGCTCGTTCATGAAGGCGACGGTCTTCTCGAAGTACTCCTGCGCCGTGGGGTCGAGCTCCTTGTAGACGTTCTTGTGGATCGCGCTGTACCGCTCGACGGAGTTGGGCCAGCGCCGGCTCCACTCCTTCTCGCTCCACTTGCGCGGCTTGAGCACGCCGTCGGCGAGGATCTGCTTCTGGTACTTGCTCTGGCTGCTCTTGGCCTCCTCGCGGTAGAGGAGCAGGCGGGCCGAGTCCCACGCCGTCTCCAGCGAGAACAGGGTGGAGCGGTTCTGCCAGATCGCGCGTGCGAACTCCCTGGGCCCCTTGCCGACGGACGCCTGGCCGACGTACTGGGCCATGCGCGGCTCGTTGGCCGTGCGGGCGCCGATCTCGAAGGGCACGAACGACTCGACGTCGAGCAGCCACAGGTACTCGGGGTCGGACTCCGGCCGGGTGTCGTGGATGAACTGCGTCATCGCCCAGGCGTCGGCCGTGCCGCCGATGCCGTTGACGCCGGCGTTGAAGGTGCTGAGGCCGGTCTTCTCTTTGAGGTACTCGGGCTCGAAGCGCATGGAGCGCGAGCTGCCGAGCACGACGAGCTCGGGAGGCTCCTTGAGCGCCTCGATCCGGTCGGCCTTCACCGTGCGGTCCGAGGTGGTGACGGTGGGGAAGTAGTGCGTGCCCACCGAGCCGTACGGGTCGGCGATCACGTTGAGCGCCATCACGCCGCCCATGAGGAGCGCGGTGATGACGATGAGTGCGGCCACGAACCAGAAGGCGCGCCGGCCCTGGGTCTCATCGATCTCCGGCGGGTCGGGGATGGGGCGCTGCTTGAGCTTGAGCGTGTTCGCGGGCGCCGGCGGGTCGCCGTCGGCGGTGTGGGCGGTGTGGGCTCGTCGGGAGGGGTCATGTGGCGGTTGTGCAGCGAAAAGTGTGAGGTGTGGACACGAGGCCGAAGGATACCACAGGGACGCGTGCGGGCTCTCAGCGGTTCGAGCTCCGGGCGGATCGTTCGCTCCCCGGTTCATGCAGCTCGCCGCTCCGGATCGAAGCGTGCCGGCGCCGGAAGCCAAGCAAGGGCGGGGGGTATGTGTCGTTCGAGGGTCGGAGCCCTTCTTGGCACCTCGCGGGTGCCATCGAGGGGCCCTCGAAGGCGCCATCGAAGGCGCCGCGAAGGTGCCACACAGGTGCCATCCAAGGTGCCGTGCGGGTGCCATGGAAGGCGCCGACCGCCGGCGCGCATACTCCCCCCGCTGCGAACGTCGATCCCGAGCCTGGCGCCGCTGCGGGAGTCTCCGCCGGCGCCGGCGCGGCCGGGCTGTGTGCGGAGCCCGCTTCGCCCGTGGGTCCTGTCGCCCGCCGGCGAGGCCGCCGGCGAAGCCGTCAGGCCGTACCGGCGAGGTGGGCGTCGATGCGCGCCGCGAGACCCTCGGCGTCGACCTCGTCCACGTCGCCGTTGGCGGTCCTGGTGGCGTGGAACTGGTCGATGCCGTGGCCCTCGAGGAAGCAGCGCGCGAGGCGGATGCTGCCGCCGTGCGTCACGAGCAGCGCGGCGCGGCCGTCCAGGGCGCAGTCGCGCAGGCAGGCGAGCACCCGGCGCTGCTGCGCCTCCAGGCTCTCGCCGCCGGGAAAGCGGAAGGTCTCGGGGTGCTCGCGATAGTGCCGCCACACGTCCGGCTCCTCGCGCATGATGGACGAGAAGCGGCGCGTCTCCCACTCCCCGCGGTGCGTCTCCGCCAGCCGCGGGTCGACGATGAAGGGCAGCTCGGCGCCGAGCTCCTCGTGGAGGATCTCGGCGGTCTCGCGCGCACGCACGAGGTGGCTGCTGACCACGAGCTCCACGCCGCGGCCCTTGAGCGCGCGACCGAGGTCGCGCGCCTGGCCGCGGCCCGTCTCGTTGAGCTCCACCTCCGCCCAGCCCATGCAGCGAGCCGGCTCGCGGTTCCAGTCTGTCTGCGCGTGGCGGACGAGCAGGAGCGTCATGGCCGGCCGCTGGGGAGAAGGAGCGGACTCATGGCTGGGGCGCGGTCAGTGGAACGTGAGCAGCGTGTCTCCGCGCACACCGATGCGGAGCGTCTCGACCGAGATGACCTCTTCGGGCGGGATGTTGCCGAGGTTCACGTTGGTGCCGAAGTACTTGATGAACCAGGCCTGCTGCTTCTTCACGGGGGCCTCGAAGAGGAGTTGCGACGGTGTCGAACGTCTCCTTGATCTCCTCCAGAAGGCCGTCCTTGACGTCGCCGCTCGGGCGGTAGATGCCCACGGTTCCGCTCTCGCGGCCCTCGGTGATGACCTTCCAGGCGCCGGCCTCGAGCTCGCGGCCGATGAGCTCCACCCACTTCGACGGCGTGATGACCACGGCGTCGTCCTTGCTGCCGACCTCGCTGAGCACCTTGTACCGCTTGCTGAGGTCGCGGATGATGGCGAGCTTGTCGTCCTCGTCCATGTCGATGGTGCCGTCGGAGATCTCCACGCAGGTCATCTCGCACTCGTCGACAAGCGCGAGGAACTCGTCGTACTTGCCCTGGCGCAGGCACACCTCGAAGAACGTGCCGCCGAAGCTCACGGGGATGTCGTAGCTCTGGTAGAGGGCGATCTTCTCCTTGACGTTCGGCGTGACGACCGCGGTGCCCCAGCCGAGCTTGACGATGTCGACGTACTGGCTGGAGACCTCGAGGAACTGGCGCGCCTGCTCGAGGCTCAGTCCCTTGTCGAGCACGTGGGTGAGGCCGCTCTCGCGCGGCTTGGGGGTGCGCTCGGGGAGCGTCAGGAACTCGAACATCGATCATCCTCCCGTGGTCGGCCGCCCGGTCTCGCGGCGCTCGCTAGATGGTACCAGACGGACGCCGGCGCCCCTCCTACTTGAAGACGAGCGCGAGCCCGCTGAGGAACAGCACCACGGCCAGGATGCTTCTCAGCACCCGTGTCGGCGCCTTGACCGTGAGCTGCGACCCGAGCAGCACGCCCGGGATCGAGCCCATCAGCAGCGAGGCGACCATCCAGAGGTCCACGTTGCCGACGCCGATCTGGGCCAGGCCCGTCACGACCAGCAGGATCATGGCGTGGAAGATGTCCGTGCCGATGATCCTGTCCGTGGTGAGCGGATAGAACAGGATGAGGAACACGGCCAGCAGCGTGCCGCTGCCCACGGACGTGAAGCCGATGATGAAGCCGGTGCAGAGGCCGAGGACCACGGTCATGAGCTTGAGCTTGCGCGTCATCGTGATGTTCTCGCGGCGGTGCGCGGCGTCCACGTGCATCACGACCTTGATCACCAGCAGCACGCCGACCAGCATCAGCGCCGAGCCGATGGCCTTGTAGAGCACGCCGTTGATGAGCTCGACGCCGTAGTTGGACTTGACGTAGGCGATGGTCGCCACGCCGAGGAGCGAGGCGGGGATGCTGCCGAGGGCGAGCCAGAGCGCCAGGGGGATGTCCACGGAGCCCTGGCGCCAGTGCTTCCAGGAGCCGGCGATCTTGGTGACGGCGGCGTAGGTGACGTCGGTGCCGATCGCCATGGTCGGCTCGAAGCCGAAGACGAAGATCAGCACCGGCGTCATGAGCGCGCCGCCGCCCATGCCGGTGAGGCCGACGAGGAACCCGATCAGGAGGCCGGCGATGCTGAGGTAGCCGTTGAGGTTCTGGCCGAGCGTGAGGTAGATGACGAGGACGAAGACGCCCCAGCCGGCCAGGCCGACGCCCCAGCGCTTGAGCCAGGCCCCGGCGGTGAGCCCGGAGGGCTCGGGGCCGGGGCGGAACGGCGGGATCGTGTCGTCTATCTGGGGATCGTAGATGTCGCCGTCGACCGGCGTCGCGGTCGCCTCGATGGCCATCGCGCTGCTCTCGCTGTCGGCCATGCGTTCCTTGCCGTCGGGGGCCGGCCGGCGTCCGGCCTCAGAATGGGCGCGAGTATGGGTGCCTCTCCTTATCTGTCAAATAAGACTCATAAATCCGATGCGACTCTCGAAGGGGTGAAGAGACGGCCGAGCCTCGGAGCAGAAGCATGACTTATCGCTCCGGGTGACGCATACGAAATGGCGATGGAAGAGCCGGGCCGGGGAGGTCGTCACAGCTCCCCGGCCCGGCTCTTGCGGAGGCGCGCGCCCGGTCGCCCGCGGCGCCGTCAGCTCACTGGCAGAGCGCCGCCAGGAACTCGTCCCAGCCGGTCTGCGTGCAGAGCCGCAGCGTCCGATAGTAGGTGAAGTCGGTCGCGCTGTACGGCGTTCGCCGGGGGCCGGCGCCTCAGGCCGGCGGGGTTTCGCCGGAGGCCGGCCCGGCCGCCGCGTACTGCTCGCGGAAGTACGCGAGCAGCGCCTCGGCGGCCCGGCTCAGCACCCGGGTCTTGGAGCGCACGCTGTAGAAGTCGCGGAGCACGCGGAAGCCCTCGATGGGGACGACCGCGAGCGTGCCGTGCTCGACGTCCGGTCCGATGGCCCACCTGCTGAGGAAGGTGACGCCGCCGCCGGCGATGGCGGCCTGCTTGGCCGACTCCATGAGGCCCATCTCCATGACCACGTTGAGATGCTCGGGGCGCACGCCGGCGCGGCGCAGGTGGTCCTCGACGACGATGCGCACACCGGCGCCCTGCTGCTGCATGAGCTGGGGCTCCGCCACGAGGTCGTCGAGCGTGACCTGGTCGCGCGAGGCCCACGGGTGCGTGGGCGCGCAGACGAGCACGATCTCGTCTCGGGCGAGCGGCTCCGCGACGAGTTCGGGGCGCGGGGTGACGGCGCCGACGGCGCCGATCTCGAACTCCCGCGAGAGCACGCGCTCGATGACGGCGTGGGTGTCGTCGACGTGCAGGGCGATGGTCACCCCGGGGAACTCGCGCTTGAACTCGGTGAGCATGGGCGGGAGCACGTTGTCTCCCGGCCCCGTGGACGCGCCGACGACCACGCGCCCGGCGATCAGCTCGCCGAGGTCGAGGATCTCGGTGCGGGCGCGCTCGTCGAGGTCGAGGATCTCGCGACCGTAGCGGTACAGCACCTGCCCGGCGTCGGTAGGGACGACGGTGCGGCGCGAGCGGTCCAGCAGGATGGTCTTGAGCTCGCGCTCGAGGCTACGGACCTGCTGGCTGGCGGCCGGCTGGGTGATGTGCATCTCGTCGGCCGCCAGCGAGAAGCTCCTGCGGTCGACGATCCTGCAGAAGAGCCGGATCTGGCGGATATCCATAAGCGAAGCTTATCTCATCAAGTCGAGGTCGGCCAAGGCTCGCCCGAACCCTCAGACGATGCCGGGGGGCTCCTCGCGCGACGCGTCCTGGATCAGGCGGCCGAGCCGCTGCCGGCTGCTCTGGCCGCGGCCGAGGGCGACGAGCCGGTCGCAGAAGAGGCTCGGGTCGCGGGGTGCGGCCACCGTGGTCTGCGTGTCCTTCTTGCGCAGCAGGATGTCGTCGGCGGTTGCCGCCCGGGTCAGGCGGCCGTCGCCGAGCAGGGAGGCCTCGACCGGGCCGGCCGAGGCTGAGAGCGTGTAGGCCGGCGTGCCGAGGGCGGCGGCCTCGCGCAGCATCACGCCGCCGAGCCCGACGACGAAGTCGGCGGCGGCCATGAGGCCCACGCCGTCGGCCGGTCCGTCGGGCACGAGCACCTCGGGGAGGCCCAGGGCCAGGATCCTCTGCCGCTGGGCCTGGTCGCGCGCTACGACGACGAGGGTGACCTTGCGGCGTCCGGCGAGCCCGGCCAGGACCTCCAGGAGCCGGTCCTCGTCGGACTCCGGGGACTCGCCCGCCGGCACGCGCATGCGCGGCGCCGGCGCCCGGACGACGCCGGTGATGCGCCGGCGCTCCACGCCCAGCCGCGCAAGCGCGTCCGGGTCCGGCTGTACGTCGTGCAGGTAGTACTCCTCTTTGAAGCCGGCGTAGCGGAAGAGCTTGTCGCGCGGCGCGCCCATGCCCGCGAGCGCCGAGACGGGGACCGCCTCGGGCACCGCCACCTCGTCCACCAGGCGCACGTTGACGAGGTTGCTCCGCCCGAGGCGGTCCGGGTCGAGGAACGTCATCTGCGGCACCGCCAGCGTCCAGGCGGTGAGCACGAAGTCGCTGGCGTGGCTGCCGCAGGCCACGTCGAACCGGCCGCTCGAGGCCGAGCCGATGAGCTGCGCCGTCCTGTTGACCAGGCCGACGGCGCGCGTCCCCAGGCTCCCGCCGCGGTGCTGCGTGGTGAGCAGGCCGCCGAGCCCGTAGCGCTTGAGCACGAGGTCGGCGCCGGCGAAGCGTCGCGCCGTGAGCGTGACGGTGTGGCCGGCGTCCTCCAGCCGGCGGATGACCGGCGCGAAGAAGACGACGGCGGAGGCGTCGGTGATGTCGACCCAGATGCGCACCGGGCCGTCCTTCGTCAGGCCAGCCCGGCCTCCACGGCCGCCGCGACCTCCCGCACCTGCTCCTCGGTGAGGTTGGGGTGCATGGGGATGGCGAGGTTGGTCGCCGCCGCCTCGTCGGTGTTGGGGAAGTCGCCGAGCTTGTGGCCCATGTCCGCGAACACCGGTTGCAGCTGCATCGGCGTGGTGTAGTACGCGGCGCAGTCCACCTGGCGCTCCTTGCACGCGGCGGCGATGGCGTCGCGGCGCGGGTGGCGGATCATGTAGAGATGGTAGACGTGCGTGAGGCCGTCGGGGACGGCGGGGCGCACGACCTCGGCCGGCAGGTACTGGTCGTACCACTCGGCGACCAGCGCGCGACGGCCGTTCCACTCGTCGATCACGCCCAGCTCGAGGCGGAGGATCGCGGCCTGCACTTCGTCCAGCCGCGAGTTGAACCCGATGTGGGTGAACGTCTTCTTGTCCTTGCTGCCGTGGAAGCGCAGCTCGCGCGCGTGCTGGACGACGTCGGCGTCGTGGCCGGTGATGAGGCCGCCGTCGCCGTAGCCGCCGAGGTTCTTGGTGGGGAAGAAGCTGAACACGCCGAGGTCGCCGAGCCCGCCGGCGCGGCGGCCGTCGTTCAGGGCGCCCCACGCCTGGCAGGCGTCCTCGATGACGGGCAGGCCGTGTGCGTCCGCGACCTTGCGGATGGCGTCGATGTCGCAGGGAAGGCCGAAGAGGTCGACCGGCATGATCGCCTTGGTCCGTGGCGTGATCGCCGCCTCGATGGCCGCCGGATCCATGTTCAGCGTGTCCGGCAGGATGTCGACGAACACCGGCGCCGCGCCGGCCTGCGCGATCGCCTCGGGCGTGGCGTAGAAGGTGAACGGCACCGTGATGACCTCGTCCCCGGCGCCGACGCCGAGCGCGCGCAGGGCGATGGTGAGGCCGTCGGTGCCGTTGGCCACGCCGACGGCTCCGGCCGTGCCCATGTAGGCGGCGGCCTCATCCTCGAACCCCTTGACGTTCGGCCCCAGGATCACCCGGCCGCTGCGCAGTACCTCGAGGACGGCCTCTTCGATGCTGTCCTGAAGCTCGGCGTACTGCCCTTTGATGTCCATGAGTCCGACGGCCATGTGAACCACTCCTTGCGGCGGGGGGAAGTCGAGGCCCGAACCTACCACAGGGTCCCGGAGACGGGCCACCGCGCGGCCGCGCGGGTGCTCAGGCCGGCTGCGCGGCGCCCGGGAGGCGCCCGAGGGACCCGGCGAAGTAGAGCGGGATGAAGAGCAGGCTCTGCTCCGGCAGCTCAGCGTACGGCGCCGTGGACAGGACGATGCCCGGCGCCGCTTCGGGGTGCTGGGCGAGCAGCAGGTGCATGCTCCGCAGTCGGCCGGCCGGGCCGCTCTTCACCTCCACCGGCCGCACGAGCTCGCCGAGGCGCGCGACGTAGTCGACCTCCGCGGAACTGCCGCGCGCATCCCTGACCCAGTAGTGCAGGTCGCCGCGCCCCCCGTCGGCGGCCAGCAGTTCCTGCCCCACGTATTGCTCGGCGACGGCGCCGTTGTGGAGGGCGAGCAGGTCTTCAGGGCGGATCACGATGGAGGCCGGGAGCCCGGCGAGGCGCTGCATGAGTCCGACGTCTGCGACGATCGCCTTGAAGCGCTTGGCGACGCGCGCGCCGAGCGGTAAGCCGATATGCCCGACGGACGGCACTCGCTGGACGAGCATCGCCTGCTCGAGGAGCGCGAGAGCCTTCGCCACGGTCCCGCGCGCCCCCTGGTCGCTGAGCCGGCTGACGATGATCTGATCCCCGACCGAGCGAGCGATGCTGGTGAAGACGTCGTCCAGGATGTCGACGCCCGCGCGCGGGCGGTACTTGAGGAAGTCGTCACGGTACGTCGCCGTGATCTCCTCGTGGATCGCGTAGGCGTCGAGCAGTGAGCCTGACTCGGCGAAGCTCCGGACGGCGGCAGGCATCCCGCCTACGAACAGGTAGTCGCGGAGATGCGCCAGCAAGAGGTGGTGTGTGGTCTCGTCTGTCTGGTGCGGGCCGCGTGCGACCACGTCCGCCGCGACCTCGTTGCCGATGCCCCGGAGGTACTCCTCGAAGGTCATCGGGCGGGCCCACAGGTACTGCACCCGCCCGACGGGCACCGAGACGTCCGCGAGTGTGAACTCGAGGAGCGAGCCTGCCGCGACGAGATGAAGGTGGGGCAGGTCCTCGTAGAAGTAGCGCAGGGCGACGATGGCTCGTGGGCACGCCTGGATCTCGTCCAGGAAGAGCAGGTCCCGGCCCGGGACGACGCGTGTGCCGAGTGCCGACTCAAGCGAGGCGACGATGGCTCGCGGATCGAGGTTCCCCTCGAAGAGGGAATGGAGGTCCCGCCTCCGCTCCAGGTCCACGACGTGAACGCGGCCGGAGAAGTGGTGCTCTCCGAAGTCCGTGACGGCCCAGGTCTTCCCCACCTGCCTCGCTCCCCGCACGATAAGCGGCTTGCGGCGGGGATCCTGTGCCCAGGCGATCAGGTCTTGAGTCATCAGTCGTTGCATGCGTGCAGTATGTCACTAGTGATGACGAATAACAAGGTTAATTAGACTTACTAGTTGACGAATAGCAAGGTAAGTCGCTACCAGCCGGTGACCGAGGCGCGCCTCGCGCGCGCATCCTGTACGCTTCCCCGCATGATGCAGACCATCATCGACGCGGTCGTCCAGTGGGCGACCGCCCTCATCGGCGACTGGGGCCTGCCCGCGGTCTTCTTCCTGATGCTGCTCGAGAGCGCCTGCATCCCCGTGCCCAGCGAGGCGATCATGCCCTTCGCCGGTTTCGCCGTGAGCGAGGGCACCATGACGCTGCTGGGCATCACCGTCGCCGGCGTCGCCGGTAACGTCGTCGGCTCGTGGATCGCCTACTGGGTCGGGCTGTACGGCGGCCGCCCGTTCATCGACAAGTACGGCAAGTACGTGCTGCTCCGTCACCACCACGTCGAGCTGGCGGAGCGCTGGTTCCAGAAGTACGGACCCATCGCCGTGTTCTTCAGCCGCGTGCTGCCCATCGTGCGCACCTTCATCTCGCTGCCGGCCGGCATCGCCAAGATGCCGTTCTGGAAGTTCACGCTGTACACGGTGCTGGGGTGCATCCCCTGGGTGTTCTTCCTCGGCTGGCTGGGCGTGCGCCTGGGCGAGCACTGGGAGGAGATCCGCAAGTACCTCCACTTCGCCGACTACATCGTGGTGGCGGCGCTCGTCCTCATCGTGGTGTGGCTGTACCTGAGGTGGCGCAAGAATCGCCGGCACGGCGGGCCCGGGCCGGAGGAGTACGGGGACGAGGCGTGAGCGCCGCGAGCGCCTGGACCGGTCCCGACGCCTCGCCCGCCGCCGGCGCTGCCTGCCGGGTGAGGGTCCCCGCGACGACGGCCAACCTCGGCCCCGGGTTCGACTGCCTCGGCATGGCGCTGAGCCTCTGGAACGAGGTGTCGTTCTCGCTCGAGGGTGAGGGTGTGGTCGTCAGCGTGGAGGGAATGGCCTCCGGTGGGTTGCCGCGCGACGAGACCAATCTGGTCGCGCGCGCGTTCCGGCGGCTGTGCGAGGAGGCCGGCGCGCCTGCGCCCTCCGGCCTCCGCATCCACTGCGACGTCCGCGTGCCGACCAGCTCCGGGCTGGGCTCGAGCTCCACGGCCATCGTGGCCGGCCTGCTCGGCGCGAACGCGCTGCTGGGCCGGCCGTTCGGCAACGACCGGATCCTGGAGCTGGCCGCCGCCATGGAGGGCCACCCCGACAACGTCGCGGCGGCCCTGCTCGGCGGCCTCACCATCGTCGTCCAGACGCACGACAGGCTGCTCACCAAGAAGATCCTGGTGCCCGAGGTGCACGTCGCCCTGGCCGTGCCGGACCTGCCGTTCAGCACCGACGCGGCCAGGGCCGAGCTGCCGACCGAGGTGACGATGGCCGACGCGGTCTTCAACCTGCAGCGCACGCCGCTCGTCGTCGAGGCCTTGCGCACGGCCGACCTCGAACTGCTCAGCCAGGTGATGGACGACCGTCTGCACCAGGCCTCCCGGCTCAAGCGCATCCCGGGAGGCCGCACCGCCTGGCTTGCCGCGCAGAACGCGGGCGCGGCGGCGGTCGCCGTCTCCGGCTCCGGGCCGAGCCTCATCGCCTTCGCCGGCCTCGCCACGGACGCCTCGCGCATCGCGCGCGCCATGACCGAGGCGTTCGCGGCCGAGGGCGTCACTGCGATCCCGCTCGGCCTCTCCGCCTCCGCCGCGGGCGCGACCGTTCTCGCGTAGCAGCGGGCGCGACCGTCCTCGCGTGCCGACGACGGCTGCGGTCGCGCGCCTGCGGGGTACAGTGTGACCATGAGCGTGGGCTACGAACTGGTCGACCACACCGCGGACATCGGCGTGCGTCTGTGGGCCCCGACGGCCGAGGAGGTCTTCGAGCAGGCGGCGCTCGCCCTGTTCTCGCTGGTGTGCGACCCGCTCCAGATCGCCGACCTCGAGTCCATGGACGTGGAGCTCGAGGCCGAGAGCAGGGACCTGCTGCTCGCGGCGTGGCTCAACGAGCTGCTGCACATCTTCGAGGAGCGCCGCCTGGTGCTCTTCCAGTTCGACATCCGCGAGCTCGGTGAGCGCTCCTTGCGCGCCCGCGTGGTCGGCGAGCCGCTGGGCCGGCACATCCTTTGCGGCGGGGTCAATGCGGCGACGCTCCGCGAGCTCTCGCTGGAGCGTCGCGGCGACCGCTGGGAGGGCTTCGTCCTGCTGGAGGTCTGACCGTAGAGCGCCGCGGGGGCGGTCAGCTCTCGCCGAGCCGAGTCGCCTCGGCCTTGGTCGTCTCGACGATGCCCCGGTAGATCTCGCGCAGCGCCTCCTGCGAGAGCGGACCCTTGTTCGCGCGCGAGAGGAAGGTGACCATCCACTCCTCGCGCTCCGGGTTGTACATGTCGATGCCGTGCTCGGCCTTGTAGCGCCAGAGCTTGTCTACCAGCGTGAGCCGCTTGTTGATCAGCTCGATGATCTTGAGGTCGTTGTCGCTGATCTGGTCGCGGAACTGCTTCACGACCGGGTCGTCGTTGGGGGACGTCACGTCGGCGCCTTTCGTCGGGGGGTCTGCGAGGAGTCGAGCGGAGGGGACTCGGGCTGCTAGTTGTGCGGCGGGCCGCCCGCCCGGTCGTCGAACTCGTCGTCCTCTTCGTCGTCGTCCTCTTCGTCGTCGTCGAGGTCGTCGAGGTCATCGTCGTCGTCATCGTCGTGGTCGATGAGGAACGCCTCGTCGTCGGCGGTGACCTCGGCGGTGCGGAAGTCGTCCGGGCTGACGCCCTCGAGGAAGTCGCGGAAGCCCTCGATGATCTCCTCGGTGTCGTCGACCTCGCGCTCGAACTCGATGGCGTTCTCGTCGATGAGCTCGGTGCTGGCGAAGATGGGTGCGTCGGTGCGCACCGCCAGCGCCAGCGCGTCGCTGGGCCGCGAGTCGATATCCACCTCTTCGCCGTCCCTCTTGAGGGTGAGGCGGGCGTAGAAGGTGCTCTCCTTGAGCTCCGTCACGGTGATGCGCGAGACCTCGGCGTCGAACTCGCCGATGACGCTGGTGAGGAGGTCGTGGGTCATCGGCCGCGGGAGGCTGGTGCCCTGCAGCTTGATGAGGATCGCGGCCGCCTCGGGGTGCCCGATCCAGATGGGCAGAAAGCGGTTGCCCTCGACGGTCTTGAGCAGCACGATGGGCTGCTTGCCGATGACGTCGAAGCTCACGCCGTAGATGACCATTTCCTGTACGTCGCTCATGGCTTGAGTATACGGCAGACCCCCGGGACCTCACACCGATGGGGACGGATGTCCCGGTGAGCGGCGGCCGCGATGGCGGGTCGGCCGCCGCGGCGAGGGGCGAAGGACGCGGCCAGGCGCCGCAGCTGGGCCCGCCGAGCCGCCGCCGGCGCGGCGTGTCAGGCCTGTGGGCCGCCGAGTGTGGCGAAGCCCTCGCGCTCGGCGGCCTCGAGCAGCCGTCGGTCGAAGGCTGCGAACACGACGTCCTGGACGCGCCGCCCGGCGGCCCGGCTCCGCAGCTCGCCGCGCAGAGCCACGGCCGCTGCGAGCTGGACCGCGTCCATGCCGCGCAGCGCGTGCTCGAGAGCCAGCTCGCCGGCGACGCGCGCGGCGACGGGGACCTTCATGACGTCACTCCAGTGTCGGTCCAGCCCGGTCCGCCACTGCTCAAGCCGAGAGATGCGGGATCGGCGCCGTCTGTCGTTCTGCCCGAGAGCCGAACAAGCCTCCGCATAGGTGATGACGCTCGTCGCTGTGAGATCCGCCGCGGCGAACCAGGCGACGGCGTCCGGGGAGCGCTGCTCCGGGACGATCAGCTTCACCAGCGCGCTCGTGTCCAGGTAGAGGATCACTCGGTCTCGTCGTCGGCCTCTGGCCACTGGGGACCCCTGTGTTCGAGCACGATGTCCGCTATGGGCTTGCCGGTGTTGGCCGGCATGTGCTCCGGGAGCTTGGGCTTCTCGCCGCTCCATGCGAGCTCGCCGACGTCGACCATCTCCCACAAGATCGTGCGGGTCGGGTCGGACGGACGGAACTCGGCCACCTCGACGCCTCGGTTGGTGATGTAGAACACCTCGCCCTCGAGGACGCGCCGCAGGTAGTCGCTGAAGTGCGCTTTGAATTCGGTGATGCCCACGCTCGGCATTCTGACTCCTCTGAAGAGGTCTAACAAGTCATTTCAATCAATGTAAACCGGTCAGAAGAAGTGTGCAAGAGTCGACCTTGACTCCGTGTGACTTAAGGAGGGGGTCGCCACCGTGGTCGGCGCGCGGTTGACGCTGCGCGGCCGCGCTCGCTAGACTCCTAGACCCTTGTGGGCGCATAGCTCAGTCGGTTAGAGCGCTTCTCTGATAAGGAAGAGGTCCGTGGTTCGAATCCACGTGCGCCCACCAGCGATTCCAGCGAGCTCCCGTTTCCGCCCTCCGCGCCAAGCCCGTTCTGCAACCATTCTGCGACCCAGATGCTTGGGTGCTCCGGGTGCGCTCCGTGTGTGATGGTGCAGAACGACACTCACCGATTCCGGAGCCAACCTCGGGGCCTATCCGTGACGAGCGAGCCCGGGCGGTCGCGGCCGCCCGGGCTCGCTCGGCTCAGCGCACCGTCAGCTTGTTGCCTCCCGAGACCCGCTCGGGGTTGCCGGCGGCATCGATGGCCTTGACCCAGTACCTGTAAGGTCCGGCCTTGAGCGTGCACAGGTAGGCCTGCGCCTGCGGCGCGTTCACCGCCACGGTCGCCCGCGGCAGCGTCGCAACGACCTGGTCGTTCTGGTCTGTGATGACGATCCAGGCAGTCGCCGTACCGCCGTTCGGCGCGGGGTCGTTCACCGTGTACGGGAGGGACGCCGTCGCGTTCCTGGCGGCCGTGACAGCGCTCGTCGCGGTCGTGGTCGGCGCTTTGGTGTCCAAATAGACGTGCGCGACCTGGGCCGGCGACTCGACGTTGCCCACCGCGTCGGTCGAGCGGAACTGGACGACGCGATCGCCGTCCGCACCTCCCTGAGCGGCTCCCTTGACGGTGAGGCTCGTCCCTCTGACCCAGGAGACGCCGCCGTCGAGCGAGTACTCCGTCCCGGCGAGGCCGCCGGTCATCCCCGAGGCGGAGTCGGTCGCGGTCAACGTGACCGTCACCGGCAAGCGGTGCCAGAGGTCGCCGGCGCCGGCCGCCGTGGTCGTCGGCGCCGTCCTGTCGATCTTGAACGACACCGTCTGCGCCTCTTCGACGTTGCCGGCGTTGTCGATCGACCTGTACGCGACCGTGTGGGCGCCGTCCGCGGTGACCTTGCAGGACGTCCCCTTGACCCACACGCCGCCGTCGACCGAGGACTCGGTGCGGAGGACGCCGGAGTGGGCATCCGTCGCCTGGTAGCGCAGCCTGACGGGCGTCGCGCTCCAGACCTCCGCGTCGCCCGCGCCGGTCGCCGTCGTCGCCGGCGCCGTACAGTCGCTGTAGATCGTGAAGGGGAATCCGGACCAGTCGCCGTTGATGTCCACAGCCTTCACCTGGAACCACCAGATGCCGTCGCCCGGCACGGCGTACGTGACGGATGTGTCCTGCGTGTCGGTCCAGGCGGAAGCAGGATCGTACACGTACGAGTAGCTGCTGATGTAGGCCGGGTCCAGGGGCGTCCACGAGATCGTCACGTCGCGGCTTTTGTACCAGCGGTACTCCTCGGGATGGGTAGTCGACGTCACCGTCAGCCACGTGGAGCGTAGCGTCGCGTCGATCCCCGCGAACTCGGCCCCCGGCGCCACCGTGAGCTCACCGGATCCCGGCGAGGTGTAGCGGTAGTCGTTCCCCCAGCCGTCATTGAAGCGCAGCCAGCAGGTGCCGGGATCGACCGTCATGCTGTAGCGGCCGTGGTCGTCGGTGACGGCGGAGCTCAACCACCTGGCGTCGAGGACGCCCGACCACCAGTCGGGAACGAACCCCTGAGCGGTCACGGAGATGCCCTGAACGGGCCGCCCAGACCCGTCGACGACGGTGCCGGAGACGGTGCCGTATCGGTCGAGGAAGGCGTCGACACCCGTCCTGGCCTCACCCTCCTGGAGCACGATGTCGGTCGGCAGCACGCCCACGTGGACGTCCTGCCACCACTCCTCCGCAGATCCCATCCAGGAGCTGAACCGGACACGGTACGTGCCCGGGGACAGGTGTGCGAACGTGAAGCCGCCGCGCTCGTCCGTGCCGCTGTGACCCACATCAGTCCAGTAGCCGCCGGCACGCTGCCGATAGAGCGTGACGGGACCGTAGTACTCGTCGCTCGGGCGTTGGATGGGCCCGTTCGCGTCGGAGACGGTCCCGCTGATGCTCGCCTCTCTCCGCGCGGTCACGGCGATGGGGGACGTCTGGCCGAGGTCAACGGTCACCAGGTCGCCCTCCCAATACTCATGCCCGCCCGGCCACCAGACGTCCACGAAGGGTGGCTCCAGCTCGAAGCCGACCTTGTACGTGCCGGCCCTGAGGGCTGGGGTCAGGAAGGAGCCGTCCGCTTCCACGGGAGAGTAGGCGTATTCGTACCCGGCGCCGCTCTCGTCCACGTAGCTGGTGATGACCTGACCTCCGCTCGTGTAGGCGGAGCCGTCAGTGCACGTGACGCTGCCGGCGATGCGGCCGCCCGCGGCGATCTGCTGGTCGATGCCCGTCGTCGCCTGATCGCGCACGACCGTGACGGGGAACTGCCACGGCCGTTCCGCACCTTGGTACCAGGCAGGCACGAAGTACGAGTCGTCCGGCGGTGTGAAGCGGAGCCCGTGAGCGCCGGCTGAGAGCGCCTTCACGGCGTAGGTCCCGTCGTCGTCCGTCACCACGGTGCGGATGTAGTCTCCGACAGCGCTGTCCTCGCCGAGGTACCCTCGGAAGTGCGCCTCGACGCGGACGCCGGCGATCGGCGCGCCGTTCGAGTCCGAGACCGTCCCTGCGATCTCACCGCCGGGACCCAGGGTGGCGTCGCGGTCGGTGAGGACCTGGTCCTTCGCCACCGTGACCCACTGCGCCTGGGAGAGGCCGCCTGCGTCGTCGTAGAGCTCGCCGCCATAGCGGCCCTTGGGATCGAAGAAGCCGAGTACATAGTCGCGGGGGGGAAGACCGACGATGCTGTAGGTCCCGTCGACCACGGTCGCGGTGGCCGCCTCTCTGAGCTGTCCCCAACGAACGTAGTAGGCCGCGACCTCCACTCCGTCCGTGCCGCCGTCGTCGTGGGACGTCACCGTCCCTTCGATCCTCGCGCCGGGAGGTGCAAAGACGGCATCCACGTCCGTGACCACGCCGTCCCAGCCCTCGAGGGCGACGGGCGTGGCGTGCTCCAGGTCGGTCGCCGCCTCGTAGTACTGCGAATCACCGGTGTCCCACCAGTGGAAGGAGACCGTGAACGTGCCTTGGGGAAGCCAGGCGACGTAGCACCCGTCTTCGTCGAAGCTGTACTCCCCAGAGAAGCCGATCGCCGCATCCTCGATACCCACGTGGCCGTTACGGATGGGCGTCCCGTCGGCGAGCGTCACGCGCCCGGACATCCGGTTGTAACGATGCAGCACGACGTCGATGTCGTCCCGCGCCTGGTGTGTGGCGAGCGTGATGTATGCCTCCGGACCCGCGTACTCTTCGGGGTCCATGCCCCAGAAGGCCCACGTCCATGGGCGGTCGTCTTCGTAGTAGCTGAAGTAGGCGGTGTAGGTGCCGGGTTCGAGGCCGTCGACCGAGTACCGCCCGTCGCTCCCGGTCGTCACGTCGACCGTGCGCCCGCCGGCCCCGGCGATCTGGACAAAGGCGCCGGCGAGTCCAGCTTCCTCGGCGTCGGTCACGCGCCCGGCGATGCGGCAACTGGGGTCGGGATGAGAGAGTCGGACGTCGGCCACGGCCTGCTGGCCGGGGGCCAGGTTGATCGCGGTGGCGTCCCACGCGACCAGAGCATCGTCGTACCACCGCGTGACGTAGTCGGCGGCGGCGCACTCGACGTGGTAGTCGCCGGCGAATTCGGAGGCCGTCAGCTCGCTGAAGCTGTAGGTACCGTCGAACGCCGTGGTCGTACGTGCGATCGGCTCTCCCCAGTACTCGTGGTAGAGGTTCACGGATGCGCCGGCCAGCGGCGAAGAGCCGGCGCCGGTCACCGTCCCGCGGATGCTGCCGAGCGGGATGAGGTCAAGCGCCGCATCGATGCCGGACGCCGTCTGCCCGGGAGCGATTTCGACAGGCGTGGCCTCTTCCTCGGTAGCCTGTCCGCCGTAGAGCTGCGTCGCGTATGCATGGGCGTCGTCGCTGAACCGTACACGATAGGAGTCGGCGGCGCAGACCCAGAGGTCGTAGGCTCCGTCGCCGTCGGTGTAGGCGATTGCGCGCGGATACCAGCCGTAGTACTCGTCCCAGGACAGTCCGTCGACGCGCATGTTGGCCAGGGGCTTGCCGTCCGAACCCGTCACGGTGCCCCTGATGTGCTCGTACTCGAGCAGCGGCACGTCGATGCCGGTGGCCGTCTGTCCCTCCGTCAGCGTGAAGCCCTCCGTGCCGGTGGCGCGGGCGTAGCTGTTGTCGTGGAAGCCGCCGGACCAGACCTGGACGTCGTAGTGCTGGCCGGGCCCGGTCGGCAGCACCGAGGCTATCGAATAGCGGCCGGAGACGTCGGTGGTAGCTGATCCGGCCCAGCTCCAGCCCCACTCTGTGGAGGCGTACAGATTGAGAGAGGCCTCGGCGACCAGCGTCCCGTCGGCTTCCTTGATGACGCCACTCACGGAGCCGTAGCGGACCAGTCGGGCGTTCACACCATTGGTCATCGCCCCCGCCCTCACGGCGATGTCCGTACCCTCCTGGAGTTCCCGCGCGGCGTCGTAGAACGCGGGCGCGTAGCGGCTCTGCGGATCGACGAAGCCCACGCGGTAGGTCCCTGCGACCAGTCCGGTGAACTTATAGCCCCCCTTTGAGTCCGTCTGCACCGTCTCGCTTTGCTGATACCAGCCCCACGCATCCAGGGTGTACAGGGTGACATCGATGCCTGGCAGGGCTCGGCCTGAGGTGTCCGTCGCCTTCCCGGAGATGCCGGTCGGCGGAGTCGCCGCGGCTGCCGAGGATGGCATCGTGAACGCGCAGAGGACGCCACCGACCGTCAGCAGGAACGACACAAGCACGAGGACAACGATGCGTCTCATGACCCCTCCACTCTCGAGTTGGTCCCCCCAGGCGCTGGGCTGTGGAGCACGCTTCCGCCTGCGCGAAACCGTGCAAGCCTCGCGAGCGTAGGGTGGCGCCGAATTGCGTCGCATCACCCGATTCGGGTGATGCGCTCTTCGCCTCGCGGGGACGGCGAGATCCATTGGATCAAGTGCCGGACCGTGCGACGGCGCCAGCACTCGCCTTCGCGTCGTCAACGCCGGACCTGCCGTGAGGCTGCATGCCGGTGAGACCCTGCTCGTTCCCAGCTCGATATCACCTGATTCTGGTGATGACGGCCGTACGCCCCTTCATCAGACTCGAGCCAGGTTCGGCCATGGTTCTGGACGCGAAGCCCGCTTGCCGCCCTTTGCGGCCGAGGCAGGCCGTGCTCCAGGAAGGAGGGGTATGCGTCAACAGTCCCGCGGATGGACATCTGCGCGTCCTCGCTAGCGCGCGCGGCGTCCCAGCCTTGGAGGTATCAGCCTCAATGAGGAGATTGCTGCCGATCGTCGTTGTATTCGCGATGTCGCTGGTGCTGCCCGCGGTGGCGCTCGCTGACGCCGCGTACCCGCCGTGGATGAGCGGCGACACCTGGCCGCGGCCCGAGTGGTCGGGCTATCCGATCGTCGACACGCCGGACTCGATGGCCTGGTTCGAGGTCCACAAGCTCCGGCCCAACGTCTACGCGATCTACGAGCCGGGCAACTGGCAGGAGGTCATGTCCTACCTGTTCATCGGCCGGCACAAGGCCATGCTCTACGACACGGGCATGAACATCGGCGACATCAGGGAGGTCACCGACTTCCTCACGGACAAGCCGGTGTTCGTCGTCAACTCGCACTTCCACCCCGACCACACAGGCTGCAACTTCCAGTACGACGACGTGTGGGCGATGCGCGACCGGTTCGCGCGCATGTTCCAGGACGGGTGGGCGATCGAGGACGTGGCGGGCTTCCTCACGGACGCGATGTGGCCGGAATGGCCGACGCCAGACCGTTTCGACCCTGCCGCCTACTGCATCCCGCCGTACACGATCACGCACTGGCTGCAGGACGGCGACGTGATCGACCTCGGCAACATGAAGTTCGAGGTCATCCGCACGCCGGGCCACTCCACCGACGGCACCTGCCTGCTCGACCGTGCCCATCGCCTGCTGCTGGTCGGCGACGTGTGGTACAACGGCCAGCTCGGCGTGAACGATCTCAGGGCGTATTCGCGGACCGTGGAGAAACTCGGGAGCCTGGCGCGCAAGGTCGACCACATCCTGCCGAGCCACAACTGCACGATGATCCCGTCCGTGTGGCTGCTGAGGATGCGCGACGCCTTCCGCGGCATCAACGACGGCACCGCGGTCCCCGTCGAGACCTACCCGGACGATGGCGTCTGCCTCTACGACTTCGGCTACTTCAGCGCCTGGGTGCCGCTGAAGCAGATCCCGCGGTGAGGCGCGGCCAGGGGTGATGAGGCCGGCGGTTCGCTCGCGTCGCTCGAGCCCGCGCGGAGAATCACCCGATTCCGGTGAAGACAGCGCCCCGTTGCGCCTTCAAGCTCGTGCTGCAACGGGGCGCTGGAGAGCGTCGGGAGGAGAGCCTATGCGGGACTGCGCGAACGGCAGTGGAGAAGGCGCGGAGCAAGGAGGCGACGAGATGGGCAAGAGACGACTGATGGTGGCCGCGGTGGTGGCGCTCGCCGTACTGGCGCTTTGCGTCACGGCGGCGCCGGCGTTCGCCGCGTATCCGAACACCCTGGACCCGGGCATCGCCGCCGTGCATCCCTGGTTCGGCGCCGAGCCCGTCATCTGGGAAGAGTGCGACGCCGACGGCAACTGGTCGGTGTGGAGCGCCGCGGAGCCGGCATACGAGTGGGCGCCGTACAAGGCCATCCCGTCTGAGTACGATATCTGGTTCGTCGGCTGGATCTTCAGCTCGCCCAGAGGCCAGCTGGCGCGTTCGGTCGGCACCACGAGCATCGGCTGCAAGCTGTACGACCCCCACGGGACCTTGAGATGGTCGATCAAGCCCAGGGCCGCCAGGAAGCACTGGGGACCGGTCATGCTCGGATGGGAGGGCCGGCTCATCAACAAGGAGGTCGGCAAAGTCTGGGTGATCGGCTGGACCTACGACCTTGGGCACCTGCCTTCCGGCACGTACAGCGGGACGGGGACCTGGGCCAGCACCGTCCCGGCCATCAGCTTGCTGTGGAGCGAGGATGAGCCCGACCAGCGGACGCCCACCCACTATTCGATGGGAGTCTGGGACTGCACCTACGCCTTCACGGTGAAGTAGCCGCGAGGACCACCTGGAGAGGAGATGGCAGCTATGTCCAAGACAAGGATGACGATTTTGTTCGCGTGCGCGTGTCTCGCGCTTGCACTGCTCCTTGCGCCGGCGGCAAGCGCGGCGGCGCCTGGGTCCACAACAGCCGTGAACGGCCACTGGACCTGGATCAACAACAGCGCCACGGTGACGGACCTCCCGACGGGAGAGCAGGTGTTCTCCGGGGACGAGTACGGCACCTGGACCGGCACGTTCAAAGGGACGTCCTACGACGTGTTCGAGATGACCTTCGCGCCGCCGATCGCACGCACCGGAGAGGAGACCGAATGGGGCCCTGCCTGGGGCACCGGCACGGCGATCTTCACGGGCACGATGGGTGGCAAGAGCGGCCGGGCCACCTTGTACATCACCATCCGCGAAGCTGCGAACACGTGGGTGATGACCGGCACCTGGACGATCCTGTCCGGGACGAAGGCGCTGAAGCACGTGAGCGGCAACGGCACGTGGGTCAGCTCCGGCTTCGACTCCAGCGCCGACTACTCGGGGATGCTGCGCTGGAAGTGACGCGGGTCTGAGGCTCGACGCGCGTGGAGAAAGGACTCGGATCATGAAGAGACTGCCGCTTGTGATAGTGCTCGCCATCGCTCTGGCCTGCGTGCTCGCCGCACCGGCTCTGGCCGGCCCAGGACCTTCGTCGTCACGCCGAGCGGCGCGGACGACACCGCGGCGCTCCAGCAGGCGTTCGACGCCGCCGTCGCGGCCGGCCCCGGCAGCGTGGTCAAGCTGACGGCCGGGGAGTTCTACACCAACGAGATCCTCGTGGACGGCTTCGACGGCTGCTTCACGGGCGCCGGAATGGACAGGACCGTGATCGACACCCTGCGCGGCCTCGACGCGACGCTGCCGGGGGTCGAGCTGGTGATGGACCCCGACGACGGGAGCGTGCCTCTCGCCGGGTTCACGAGCCTCATCGCCTTCGTGAGGAGCGACGTCCGTGTGTCGGACATGCGCTTCGACATCACCGCCCTCGAGCCGTGTGAGGAGTGGGAGGCCTATTGGGGGGAGGGGGACCTGGTACCCACCTCTCCGACGTCTTCATCGTGACCCGCGACTCGCGCTCCTCGTTCGACAGGGTCGGCTTCGCCTCGCATGACGGCGAGCTCAACGGCTTCAACCTCGACGGAGCGGCCGCCATCTACGACACCTCGGGGACGCACCGCGTCACCCGCTGCTCGTTCCAGGGCGGGAACGACGGCCTCGAGACCGGCGGCATCACCGGCGGCGGACTGGTCGTCGGAGGGCGTCCGGGCATGGGCAACACCTTCGACCTGGCCGGCACGCCGTGCTCCATGGGCGACTACAGCGACTCGCGCAGCGAGGTCTCCTACAATCGCATGAGCTCGCTGTACGGCGAGAGCGTCATGGTGACGCAGGGCGCCGGCGCGGCTACCGCGGACGAACTCCCGCCGCTGCCTGCGCCGCGGTACCTCATCCGCCACAACGCCATGACCGCGGGGTCGATCGAGTTCGACGACGGCTGCGTCTTCGGCGCCGGCGGAGTGCTCCTGTGGGACGACTCCTGGCATGTTCGACGAACCCAGCAGGCTTCGCGCCGTGGTCGCCCACAACTGCATCACGCTGGACAACGAGGGGCTCGACGGCGGCGTCAACGGCGTCGGGGCCGAGGGCGTGCGCGTCCTCGGCAACCGGATCCGCGGCACCGGGATCGCGGGCATCGACGCCGGCACCGACATCTACGGCTTCTGGGAGTACCCGTGGGGGCCGGGCTGCGGCTGGCGCATCATCGGCAACGACGTCAGCAGGGTCGACCCTGTCAACAACCTCGGAGGGCCGGCCGCCCAGATCTGGCTCGGCGCCAAGTCGAGTGAGTGCCTGGTGGTCGGCGGCTGCGCGCGGACCGAGGTGCTCGACGAGGGCATGGACAACATCCTCGTCCACGTCACCGAGCTCGTGACGGGCGGCGCAGCACGGTCGCTGGGCGCCGCGCGGGCCTCAGTCCCCGGCAAGACGCTCATGGGCCCGCGGAAGTTCTGAGCCGGCCGGACCCGGTGGCCCCGCTGCCGGCCTGGGAGCGGGGCTACTGCTCTGGCGGTCGTGGCAGCAGCCCGGCCACGACCGCCCTCTCGACGACTTCGGAGCGGCGGCCGGCGTCCAGCTTCCTGTGCAGCGCCTTGATGTGGCTTCCCACCGTGTTGGGGGAGAGGTGCAGGTGCTCCGCGATCTCGGCGGCGGTCAGGTGAGTCGGCAGGAGCTCGAGCACACGGAACTCGGCGCGCGAGATCGGCTCGACCGACGAGCGAGCCCGCAGGCGGGCCTCGAGCGCCTCGGCTCGCCCGAGCAGCCCGGGCGCCGGCGCCCAGCGCCGCAGGAGGGCATGGGCCGCGTCGAGCTGCAGCCTCGCCGCGAGGACCTCGCCGCGGTCGATGAAGGCCTCCGCAAGGCACAGGCTCACGCTGGCCGGGATCCAGGGGCAGAATCCGGGGTCCAGGGATCCCAGCATGTCCATGAGGTCCGCGACCGCGTCGTCGTCGCCCTCGCGCGCACTGATCCGGTCGCGCGCGAGCCGGGCCGCGGAGTTCGGGAGGTAGTCTCCGGCCTCGTAGGGAGCGGTCCGTCGCACGGCCTCCTCGGCGAGTGAGCAGGCCTCCTCCCACTCGCCATGGTCCGCGGCGAGCAGCGAAAGGCCGCCGAGCGCGGCGAGGTCGGCGCCTCCGGGCATGCCCTCAGAGGCGAGGATCGCCTGCCGGAACGGCTCCACGGCTCCCTCATCGTCACCGCTGAGCCACGTCCCGGCCCCGACGAGCGACAGCGCGACGGCGTACCAGGGGCTGTGCCGGGCCTCCTCGATGTGGGCGGCGAACCGGGCGTCCTCCACCATCTGGAGAGGTCCGTGAGGCGCAAGCAGCGCACGGACCAGGGCCGCCATGGTGGCGTCTGACGGAGCGCCGGGCCTGGGCGCGCTGTCGAGCTCCGCCGGCTCGAGCCCGACGTACAGGTCGCGCGCCGCCCTGCTCTCTCCCGTCATGGCCAGGAGCCAGGCCGCGGCCAGCCTCAGGTCCACCTGCGCCCGGATCTGGTCCTGGGAGAAGCTGTCCAGCCATCGTCGTGCGGTCAAGGCCCGCCCGGTGGCGAACCGAGACCACCACGAGGCGGCCACCAGATCGCCGGCTTGCTCTGTGAGGCCGGCGCGGAAGAGGTGGTGCAGTGCCTCGTCGATCTCGTCTCTCGCCGCGAGCCATTCCGCCGCCTTGCGATGCAGTTCGGCCAAGTGGCGGGGCTCCCGCCTCCTGAGCTCCCCCTCCAGGAGCTCGCGGAACAGGTGGTGGTAGCGGTACCACTCGCGATGGTCGTCGAGCGGGATGAGGAAGAGGTTCTCCCGCTCGATGGCCTCGAGCAGAGGTGCGCTGTCCTCGCGCCCGGTCAGCGCCGTGCACAGCTCCGGGCACAGACGAGACACGATGGCGGTGCGCGTGAGGAACCGGACGACGTCCGCGGGTTGATCTGCCAGCACTTCAGAGGTCAGGTAGTCCGCGATCTCGCGCCGTTCACCGGATGGCAGGGGCCGCGGCCCGTCGTTCGCCTTCCACGCGAGTGCGGCAAGGTACACGCCCGCCGGCCAGCCCTCGGTCGCGAGCTCCAGCGCCTCGACCACGGGGTCCTCCGGCGCGAACCCGTGGAGGGCGAGAAGAGCGACTGTGCCGTCGCGACCGAAGCAGAGGCGGGGGAAGCGGTATTCGGCGAGCAGGTCTCCGGAGCGCAGGCGCCCGAGGTGGAGCGGAGGATCGGCGCGGCCGCTGGTGACGACGACCGAGCCCGCCGAGAGGGCCTCGACGAGCATGCCCAGGATCTCCCAGCAGCGTGGGTCGCGGGCGTGGTGGACGTCGTCCAGGACGAGGATGAACGGTGGCGCCGACGAGACCGCCTTGACGATCGCCGGGAGAACTGCCTCCCGGATCGGCGGATCGGGCAGCGAGAGCCACATCAGGACCCTGGTGTCGAGCGGCGTGAGAGCGAGGAGCGCCCGCGCGAGGTACTGCAGGAGGGTGACGGGGTCGTTGTCGCCGATGTCGAGCTGGAGCCACCCGCTGGTGCGCCCGTCGGCCTCGAGCCACTGGCTGATGGCCGCGGTCTTCCCCGAGCCGGCCGGAGCCGAGAACAGCACGAGCGGCGCGGTCTCGCCAAGCAGGGAGTCCACGAGATCCTTCCTGCGGACGGCTTGGCGCAGCGGGCGAGGCGCCTGCAGCTTGAGCACGTTGGGGGAGAACGCGGGCGGGCCCGCGGGCGACTGCGGACCGGGCGCGGCGGGAACCCGGTCGGCGAAGGCCGGTGTGGTCGAGGGGACGGCACGAGTGGTTCGTCGGTCGGGCCTGCTGTCTCCCACAATGGCCCCCTGCCATTCAGTGAGACGCTCTGTGGTCAGGACGATACGACTAACACCGATTGTGGCTCCCATGTCAACTCCTCAGTTCGCCACGGCCAGGGCCGGCTGGGTCTCCGGGCAGGCCTCGAGGGTGCGGCCCGGGGTAGGACGGCCGGCGCACATCCTTCGTCTGCGTTGCCTTCAGGTCTTCGAGCCCTTGCACTTGATGGGCGGCCGCGGGACGGGCTGAGCTCCCGGGGTATGGCCTCGTCGGACGATCCCGCTCACGTCGCGTTCGGCAGGGGCCAGGCTAGGTCCGATCCTCCAGGAACCAGCGCCAGGCCGGCACGACGGTGATCGCGCCGCGTCGGTCGAGATCGTCTCCTCCTCGTGCAGGGTCACGATCTCGGCGGTGCTCAGCCCGGTCTCGATCATCGCTTCGGTGAGGGCACGGACCTCGCGGGTGCGCGTCGCCGGCTCCGCCAGCGACGCGCACACCTGCAGCAGGCGGCCGGCGCGCTGGGCGAACAGATCGCCGACGACGAAGTCGACCTCATGGCCGGACCTGGTCAGGTGGTAGGAGACCTGGCCCTGCAGCAGACGACCGTGCCGGCGGCGCAGTTCGAGGAACACGGCGTTCTCGAGCCGCGCCCCCACGTCGGTGGCCGTCACGTGGGACATGGCCGCTCCGAGGCCTGGGTCGATCGCATAGAGCTTGCGCGGGTTGGTCGCCTGTGCACGCAGCGACTTCTTGAACACAGGGATCACGAACACCAGATAGGCGTCCTGGAAGTGGTCAAGCAGCGCGTGCAGCAGATCCTTCGATACGGCGAGACCACGCGAGCGCAGGTCGCCGTGCGCCTTGTTGACGCTGAAGGTGCGGGCCGGCGATTGCAGGAGCAGGCGCGTGAAGGCCCGCGCCGCGGTGGCGTTCTCGACACGGTGTCGTTCGATGACGTCGCGAAGCAGGACGAGCTCGACGTAGTCCTGCAGCGTCTGGATGCGCTCGGCCGGCGGCATCGCCTGCACTAGGGCGGAGGATGAAGGAGGGACTCATGAACAGGCGCTCGGAGGTCCGATCGCGCCGATCGATCGCGCTCGCCCTCACCGCGTCTGCGGTGGTCGGCGCACTTGGCCTCAGGATCCCAGGGCCGCCTGCTGAGCGCGGGAAGGTTGTTCGCCAGCGACCCTCGTCTGGCGTGGGTTTCCGCTGCCGGGGGAGATCGCAGGAGCGCTCGGCTGCCGGCCTGCGGCGTTGACAGACGTGGTCCTGGGACGGGCTCGTGAGCTCAGCCGGCACGCTCGTCATCCGTGTGGGGTATCTCACCGGCCTTGCCTTCTCGTGGCAGGACTTGAGCAGAGGCAGAGCACGCAGAGTTCAGCGGGCGAGTCGACAGGCGTGAGCGCGCCGGAATCTGACGACGGTGCAGGGCGGCCCAGTGGGCCGCCCCCGTCCCGATCTGAAGTTTCTTTGTGGTGGTCACATCGACTGGAACACTCGGAGCGTGGCACTGACGTGCACGGCTTGGCCCAACTGGAGACGAAGCGCCTGCGACTGAGAGCGCCGCCTTTGCACGGCTCTACGGATGCTCCGTAGCCCCCTCAACACGCAAGAGACGGAGCGACGCAGGGATCGGCGAGCCTGCTACACGACCCTGGTTTAACGCGTCGTCCTTCCTGATCACATCCACATGGCGCCGCCTATATGGATTTCGGCTATGCAGTGGCTGCCACCAGGCTCTGGACAGTCGTCCAGGCGAGTCTCTAACCAGCGGCGTCCACTAGCAGCACATCGGACCATAGATCCTCCCCCGTACCCGGGCGCCCGCCGCTGCAGCAGGCAGGGAGCTCGAACGGCAGACGGGGACCTCGAACACTGGCCAAACGAGAGCCTACGTAGTAGTACTCGAAGACAGATCGAATCCTCACGCATATCACAGGGCCGCCAGGGCGCGTCGTGGTGAGGCTCACGGCCTTCGCTTTTCTCGAGGACGCGAAGAGGATGCCGGAGGGGGACGTGGGCGAAGACAGAATGCGGGCGACGCCTGCCGCAACGCCCAAGACGAAGGGCGGCTCTTCGTCCTCGGGTCTCGTGCTGGTCATCCTCGCCTCCGTGCAGTTCATCGTCATGCTGGACACCACCTTCATCAACGTGTCCATCTCGACACTGGTGGAGGACCTCGACACCACGGTGACCGGCGTCCAGGCGGTCATCTCCTTCTACGCCCTCGTGACGGCGTGTTTTGTGATCGCCGGCGCCAAGGTCGGGGACATGATCGGCCGCAAGAGGGCCTTTGTCATCGGCCTCCTCGTGTATGGCATCGGCAGCACCGTCGCCGCACTCGCACCCGGCCTTCCGCTGCTGGCCCTCGGCCATGCGGTCTTCAAGGGGCTCGGCGCGGCGCTGATGCTGCCGGCCATGATCACGCTCATCACCGCCAACTTCGCCCCCGGCATGGAGAGGGTGCGCGCGTACGCCGTCGTTCCGGCCGTGGCGGCCATCGGCGCCGGCGTCGGCCCCATCATCGGCGGCTTTCTCACGACCTACGTCAACTGGCGCCTGGGCTTCCTTCTCGGGGCAGTCGTGGTCGTCTTCTGTCTGGCGATGAGCGGCAGGATCACCGACGCTTCAGTCGCGAAGCACCGACTGAAGTTCGACTATGTCGGGCTCCTCCTCTCCGTCCTCGGGCTGGGGAGCGTCGTCGGCGGGTTGCTCCTCGCCAGCTCGTACGGCCTGTTCGTGTGCCGGGCTCCGTTCTCCATCGGCGGCACGCAGGTCCTGGACGTGGGAGACGTCTCGCCGTCGATCCTCACGGTGAGCGTCGGCCTCGTGATCGTGGCGCTGTTCGTCGCCTGGGAGTTCCTGCGGAAGCGCCGCGACAAGCCTACCCTCATCAACCCCGTCCTCTTCAAGAACGTGGTCGTGATGTGCGCGGCGGCGACGAACCTCTTCCAGGAGTTCCTCATGACCGGGTTGATGTTCGCCCTGGCTCTGTTCGCCCAGATGATTCTGGGCTATGACGCGTTCACCACCGGGGTGATGCAGTTGCCCCTCTCGATCGCGGTCGTCGTGTGGGCGTCCGTCGGTGCGAAGCTGGTCAGGCGCATGTACCCGAAGCGCGTGGTCCAGATCGGCTACCTCATCATGCTCGCCGGGGCGGCCCTGCTGGGCCTGGCCATGGGGAAGCACACCAGTGGCTGGGACTTCGTGCCAAGCCTGCTGGTCCTGGGCACCGGCCTCGGGCTGCTCGCATCGCAGCTTGATGCCATACCCCAGTCCTCCGTGCCACCGGAGCTGGCGAACGAGGCGTCCGGATTGAACAACACGTCCCAGAGTCTGGGGGACTCCCTCGGACCGGCGATCGCAGGCGTGGCCATCAGCGCCCTCTTCCTGTCCACGGCGACCAGCCTCATAAGCCAGAACACCGTGCTGACGCCCACGCAGAAGTCTGAGGCCACCACGTGGATCGACCAGCGGGTGACGAAGGCCAGTGACGAGTCCCTCCAGAGCTTCCTCGCGAAGCAACCACCGGAGGTTGTGGCGCAGGCGAAATCGGTCAGCCTCAGTGCGCAGAGGACGGCGCTCAGCGGGGTCATCTTCGTGCTCGTGATCCCGTCAGTGCTGGGGCTTATCGCGACCAGGGGCCTACCGAAACGGAGAGCCGAACTGTCACCTGAGCTGTCTGCGCCCGCGCCCCCGTGAGGTAGTGCTGTGAACTGCCGTCCCTACGACAGCCGAAGGCCTTTCGCGATGAACAACGTCAGCTGCGGTCCATCACCGGCCGGCGTTCCAGCGTTCACCCCATCAGGGTGACGAAAGCGGCTGCCTGGCGGAGTTGGATTCCAGGTTGCCGGTGAACGCGACCCAGGGGGATGGCCATGGACGCCTACAAGCTCTACTTCGTCACCACAGGCAAGTTCAAGGACGACTCGTCCTTTGAGGAAGCGACCCGCTGGTGGCGCGAGAAGGGTGGCCCGGACCTCGCCGCGGAGCCGTGGTCGAAGTCGCTACGGGTCTTCGCCACACAGTTCCGCCTGGGGGGAGAACACGACCTCGAAGTCTGGCAGGAGATCGAGAACTACGCGGTCCTGGACGAGATGGACGAGTGGTTCGCGGCGGACCCCGACCGGGCCAAGGCGAAGCAGGAACTGTGGAGGGAGTCCTGCGCCTACATCGAGTGGGGCTCGTCGCGGCTCATGGGCGACTGGCCGGAGTCTTCGCTGATGGAGTGACCACCCGGCTCTTCCAGCCTCAGGCGGCATGCTCCGTCCCTCGTGGGAGGCTAGCTCGGTTTGGAGAGCGCCGCCTTTGCACGGCTGGGCCGCGCCAGGAGTCTCCCCAAGCCGCAAGAGACGATTCCTAGCTGCAGCATCGCTCAGGACCAGCGGGGGGCGGACGGAACGGTGACGGAGAAGCCACTCCTTCAGGGTGAGGCACGGACGCCTCGGGAGGAGCGATGGTCGTGTGGCCCACAGCGCGACGGACGGGAGGAGTCATGGACAGGCCTCGGAGAACCCTCGTGACCGGCGTCAGTCTAGCGCTGGTGGCTGCCTGCCTCGTGGTCGCCGCGGTCGCTCCGGGACCGGCGGCCGCCAACTCCATCACGGTCACGGCTCCCACGGGGACCGCCAGCTATCACAACGGCGACCATCTCACCGTCTCCTGGAAGCTCTCGGCTGCGGTATCGGTCTGCCCGCAACGCGGAGTTCAGCATGTCGGCGGACAGTCCGGGAACCTTCGAGATCGTCGACTTCCCGGTCCAGTTCCAGACCAACGCATGGGGGGAACTGCTGACCGTGCGGCGGGGCGATCCCGTCACGTTCCGCTTCTCCATCAATCACCCCGCGCCTGCGCCCGGCATCGCGGCGGGCTGGGTGGTGGTGATGAATGCGAAGACCCGTGCTGAGGCGGTGCGCATCGACCTCATGGGCAAGGTCACGTGGGTCGTCTCGACCGAGTGGATCTGGGACACCTGGACCATGAGCTACACCTGGCCTCAGTGCACCCTGGATCCCGGCTCGTACCTCTGGTGGATCGACGTGACGACGACTACCGGTGAGTCCGAGCCGCCCTACATGGACGGCTACCTCACGGTCCCGAGGCGCTGATGCTGGCGGTCGGCGCAGGGCCACAGGACCACGGCTCGCGCGCCACGGACGCCTACATCAGCCGCCTTTGGGCGTGGGCACATGCTGGACCGGACACTCATCGGTAGACAAGAGTCTGCTCCGTCGCGGGACGAGCGTCGGGACCAGGGTTCACAAGGAGACGAGGGGGCGGCCCGTGTGGGCCGCCCCCTCAGGGCTTGTCAGCGGCGGACAACCAGGTAGTGCCATGGGCCGTAGCCCAGATTGCCTGCCCGATCGCGCGCCTTGATCCGCCAGGCCCAGGTGCCGACGCCGAGGTCGCAGGTGACGGCGGTCACCAGGCGGCGCCCGGTGAGCCGGACGCCCAGGTCGTAGCTCCTGGTCTTCTTGCTGTGGAGCCGCTTGACCACAAGCGTGGCCGTGACGTCAGCGGACAACGCGTCGGTCACCTTGTACCGGCAGCGCAGGAGCTTGTCCTGTCGGACCATGGGCCGACCGTAGCCGAAGACGACAGGAGCGACGCGGTCGATGCGGACCGTGCAGGTCCTGGCCTGCTCGACGTTGTCGTTGGTGTCTGCGGAGCGGTAGCTGACCGAGGACACACCCTGGCGCTTGATGGTGACGCTGGTGCCCTCGACCCAGTCGCCGCCGTCGATGCTGTACTCCGTGTAGGCCACCGGCGCGCCGTCGGGCGCCGGCGTCGCCGTGAAGTCCAGCGTGACGGCGCTGCGGACCCAGCCGTCGGGACACCCCGTGACCGTGGTGGTCGGCGGCTCCGTCGTGTAGATCGCCCTGTAGACCAGGCGGGCGCCGTCCTCGGAGACCTTCCTGCCGAAGTTCCCGGCTGTGCTGAGGGCGGGGTCGAAGACGTAGCCCCTCGGTGCATGGAACGTCAGCGTGAAGACGTACCCGACGTTCTTCTCCGCCACCGAGCCGAACTCGCCGTTGACCAGCTCCCAGTCGGCCAGGCGGAACCCGCACCACGGGGTCCCGGTGAGGACGGCGGTCGGCGGCTGCTCGATCACCTTCCCCGGGACGGGCGCTTCGGGGTACGTGATGATGGGGTGCACGCCGTGGATCGTCACCGGCCTCGCCACATCGGTCCCGTCCACCCAGATCGGGTTGGTGAAGGCCTGCTTGCCGTCGCTGGACACGGCGGCGACCGCGTACCACTGCTTGCCGCTCACGTCGTTCACGGTCAGCGTGAAGTCCTTCGACGTGCTGAGCTCGTCGCCGGCGTAGGTGGTCTGCGAGACGAGGTTCTTCATCGCGAAGGGAGCGGTCCCCGTCCCCGTCCCCGTGCTCCCGAACACGTAGATGTTCGTGATGGGGTTGAGTGCGGACACCTCGAACGTGGCGGTGAAGGCGCCGGTGGAGTCCGTGCGGTAGGTGTTGCCGTACAGCTTGCCGCCCGTGGGCGTGATGAAGACGCCGCTCGAGCTGTAGCTGTGGCCGGCTGCCTGGCTGCGCGCGAACTCAAGGCTGAACGCCTCGAAGTCCGACGCGCTCGACTCCGCACCGTCCTCGACGAAGACGTAGGAGCGCCGGCCGCCGCTGCCCGTCCCGCCACCGGAGTCATGGATGTCGGTGCTGGCGTAGATGTAGTGCGGACGCTGGACGGCGACGCCGCGATAGCTCCCGCCCGTGAGGTAGGCGTTCCAGTAGCTCATCGCCTCGCCGAGGGTCGTCGTGCGGAACTGCGCCTCGATGCCGTCGAAGTCGTCGGTCATCCCGCCGGGGACGGTCTTGTTGTCGTCGGCGAGGAACAGCCCATAGCCGCTGTTCGGGTGGTTGGCCCCGATGGCTACGCCGGCGTTGTGGCCGTCGTCGATGATCCCCTGGAGCGAGGCGTTGGTGTTGACGATGCCGTTCTTCTGGTCGCGGTCGAGGAAGCGCGCGTAGGCGGCCTTGGTCAGCGGCATGACGTCGAAGTGCGCCCAGCTCGGCGTCACCTCCTCCGACGGCATGTACCCGAGTGCCCCCATCTTCTTCGCCCAGTTGTAGACGCGGATGTTGTCGAGCACGTACTCGTGGTCGTCAAGGGTCAGGACCTCGAGCCCCGCGGTGGTCTGCGCCTTGGAGACGACCTCCGGCGGCGAGAAGGCATCGCTCCTCACGCCGTGGTGGTGGTTGTCGATGCCGAACCAGTCCACCGGCGCGCTGAGCGTCTTCTGGATCGTGACGGTCCTGTCGGTGTCCGTCGCGGTGTTGCCGGTGAGGGTCTGGTTGTACGTACTGGTCGACGTCGTGTACGAGTAGAAGCCGAAGCCCTCGCCGTAGCACTTCGCCGAGTACTCACCCGGCTTGACCAGGGCGGTCACGTCGCCCTTGCTCACCGAACCGTCCTGCGCGTTGTCCGAGAAGAAGAACGTCTGGCCGGTGAACGCGATGGTCGGGGTGGTGCCCACCGAGACCCTGCCCCAGACCGGGTCGTCGCCCTGGTCGCGGAAGTGGAACGTCACCGGGACCAGGTAGTCCCCGGCCTTGAGGTCCATCGCCCCGGCGGGGACGGTGGCGGCGGTGAAGTCGGCGCTTACGGGGCCCGCAGTCGTGCCCGACTTCTCGACCTGCAGATGATACGGCGCCGCGGCGCTCTCGTCCGGCAGCGTGGCCGTGTAGTGGCCGGCCTTGTCGCCCATCACCCAGCCGTACAGCGTGGCGCCCCGGTAGATGACGACCACCGGGTAGGGGACGGCCTTGCCGGCCTGGTCGGTCACATCGCCGGCTATCTGGAACGTGTCGAGGTGCTTGTAGGCGGCGTAGAAGTCGATGACGCCCTGCCAGGAGCACTCGTCGTCGATCATGAGGTAGGACTCGTAGATGCGGCTCTCGCCGACGATGTAGCCCGGGTCCGCGAAGGCGAGCTCACGGTAGCCCCTGGCGCCGGTGAAGCTCGCGAGAGGATGCAGCCGCCCGTCCGAACCCGGGTTCTCGCCGGGCGAGATGATGGTCGTCGAGAACGCCCGGGTCGGCTCGCCCGCCTCGTCGGCGACCCAGTTGTAGGTGTTGGCCGAAGCGAGCGCGGCGACGGTCTTCGTGTCGATGCCGTCGCCGCCCTTGTTGGACAGGCTGATCTCGTTGGCGCACTCCTTGGAGAAGGCGACGCCGTTGTTGACCACCTTGTCGAACATGTAGGCGTATTCCTTGTCGGCCGGGATGCTGTAGTAGGAGATGACGTCCAGGTCCCTCGCCACCGAGACGCCGCCGTCGTTGTACGGCACCGCGAACTTGCGCTTGACCTGCACCGCGGGGACGCCGTTGACGTTGTCGATGGCCTTGGCCGCGAAGTCGTACTTGACCAGATCGCAGTAGACGATGCCGGTGTTCGCCGGCGCCCATGCGTCCCAGGTGTTGAACAGGAACTGGACGGTGAGCACGGTGTCGGGGCCGAAGGTCGCGGACTTGAGGTCGGTCGCGCCGGCCGGGACGGAGACGACTCGGCCGGCGTCGAGGATCGAGCCGCCGGGGTAGCCCCACGGGTCGGGAGTCCCGACCGCGAGGACGATGCCCACCTTGTCGTTCATGATCAGGATGTCGTAGGGGTTCTTGCCGAACCCCTCCTTGAACACCGGCGTGCTGCCGTCGGCCTTGGCGCCCAGGTAGGAGCCCACCGTGCCGATGTACAGGTCGGCCGTGGAGACGCTGCCGTTGGCGATGGCCGCGTCGATCGAGAACTTGATGGGGTTGTCCGGATCGTTCTGGATGATCCGGTCGTCGGCGAGTGCTGTGGCTGCGAAGCTGAGCGCCAGCAGCAGCGCGACGAGAACGACGAGACTGACCTTCGAGACTCTTGTCACCTGCATGCTCCTTGTACGCTGTGTGAGAGACCGGATCAGAGACTCGGCGGACCCTCCCTTCGTCGCGGGTGCGGCCGGTGCGGGTCGGGGCGTGCGGTCGCGCGGCTGAGCGGCGCCGGGCGATGAGAAAGGTGGTCTCGAATAGGCAACGTCACTCCCCCGTGTGCGTCGCACCGTGTGGAGGCAGCCTATGGGCGGCCTCGGAGCCTGTCAACGACGACGGCGTCCGGGCGTCAGTCGTTCCGCTTCGCCGGCCTCTGCTCGAGAGACCACTCGAGCCCGACTTCGGTGTGCCCGGGCCGGGTGCACAGCAGCACGCGGTCGCAGAGCTGGAGCATGATCGTGAAGCCCATGCCCAGGCTGGCCGCGGTGGAGAAGCCCGGCACGAGCGTGGCTCTCGGCAGCGTCTGGAAGTCGATGCCGTGCCCGTCGTCGGCGACCACGGCCTGGACGCGGTCGTCGGTGGCGAAGACACGGTAGGCGCCACTCCCGGCGTGCTTCAACGCGTTGGCCAGGGCCTCGCACAGCGGGTTCAGCACGGAGGAGGAGGGCAGGCGCCCGGGATGACGGCGCTCGACGACGTCCACTGTGATACGCCGCGCCTGGGCAAGCTGCGCGGGCGACGTGATGGGCAGGACGTCGGTGAGCGGCTCGCCGAGCTCGCCGGCAAGAGCTTGCTCGGTGAGCAGGATGAGCTTGCCGCCGGTCACGGCGTCGAGCACGTGCACGTAGGCCCGGCGGATCTCCTCCTCTTGCCGCCGGACGGCCTGCTCTGCGTTGTGGCGCTCGGTGATGTCCTCGAACAGCGCCACGAAGTACCCCGGCTCCGAGCTGTAGACCGTGACGTAGGTCCACAAGCCCAGCGACTTGAAGTCGAAGGCCATGGTCTCGGGCCTTCCGTGGCGCGCCACGCGGCCGCACACGGTGAACAACTCCGGACTCAACTCCTCGATCCCGGGGAGTACCTCGGTCATGGGTCTGCCGACGACCTCGCCCAGACCGGTCATGAGCTCGAACGCGGGGTTGACCTCCAGGCAGACGAAGTCGGCCGGGTCCCCCGCGTCGTCGTAGACCATCCTGCAGTAGGCGTAGCCGTTCAGGAGGTTGTCGAAGAGAGTCCGGAAGCGTCGTTCGCTGGCGGCCAGGGTCTCTCTCCGGGCCCTGTCGTCGATGGCGCGCTGCACCGCGAACGGCAGGCGGCCCATCCGGTCCTTCAGCACGCAGTCGTCGGCGCCGTTCTTGAGCAGCTCGACGGTCGCCTCTTCGCCGATCTTGCCGGAGACGCAGATGAACGGCGTGCCCGGGCACCTGGCGTTGGCGATCGTCAGAGCGCCGAGGGCGTCGAAGCCGGGCAGGGCGAAGTCGGCGAGAATGATGTCGTAGGCTCCGTCGCCGACCAGCTCCTCGTAGCGTCCCCGGTTCCCCGCGAGGGTGAAGTCGACCTGGTAGCCGGCGCGGGTCAGCCGGCGCGCCGAGAGCTCGGCGTCGGCCGGCGAATCCTCAAGGCAAAGGACCCGAAGGCGTCGGGCGTCGTCCTGCATCACGGTCTCCCTCCCCACGAGCCTACGCCACGCTTCTACCCGGGCTCGGGGGCTGCGACCCCGTTCGCGCATCCGCCTTCTCGCGGCGGAGCAGCGGGCGGGACTCGCGTGGCTATTCCTGTCCATATATCGTATGATTCAGGTCTTGTTAGTCCCTTCCGCCTCGCTGCCGCTCCTCGCCATCCAGGGCATGCAGCTTGCTGTGCCCATCCTCCAGGGCGGCATGGGCGTGGGCGTCTCTCTCGCTCCTCTGGCCTCGGCCGTGGCCGCCGCGGGAGGCCTGGGGCTGATCTCCAGCGCGGGGCTCGACCGGATCGTCTCCAGGCGCCTCGGGCGCAAGGTCGGCATCTACGAGGCTGTGCGGCTGGAGGTGGAGGCGGCCAAGGCTCGCGGTGGCTTCGCCGGGGTCAACATCATGGTGGCGCTCCAGCGTGATTTCGTGAGTTCGGTGCGCGCCGCCATCGACGCCGGCGCCGACGCGATCGTCTCGGGCGCCGGCCTGCCGCTGTCGCTGCCGGCGATACAGCCGCCACGCGGCACCGCGCTCATCCCCATCGTCTCGTCGGCACGCGCGCTGGCGGTCATCTGCAGGCGCTGGGAGCGCCAGCACGTGCGCCCCGACGCGGTCGTGCTCGAGGGGCCTCTGGCCGGCGGCCACCTCGGCTTCCGCGCCGACCAGGTCGACCTCGAGCAGAACACGCTCGAGCGGCTCCTGCCGCCGGTCAAGGAGGTGGCGGCGGCTCACGGCGACCTGCCGGTGATCGTCGCCGGTGGGATCTACTCGCACGAGGACATCCGCCGCTTCATCGCCCTCGGCGCCGACGGCGTGCAGATGGGCACGCGGTTCCTCGCCACAGAGGAGAGCAGCGCCTCCCCCGAGTACAAACAGGCGGTCGTGCGCGCGCGCAGCGAGGACCTGGTGGTGGCCGATGCGCCGGGCTCGCCCTGCGGCTTGCCGTTCCGCGTGCTGCGCGAGTCCCCGATGTACCGGGACGCACTGGTGCGGGGGCGTCCGCCGAGGTGCGCCAAGGGCTACGTGCTGTTCAAAGACGCGGACGGGCGGTTCACCCAGTGCGCCGCCAAGGACGACAACGAGCGCTTCTTCTGCATCTGCGAGGGGCTGTTCAGCGCCGCCGGCTACGACCCCGGCCGCGAGAAGCCGCTGTACACGGCGGGCACCACCGCCGCCAGAGTGGACCGTATCCTGCGCACGAGCGACCTCATGGCCGAGCTCGCCGGCGCGCCGGCCCTGTTGCCCCGGGTGGTGTAGCCGGCGGTCAGCCGCTCGCCGCGCGCTCGCCCGCTGTCGCGGCGGACTCGTCGGCCGCCCCCCGCGCGGCCGCGGTGAGCGCCGGACGCCGGGCCAGACCGCGGACGTACTCGCGGTTCCGGGGGTCCTTCTGCCAGCGGTGGATGAACAGACGCCCCCAGAGGTGCTCCAGCACGTTGCCGAAGCGCCCCCGCGCCAGGAGCCTGAGGCTGCCCGGCAGGGAGTAGAAGCGCCGGTAGCCCTGGACGACGGAGTTCTGCAGTTCCAGGGCGGTCATGCGCTGCGGCTCGAAGACGACGTGCTGGCCGTCGTAGAACTGCCAGCGGTGCTCGAAGACGCGGTCGGCGCCGTTCATGCTCTCGTACTGCTTGGTGCCGAGAGCGGGTGTGAGGATGTTCAGCATCAGGCTGTCGATGCCGTGCTTCTCGGCGAACGCCGCCGTGTCGTCCGCAGCCTGGGCGGTGTCGCTGTCGGCGCCAACGACGAACATGCCGTGGACCTTGATGTGGTGGCGGTGCAGGGCCGCGATCGCGTTGGCGATGTCCTCGACGGTCTGCGACTTGGCGTAGCCGTCCAGGGTCACCTGGTCGACCGACTCGAAGCCGAGCTCGAGACGATGGCAGCCGGAGCGCCGCATGAGGCTGAGGAGCTCGTCGTCGCGGGCCACGTCGGTGCGTACCTGGGCCTGCCATTTGGGCGTGAGGCCGCGCTCGATCATCATGCGCAGCAGGGTCTTGAGGCGCTTCTTGTCGGCGGCGAAGTTGTCGTCGTAGAAGAAGACCCGCTCGGGCCGCTTCGCCTCGAGCTCCGCGATCACGCTCTCCGGGCTGCGGCGCCGGTAGGCGCGGCCGAACATCATCGTCACGGTGCAGAACGTGCAGTCGAAGGGGCACCCGAGGCTGGTGATCATGGGCGTCTCGCGCATGCGCTCCGCGCCGACGATGAGGGAGAGGTCGGGTATCGGCAAGGTGTCGAGGTCGGCGGTCCGCTCCCGCAGATCGTTGTGTACCGCGCGCCCGTCGCGCCGGTAGGACAGTCCGCGGATGGTCTCGAGCTCTCGCTCGCCTGAGAGGGCCGCGATGAGCTCCAGCATGAGGCCGTCGCCGCCCTCGCCGCGCGCCACGTAGTCGGCGTGCGGCAGGGCGTCGTCGGGCACGAAGGTCGGGTGCGGGCCGCCGATGACGACCGGCAGGCCGGCGGCCCGCAGCTCGTCGGCCAGGGCGTAGGCCGCCGGCGCCGTGGACGTGGTGGTCGAGATGCCGACGAGGTCGGCGCCGGCGACGTCGGCCCTGTCGATCGGGGCCGCCTGCGGGCAGTAGATGCGTACGTCGTGACCGGCGGCCTTGAGCGCCGCGCCGATGAGGGGGAGGCCGAGCCGGGGGTAGAACGCGTAGGAGAGGATGTTGACGCTGGCCGGCGCCGGCTCGATGAGGCGGATCTTCAATGCGGTTCCTTCCGTTGAAGCTCCAGTCTACGGCACCACGACGCTGCGGCGGTATAGGCTTCAGCGCGCAGCGACGAACGGGAGGAGAGGGCCATGAGGATCAGAGGCGAGGCGCTGGAACTGGCGTTCAGGGTGGTGCTGAGCTGTCCGTGCCCCGTGACGGCCGAGCAGGAGGCCGCGGTGTTCGCGTATCTCCGCGGGCTCGCGCCGGACGAGGTGGCCGACTACGCGCCGGTGCTCGCCGTCTTCGACGCGACCGACACGCCGTTCCACGGACTGGCGGACTTCACCGGCTGGATGGCGGAGGACGACGACCCGGTGATCGAGCGGCATCACGTGCTGCGCTGCAACGGCTCCGGCTACCACTGGGAGGTCGCGGCGGCGACGCTGCCGGCGAAGTCCCGCAGCGTCTCCTCGATCTCCGGGTACCTGCTCTCGCACCTGATCCTGCCGGTGTCGGTCACCGCATCCGGCGACGCTGCCCCGTCGGCCGAGTACCGCTACCCGGGCGGGGCGGCGCTGTTCGACAGCATCTTCCTGCCGCCCGAGTACGACCCGGCGGCCTCCGCGCTCTGGGCGTTCCACCTGGGGACCGTGCTGAGCCCGCTCAGCGACCCCGAGGCGGCGCTTCTCTCACGCCTGGGCGAGGCCGGCGACCAGCTCGTGCTGCACCGCACCCGCGTCGCCCGCGTGGACTACTCCGACTTCGAACTCCAGGGAGACTACGCGGAGTTCTGCCGCCGCCGCCACGCCCAGTTCTGGGGCGGCGCCTGAGCCTCCCTCCGTCGCCGTTGCCCCGGTGCTAAGGTCCGGGCAAGGCATTCGGAACGGAGGGGTAACGATGCTTGGTCCAGCCCTGCGCCGCCGGCTCCTGGTCGCCGCGGCTCTCGTCCTCGTCTGCGCCGCGGCTGCCGCTGCTCTGGCGGCGCCCGCACACGCGTTCATCCCGACGCTCGAGCCCACCTGGGCCAAGTCGTTCGACGGCGGCACGGACTCCACCGACCGCGCCTACGACATCGGGGTCTCCGGCAACACCGTCTGGGTCTGCGGCGCCTGGCGCGAGGGCGCCAGCCTGCAGGACATGGCGCTGGTGCGCGTGCCGACGATCGGTCTCCGCGCCCGTGCGTTCACGTGGAAGGGAGTGAGGGGGAGCGACGCCGCGCTGGCATTGGCGACGGCTCCAGACGGCTCCGTGTACACGGCCGGGTACTCGGGGGGCGCGACCAAGGCCGACCTGCGTCTCGTCAAGTGGTCCTCGCTCGGCAAGGTCCTGTGGAGCAGCCGGATCGACGGTCCGGCGCACGGCAACGACGGAGCCACGGACGTCGCCGTCGACGGTCTGGGCCGCGTGACGGTGTGCGGCTACGCCGTCACCTCCGCCGGCGTGCGCTGGCTGGTGGCCGGCTACAGCAAGTCCGGCGCTCTGCGCTGGATGCGGCGTCGCAGCGAGCGGCCCGGCGTCGCAGGCAGCACGGCCAAGGCCCTCTGCGTCGACGGCGGCGGCTCCGTGTACGTGACCGGCTCGCGCTGGATGGGCTCCGGCGAGTACGAGTCGCTCACGGTCAAGTACTCGAGGAGTGGGGAAGTCGTCTGGACGCGCGTCGCGGCGAGCGACGAAGGCCAGAGCTCCATCACTGACTGCATCACGCGCTGTCCCACCGGGGGCGTCTACGTGGGCGGCAAGATCTCGCGCAGCGTCACCTACTGGGACCCCCTGCTGATCCGCTACTCCAAGGGCGGGGAGAGCACGACGTTCAGCAATGGCGCCGACCTCGAGGGCGAGGGGGATCTCCACTCCCTCGCGGTCGCCTCCGACGGCAGTGTGATCGCCGGCGGCACCCAGGCGGAGGACCACGCCGACTGCCCGAAGGTGACACGGTACGCCGCGGCCGGCGCTCCGCTGGACTCCTGGTTCTGGCCGCTGAGCGATTGCACGTGGCCGGCGGAGATCGCCTCCGTCTCCGCCGACAACGCGGGGCACGTCTACTGGGCCGGCTACCAGATGAAGGTGGGCGCCGACATGAAACCCATCATCGACTGTCGTTCGGTGAGCGCCGGGGACCTCGCCTGGACCGGCGCGTGGTCGGCCGGCGGCTCGTTCGTCGAGGCTACCGACTGCGTGGTCTCCGGGACGACGCTCTACGTCGCCGGCGTACACGACAAGGGAGCGCAGGGCACGAACATGTTCGTGCTGAAGTACGCGCCCTGAGCCTGCGCCCGGTCGCGTGATCCGCGTGCGGGAGGCCCAGGAGGCGTCTGCTCTCGTGCGCGCGAGCGCGCCACCGCGAACACACGTGTGAGAGACTCGCCGGCGATGTCTCCTCGCCTCGCACACACACGCCGCACGCTGGGCGCGGTCGCCCGGGAGCCGGCGTGCTGATCAACGTCGCCGGCTGGGCGCTCTGCTTCGTGGCGGGGGTCGCGCTGCAGCGCCGTCTGCGCGACCCCCAGCGCGCGTCCTACCTCCTCTTCCTGCTCGTGCTGTGGATCCTCTCGCCGCTGATCGTCGTCTACGCCTACAGCACGGTCGAGGTTCGGCTCGGGCTGGCGGCCGCGTTCGCCTGCGTCGTCGCGGCCGCCTGGATCACGCTCCTCACGGGCATGCTCTGGGGCCGGCTCGGCAGCCGCACCCGGGCGGAGACCGGCGTGCTGGCCTACGGCACCGCCATGGGTAACACGGCGATCCTCGGCTACCCGCTCGCGACCCTCGCCTTCGGCGGCCCCGGGCTGGCGCTGGCCGTCGTGTTCACCGAGTTCCAGTTCCTCATCCCGACCCAGGGCGTCATCCTCGGTCTGGGCCGGCGCTACGCGGGCCCAGACTCGCTGGGGCGCCAGGCCACCGGTCTGCGCGACCTGCTGCGCAGCTGGTTCGTCAACCCTCCCGTGCTGGCGGGGGCCGCGGCCGTCGCGCTGCGGCTCGCGGGGGTGGACCTCTCTCCGGTGGTGAGCCACTACGGCACGACCGTCGGCCTGCTGACCGGGTTCGTCGGCTTCACGCAGCTGGGCCTGGCGATCTCGCTCGCCCCGCTGCGGCACGACCGCGGCGACGTGTGGCGGGCCGCGGTCACCGTCGTCCTGCGCTCCGGCGTGGGCCCGATCCTGCTGCTGCTGATCGGCTGGGTCGCCGGCATCCACATCCCCGGCGTGTTCCTGCTTCTCGCGGCGATGCCGGTGGCCTTCTATACGATGGTGGTCTCGGCGGTGTTCGACATGGACCGCGAGCTCGCGCGGCTGCTCGTCGCCGTGTCCACGGTCCTCGTCGTCGCCGGCGTGCTCGTGTGGCAACTGGTCGCCGGTTGACGGTGAGGTGAGGCAGGATGCCGAGCAGTACTGACACGGGGCCGGGGCCTCAGCTGAAGACGACGCCGCGGCACCCCTTCTGGAACAGGCACGTGCGGCCGTGGCTCGGCCGGCGGGCGCAGCGGGCGGATGAGAGGCTCACCGACACGCTTGGCGGCCCCGCCCGGCGCACCGTGATCGTCCTGCTCGGGCTGGTGCTCGGGCTCAACGCCGCGGACACCAGTGCGGTCGGCGCCATCGCCCCCCAGTTGCAGGAGGCTCTCGGCATCGGCACCGCCCAGATCGGGCTGCTCGTCACGGCCTCCGCTCTCGTCGGGGCGCTCGCCGCCATCCCGTTCGGCCTCCTCGTCGACAAGTCCAGGCGCGTGAACCTGCTGACCGTGAGCATCCTGCTCTGGGCCACCGCCGAGGTCCTGAGCGCGTTCTCGACGTCGTACGGCATGCTGCTGCTGGCCCGGCTGCTCCTGGGCGCGGTGACGGCGACGGCGGTGCCGGCCGTGGCCTCGCTCACCGGCGACTTCTTCCCCGCCGGCGAGCGCGGCCGGATCTACGGCTACATCTCCGTCGGCGAGGTCGCCGGGGCCGGCATCGGCATCGGCCTGGCGTCGTTCGTCTCGGCGGCCTTCGGCTGGCGGGCCGCCTTCATCTTCATGGCGATCCCCAGTGTGCTGCTCGCCGGGCTGCTGTGGAGGCGCCTGCCGGAGCCGGCGCGCGGCGGGCAGAGCAGGCTCGAGCCGGGGGCGACGAGGATCGTCTCCGTGGAGGAGGCCGGTCCGCCCGTCCACGCGGCGTCCGACGACGAGGAGACACGGACCGACGACGTGGTGCTGCTCGAGGTACGGCGTCGCGGCGTCGAGCCCGACGTGGACCGCGTGGTGATCACGGACCCTGCGAAGATGTCCATGTGGCACGTGGTCAAGTACGTCCTGCGCGTGCGCACCAACGTCTACATCATCCTGGCGTCGTCCCTTGGCTTTCTGTTCCTGGCCGGGCTGCGGACCTTCGCCGTGCTCTTCGCCCGCGGGCACTTCGAGGTCGGTCAGGCGGTGGCGACCCTGATCCTGGGGCTTGTGGGAGCAGGGTCGCTGCTCGGTCTGATGACGTCCGGCCGGCTCGCCGACTGGCTGATCGGGCGCGGCCGCGTCAACGCCCGGATCGTGGTGGCGGGCGTCTCGTTCATCGTCGCGGCGCTGCTGCTGGTGCCGGCGCTGGTCACGACGAACCTGCTCGCCGCCCTCGGCCTCTTCCTGGTCGCCTTCGCCGCGCTCGCCGCGCCCAACCCGCCACTGGACGCCGCGCAGCTCGACGTGGTGCCGGCGCAGCTCTGGGGACGAGCGCAGGGTGTGCGCTCGGCGCTGCGCAACACGCTGGAGGCGTTCGGCCCGCTGCTGTTCGGGCTGGTGGCGAGCCTCTTCATCGCGGACGGCGCGGCGCTGCAGGAGGGCGCGTCGGAGGTCGTTCCCGGCCAGACGCGCGGGCTGCAGATCGCCTTTCTCCTCACGCTGATCCCGCTCGCCGGCGCCGGCGTGCTGCTGCTGTGGACGCGCCGGCACTACCCCGTGGACGTCGCGTCCGCCGGGGAGTCCGAGCGCCGGGGCAAGGCGCACGCGCGGCGCTCGGCCGAGTGAGCCGCGCCGGTCCGGCGGTGGGCGCGGTCCGCGAATCTGACCGCAAGCATCAGTTTTCCGGTCTTCGTGGGGGAAACCCTACTTGGGTCACGCGAAGGGGCGGCCGGGGCGACCCGCCGCCCATATGGGCGTCGCAGCCACAAGGCGCGCCGGCGTCCGGGGGCGAGGTGAGACCCATGAAGACGAGGTCGCAGACAAGGATCGGGACCGCGGCTCTCCTGTCACTTCTCTCGCTGCTGGCGTTCGCCATCGGGGCACAGGCGGCGCTCGCAGCGCAGTTCCAGCAACGGATCGGCGGCCACCACACCGGCCGCGGGCACCGAGGGCAGGGGCGGCGTGGACGGGAGCGCGACCGTCACAGTGATCAGTACGTCTCCCGTGGCCGGTACGCAGGACCGCGGCGGAGTGTCTCTCTCCGTCGCCGCGCTGACGCCGGCGCCGGGCACCGAGGGCCGCGGCGGCGTCGGCGCGGCGACGTCCACGCTCGCCGCGGCGACGGCCGTCGCCGCAGCCGATGACCGCGCCTTCGTGAGTCGCGGGCGGGGTGGCTTCCCGGCCGGCGCCCTGGCGCTCCAGGGTCCGGCGGCGGACTCCTCCGGCTGGCCGAGCGCCGGCGGGTGGGTCGCCCTTGGTCTCGTGGCCGCCGCCGCGATGATCGCCGGCCTCCTCGCCTGGGCGGCGAGCCGCCGCCGGCAGTCCCCGCTGGCGACGTACTGCGCGCGCAACCCCAGCGATCCGCTGTGCGGAGCGGCGTGAGGCGATGACGCCCCGGGGCGGCGGCGCTCGGCGCCGCCCGCCTCTCTGCCGTTGGCAGGCGGAGAGGCGACCTCGGGATGTGAGCGTCCGGGAACTCCAATATACTTGACTGGAATGCATCAGAATCGACGGGCGGCTCTCCGGCCGCCCGTCGTCCGGACCCTTGTCGAGGTGATCAGCGGATGTACTGCCCCGAGTGCGGCGCCGAAGCGGACGCCGCGAAGTTCTGCCCCGAGTGCGGCGCCGACCTGAGAGGCCTGGCGACTTCGCCGGACTGCGCCGCCTGCGGCGCTGAGGCGCCCGAGGGCGCCCGGTTCTGCCCCGAGTGCGGCGAGCCGACCGGCGCGCAGAGCGGCGCCCGCGCCGCGGCAGCCACCTCGGCTGCCACGACCGAGCCTGCGCCGTCGCGCACCGGCGGAGGCGGCCGCCGCACCGGCACCCGCGGCCGGAGCTCCGGCGGGGGCGAGCAGCAGCGTCAGCGCCGGCAGGAGCCCCGGCCGCGGCAGGCGGCGCCGGCGCCGCAGCCCGGCCGCGTCTCACCCGCCCTCGCCTGGGGCATCCTCGGCGCCGTCGTGGTGATCGCCGTCGTGGTCGTCATCCTCGTCGCCGGCCGCTCCGGCGGAGACTCCGGCGCGACTGCCGCCAACACCAGCCCGCAGCCGGTCCAGTCGGTCGCCGCCGACACCGGCGGCAGCTACGGCGAGCTCGTGGAGCGCGCCAACGGCCTCTACGACCAAGGCGCGACGCAGCTGCAGAGCGAGCAGTGGGAGCAGAGCGCGGCGTACTTCCTGGCCGCCTCCAAGGTCTACGCGGCCGCGTGGAAGCAGCAGAGCACCGACCCCTCCGTGGGCACCGACTTCGCCACGTCGCTGTTCTACGCCGGCAGGATCGATGCGGCGATCGAGCAGGTGGAGGAGGTCCTCGCGCAGTCGCCCGAGTTCCAGACCGCCTGGTTCAACAAGGGCAACTACCTGGCGGAGCGGGCGCGTCAGGCCACTGAGGCCGGCGAGAAGAAGGCCGCCGACCAGGACTTCGCGGCGGCCCGGGTCGCCTACCAGAAGGCAGTGGACCTGGACTCGGGCTCGGCCTCCGGGCAGTCGGCCAAGGCGCAACTCGAGGCGTTGCCGCAGTAGAGCTCGTTCGGCATCCGTCAAAAGGATGAGACAAAGCCATACTTAAGAGGTACACTTCCGGAAGGAGATTCGTCCATGCCGGAAGGGGTTGAGCCTCATGTGGGCCGAGCGTCTGTACTTCGCGAGCATCATCGGCCTCTTCGCCGTGCTCGCTCTCGCCATCCAGCTCGTCGCTCGCTGACGGGCGCCCGCCGCTCCCGCCTGGGGCGCGGCGACCTCTCCCCGCTTCACTGACGACGCGCACTGACGACCCGGTGGATTGCGCGCGCCGGTGAAGTTCGCATACCGTTCAGTCTCTCCGCCGGCGAGGGGCGCCTCTCGGCCGGCAGTCGATCGAGGGGGACCCGGCATGGTCGAACTGTTGCCGCAGATCCGGCAGGCTGTGAAGCTCACGCCCGCCGAGCGCGCGGCGCTCGGCAAGGAGGCGCGCAAACGCGCGCCGCGGTCGGCACACGGCGCCTGGGCGCCGCGCACGGACAGGCCGGACCCGGTCGGCCTGCTCGAGGAGCAGGCGGCCGACCGGGTCGCCGAGCTCGTCCCCATCCGCTACGGGCGCATGCTGGTCTCGCCGGGCACGTTCTACCGCGGCGGGGCGCTGCTCATGGCGTCCGACCTGCATGGCTCGCCGGACTCAGGCCTCCGGGCGCAGCTCTGCGGAGACGCCCACCTGATGAACTTCGGCCTCTACCAGTCGCCGGAGCGCCGCCTCGTGTTCGACATCAACGACTTCGACGAGACGCTGCCCGGGCCGTGGGAGTGGGATGTCAAGCGGCTCGCGGCCAGCTTCGAGATCGCGGCGCGCGACCGCGCCTACCCCGGCCCGGTCCGCCGGTCCATCGTGCAGCACTGCGTGCGCGCGTATCGCGAGGGGATGCTCGAGATGGCCGAGAAGCGGGCCATCGACCTGTGGTACACGCACGTCGACACCGACCTCATCAGCGGGTTCGTGGCCGCTCTCGGAGGCAAGGACGCGAAGAAGATGACCCGGGACATCACGCGCGCGGAGAACAAGCACGACCTCCGCGCGCTCTCCCGCCTCACCGCGGAGGTCGAGGGCAGGACGCGCCTGCGCAGCGACCCTCCGCTGCTGGTCCCGGCGAGAGAACTGCTGGAGGGCGACGAGCGGGCGCGCTTCACCCAGTCGCTCGAGGAGGCGCTGGCCAAGTACCGCCTCACGCTCCCGCCGGACAGGCGCGCCGCCTACGACCTGTACCGCTACCGGGACATGGCACGCAAGGTGGTCGGTGTGGGCAGCGTCGGCACGCGGGCGTGGGTCATCCTCTCCTTCGGCCGCGACGACGGCGACCCGCTGTTCATGCAGGCCAAGCAGGCGCAGGCCTCGGTGCTCGAGCGCTTCGTCGGCCGCAGCCGGTTCCGCTGCGCCGGCCGGCGCGTCGTGGAGGGGCAGCGGCTGATGCAGGCGGTGGGCGACATCCTGCTGGGGTGGTACGACGTCACCGGCTTCGACGGGCGGCCCTACGACTTCTACGTGCGGCAGCTCTGGGACGGCAAGGGCTCGTTCAACATCGCGGCGATGTCGGAGGGCGCCTGGCACGTGTACGCCGAGATGTGCGCCTGGGTGCTCGCCCGAGCGCACGCGCGCTCGGGAGACCGGATCGCGATCGCCGCGTATCTGGGCGCCGGCGACGTGTTCGACAAGGCGGTCGCCGACTTCTCGGAGGCCTACGCGGAGCAGAACCAGCGTGACTTCGACGCGCTGCGCGAGGCGGTCCACGACGGCCGGGTGGAGGCGCGGAGCGGCATCTGAAGGCGACGGCGCCGCGAGCCGGGCCTGCGCGCGGCGCCCGTCTGCGCGGCCGCGCGGCGCGGGTGGCTCAGCCGGCCACGCCGCCCGGGCCGATCTCTCTCAAGGTGGCGAGCAGCACGTCCGGGTGGTCGCCCAGCGTGGCGTACGCGGTCGCTCCGCTCGCGCGCGCGCGAGCCCGCTCCAGTGCCGAGCTCAGCACGATGACGGGCGTCGGGTGGTCGGCATCCCTGAGGTCCGAGACCATCCGTGTGGACTCCGCCTCACCCAGGCGCCAGTCCACGAGCACCACATCGGGCCGGCCGCTGAGAGTCAGTTCGAGCAGCTCGTCTGCGTCGCCGACCACGGCCAGGACCTGGATGCGACGCTCAGCGAGGAACAGCGTGAGGGCGTGACCGAGGTCGGGGTGGTCCGTCGCGACCAGGATGCGCATGGCCCCTCCTTCCGGTCGCTTCCGCGGAGCACGTACACACTATCGTCGCACTTCGCAGAGAGGGGCCGCCACGGGCAGACGTCCTATCCGGACCCTGACAAAGGTGATAGAAGGCCGCGCCGGGAGCCGCGCGGGGCTCGCGTCAGTCGGCGCCTCTGCCGTCCAGGCCGTGCTTCATGGCGATGGCCGCCGCCGTGGTGCGGTTGGGGGCGCCGAGCTTGGCGAGGATGTTGCTGACGTGCAGCCGTACCGTGCCCACGCTGAGCGTCAGCTGCTCGGCGATCTCCTTGTTGCTCAGACCCTCGGCGATGAGGACGAGGACCTCGCGCTCGCGGTGGGTCAGCTCGCTGCCGACGGCGTCGCTCTGGCGGCGCTCTATCAGCGCCTTCATCGCGCTGCTGTCGATGGTGCCGCGCCCGGCCGCCGCGTCGCGGATGGCCCGCGTGAGGGCCTCGGGGCGCGCGTCCTTGAGCAGGTAGCCGATCGCGCCCGCGTCGAACGCCTTGGCCACGTACTGCTGGTCCACGAAGCTGGTGAGGGCGATCACCTGGACGCCCGGGCAGAGACTCGTGATCTTGGCCGTGGCCTCGGCGCCGTCCATGACCGGCATCATGACGTCCATGAGGACGACGTCCGGGCCCAGCTCAGTGCACTGCTCCACCGCCTCCGCGCCGTTCGCCGCCTCTCCCACGACGGCGATGTCCGCGCAGGTGGAGAGCAGCACCTTCAGACCCTCGCGGACCATCTGGTGGTCGTCGACGATCAGCACCCGGATGTCGTCGTTCTCGCTCACGCTCCCATTCTCTCCAGAGCAGGGCGGTCTGAAGCGGGCTGGCGCCAGACCGCTGTGATCGTCGTACCTGTGCCCGGCGAGCTCCGGACGGCGAAGCCGCCGCCGACGCTCTCGAGCCGCTCGCGCATGATGTGCAGGCCCATGCCGCCGGGCGCGGCGGCGGGGTCGAAGCCGCGGCCGTCGTCGGTCACCGTGAGGGTGACGCCGCCCTCGCCGTCCGGGGCGACGCGCGCGGTCACCGCGGTCGCGCGCGCGTGCTTGGCGATGTTGCTGAGCGCCTCCTGTGTGACGCGGTAGAGGGCGATCTTGACGTCGGGGGGCAGGTCGAGGTCCTCGGTCACCTGGACGTCGACCTCGACGTCCGTCTGACCGGCGAGCGCGTCCCCGAGGCGCTCGAGCAGCGCGTCGAGAGGCGCCGTCTGGAGCGCCGCCGGCCTGAGCTCGAACAGCAGCGAGCGCATCTCCGCGAGCGCGGCTCGCACGAGGCGGCGCAGCCGCTCCAGGTTGTGCAGACCCTCCGCCGGGTCGCGCTCGTACACGGCCGGCAGCGCCTCGGCGATCAGGGTGGCGCTGTAGATGCTCTGGGTGACCGCGTCGTGGAGGTCGCGGGCCAGCGCCTGGCGCTCCTCGGCGGCCGCCTGCCGGGTCTCGCGGCGGTGCAGGCGGTCGATCTCGACCACCGCCGCCAGCGCGTCGCCGATGGTACCCGCGAGCTGGCGCTCCTCGGCGGAGAAGGGGGCGGCCGGCGCGTCCCTCGCGATGACCAGCGCGCCGGCCGGCCCGGAGGTGGCCACGAGTGGCGTCGCGAGGAGGGCGCCGACGCCGTCCTCGCCGGCGCGCTCGCGGGTCTCCGCGCTCAGCCCCGGCCACGCCGCGATCTCGTCGGCGATGAGGGCGCCCTCACGGATGGCGACGTCCGCCGCCTCCGCGTCCAGCGCGGCGGGCCCAGCGGTCGCGAGCTCCGGGCTGGTGGCGCCCCCGGCGGAGGCGGGCTGCTGCTCCTCGTCGGGCGCCGTGAGCCGCACACGCGCGAAGCGCGCCCCGAAGAGCCGGGTGACCGCTCCGGTCGTCTCATCCAGAGCCTCCTCCAGCGTCGAGCTGCCGGCCAGGATCTGCGCCAGGCGCTGGAGCGTCTTGAGCTCCTCGACCCGGCGGCGCAGCTCGTCCTCCGTCGCGAGCCGCTCGCGCTCCTGCTCCGCGAGCCGCTCGTGAGCCTCGTCGAGCTCGCGGACACGGGCCTCCACCAGCTCGTCCATGTGCGTGCGGTACAGCTGCAACTCCTTCTCCACCTTGAGCGACTCCCCCCGCAGGGCGAGGCTCACGCCGATGATGACCAGGGCGAAGCTCACCTGCGAGAGGTAGAGGGTCTGGAAGGTGATGACGACGCGGTGCTCGACGATGGCGTCGAAGAAGGTCGCCACGGCGAGGATCGCGGTCATCGCCCCGAGGTAGCGCGCCCGGATGTGGCTGGTGTGGCTCGGGCGCCGGTAGACGCGGTAGGTGGCGTAGCAGAGGAAGCGCGAACGAGATGAGCGTGAGCAGGTCGGTCACGTTCTGGAGCGGGTGCGGGGAGGACTGCGTCATCACCATCACCGAGCCGCCCATGGAGTCCATCTCCATGAGGTCGCCCCTCTGCTCGTGCAGGATGCCTCGGGGCAGCAGCGCGTTGATGAGGAGGGTGAGGGCGAACCCCGCCGTGAGGATGCGGAGGAACCACCTGGGCCGGACGTCGGCGAAGAAGGCGACGAACCAGACGATCGCGATCGTCCAGAACACGGTGGCCGGGAAGAAGACCCACTTCATCACCAGTGATGTGCAGGTCGATGTCCTGGATGACGTAGAGGGCGAGCACGGAGAGCGCTCCGACCGCCGCCGCCGCGGCAGGCGACGGCGAAGGCGATGCGCGCCCGGTCCACCGGGCGCCTCACCAAGCCGGTCAGGAAGTGCGTGAGCGCGGCGAGGATGCCGATCCCCGCGGCCACGCCCATGAGCACCTCCGGCAGGTTCACGGCACGTCCACCTCCGCCGCCGGCGACCACGGCGACCAGCCGGCGGCCGAGACCGTCCGGACGCGGTAGAACGCCGTGGCGCCCGCAGGCGCCTCCGCGTCGGTGAACGAGGCGCCGGCGCCGGACGGCGCCAGCGGCACGACGCCCTCGCTGAAGCCCTCGTCCGCCGCCCGCTGGAGCTGGTAGCCGACCACGGGCGGCGGGAAGAGCGGCGGCGTCCAGGCGACGACGACGCCGCCGTCGCCCGCCGTCGCCGTCACGTCCGCCGGCGCCGCCGCCGTGCCCTGCAGCACGACGGGCCGCGCGGCGTGGCTCTCCTCGCCGCCGATGAGGTGGATGCCCCAGCGCGTCTCGAAGCTGAAGTCGGCGGTCGCGTTCACGACCGGGGGCTGCAGCGGCTCCGCCGTGAGCTGGTCGAGCTGGGTGAACGGACCCTCGGCCCCGAGCGGCCTGGTGATGTCCAGCGGCCGCTCCGAGGCCGGCAGGCCGAAGGGGACGCCGGCCAGTACGGGGCGCATCGCGACCAGCACCGACTCGAGCGGGTCCACACGCAGCGTGTCCTTCCAGCCCAGCTCGCCGGGGTCGGGCGCGCGCACCGCGCCCTCGCGCCGCGCCCGGCTCAGGACCTGGACGCTGAACCCCCCGAACGTGACGCTGTGCGAGACGGTGCCGTCGTGCGTGATCCGCCAGATCTGCGTGCCGTCGCCCAGCTCCGGAGCCGCCGCCTCCGCCGCCGGCGAGAGGTACTCCGTCGCCGGGTCGACGGCCGAGTACGGCACCGCCGTGCGGACCCCGTTGGCGGAGAGCGGCGCGTCGACCCCGAGTGCGGCCGTCTCGCGGCCGTACGCCGGGTCGAAGAGGTCGCTCACCATCTTGCCCTGCACCGGCAGCGTGAGGCGGTAGGCACGCCCGAGCGGCGTGAAGGTGAGGGTGCCGGCGTCCTCCTCGGGGATCTGCGGGGGCGAGACGCCCTCGGCGTCGCCGCCCTCGGCGGCCGCGGCGTCCTGCTCGTCCTCCTGGGAGGCGAGCTCCCCGTAGGCCTCGGCGTAGCCGGTCGCCGGCACGAGCACGGGGTCCTGGGAGGCCGCGTACGCCGCCGGCAGGGCCTTGCGCAGCGCCTCGAGGTCGAACGGCTCCCCGGCCGGACCCTCCACCTGGAACTGCATGATGGTGCGCGTGTTGGGGCCGTACCCAGGCTGCGTGGCGGGGGCGCCGCCGATGGCGGTCTGGTCGCGGTCGCCGGTGTAGTAGTCGACCCTGCTGTCGCCGTTGGGCGCCGGCGCGGGCGCGTCGTTGTAGAGGATCAGCTTGGAGCCGGCCGGCACCTCGGAGAAGTCCACGATGACGTCGGCGCGCTCCCCGGGAGAGAGGTAGAGCGCCTTGGTCGTCACGGCGATGACGGAAGCGTACTCGCCCATCGACGCCTCCTGGTCGGTCGGCTGACGACGCTCGAGGCCGACCGGGGTGGGCCTGTGCGTCACCACGTGCGGCAGCAGGCCGCCGTCGTTGCCGATCTGGACCATGACCGGGCCGGCGGCGCGGGGGTCGGGTACGCCGCCCACGCGCGTGTCCGTGGGCCAGCGCGCCGGCCAGCCGCCGGTCATGGACGGCTGCGCCGGCAGCATGGTCACCTCGCCCGAGTCGGTCTGGAGCTCGGGCGAGCCGTCCGGCCCGGTCTCCGCGATCTCATCGGACCGGGCGTAGAACAGCTGCAGGTTGAGCTGGCGGTCGCCGCAGGCGTTGAGGATGCGCAGCCGGTAGGCCTTGCGCTCCACGCGCACGTAGGGGTACGCGGCTCCGTTGACCAGCATCGTGTCGTGGAACGCGTCGGGCACCACCGAGAGGCCGGGTGTGCCGGGGATCTCCTCGGGCTGCGACGGCCGGCTCCCGTAGAGCGGGTTGGGCACCGGCCCGTTCACCGTCCCCTCGTAGCCGGTCCAGTACCAGGGCAGGTAGTTCCAGCGTCCCCTCGCATTGAGGATCGGCTGGTCGCGGACGCGGCCCGGGTCGCCGATCCCGTTCTGGTTGGGCATGTACACGTGGGGGTACCAGAGCGCGCCGAGGCCGCCCCACCGGGCCAGGTCCCAGGTCGGGTCGGTCGCGCGCAGCCGGTCCGCCGCGGGGACGAACGACTTGTCCTCGACGACGAGCGGCAGCTCGTCGGCCGGCACCGTGCCGGCGGCGACGAGCTCGTCCTCCACCTCGTCGCCGATGACGTACGGCGCCGCCTCGCCCGCGTACACGTTGAGCCGCGTCAGCCCGTAGGTGTCGTCGTGCAGGTAGAGCAGGCGGGCGCTCTGGCCGTTGGGGAAGTACAGGGTGGTCGCGCCCGTGCCCGGGTCGTTGGACGCGCCGGATGTCCCCTCCGGCACCGGCCGGCCCTGCGCGTCGAACCACATGTCCGGCACGTTGACCAGCGCGGGGCCGGAGCGGTACGGGCTCGCCTCGCCGGGCGGCGAGACCCACTGGTACTGCGTGCCGCCGCTGATCCACGGCGTGAGCCCGCCGTGCAGGTGCAGGGAGGCTCGCGCGGTGGGGTAGACCTCGTCCCCGCCCTCCGGCCCGGTCCCTGCCCCTGTCGTGGTGGTGTCCACCGGCAGGAACAGGTCGCCGGCCTCTCCGGGCGAGAGCTGGTTGACGAACTTGATGCGCACCGGCCGGCCGCGCCGCGCGCGGATCAGCGGCCCGAGGTAGCGGATGGGCGCCGGCGCGACCGTGTTGCGCCCGCCGGCGTCCGTGCCCCTGTTGAGCTGCACGTAGCCGCGCAGTCGTGTGGGCGGGAGGTCGCTGTGGAGCTTCTGCGCGTAGTCGCGCACGGCCAGTTCGTAGTAGTCCGAGCCCGGATAGGTGATGGTGTCCGGCACTGCGACCGGGATGTACTGGCCGAGCTCGTTGGCGGCGGCGGGGCCCACGCCCGGCAGCCTGTCGACGAACTTGCGGAGCAGCGGGCTGTTGGTCCAGTTGGCGACGCCGTAGTAGTCGGGCGTCGCGTCGGGGTCCAGGCGCGGCGGAGCCGGCTGCGGCTCGCCGGCGTCCTTCTGCGCGGCGAGCGAAGCCGCGGCGAAGCGCGCCTCGTCGGTGGGCGTGTCGGCCATGAGCGCCACGACGTCGCGCACCTGGAAGGTCGTGCCGCCGGTGGTGACGGCCGCGTCGACGGCCGAGGCTCCCTGCGGCGCCACGCCGGCCTGCGGCGCGCCGTCGTCCTGGTCGCCGCACGCGGCCACGGCGGCGGCCAGCACGACCGTCGCCAGGAGCGCCGCCAGCGCCGCCGTCAGTCTCGCCGCTCTCGCTGCTCGCAGGTCGCCCTCCCGGATCGGGCCGTCACGTCAACGCATGGTGTCTGGACGGCCTCGAAAACGCTACCATACAATCCGTGTGACGAAGGGCTGCCGGCAGTGTTCGGGCTTCTGTGGGTCGCCGCGTCTTCCGCTACCAGAAGGGGCATCCAGTGAAGGTACTCGCGGTCCTGATCATCGTCCTCGGGCTGGCGATCATCATCGTGCCGCAGTTCACCAACTGCGAGTACGGCAAGGACGCTCCCGAGACCCTCACCATGCAGACGAGCGGCACGGCCGGCGCCGCGGAGTCCGCG
>CAWCAH010000020.1:0-334142 GCA_963793605.1 uncultured Thermoleophilia bacterium
GGTCTATTTCATCTCGTTGTGAGAACATTATGTGAAAAGATCCTGTTTTATGGCCATCTATTTGGAGCAGAGTTGGTGGTTGTATTGTCTCGTATTCAAATTTATGGTCGTCAGCAGTACCATGCTTATAAAAATTAAAGAACGCAAAGTTAAAGTCAGTCGAACCAAAGCCTTCTAACAAATCATCGTAGAAATGAATTTTTATTTTGCCATCTCCTATTTCTTTATCAGAGACCTCTATCTCAGTTCCTTCTTCAAGTTTATTTGAGTTTTCTTTTATAGACCAATCTGAAGGATATTGGAACGCAATTTGATACTTTTCGCTAAGATAATCAGTATATTGCAATGCAAAAGACGCATTGATATTGGCAATAAACAGGGTAAAAGACAAAAAAAATGTCACAATAACAAATTTTGTCTTTGGTATTAATGTTAGAGTGATTAAATATTCACTTCCTTTATCTCCACAAGGTATTTGATGAGCCTCATAAGATTTAACGATTTAAATAATCAGGAGAAAGTTTGATAAAAAATTATTCGAACACTTCTGGCGGCCAAACGTATATCATTATAAATTTGGGACAACGGTACGACTTTAATCCCTGTATATTTCATCAGTGAAATGTAAAACTTGTGACGTGGAATGGAAGAGCGCATGGAATTCGATAAAAAATCATTATTTAAAAAATCAATGTCGAAAAACGGCATGTTCCGCCATGTTATGTTTCAGAGTTAACCATTAATCATTGATGACTGCAGGCACCATCATTTTAATGATAAATGATTCTACCACGAAAATAATTTATCAGTAATAGTGTATATACAAATGCGTCGGCAATTTGAATCAAAAAACCGTTTCCTTGCAAATAATTCCCTTATCAATAGTGATTGGTATTGTAGGCCGTTTGATAGCAACAAGTCTGATCCTCATGGTCCTCTCAGCCTGGTGGCATTGGTTACCATGTTCAATACGTCAATGCAACAGTTTCCCAAACAAATAACTCCTCTATTATCTCTGAAATGATTCAAAATGGTAACGCCTTATTTAACACATCAGAATATAACAAGGCGATGACCACTTTTGACCAGGTCTTAAAACTTGATTCTAGGTCTGTCGATGCATTAAACGGGAAGGGTTTGGTCCTCGATAATTGTTGGAAAATATAAAGAAGCGATTTCTTGGTTTGATATGGCATTAATGATTGACCCTAATTTTGTAGAAACGCTGAACAATAAAGGAATGGCATTGTCTAATCTTGGAAAATATCAAGAAGCGATTTCTTGGTTTGATATGGCATTAAAGATTTACCCTAATTTTGTAGATGCTTTATACAATAAAGCCGACGCACTAGGAGAGGATCAGGCCTGCCTCCTCCTCAGCCGCTTCCACGAGGTCGACGTGAAGCACGTGCGCCGCGAGCAGAACGCCGCCGCCGACGCGCTCGTCAACCAGGCGATCGACGCGGCGCCCAGCAGCGCCCGTCGCCCGGCGCCGCGCAATCGCGCGAATTGCGCCCCGGCGCGCCCTCTGGTATCATTCCCGCCTGCTGCGGGTGTAGCTCAGTTGGCTAGAGCGTCTGCTTGCCATGCAGAAGGTCGAGGGTTCGAGTCCCTTCACCCGCTCCAATCCCCCTCTCGGGGACGAGGCAGAGGACAGAGGCGATGTGCTCTGTCGTCTGCCTTTCGTGCTTGAGAGGACTCGCGCCGGGGCGGCGTAGCCAAGTGGTAAGGCAGAGGTCTGCAAAACCTCCATCATCGGTTCGACTCCGATCGCCGCCTCCAACTTCTCTCCTGTAGATGGGCGATTTCTGGTCGTCGCCATGCGCCCATTGCCTTCCGAATCGGCAGGACTGCCGACATTCTGCCGAGGCCAGGATGCCGCTGCTGATTCCCGCGGAAGCTAGATGAAGCTGCGGCATTGCGGCTGCCGCGCAGACACCCGCGCTCTCGATGCGGGGGACCGACGGAGTCCATGCTTGCCCAGTACTTCGGACGAGGCTCCTATGACCTGTCACGTTACCGGCGAATGAGAGCCATTCGGCGGAGGCGAGTCGGCGCCGGCATCAACCGGGACGGCTACTGGGCGGCGCCGACGCTCGGCTCCTACGACGCCCACCTGCTTCAGCGTCGCCCGCCGGCTGAGTCTCGGGGGGGCGGGGGGGCAAGGCGGCTGCCGCGCCGCCCCCGGGCTCTGGCCCACCGCGCCGAATCGTGTACATGCTTCAAGGCGAGGCTGATGGCGCGTGGGGCCGCCCGGCCGTTCGACCGCGACGTGACTGGAGGGGGTCATGAGGCGAGTGTGGACGATGGTTCCCGTACTGACGGCCTTCGCGGCGCTGGCTGCGTTGCTCGCCGGACCCGCCCTGGCGTCGCCGCACTGGCCCGGCTGGGCTCCGCCCGCCCTGGCATCCCAGGAGGCCACGTCCTACCCCGCGGTGCCTCCCGGGCCGGCGACCGTGCTGCCCGACTTCGTCGGCTCCGCGGTCGCCGCACACCCGCTACCGAGCGCTCGCGTTCCTCAGAACCCGTACCTCGGCCGGAACCCCTACGGCTACCTGCACGACGACAGCTGGAACAGCGACACCGCCGACGGGCCCGGACCTCTCGGCCACGACCTCGAGACCATCTCCTCCACGCTCGGTCTGCCTGCCGTTCTGCAGTGGGCCTCGAGCACCAGCAGCCTCGCCTTCGACAGTCACGGGCGTCTCGTCGTCGCCTTCCTGCAGGACGGCCTCGTGACCGGCGCGTCCGTCCTCCTGCTGGACCCCGTGTCACTCGACGTCCTGTTCAGCTACCCCTTCGGCGCCAGCGCGATCGGGAGCATCTACTTCTACGTCGACGACCAGGACCGAGTCGTGATGGCCACCGGTCCTCGCGCCATCACCACGCTCCGCGAGGGCGGGACAGAGGCAGCGCCCACGCTCGAGCTCGTGCCCGAGCGAAGCTACGACCTCTCGCAGGTGATCCCGGAGGGCGACCATCTCGCGGGGCTCCTTCCCGACTGGGACGGCAACATCCTCTTCGCAACGGCCGGCGAAGGAACGGCGACAGGGCCGCGCGTGGGCGTCATCGACCCCGGACGCGCGGCCGCGGGTGAAGTGGGTGGAGCTCGGCAAGGGCGAGTACATGGCGAACGGGATGGCCGTGACCAGGACGGCCTCGTACGCCATCACGTCCAAGGCGCTGTACAAGCTCGTCATCGGCAGCGACGGCCAGCCCGCGTGTGGTGTGGCGCGCCGGGTACGACACAGCGTCGACAAGTCGCAGCTCGGGCAGCTGTGCGTCGGTTCGGGGACCAGCCCGACCATCCTCGGCGGCGGCAAGTACGTGGCCATCAACGACAGCGCCCAGCCGATGCATGTCCTCGTGTTCCGCACCGCGAGCAAGCTGAAGCCGGGGCAGCGGAGGCTCATCGGCTCCATCCCGGTGTTCGCGGGCATGGCGGGTCAGGCCGCCGCCAACTCGATCCTCGGGTACCGCGACTCCATGGTCATCCAGAACAGCTACGGGCACTCGGACGCCTACGACAAGGACGGCTTCCTCCGGTCGACGGACAGCCTGCCCGGCCTGGAGCGCATCGACATCAAGCCGGGCGGCAAGGGGCTGCGCAAGGTCTGGGTGAACGACGAGGTCACATCCGTCAACCTCCCCAAGCTGTCCACGCAGACCGGGCTCATCTACGTCATCGACAGGCAGGACGACGAGAACGGAGTCGACGCGTACTACTGGACGGCCGTGGACTTCCGCACCGGCAAGGTGGTGTGGCGCAAGCTGGCAGGCACCGGTGTGGCCTGGGACAGCTACTTCGCGCCGTCGTCCCTCGGCCCTACGGGCACGTTCTACAACGGCAACTACGGAGGGCTCGCCGCTGTGCGGGACGGGAAGTGACCCGCCCTGGGTACTGGGTCCCGCGGGAGCGATGAGGGAACGACTGACGAGATGCCGGCGTCGCCGGGCGTGCTCTACCGCCGCGGCGGTGTGATCCTCCCCCACCCTTGAGGAACCGCCGCAGGCTGATGACCGCACCCGACGGCGCGTAGTCACCGATGAAGCGCGTGGCGTTCTGCGCGTAGATGTTCCGCGAGTCGCTGAGGTCGAGGATCGGCACCTTGTCGATACTGCCGGCGTAGGACGGGTCCGTGACCATGTTCCGGTAGATCACGGCGCCGGTCTGCCCTCTGATGCGCCAGGGCATGAAGTTGTAGCCGCGCTGCCTGGCCTGTCTGCGGATGCCCTTGTCGCCGATCGCCACGTAGACGAAGCCGTCGGAGGCCACCTTGAACTGGTCGTCTCTCAAGCCGAGCGGCGTGGACGTGTTCCGGTTCGTCTCGTTGAGCGACCAGTAGCGCACCTGAGTGGCGCCGTACTCAGACGGGTCCTTCGGGAATGTCGGCGGCTTGACGCGCAGCACCACGACCTCGCCCCGCCGCCGCGTGACGGCGCCGATGAGATACCTGTTGTCGGCGTTCGGGAACAGTCCCGCGCCCTCGGAGTGGTAGAAGCGGATCTTGCTGTCCACGATCGTCGTGAAGATGGGCCGCATGATCCATCCGAACAGGGCCATCGAGCGTCCGCCGAGCAGGTACTGCTCGGGCAGTGGGACGCTCTGTCCGGTGCGCACGTCGTAGGCCTCGATGGCCGGCAGAGGTACGTTGGCGGTGGCGCTGCCCTGCGGCACGTAGTAGCGGATCATCACGACGAGGGTGGGCATCTGGGTCGGGTCGAACTCGAACGTGTTCTCCTGCGGGTCCTTCGGGTAGCCGGCGGGCTGCACGGCGACGACATACGATCGGTTCCGGGCGTCAGGGTCGGCGCCGGGAAGGAACGGGTTCACGCTCCCCGGCGCCGGCAGCATCTGAGCGTCGGTGAGGGCGCCGTAGGACGGACTGTGGTGGGCCCGGTAGATGTTGAAGCTCATGTACCGGGCGTAGCCGAACTGCCCCTTGAGGCGGAGCCCGACGTACTTCGCCTCGTCGCTTCGAATGAAGGCGAAGGCGAAGTAGTTCGCGTTGTAGTCGGGGATCGCCGGCGTCGTGAGATCGGTGCCGATGAACGGCTCCCAGTCGCCGTAGCCCATGACCGCGCGCGGCGGCCCGAGCTCAGCGGCCGCCGCGGAAGCCGTCAGGGCGACGAAGAAGACGCTGATCGCGATGAGCAGGCACGAAAGACAAACCGCGCCATGGCGTGAGGCTGCACGCATGAGGCCCTCCCTCCTCGTGCAGGGCGGAGTGACGAGCACCGCCCTGCGAGCACTGCGAACCGACCGTCCTGTCGTTACGCTATCTCATGCGAGCGCAGCCCGCGAGGGTCATGCGCGCGTCGTGTCGGGGCACGCCGGCGCGACGCGATCGGGCCGGACGACCCAGGGGCACTTCCCCCATCGATTGCCTCGGTCGCGTCCCGGCCGGCCGGTTCCTCCTGAGGACGCCCCTGGAGCCGGACGGCCGCGACCCGACCGCGTTCCTGGGTGACGACGTCACGGGGCGCGTCTTCGGAGGCCGCGGGATGGCGGGCGTCGAGCCTCAAGTGGCCTTGCCAAGACCGCTCGCGCTCGTCAGGATTGCCTCACTCGGCCGGTGACGTGAGATGGGTTCCCGGATCCGGGAGCGCGCCACAAGGATCGGTTCTGCAACGTGGTACGGGGGGGTAACCAATGCACGCACCCAAGGCACAGGCTCGCCGCTGGCTGATGGCACCGCTTCTGGTCGTCTTACTTCTCTTGATCCTGGCCGCTCCGGCGCAGGCATTGGTACGGCCGTGGAACGGTCAGCCCATCTCGCAAGGCCTCGGGCCGACCTACGGAGAGGCGTGGCTGATCAGTCCCGAGGACGCCGGGGAGGCGGGGATCGCGAGCCGCCAGGGCGCCCCGTTGGCGCTGATGCCGTGGGCGGACGTCAAGCCCCTGCTGGATCAGTTCCAGGCTGAGGCTTCCGCAGCCGGCGTTCCGCAGCGCATGACCTACGAGGTCCTCGGGCAATCCGCACAGGGGCGCGACATCTACGGAGTCGTCATCAACGCCCTGGAGACTCCGGAGCAGGTACGGGACTCGAACCGCTGGAAGGCGATCCGCCGCCTGATGCTGACGAGTCCCGTCGAGGCGCAGGAACTGCTGGACGGCTACGGCGACGACGTCAAGATGTGCGTCTACCAGTCTCACATCCACGGCAACGAGTACGAAGCCGTGGACGCCAACATGCAGATCATCCGCGACCTGACGGTGACGCCTCGCGGCGTGAACCCCGTCGTGGACAAGATCCTCGACAACGAGATCGTCGTCGTGCTCATGGACAACAACCCCGACGGTCGCGTGAACGGCACCCGTGGCAACCCCACCGGCCTCGACCCGAACCGCGACTTCTTCGTGCAGTCGCAACCCGAGCAGCAGGTCGCCGTGGCGTACATGCACCGCTGGCTGCCGACGGGCTTCATCGAGGGGCACGGCTACTACACGCCGACCCTCATCGACGGCACCACCATCCCGCACAACCCCGGCCTCGAGGAAGACACCTTCCAGCGCTGGAACGTCCAGCGGATCGAGCGGAACCGGAGCGACTTCGCGGCCAGCGGCGTGACCGACCTGGCGAAGATCCAGTCGCCTATCCGTGACTGGAACGAGACCGGCGGCACGAGCACCACGAACTACACCGTCGCCACTGCCACAGAGGCCGGAAGCACCGTGACGATCACGACCACGGCCGCGAACATCCTGGCCGAGGGGTACAGGGTCGACATCTCCGGCGTGCCGGTCGCGGGCTACAACGGCACGTTCCAGGTGGCCTCCGTGGTCTCGCCGACGCAGTTCACCTACGTCAACCCGACGACCGGGCTGGCGGACTCCGCCGCCGGCAACGTGGCTCTGCCGCCGCAGCCGAACCTGGCCCAGACCTGGGACGACTGGGGCCCCTTCTACGGCCAGAGCTACTCGGCCCTGCTCGGTGGCCCGGACGGCTCCACCGTCGAGATGACGAGGACCACCAGGCTGGCCTCCAAGCAGGCCCAGTATCTGGCCTTCTACTCCTCGAACAGCTTCTGGGTGGACAACAAGGCGGCCATGATGCACGACCACCTTGGCAACTTCATCCGCGGCTACACGTCGGCGCTGCCGAATCCCGCTGCCTTCGACAGCGATCCGGTCCTGTCCAGCCGCTACTACAGCGACGTGTGGCAGAACTACCTGGCGACCTACCCGCTGGCATACGTCATCCCTTGGGGTGACGGACAGCGGAGCGATACCGAGGCCAACAACCTCGTGACGTGGCTCCTGCGCAACAACGTGCTGGTCTCCAGGGCGACCGCCGACTTCACGTGGAAGGGCGCGACCTACAAGGCCGGCTCGTACGTCGTCTGGATGGCCCAGCCGTTCCGAGGCCTCGCCTGGAACGCCCTGTCGGCCGGCGTCGATCTCTCCGGCACCAAGATCACCTCGCTCTACGCCTCACCGGCCGCATGGAGCCACGGGCTCTGTTGGGGAGCGGACGTGGTGGAGGTGCCCCACGGACGACACGACGTTCCTGCCGGCGACCACCCCCGTCTCGAGCCCCAGCGCCGTGCAGGGAGGCGTGCGTGACGGCCTCGACGAGCCGTCCGACTGGTACGCCGTGACCCTCAAGGGCGTCCACGAGTATCCGGCCATCCGTGACCTGCTGAAGAGCGACATCGATGCTCAGGTGGCGGAGGCTTCGTTCGAGAGCACCACGGGCGGCACCATGCCGGCCGGTACGCTGATCTTCCCGGCGAGCGCCAAAGAGGAGCTCGCTGAGGCCGGCATGGACGCCGGCGTCTGGTTCGAGCGGAACGTGGGCGTCACGATGCCGCCCACCACGGCAGTGCGAGAGGTCCCCAAGGTCGCGGTGCTCGTCGCTTCCGTGCCCGCGGGTCAGTCAGAGACCTCCTTCGCCCTCGACTCGATCTTCGCCTACGACGAGACCGGCAAGCAGCAGTCCATCCACAGACTGGTAACCGAGTCGGACTGGGACTACGTGGCGACGCAACGATTCCACGGGGCCCAAGGGCCTGAACAACCCCGACATCAGCGACCCGCTGGCCGGCTACGACGTGGTCTACACGACGCTCACCGCCTGGCCGACGGCCTCGTACCCGCTCTCCCGCACGCGGCTGGACGACTTCTTCGCCAAGGGCGGCGGGTTCATCAGCCAGAACGTCTCGTCGGCCGGGTTCCTCACGGGAGCGACCAAGGGAGACGGTACCCCGTCGCCGCTGGTCACCGGCACGCTGACCCGCAGCAGCAGCAGCGCACAAGGCGGCATCGCTCTGGTGAGCAACGTCGGCAGCGTGAACAGCCCGATCACCGGTCCTCAGCCGAGCACCGACACGCTGTTCCTGCCGTCGACCGTGTACTGGTACTCGGCGGTGCCGACCGGCGCCGTCGTCGACCAGCAGTATCCGGCGAACTTCGCCACGATCGGCACGCAGAACGGCTTCGTGGCGGGCCTGTGGAACAACCGCGCCGCCGGGGCCAACAACGGGCCGGTGCTCGTCCACGGCAACACGACCCTGGGCGACCGCTACCTGTTCTACAACACCAACTCCTTCTCGCGTGGAGACGCGCAGCGGCAGTGGCTGTACTTCGTCCAGGCCGCTCTGTGGTCCAACCTGACCGATGAGGTGGCCCTGGACAGCGGTCCGGCGTCGCAGTCCGTGCAGTACGGCAGCACCGACGCCATCCAGACCGTGACCTTCAGCGCCGGTGACGCCAATGCAGCCGGCTCGGCCATGAGCGTCTCGGCTCCCGATCTCCCCGCTGGTCTCGTGGTCACACAGACGAGCAACAACGGGGGCACCACCCCGGGCGCCGCCTCGTGGACCGTCACAGGCAACGTGACGGCCGCCGCGGGTGACTACCCGGTCACGCTGACCGTCACCGACGGCGGAGCGCGCCCGGTGGGCAAGCTGAAGCTCACCTTCACGGTCGATCCCAAGACGATCACCGTGGATGCGACCGGTCACGACAAGACCTACGACGGTGCGACCGACGCCACCGTCGATCTCGCCGGTGTCGGCCTTGTGACCGGCGACGAGGTGACGTTCGACTACACCGCCGCCACGTTCGACATCGCCGGCGTCGGGACGGACATCCCCGTCGACGTGCAGGGCATCTCCATCAGCGGCGCCGACGCCGGCAACTACAAGCTGGACGCCGAGTCCGCCGCGGCCACCGGGAGCATCACCCCGGCCGCCCTCGCGATCACGGCCACGGACCAGAGCAAGCTCCTCGGCGCCACGTTCGTCTTCACGGGGACCGAGTTCACGGCCGGCGGCCTCGTCGCCGGTGAGGCGATCGACACTGTCACATTGACGTGCGACGGCTCCGGCGCCAACAAGGCGGCGGGCGCGTACCCGATCGTCCCGTCCGGTGCTCAGCCGCACGCGGGCACCGCCCTCGGCAACTACGCCGTCACCTACGTGAACGGCACCATGACCGTCACGGGCGGCTACCAGATCTCCGCGTTCGCCAAGCCGCTGCGCGACTCCGACCCGCGGCGCTTCAGCCGCGGCAGCACGATCCGCGTGGCGTTCAAGGTCAGGGATTGGGACGGCAAGCTCGTGACGACCGTCAAGCCCAAGATCGAGCTGAAGACGGGCGGCAAGGTCGTCCTCGGCCCGAAGACCGTGAAGTACGACCAGACCAAGAAGATGTTCGTCTACAACGTGAAGACGACGAAGTCGTGGAAGCTCGGGAGCTACTCGGTCAAGGTGACGCTCGAGGGCGCCCTGGCAAGGACGGTGTCCTTCAAGCTGACCAAGTAGTCGCGCAACACACACGCTTCAGCACATGAGCGGACGGGGCCCCGCCGCCGACGGCGGCGGGGCCCCTCCGCCTTCCGTCCCGTAGATGGGGGCCCATCTTCTCCGGGCGAACGATCGGAGGTTCCGGCAAGCATGAGTCGCGGGACTCGACCCCAGACGGTCATAGCGATCCTCGGCGTCCTGCTCGTTCTTGGTGGAGTCGCGGGCGGCTGCGGCGACCCGGGGAGCGGTGCGTCGCCGACAACGACGTCCACCGCTCCGGCGATGTCCTCCGCGGCGTCCGGCTCGGCTGCGACGCCGCTCACGCAGGCGACGACGGCCGCGGCTGCGGCTGCATCTTCCCCGACCTCTGCGTCCGGTCTCGCCGAGGACGGCGCATCGGCCGGAGCGCCGGCGTGGCAGGTCACTGGGGACGACAGTTCAGCCGGCTCGACGGTCGTCACCCGGTTCCTGGATGCCGTCAACGCGCAGGATCTCACCGCGGCCGCCGACCTTCTGGCTCCTGACGCCGCCTTTCAGCTGGAGGATGTCACCAGTCGCGTGCGTCGGATCACTCTGGCCAAGCCGGCGATCCTCCTGGTTCCCGACGAGGAAGGCCCGGCTCAGCTCGCGATGGTCGGTCGCGGTACGGCGAACGTGACGGCTGTGCGGGGCTCCGACCTGGCGTCCGCCGCGTACGACCTGCGGATCGGACTTCGGCGCGAATCCCGAAGGGATGAGTGGCGTATCTGGTCCTTCGATCTGCAGCCACTGTAGCAGGGGCGGTTCTTCTCCCAGACGCTCGTGTCGTCGGCGAACATGATGAACACGAGGCGCACGAGCAGCAGGTCGAGGTCGTGGCCGCCGTAGCCGGAGGCGTCGAGCAGGTCATAGAGGCGGCCCATGAGCTCGGCGGCGCGGACGTGCTGGAAGTCCGAGGACATGACGTAGCGTGACCAGTCGGACTGCTTGACGGAGCCGAGGTAGTCGAGCGCCTGGCAGATGGCGTCTTCCAGGCCCTTGCCCGCCGACTTGTGCTCGATCGCCAGGTGCTTCGGCCAGAAGGCGTCGAGCCATCCGTGCCCAGGCGCGGGCGCGGCTGCGCATCTCGTTCCAGCTGAGCGTTGCCTTGACCATCGTGGCGCAGTCAACGTCACGGCGCGTATCGAGTGGAGGGCGGCGCTGGGCTCGGCCGCGTTTGATGCCTGCCGATGAGGCCCGTAGTATGAGCTGAGGGGAAGCGGCCGCGTGTGCCGTGCCGCAGGGAGGGCAGACATGGCATCGTCCAGCAAGGTGTTGGCGGGCGTCTTCGCGGGGCTGCTCTTCGCGTGCTGCCTTGCCACGACCGCGAGCGCTGCGATCCCCGCCGTCACGAACCTCCACTCGACCAGCCACCCCGACCCGGACCGCTGGTACGCCAGCCGCCGGGTGGTCCTCGCCTGGACGCCGCTCGCGGGGATCGCGGGCTACTCCAGTCTCCTCGATCACGATGCCTCGAGCGCGCCGGGGACGGGCGTCGACATCGGCGCCTGGGGGTTCGCCGACAAGGTCGACTACCACACCGGCTCGCTGCCGCTTGATGCGGCGGCGAGCGACCTCGACGCCGACGGCGTGACCGACCTCGTCGTCTGCAACTACGAAGACGACACCATCGGCGTCCTGTTCGGTCGCGGAGGCGGGACCTTCGCGACCCAGGTCACCTATCCCACAGGGTCCGGCCCCAGCGGGGTGGCGATCGGCGACCTGGATGGTGACGCGGCGCCGGACCTCGTCGTGGCCGAGCGCTGGACGGGCAGCGTGGGCGTCCTGCTGAACACGGGGACGGGTGCGTTCTCGGCGGCGGTCGAGTACCCGCTCTCCATCCCTTCCTTCCTCTCCTTCGTCGCCCCGACCTCGGCGGCCCTGTGCGACTTCGACGGCGACGGCCGGCTCGACCTGGCGGCGGTCAAGCGCTGGGGAGACGCGGTCAAGGGCGGCGCGCTGAGCGTGCTGCCCGGCAACGGTGACGGGACCTTCGGTCCCCGCACCGACTACGATCTCGGCCTGGGGATCGGGTACGACACGCAGGTGATCGCGAGTGACTTCAATGACGACAGCGCGGCCGACCTGGCGGTGGCCGATGATTGGGGTCTGCAGGTCTTTCTGGGCGACGGGCACGGAGCCTTCGGCGCCGGCGTGGAGTATGCCTCGGGCTGGGTCTGCTCTTCGGTGTGCGCGGCCGACTTCGACGGGGACGGCCTTCCGGACCTGGGCGTGGTGGACATGGAGTCCGCGGCCAGGGTCGGCGTGCTCCTGAACACCGGCGGCGGCGTCTTCGCCGCTCCGGTGAGCCATGCGACCGGCGACTACCCGCGGGCGGTCGCCGCCGCCGACTTCGACGGCGACGGCAACGCCGATCTGGCGGCCACCTCATGGAAGCCCCAGATCGCGAACGAGGCGACCGACGACACCAACGTCCGCGTGTACCTCGGTGACGGGCACGGCGGCTTCGAGCAGCCGTTGGACTTCACGACGGCTCCCGGCCCCTGCGCCCTCGTCCCGGCCGATCTGGACGCGAACGGCAAGGTGGACCTCGTCACGGCCAACGCCAACGACCAAAGCCTCAGCGTGCTGCTCAACGCGCCGGACGCAGCGTCTGCGCGGGTGGTCTTCGACGAGATCGGCTCGCACGCTACCGGCGGCTACCCCGAGTTGATCGGCACCGCCGATTTCGACGGCGACGGGGCTCTCGATCTGGTCGAGGTGGACGGCGGCGTCGCGAGCGTGCTGGCCGGGGACGGCGCCGGCGGCCTGGAGGCCGCGGCAGACTATCCGCTCGGGACGTACTCGTGGCTCGCGACCATCGCGGACGTGGATGGCGACGGACGGCCGGACCTGGTCGGGGTCGACGGCGAGACCGGAGGCCTCCGCCTGCTCCTCAACGAAGGCGGGGCGGGATTCAGGCTCCTGACGCAGCCTGCGGCGGACCGCTTTCCCGACGCTGTCACCGCGGGCGATGTGGACCGCGACGGACACGCCGATCTGGTGGTCGCGAACTGGGCCACGCGGGCGGTCCGCGTCCTGCCCGGCAACGGCGACGGCACCTTCCGGACGGGCGCCGACTACGCCGTGCCGGCCTACGTCACGCGACTCGCGCTCGCCGACTTCGACGGGGACGGGTGGCCGGACGTCGCGGGGGCGATCGGCGACGGTGGCGCGGTGCTGGTGCTGAGGAACGACGGCGCCGGCGGCTACGGCGCGGCCGTGAGCCACAGAACGCAGGCCTACCCGCATTCGCTGGCCGTCGCCGACCTGGACCGCGACGGCGACCTCGACCTCACCGTCGCCAACGATCAGAAGGTCGGCACGGTGACCGTTCTCCTCAGCAACGGCCAAGGCGGATTTGCTCCGGGCACGAGCTACGGCGCCGGTCAGTATCCGGTGTCGCTCGTCACGGCCGATTGCGACGCCGACGGGTGGCCGGATCTCGTGGTGGGGAACCACGACTCCAGCACGGTCAGTGTGCTGTGCAACAGCGGCTCCGGCACCTTCGTCGCGCGTACGGCTCTACCGAGCTTCGCTGACCCGTGGTCGCTGGTCGCCGGCGATCTCACCGGCGACAGCCGGCCGGACCTCGTGGTCGGTTCCTACGCTCAGCAAGGTGCGATCACCGTGCTGCGCAATGCCAGCGTGGCCGCCTCGGCCGGGCAGACGCTGCACGTGCCGACCGACGGCGTGTGGTACTACCACCTGCGCGCGGTCGACGGCCGCGGGAACGGTGGCGATACCGCGGTGCGGGCCCTGCGCGTCGATACGCGCCGGCCGACGCCGCGGGCCACGGTGCGCGCGAGGGCCGTCCACGGCCGCATCGCGACCCTGCGCTTCAAGGTCATCGACCCTCGCCCGGGGAGTCCCACGGCAAGCGTGGTGATCACGATCAGGAACGCCGCGGGCCGCACGGTGAAGACCCTGCGCCTGCCGCGGCGAGCGGTGAACACCGCCCTCAGGGCTCGTTTCCGCTGCACGCTGGCGCCGGGACGGTACCGGTTCTCTGTGTCCGCCACCGACGCGGCCGGCAACCGGCAGACCACGGTGGCCGGCAACACGATGCTCGTCGGAGGCAAGGCTTCCTCATTGCCCTCGGGCCGGGCGGGGCCCTAGACTGTCTGCGCTGGTTTTGCTGACGTCCTCGGCGACACGGTGTAGTTGGGAGGGGCCCCCATGTATCGGCGTTCGGCAATCGCATGGCAGCCGGCGTGCTCCATGCGCCTTCGGTTGATCGCGACTGTGCTGGTGCTCATCGGCAGCTGCCTGGCTCTCGGGCTGCTGCCTCAAGGCGCTGCGGCGACCACCTGCACGTGGTCGCCGCAGATCTCGGGCACAGGCAGCCCGCTGAACGGCGTCATGTTCCTGGACCGCGAGACGGGCTGGGCGACCGGCCTCGGCATCTTCCACACCACAGACGGTGGCGCCTCGTGGCAGGCGCAGCCGACAGGGAGGATCGAGGGCTTCAACGCCGTCAGTTTCGTCGACAAGGACTACGGCTGGGCGGTGGGCCAGGATGCGACCATCCTTCACACGACCGATGGTGGGGCTTCCTGGCAGCCCCAGTACTCCGAGGCCATCTACCCCCTCTACGACGTCTTCTTCATCGATCGCAACAACGGTTGGGCGGTCGGGTTCAAGGACATCCTCCACACCATCGACGGAGGCGCGACGTGGATCGCGCAGCGGTCTCTCTGGGCGACGGCCCCGACCCGGGCCGTGACCTTCATCGACGCTCGCAACGGCTGGGCTGCCGGGTCGGGCGGCATCATGCGCACCACGAACGGCGGGGCCACCTGGATCCGGACCTGGGGCACCAACGGGTCGATCTACGACCTGTCCTTCGTCGACGCGGCGAACGGCTGGGCGGTCGGGGTGGAGGGCAACATCTACACCACGAGCGACGGGGGCGAGGACTGGACGAGTCAGGGCTCCGGCACCACCGGGATCCTGTATGGCGTCTCATTCATTGATTCCCGGCACGGGTGGGCAAGCAGCGCGGGCAAGGTCCTCGGCACCGAGGATGGCGGGCAGACGTGGGACGTCCAGACGCTCGACACCCAGGACGCTCTCTTCGACATCGACGCCGTGGACGCCGCCCACGTCTGGGCGGTCGGCTACGGCGGCACCATCGTGCACCGCTACCCGATCGCCTGGGATGCGCCCGCCGTCAGGCTCTCTGGGGTCCCGAGCGGTTGGCAGCTTCCTCCCGTTCGCCTGACCGCCTCGGCGAGCGTGGATCCCGCCTTGACGCTCGCCCATCTCGAGATGTCGTTGGACGGCGGGGCGACGTGGCTCGAGGCGGCCGGCGCCGGCGGTGAGCGCGAGCTGGTCCTGACGGATGACGGTGAGCTGGATGTGGAGGTGCGCGCGGTGGATTCCCGGGGGGTGAGCGCGAGCACGTCGGCACGGGTGCAGATCGACGCTGCCGGCCCGTCGTCCCGGCCGACGCCGATGTCGCGCAGCCGCAGGCGCATCGCCGCCACGGGCAGCGTGCCTGTCTGGATCAGCGCGTCGGACGCCTCGCCCGGCTCGGGCATCGCCGCTGTCTCCGTGCGGATCGTCACACGGTCCGGCAAGGTCGTCGGTCGTGCCGTGCTGCCCTGGGCCGGCGGGAGCGCCGCTCGCCTGGCGGTGAAGGTCCCGCGACGGCTGCAGAGGGGCAGGTACGTGATCCTCAGCAGCGCGACCGACGCAGTCGGGAACGTGCAGCGCTCGGTGGGCAGAGCGACTCTCATGGTCAAATAGGAGCGGTGATGAGAAAGCAGAGAAGCCGCACCTCCCGGGGCGACGCGGCAGGGTGCGGGTGGGGCCTTCGAGTGCGGCCGCGGCGCGGCTTGCTCCTCGCCGCGAGCGTGATCGCGATCTGCCTCGCCACGTGGCCGTCGACGGCCGCTGCTGCCCCGTTCCTGGACGGCGGCTGGATCTGGCGCTCGCCGCTGCCGGACGGATCGCCGAACGGGGTCGTGTTCGCCGACTCAGACCACGGCTGGATGATCTCCGACATCGGTACCTCGCTCATGGCGACGACCGACGGGGGGCAGACCTGGATGCCTCAGGACGTGAGTTCCGCCTTCAGCTACGGGCCGCTCGGCGTCTCCTTCCCGGATGCATCCCACGGCTGCATAGTCGGACCCTACGGCCGAGTGGCCGTGACCAGCGACGGCGGCGTGAACTGGATGGGTCGCCGGGCGCCCACCGACTCGTTCCTCTGGGAGGTGGCGTTCGCCGACGCCTACTGCGGATGGGCCGTCGGGGATGTCGATTGGCGGACGAACGCTCGGCACAGCGCGATCGTGGCCACGGCCGACGGGGGCGACACCTGGGCCCTCCAGGATTCCGGTACCGCAGGTGGCCTTCGGGGAGTCAGTTCACCGGATTCAATGCACTGTTGGGCGGTGGGCTACAACGGCACGATCACGGCTACGAGTGACGGCGGTCAGCACTGGGTCGTGCAGGACTCTCAGAGCTCGAAGGATCTCCGGGCGGTCGACTTCGTCGACGATCTTCACGGCTGGGCGGTGGGCTCAGGCGGCGCCATCCTGGCCACGACGGACGGGGGGCTCACATGGGTCGCGCAGACCTCGGGCTCTGCGTCGACCCTCATCGCCGTCTCGGCCGTGGACTCGCTGCGCTGCTGGGCGGTCGGCGCCGACGGACTCGTGCTCTCGACCGACGATGGCGGCGCCCATTGGATCTCCCACGACCTCGACACGGGCGACGACTTGGCTGGAGTGTCCTTCGCCGGCGGGTCGGGCTGCATCGTGGGAGGCGACACGATCCTGACCACCTCCGACGGCGGCGCCCAGTGGCAGTCCCGGTTCGCCGGGCCGCCCTACTCGTCTCGTGGCAATCTCTACGGCCTCGACTTCCTCGACGCCTCCACCGGATGGGCCGTGGGCCAGTCAGGCCTGGTGCTCAAGACGACCGACGGGGGCGTGCACTGGCAGGAGTTGGAGAACGGGAGTTCGCGGATCTTCTGGGGAGTGAAGTTCAAGGACGCCCAGCACGGCTGGGCGGTCGCGGACACCTCGGTGCTCATGAGCGCCGACGGAGGAGCGAGCTGGACTCCCCTGATCACCGTGCTCGGCACCTGGCAACAACTGCGCGACCTCGCCTTCGCCGACGCGACGCACGGTGCGGCGGTCGGGGACCTCGGGCTTGCGGTGATCTCCGACGACGGCGGCGCCAGCTGGGTGCGGCGCGACGTCGGCACCAGCGAGACTCTCTACCGTCTGGCCACCGACGGCAAGGGACGTCTCATCGCCGTGGGCACGAACGGCGCCATCTTCCTCAGTACAGATGGAGGTAACACCTGGAGCCAGCGGTCGTCGGGGACTGACAAGACGCTGGTCGACGTGTGCCTGGTCGACTCCACCCATGGCTGGGCCGTGGGCTGGGGCGGGACTCTCCTGACCACGTCCGACGGCGGGGAGACGTGGAGCCCCATCCCATCCGGCGTTACGGCCGACCTCTCATCGGTCGCCTTCACCGACCGCGATCATGGCTGGGTCGGGGTCGGGGTCAGCAAGCTGCTGAGCACCTCGGACGGCGGGCTCCACTGGACCAGCCACGGCAGTCTCGGGGCTCAGAGGATCCTCTTCACCGATTCGCTGCACGGATGCCTGATCGTCTACAGCAGCATTCTCACCACATCCACAGGCGGCCTGCCGCCGCTCGACGCGAAGGCCCCGTCCACCAAGCTCCAAGGCTGGGACGGGTTGTGGCACAGCGTTGCGCAGCGATTCGGCCTGGCCGCGGCCGACGAGGCCAACGGATCGGGGGTCGCATCAACGAGCTTCAGGATCGACGCCGGGCCCTGGCAGCTCGGGACTTCGATCGTGGTGCCGGCCCCGGCCGACCATTCCAACGACGGAGTCCATGACCTCGCCTACTACTCTGTCGACAATGCGGGCAATGCCGAGATCGCGCACAGCACCCAGGTGAAGGTCGATACCACGGCACCCTCGACCTCGGTCGAAGGTGTCTCCGAAGGCTGGATGCGCGGGCCCGTGAAGATGGCTCTCGTGCCCGACGACGGCAGCGGTTCGGGCATCGAGAGAACCGAGTACCAACTTGACGACGGCGGATGGACGACAGGGACGCGACCCGTGGTGGACGGCGACGGGACGCATGCGGTCAGGTATCGCTCGGTGGATCTCGTGGGCAACGCGGAGGCGGAACAGACCACGCTCGTCAAGGTGGACTCCACCGGCCCCACGACCGTGGCTCTCAAGGCCACGGGCCTGCGCGGCCGTCGTGTCTCGCTGGGCTACCGGATCAGTGATGCGCTCAGCTCCTCCGCCATTCACGTTCGGATCATCATCCGCGACCGGAGGGGTCGCATCGCCAGACAGCTCGCGCTTCCCGACGCGACCACGGCGAGCTGGCGCACGGCCAAATGGACGCCGAGGGCTCGAGGGACCTACCGCTTCTCGGTCTTCGCTCAAGATGAAGCCGGCAACCGGCAAGCGACTGTCGGCACCGCCAGAGTGATCGTGCGGTAGACGACAGACGGTCGCCCCTCTTCGTCAAGCTCACCCACACGCTCGAGGTCCAGGGGACGGACAGGCCGGCCTGCGTCGCGGAGGAGCTGCTCCTCCTCAGCTTCTGAGTCAGGGCTTGCCGCGAGAGAGCCCATCGACGGGGGCGCCAACGGTTGCGGCTCCCCGCTCCTGTGGAACAGGCACGTGGCTGCCGATATCCACGGCAGGGAGTGGGAGCGCCGGCAGGCGCCACAGGAGGAGGGGCTGAGTATGGATGGGGCGATCCGACGCGTGCTGCGCTGTCTCGGGGTGACGGCGACAGGTCTCGCGATCGTCGTCGCACTGCTGGCGACGGCCGGCACGGCCGCGGCGACGCAGGCGCAGTACGACAAGGCGTACCGCATCGGGCTCGAGGCCTACACCTACGGCCTGCCGCTGCTGCAGACCGAACGTCACCTTCCGCACCATGACGAGCATCGACGTCTCGCAGGCGCGCCTACGGGCCGGTCAACCAGTTCCACAACGTGCGCAAGCTGAACGACCCGAACAGTACGGCCGTCGTCGCCCCGGGCGCCAACTCGCTCTCGTCCATCGCGTGGGTCGACCTCAGGCGGGAGCCGCAGGTGCTGTACGTGCCGCGGGTGCTGAACCACGACTTCGTCCTCGCCCTCGTCGACCCGTACACGACCAACATCCGGAACCTGGGCAGCGTGCACCGCACCCGGCCGGGCTGGTACGTGCTCTGCGGGCCCGGCCAGCACGGTCTGCCGATCCCGCCGGGCGCCCACCGCCTCAACGTCCGCTACTCCCGGCTGTGGATCATCGGCTCGACCCAGCTGCGCGGCGCGTGGGACCTCAAGAACGTCCACCGGATCCAGGACCGCTACGCGCTGACGCCGCTCAGCCGGTACGGCGCCGACTACCGCCCCAAGACGCCGGCGCACCCGCGCACCAAAGTGACGACGTTCCGCCTGCCGCGAGGCCTGCGGTTCTTCGATGCGCTCGGCAGGCAACTCGAGTCGTTCCCGCCGACCGCTCGCGACGCGAACGCGCTGCGCCGGTTCGCGACGGTCGGCATCGGCCCCGGTCTGCGCGTGACCGGCAACAGGAGCCTCAGCCGCGATACGGTCCGGGGGCTCGAGGCGGCCGTGGCCGCGGGGCCGCCGCAGATCAAGAGCGACCTCGCGTCGCTGTTCCAGGCCGGCTTCGAGAAGCACAACGGCTACCTGGTCGGCGGGTTCGGCCGCTACGGCATCGACTTCCGGCTGCGCGCCGTGATCGCCACCATCGGCCTCGGCGCCATGACGTCCGACCAGGCGATCTTCGCCATCGGCGTCACCGACCGCAGCGGCGCTCCGCTCAGCGGGTCGAGCGCCTACGTGATGCATCTGCCGTCCCTGCCGCCGGTGAACCAGGGCTGGACGGTGACCGCATACACTCTCCAGGGGTTCCTCGTCCCGAACCTCATCAAGCGCTACCAGTTGAACGGCCGGTCGAAGCTGACGCGCAACCCGGACGGCTCGGTGGACATCTACCTGCAGTCCGCCGAGCCGTCCGACCCCGCGCAGGTCGCCAACTGGCTGCCGACGCCCCCGGGGCAGGGGTTCGAGGTGATCTGGCGGCTGCTGGCGCCCAAGCCGGGGCGTATCCAGGGCATCCTGGACGGGAGCGGCTGGCAGCCGCCGGCGATCACTCCGACGCTCTGACGCGGCCGGTCGAGGACGCGCGCCGGCGTCCCTTTGCCGCCTGCCCGGCTATCGGCGTGGCGTGAGCTTGTCGGCGGGGTCGTGCGCCGAGCAGAACGGCGCGGGGTTGTAGGCCGAGAGGATGGTGTTGCAGCCCCAGGCCTCGCAGACGCGTCCGCGCCCGAACGACTTGATCCGATCGCTGGTCCGGCCGGTGCCGGGGAGGATGAACGCGCCTGCGGCGCGGGACTTCACGAGGAGCGCAGAGCGGAGCAGAGACAGTCCATGAGTGGACCCTTTCCGTAGACCACCACATTCTACGCTTATTTTCGTAGGAAAGCCAGCGGAGCGCTGCAGAATCTGCTATACTTCTCGCAGACGGGTCGATCGGGCCCGCAGGATTGCGACGTGACACACCGCATTTCTCCGCGGAAGTCACGTCGTTTTTTTTGCCCCGCGTGGGCGAAGGGATTTGATCAGTATGGCAACAGGCAAAGTGAAGTGGTTCAACGCCGACAAGGGTTATGGGTTCATCGAGCACGAGGGCGGCGACGACCTCTTCGTTCACTTCTCGGAGATCCAGAGCGAGGGCTTCAAGTCTCTCGATGAGGGCCAGACCGTCTCGTTCGAGCAGGGCACCGGCAAGAACAACAAGCCCCAGGCGACCAACGTCCGCGTGGTGTCGTAGCGCAGACGCCGGCAGCGTGTAGCTTCACCCCAGGACCGGGCGGCTCTCAGTCAGAGCCGCCCGGTCCTTCTTCCTTGACGGGCGGCGCGTGACGGCTGGGCGTCGGCGCCTCCCGCGCTCAGTGGTTGTAGACCTCGCCCCCCAGCGTCGTCACCCAGTTGTCGGCCAGCACCTGCTGCGCCTCTTCGGTCCTGTCCACCCCGAGGATGACGATGGCGTTGCCGTCGATGTGGCCGAGGTGCGGGTAGAGGTAGTGCACGTTGATGCCGGCGGCCTTGAGCGGCTTGAGCACGGCGCTCACGCTGCCCGGGTGGTCGGGGATCTCGACCGCCAGCACGTCGATCTCCTTGGGGTCGTAGCCGCCGCCGGTGAGGATGCCCCTGGCCTTCTCGTGGTCGTCGACCACGAAGCGCACGGTGCTGATGTCGGACGTGTCGGCCACCGAGATGGCGCGGATGTTGACGCCCTCGCGGCCGAGGAGCTCGCTGATGGTGGCGAAGGCCCCGGGGACGTTGGCGAGGCTCACGGAGAGTTGCTTGATGGACATCAGCTCTGGTCCTTTGCGTACTCGTAGCCCAGGGTGAGGGCCTGCTTGTTGAGGTCGAGGAGCCTGGCCCTGCCCTTGCCGAGGATCTCGGCGAGGTTCTCGACCATCGCGTCGTAGGAGATCATGTCGCTCGCGCGGACGAGGGCGCCGAGCATGATCATGTTGGCGACCTTCATGGAGCCGAGCTCGCCGGCCAGCTCGTTCATGGGGACGGCGAGGATCTCGATGTCGCCGCGCGCCGACTCGGTGTGCACCAGCGTCGAGTTGGCGCACAGCAGGCCGCCCGACTGCAGCGCGCCCTGGAACCTGACGAAGGACGGCTGGTTCATGGCGACCACGACCTCGGGCGTCGACGCCACCGGCGACGCGATCTCCTCGTCGGAGACGGCGACGGCGCAGTTGGCCGTGCCGCCGCGGACCTCCACGCCGTAGCTGGGGAGGTAGGTGACGTGCTTGCCCTCGAGCATGGCGGCGGTGGCGAGGGTGGCGCCGAGCGAGAGCACGCCCTGCCCGCCGGACCCGGAGATGACGGTCTTGACCAGCATCAGCGCCTCCACGCTCCTTGAACACGCCCAGCGGGAAGTGCGCCGTCATGACGTCGTCGATCCAGGTGCAGGCCTCGACGGTGCCCATCTTCCAGTTGACCGGGCAGGGGGAGAGGATCTCGACCAGCGAGAACCCGCGGCCGTCGAGCTGGCACTGGAACGCCTTGCGGATGGCCTTCTTGGTCTTCACGACCGCGGCGGGCTTGTTGACGGCCACGCGCTCGAGGTACGCCGTGCCGTCGAGCTGGGCGAAGACCTCGCAGATGCGCACGGGGTGGCCGGCGAGGTCCGGCGTCGCGCCCGGTGGGCGTGGTGGTCGTCACCTGGTCGAGGATGCGTGGTCGGCGCCATCTGGCCGCCGGTCATGCCGTACACGCCGTTGTTGACGAAGATGACGGTGATGTTCTCGCCGCGGTTGGCGGCGTGGAGCCCCTCGGCGGTGCCGATGGCGGCCAGGTCGCCGTCGCCCTGGTACGAGAACACCGTGTTCTGCGGCCGCACGCGCTTGATGCCGGTGGCCACGGCGGCGCCGCGGCCGTGGGCCGACTCGATCACGTCGATCTCGAAGTAGTTGTAGAGGAGCATGCCGCACCCGGCCGGCGCCACGCAGATGGCGTCCTGCTGCAGGTCCATCTCCTCGATCACTTCCATGAGCAGGCGGTTGATGATGCCGTGGCCGCAGCCGGGGCAGTAGTGGAAGTCCGCGTCCTTGAGGAGGCTGGGACGCTCGAAGACCGTCTTCATCGTCTGCTCCGAGCGCCGGCCGCCTGCGCCTGGGCGTAGTGGCGCGCGATGATGCGGTAGAGCTCTACCGGCATCGGGGCGACGCCGCCGGGCCGGCCGTAGAAGTGGATGTGCCCCTCGCCCTCCAGCGCCAGCCGCACGTCCTCCACCATCTGGCCGGCGCTCATCTCGAAGACGAAGAAGTCGCTCACCGTCTTGGCGAGCTCCCGGAGCGCCTGCGCCGGGAACGGCCACAGGGTGATGGGCCGGATGAGCCCGACCTTCTTGCCCTCGTCGCGCAGCCGCTTGATCGCGCCCTTGGCGATGCGCGCGCCGATGCCGTAGGCGACCACGACCATCTCGGCGTCCTCGACGAGGTGCGTCTCGTAGCGGACCTCGGTCTGCTCGATGAGCCGGAACTTGCGCTGCAGCTTCCAGTTCTTCTCCTCCTGCAGCTTGACGTCGAAGATCAGGGAGTAGATGGACTGGGCGGGTCTGTCCTTCGCCCCGGTGAGCGCCCAGGGCTTGTCGTAGTCGGCGGGGCGCACGAGGCCGTCGAAGTCCACCGGCTCCATCATCTGCCCCAGGATGCCGTCGCCGAGGATGATGACGGGGTTGCGGTACTTGTCCGCGAGGTCGAACGCCAGCGGCACGATCTCGGTGAGCTCCTGGACGGAGGACGGCGCGAGGACGATGGTGCGGTAGTCGCCGTGGCCGCCGCCGCGCGTGGCCTGGAAGTAGTCCGACTGGGCCCCGGCGATGCTCCCCATCCCGGGGCCGCCGCGCACGATGTTGACGATGACGGCGGGCAGCTCGTCGGCGACGAGGTACGAGATGCCCTCCTGCTTGAGGCTCATGCCCGGGCCGGACGACGACGTCATGGCCCGGGCCCCGGCCGCCGCCGCGCCGAGCACCATGTTGATGGCGGCGATCTCGCTCTCCGACTGGATGAAGACGCCGCCGGCGCCCGGCATGCGCCGCGCCATGTACTCGGTGATCTCGTTCTGCGGGGTGATGGGGTAGCCGAAGTAGTGCGTGCACCCCGAGAGGACGGCCGCCTCGCCCAGGGCGACGTTGCCGCTCATCAGCTGCTTCATGCCTTGCTCACCTCGATGCACGCGTCCGGGCACATGAGCGCGCAGTTCCGGCAGGCGTTGCAGTCCGTGCTCGTCGTCGAAGGCGGCGACGAAGTAGCCCTTGAGGTTCAGCTCGTCCGAGAGGCTGATGCAGTCCCGGGTGCAGAACTCGACGCAGAGGGCGCAGCCCTTGCAGCGCTCTCCGGCGATGTGGATGGTTCCCTTCACCGATGCTTCCTTGTCGCTCGTTGACTCTGCCGTGCGGCGGGACTGTCTATGATAGCGGCATGGCCGGCCACGATCGTGATCGACCAGTCTGCGCAACGACGGAGACTCGGCCCCATGACGGCAGCATCCGTTCTACAGCAGTGGCAGAGGGACATCGGAGGAGAGATCTTCGTGTCCGGCTGGACGCAGGTGACCCAGGATCAGGTCGACCGGTTCGCCGCCGTCACCGGTGACCTTCAATGGATCCATGTCGACCCGGAGAGGGCGGCCGACACGGCCTACGGGACGACGATCGTCCACGGCCTGCTCCTTCTTTCCCTGCTGCCCGCCCACCGCTATCGGATCGCCTGGGGTGCCGAACCCATCGCGATGACGGTCCACTACGGCTTCGACAGAGTCCGGTTCGTCCATCCGGTGCTCACGGGGGGGAGCCTGCGGGACCGCATCGTGCTCGACTCCATGGAGGAGAGACCCGGCAGCCGGCTCTTCGTGAAGCTGACGCACACCCTCGAAGTCCAGGGAGCGGACAGGCCGGCGTGCGTCGCGGAGGAGCTGGTCCTCCTCTGCTTCTGAGCCGGGGTACGATGGGCCACCGCATCATCGCGCGGGACATCGAGCCGGGAGGATCCGTGGAGAGCTACGCCGTCGTCAACCTGATGGACCTGGACAACGCGCTCGAGGGCAAGGCCGAGGGGCTCGAGGCGCGCTTCGCGCGGCCGGAGCTCGGCTCCCGCGACCTCGGCGTCAGCCATTGGAGCTATGCGCCGGGCGCGCGCTCGCGCATCGGCCACCGGCACGGAGAGCAGGAGGAGGCCTACGTGGTCGTCGCCGGCTCCGGCCGCGCGCTGCTCGACGACGAGGTCGTCCACCTCCGCCGGTGGGACGTCGTCCGCGTCGCGCCGCCCGTCGTGCGTGCGTTCGAGGCCGGTCCGGAGGGCATGGAGGTGGTCGCCATCGGCGGGCCGCTGCCGGCCGAGCGCGACGGCGAGTTCGTCGAGGTCACCTGGCCGGAGTGAGGCGCTCCGCGCCACACGGAGGCGTCGCCGGCCGGGGCGCGACCATCGCACGCTCCCCGTCATGAGCGCCGGTGGCGCGAGGGGGTACGCGATGGTCGTCGTCGCGTATCTCCTCGTCGGGCTCTCGGGTACGCTGGTCGCGCTCGCCACGGCGCCGCCCAGTGTGCTGCTGGTGCTGCGGTTCTCGGTGGCGTTCGTGGTGCTGGCCGCGCTGTTCGCCCGCCCGGCCCGCCTGAAGCCGCTGTTCGCACGGGACCTGCGCGGGCGGCTGCTGCTGATGGGGGCGGTGGACGCGGCCACGCTGCTCCTCTTCTTCACGGCCGTCCGCGAGACCGGGGTCGCGCTCGCTACCTTCCTGTACTTCATGCAGCCGGTGTGGGTCGCGCTGCTCGCGCCGCGGATCGTCGGCAGCAGGACGGAGAGGGCGGTCTGGGCGGCCATCGCCCTCGCCCTCGCGGGTCTGGTGCTCATCCTGGTTCCCACACTGTCCGGCACCGACCCGGTCTCGTGGGCCGGCCTTGCCGCCGGTCTCGCCTGCGGCGTCCTGTACGCGTGCTTCGCGCTGCTCGCCAAGGGCCTGTCGGCGCGCGTCGACAGCGTCGCGCTGGTGCTCACCCAGAGCGCGCTCGACGCGGTCTTTCTGCTGCCTCTGGCCGGCTGGCAGCTGCTGGCCGCGGGGTACGCGCTCACGAGATCCGATCTGGTCGCCTCGGTGGTGCTCGGTGTCGTGTGCACCGCCGTCGCCTACACGCTGTGGATGGAGGGCCAGCGCCGCATCCGCCTGCAGCACAGTGCCGTGCTGGGGTTCCTGACGCCGGTCGCGGCGCCCTTCTTCGCCTTCGCTCTGGCCGGCCAGGGCATCACCGCCTGGACGGCGGCGGGCGGCGTGCTCATCCTGGCATCGGGGTGCCTCGTCGCGCTGCGCGGGCGCGTGGACATCCGCGAAGAGGTGCCGCTGTAGGCGTCAGGCGGGAGGCTCGACTGCTTGCCGGGTCGCTCGACGCCCGGCCGGCGCGCCGTGTACGCGCCGCGTGACCGTCTATCATGGCGGCATGGCCGGTATCGTGACTCCCACGCATGCGCTCCTGCTGCTCGCCGCACTGGCGGCGTTCTTCGTGCTCGGCAGGTTGACGCGCGGCGACGCGCAGGAGGCGGGGGCCGCGCGGGGACGCCGCGTGCGGCGCGGCCTGCGCGGCCGCCGCCCCTTCCGCCTCAGGTGGCCGACGCGCAGGGAGGCGCACGTCGGCTGGCTCGTCACGAGCGCGCTGGTGGCGTTCGCGGTCACTCGCGGTATCGCGATCCCGCTGTTCCTCCTCCTCTTCGTCGTCCTCTGGCTGGCCGGGTTCGGCGTGCTCTCGCGGTTGTACCGGTGACCGCCCGCCTGCTGGTCGTCACCCCTTTGCGCCTCGAGCGCGCGGCCGTGCGCGGCCGGGCACCCGGAGCGCTGGTCGTGCGCTCCGGGATGGGCGCCGCGCGCGCGGCCGCCACGGCGCGGTCCGTGACGCAGCTGCCGTTCGAGGCGCTCGTCGTCACCGGGTTCTGCGGCGCGACCGCCGGGCACCTGAGCCCCGGCGACGTCGTGATCGCGAGTGAGGTCCGCGGCCCGGGCGGCGTCCACTGCTGCGAGGCCGACCTGATGGTCGCCGCGCTTGGCGCCGCCGGCGTCGCGGGCGTCCACGCAGGACCGCTCGCCTGCGCCGACCACGTCGTGCGCGGGGCGGAGCGCGGGACGCTGGCGGCCGCGGGCGCCCTGGCCGCCGACATGGAGTCGGCGTGGCTGGCGCCGGCCGCTGCCGGGCGGCCGTTCGCCGTCGTGCGGGTCGTGCTCGACACCCCGGCGCACGAACTCCTCCGTCCGGCCACGATCTCCGGCGCTCTCGCCGCCTGGCGGACGCTGCGCCGGCTCGCACCGGCGCTGACGCTGTGGGCTGCGGACGTCGTCGCGGCGCGAGCAGGAGGGCGGTCGCCGTGATCCAAGGGCGCCACGCGATCCTGACCTGCTTCGCCGTCTGCCTCGCGTGCGCCGCCGTCGCCCTGGTCGCCGCTAGGCCGGCGGCCGCGTCGGCGGCCGACGTCACGCCGCCGGCGACCACCTGCGACGCGCCCGCGTCCTGGCAGCGCGCGTCGTTCATGGTCCGCTTCAGCGCCTCGGACGCCGAGTCGGGAGTCGCCGCCATCTGGGCGGCGCTGGACGGCGGGGAGCCTCAGCAGGTCGGCGGCGCCGACGGTGGGGAGCTGGCGATCGCCGTGGCGTCCGACGGCGCGTCCGACGGAGTCCACACGCTCGCCTACTTCGCCACCGACGCGGCGGGCAACAGGGAGCAGGTGCACAGCGCCGGACTCAAGATCGACGCGACGGCGCCGGTCGTGAGCGTGAGGGCGGCGGCCGGCTGGCAGGGGCGCAAGGTGCTCCTGAGCTACCGCGTGCGCGACGCGCTCAGCCCGGCGGCGGCCGTGCGCATCGTCGTGCGGGACGTGGATGGGGCGTCGGTCGTCACGCTCAGACTCGGCGACCGGAGCACCGGCACGTGGCACACGGCGGCGTGGAGACCCCGCTCCGCCGGTGCGTACACGTTCACGGCGTCGGCGGCGGACCTGGCCGGCAACGCCGCCGCCTCGGCCGCCTCCACCATCAAGGTGACCGCCCTGAAGCGCTTCGTCGCAGGGCGGTCCGTCCGCGGGCGCGCGATCGGCGTCACGCGCTTCGGCGCCGGCGCCCGCCGTGTGCTCATCCTCGCGGGCGTGCACGGCGACGAGTACGGCACGCCCGTCGCGAGCGCGCTCGAGCGCTACCTGCTCGCGCACGCGCGAGCGTTGCCCACGGGTGCGCGAGTGGACGTGCTCGCCTGCGCCAACCCGGATGGGTACGCGGCGCGCACGCGCGGCAACGCACGCCGCGTGGACCTCAACCGCAACCTGCCCACGCGCAACTGGCGTCGCCGGCTGCGGGCGCGGGACGCCTCGAGCCTGCTGGGCCTCAGCGGCGGCCGATCGCCGGGCTCGGAGCCCGAGACGAAGGCCGTGCGGGAGCTGCTCGCGACCCGGTACGACGCGGTCGTCAGTCTGCACTCCCGGGCCGGGATCCTCGACTGCAGCGGCCCCGGGGCCCGCGCCCTCGGGCGCCGGATGTCGAGGCTCTGTGGCCTCCCGCTGGGCAGGCTCTGGTACGACCCCTACATCACCGGCTCGCTCGGGCGCTTCGTGCCGGAGCGCTACGCCATCCCCATCGTCACCGTCGAGCTGCGGCGCGCACGGCTGGACGCGGGCCTGCGCGCCGCCCTGCTCGAGCCGGCGCGCTGAACGCTCGCCGAGCGCGCCACCCGCCTCCCCCGACCGCCCGTCGCCCCGCGCTTGCCCTCGGCGGCGCGAGTCTGGGAGACTCCCGCAATGGCGCGTGTGTATCCCCAGGCCTGGTTCGGAGACGGCGTCACCCCGGTGGGGGAGGCGGCGCTCAGCATCACCAGCGCCGCCGTGCTCTACGGCCTGAGCGTGTACACGGTGCTGCCGGTGACCGTCTCGCCGCGACGGCACGCCGCTCGGGTTCCGCCTCGCCGACCACTACCGCCGGCTCGTGAACTCGGAGCGGATCATCGGTATCGACACGTGGGAGCCCGCCTGGAGCGAGGAGCGCTTCGAGGCGGCCCTCGCCGAGGTCGTGCGCGCCAACGAGGTGACCGAGGACGTCTTCGTGCGCGTGAGCGTGCACGTCGACGCCGAGCTCCCGGGCACGCGCTCGCGAGGCATCAGCACGTGCCTCAGCATGTTCGTCTACGAGGCGGAGCCGATCCTGCCGCTGGACGGCGCCAGACTCAAGACGAGCGTCTGGCGCCGCATCCCCGACTACGCGATCCCGTCACGCGCCAAGGTCAACGGCGCCTACGTCAACTCCGTGCTCGCCAAGCAGGACGCCATCGACAGCGGCTACGACGACTGCATCTTCCTCGACGCCGCCGGGCACGTCTGCGAGCTGAGCGCCGCCAACATCTTCATCGTCCGCGGCGGCGTGCTGGTCACCCCGAGCACGGCGCAGGACCTGCTCGAGGGCATCAACCGCAGCACCGTGCTGGCGATCGCCGAGAGCATGGGCATCCCGGCGCACGAGCGCGAGGTGGACCTCACCGAGCTCTACATCGCCGACGAGGTGTTCGCCTGCGGCACCTCGACCTACGTCGCGCCCGTGACGGAGGTCGACGCGCGCGTCGTGAACGGCTCCCGCATCGGCCCCGTCACGGCCCGCATCCGCGAGCGGTACGACGCCGTCCTGCGCGGCCGGGACGAGGAGTTCGCGAGCTTCGTCACGCGGCTCGGCTGACGCCGAGCCTCCGGCCAGCCGGACTCCGACGCAGCGAGGCGGCCGCGGGTCGTCTATCCGGCGGATATCCGTGTTCACAGTGCCTGCGAGGGAGATGCTCGCTCTCCCCGGTCAGCCGCTCTCCCGGTCCACTCGCTCGCCCCCTGCCTTTCGTCCAGACGAAGTGTGGCCTATCGGCAGATATGCGTTCGCGCGCGAATGGGGATGATTCATGACAATTCCCATCACTTAACATTACTTGGTCGATCGGTCACTGCGTGCGGGCCTTCGAGAGAAGGACCCAGCACCGAAGGGGAGGCGGATTCCGATGGTCGAGCTCTCGCGTCGGCAGTTTCTCAAGGTGGGCGCCGGCGGACTCCTTGGACTCTATGTGGGGTCCCGGTTCGGCGGGTTCACACAGGTGGCGGAGGCGGCGATCCCCGGTGGCTCGGTGGATCTGACCGCGACGCCAAGATTCACGACACCGCTCCTCGTCCCGCCCGTGATGCCCAGGGCCGGGACGATCGTGCTCAAGGGCGGCAAGAGCGCGGACTACTACGAGATCTCCATGAAGCAGTTCTCGCAGCAGATCCTCCCGGCCGGGATGCCGGCCACCACGGTCTGGGGGTACGGCGCGATCCGGAGCGCCAGCGACCGCGGCCTGCTGCTGCACAACGCGCCGTCGCTCACGATCGAGGCGCAGGCCGGCAGGCCCGTGCGCGTCAAGTGGATCAACGACCTCAAGAAGGCGAACGGCGACTTCCGTCCGCATCTGCTGCCGGTCGACCCCACGCTGCACTGGGCCAACCCTCCCGGCGGGGTCGCGGGCCGCGATTCGCGGCCGGTCTTCACGGAGACGCCCGGTTCGTACCGGGGCCCGGTGCCGATCGTGACGCACGTGCACGGGGCGGTCATGGTGGGCGACGAGAGTGACGGCTACGCCGAGGCGTGGTACCTCCCGGCCGCGGCCGACATCCCCGACGGCTACGCGCGCAAGGGCACCTGGTACCGTTACTTGCGCCGCAAGGCCTTCGAGACGTACGGCGCGCTGTGGGGTCCGGGCTTCGCCACGTTCCAGTACCCCAACGAGCAGCGCGCCTCGACGATCTGGTATCACGATCACGCGCTCGGCATGACGCGGGTGAACGTGTATGCCGGGCCCGCCGGGTTCTACATCGTCCGCGGCGGGCCTGCCGGCGACGACGCCGTCAAGGACGTGCGCACCGGCCTCAAGGCGGTGCTCCCGGGCCCCGCGCCAAAGGCCAACGACAAGTTCCCGGCCAACAAGACGTACTACGAGATCCCGGTCGCCATCCAGGACCGGTCCTTCAACGCCGACGGGTCGCTCTTCTACCCGGACACGCGGGCGTTCTTCGACGAGTACGCGGGTCCATACATCCCGCACACCGACCTCTCGCCGATCTGGAACCCCGAGTTCTTCGGCAACACGATCATGGTCAACGGCAACACGTGGCCGTTCCAGACCGTGGAGCAGCGGCGCTACCGGTTCCGCTTCCTCAACGGCTGCCAGTCGCGGTTCCTGATCCTCGACTTCGCGAAGATCCCGGGCGTCGAGGTGTGGCAGATCGGCAACGAGGGCGGGTTCCTGGCGGCGCCTGTGGACCTCACCACCACCAACGGCAACCAGTTGCTGATGGGCCTGGCCGAGCGCGCCGACCTGATCGTCGACTTCACCAACGTCCCGGCCGGCAACTACGTGCTCGGCAACGTCGGCCCCGACGAGCCGTTCGGCGGCGGCGTCCCGGACTCCGACTTCGACGCCGCCGACCCGGAGACGACCGGCCAGATCCTGCAGTTCCGGGTGGTGCCGGCCGTGGCGCCCGACCCCACCACGCCGCCGCGGTTCCTGGCGCTCCCGCCGCTGACGCCGCTGCCGACGCCGGTGCGCACGAGGCCGCTGGCCCTGCTCGAGATGATGTCCATGGACAGCGGGCATGACGGACCGGCCGCGGCGATGCTCGGCGTGCTGGACGACGACGGCGTCTCGATGCACAAGATGTGGGACGACGCCGTCAGCGAGAACCCCAGCGCCGGCGACACGGAGGTGTGGGAGTTCTACAACTTCACCGCCGACGCCCACCCGATGCACGTCCACGAGGTCGTGTTCGAGGTCGTGAACCGTCAGGCTCTGGTTCTGGACGAGACATCCGGCGAGGTGGTGCAGCCCGTCGGCTTCGCCGGCGAGCCGCGACCGCCGGAGTCGTGGGAGAGCGGGTTCAAGGATACCGTGATCGCGTACCCGGGCGAGGTGACGCGCATCCGCGCGCAGTTCAAGCAGAACGGCCAGTTCGTGTGGCACTGCCACATCGTCGAGCACGAGGACAACGAGATGATGCGGCCGTACCGGATCGGCCCGGTGCAGCCGGGTCAGCCGGGCTGACCCATCGTCGAGCGGGAGCGGGGCGCCGGCGGCCGAAGGGCCTCCGGCGCCGCGCCCGGCCGGGCGGCGGCCGCCCGCCCGGAGACCGCTGCTGTCGGGGGGGTAGTCGCTGCGGGGGCACTCTGTACTGGTGTAGCCATCGGATAGCCGCCTCGGCCGCCGGTGGGCCTGATCGCCGTGGATGTGTAGCCCGCGGCTATCCCGTTTCGGAGTACCTTTGTTGGACATGCCCGCCGCTCTCCCGAGCCCGACCGCTCTCTCGCGGCGGCTCTTCCTGGTTCTAGCGGGCCAGCCGGCCGTGTGGTTGCGCCGCCGCCGGCCCGGGCGCATACTGCAAATCATGTTTGCAGTCACGATGTTGATTTGCGTCTGTCCGCCGGCGGAGCGCTGATGGCCGCGGCGGGAGCGGCGACGGCATGAGCCCGGCGGACAGGGTGAAGCCGGCGTTCACGCAGCGCATCTCCCTGGCCTGCGCGCGTCATCCGTGGTGGACCATCGGGGTGTGGGTGGTCACGCTCGTGGCCTGCGGGGCCGTGTACCTCACGCTGGGCGATGTGTTCACATCCTCGTCCAAGTTCCTCAACGCCCCGGATTCGAAGCGGGCCGCCGACCTGATCCAGGAGCACGGCGGCAACGCCGGCAGCACGGTGGCGCAGGCCGGTGCGGCCGTGCAGAGCCTGGCCGACGGCCTGGACGACGCCGAATCCGGCGCCAGGGAGCTGGCGAAGGGGTCCAAGGACCTCTCGTCCGGCGCCAGGGAGCTGCAGCGGGGCCTGCGCAAGCTCGCCAAGGGCGCCGGCAAGGTGAGCGACGGTTCGCGCTCGGCCAGCGCCGGGACGGCCGAGCTGAGCACTGGGCTCGGCAGCGCGGCGCGGGGCGCGGAAAGCCTGAGCTCGGGCCTGCGGCAGGCAAGCGGCGGGACGGGCAGCCTGAGTGGCGGCCTCTCACAGCTGTCGCGCGGCGGCTCGCAGCTCTCGTCGGCGGCCGACAAGCTCGCCGGCGGGGCGAAGCAACTCGCCGGCGGGGCTGGGAGCGCCGCGCAGGGCGTCAAGGAGGCGGCCGCGAGTGCGCAGCAGCTCGCCGGCGGGGCGGCGACGCTCGACCAACTGGTCGCCGCCTACGCTCAGGCGCACCCCGACTGGTCCTCGGACCCGACGTACCAGCAGATCATGGGCCTCTCCGGCCAGCTCGCGAACGGTACGTCCGGGCTGGCCTCCGGCCTGCAGTCGGCGAGCGCCGGCGCCTCGCAGGTGGCCGCCGGCGCGGATTCGCTGGCCTCGGCGCTCGGCGGGCGTCGCCTCCGGCGCGCGCAGCCTCAGCTCCGGCATCGACCGCAGCGCCTCGGGCGCGCGCACGCTCGACCGGAGCATGGGCGCGCTCGCCTCCGGCGGCGCGGCGCTCGCCGGAGGTGTCGGCTCCGCCGCCGCCGGCTCGCGCGAGCTCGCCGCCGGCCAGCAGCAGCTCGCCGCCGGCTCCGGCAAGGTCGCCTCCGGCGTGAGCGGCGCCGCCGCCGGCGCCGGCGAGGTGGCCGGCGGCTCCAAGGGCGTCAGCAGGGGCGCGGCCGACCTGAGCGACGGCCTGGCCGACGCCTCGAGCGGCGCCGGCGAGCTCAGCACCGCTTTCTCCACGGTCGGCACGCTCAACGCTCACGACAACGAGGTCGTCGTCGTGCACAGCCCCACTCTCACCGTCGACGACCCGGCCTTCAAGGCCGAGGTGTTGCGCATCCGCGAGCAGCTGAGCGCACTGCCCGAGACCGACGTCGTGAGCGTGCTCAGCCGCTACGACGAGGGCATCGGCGCCGACGTGCGCGGCGGGCTCACCTCGGACGACCGCCACACGACGCTCCTCAAGGTCGAGCTCTCCACACCGACCGACCAGGCCATGAACCACATGGAAGGCGTGTACGCGGTCGTGGAGGAGGCGGACGCGCTGCCGCGGTTCGACGTGGCCGTCACCGGCGCCGCGGCCGCGTACACCGACGCGCAGGACCTCAGTCACAAGGACCTGCAGCGCGGCGAGATGATCGGCATCCCCGTGGCGCTCGTCATCCTCGTGCTGGTGTTCGGCGCGCTGGTCGCGGCCGGGCTGCCGCTGGTGCTGAGCATCTTCTCCATCGTCGTCGGCCTGGCGATCACGGTGCTCATCGGCCAGGTCTTCGAGCTCTCCATCTTCGCGCTCAACATCCTCACCGCAACAGGTCTTGCGGTGGGCATCGACTACTCGCTGTTCATCGTCTCGCGCTACCGGGAGGAGCGGCGCGGCGGCCTCGAGAAGATGGCGGCCATCGCCGCGGCGTCGGCGACCGCCTCCAACGCCGTGTTCTTCAGCGGCATGACCGTTGTCCTCGCGCTGGTCGGCATGCTCATCGTGCCGCTCTCGATCTTCACGAGCCTCGGGATCGGCGCCATGAGCGCCGTGTTCGCCGCCGTGGCCGCCGCGCTCACGCTGCTGCCGGCTCTGCTCGCGCTGCTCGGCGACAAGGTCGACGCGCTCAAGGTGCCGTGGCTGGACCGCTACGCGCGCAGCCACGGCGAGCACGGCTGGTGGGGCCGGACGGCCCGGCGCGTCATGCGCCGTCCGGCCCTGAGCCTCACGCTCGGCGTGATCCTGCTGCTCGCCATCGCGGCGCCGCTCCTGACCATGCGCAGCGGAGGCCTGAGCGCCGATACGTTCCCCGCGACCTACACCTCCAAGCAGGGACTCGACATGCTCGAGCGCGACTTCGCCGCCGGCCTCAGTGAGCCGACCCTGGTGGTCGTCGACGGCGACGTCGGCGACGCGGCGGTGCAGGCCGCGCTCAAGGGCTTCGTCGACCGGCTCGACGACGACGGCCGGTTCACGCTCACCGGCCTCTCCACGAGCGCCGACGGCTCCCTGGCCGTGCTGCAGATGATCCAGGACGCGGAGGCGCAGTCCGAGAAGGCCAAGGGCGCCGTCCGGGACCTGCGGGACACGCTTGTGCCCGCTTCGTTCGGCGCGTCCGGCGCGGCGGTGTACGTGGGCGGCAACACCGCCGCGCAGATGGACTCCACCGACCTCACCGACGGGTACATGCCCATCGTCATCGGGGTCGTCCTGGCGCTGAGCTTCCTTCTTCTGCTGCTCGCCTTCCGCTCCGTGCTGGTGGCGGCCACGGCGATCGTGATGAACCTGCTCTCGGTCGGCGCCGCCTACGGCGCCCTGACGCTCGTGTTCCAGCACGGCTGGGGGTCGGTCGTGCCCGGCCTGATCACCGTGGAGTCGATCGAGAGCTGGGTGCCGCTGCTGATGTTCTGCGTGCTCTTCGGCCTGAGTATGGACTACCAGGTCTTTCTGCTCAGCCGCATCCGCGAGCGCTGGTTCGAGACCGGCGAGAGCAGGGAGTCGGTGGTGTTCGGCGTGCAGTCCACCGCCGGCATCATCACCGGTGCGGCGCTGATCATGGTGGCCGTGTTCCTCGGCATGGGGAGCGGGCAGATGGTGGTGCTGCAGGAGCTCGGGTTCGGCCTCGCGATCGCCGTGCTGCTGGACGCGTTCGTGGTGCGCGTGGTCGTGGCGCCGGCGATGATCTCGCTGATCGGCGACAGGTACTGGTGGCTGCCGCGGTGGCTGGAGTGGCTGCCGCGCATCGACATCGAGGGCAGGGCGCCGGCGGCTCAGGCGGCAGACGCCGGCGCGCCGGGCGGCAGCGCTGCGGCCGCCGGCGCCGTGACGGCCGGCGGCGCGGAAGACGGCGCCGCTGCCGCCGGCTCGCCCCACGCCGGGCAGCCCCACGCCGGGCAGCCCCACGCCGGGCAGCCCCGCCCCGGCTTCGAGCTCGGGGCAGGCATATGAGGAGCTGCGGATGAGCCGGCGCGAGGAGCAGCACGCACGCACGCGCGACGAGATCCTCGGCGCCGCCGCCGAGCTGGTCCGCGAGCGCGGCGTCGACGAGCTCAACCTCAACGAGCTGGCCGAGCGCGCCGGCTTCGGCAACGCCGCTTCCCTGTACCGGTACTTCGACGGCAAGCAGGACATCGTCGGCGCGCTTGCGGCGCGGGGTCTCGAGCGTCTGGGCGAGTACATGCGCCGCGTGCCCGAGGACCTTCCGCCCGAGGAGCAGATCATCGAGATCTGCCTGGCCTACCTCGAGTACGCGCGAGAGAACCCGGGCGAGCGCCGGGTGCTGATCGCGGCCGTCGGGAGCAAGACTCCGGACTTCCGGGTCGCGGCGCTGCCGGACGAGTTCGTGACCCGCATGCTTCGGCTCGGCGAGACCGCGGGCGCGAGCGGCGCCCTCAACGTGCCGGACGAGGGAGACATCTTCGCCGTCCTGCACGCCGGCTGGGCGCTTGCCCACGGCATGGCCGAGTACGACGCGCTCTACGAGGACCCGGAGCGTGAGGTGCTGCGCAGCCGGCAGCGCGGCATCTTCCGCGCCTACGTCGCCGGCTTCAGGAGCGACTGGCACGGCTGAGCGCGCCGATCAGTAGACGTACACCGTCGCGCCCATGTAGGCGAAGTCGTACACCCACGGCGCTTCGGGCATCGGCAGGCGCACGCAGCCGTGCGACGCCGGGTAGGCGGGCACGTCTTCGTACCCGTGCAGGCCTTCGCCGTTGTGGAAGAAGCTCGCGTACGGCATCCAGGAGCTGTACGTGACCGACCAGAATCGGGTCGACTTGAGATACACGCTCCAGGCGCCGGCCGTCGTCGCCATGCCGGGCCGGCCGGTGGAGCAGTGCACCGCGCGCACCACGGATCCGTTGTCGACGCACAGGGCCACGCCCAGACTGCGGAACACCTGCACCGAGTGCCCGCTCGCGCCCGTGGAGCGCGGCGTGGGCACGGACGCGGTCATGAGCTTCTTGCGCGTGGCCACGCCGGCGACGCCGTCGCGGCTGAGGCCGTTCCACGCCTGGAACGCCATGAGCGCCTGCGAGGTGCGGTAGTCGGCCTTGCCGGTGACGGCGCCGGACGGCAGGTACTTGAGCTGGACCAGGCGCCGCTGCACGTCGGCAAAGGTGGGCAGCGGCATCTTCTTGAGCGTGAGCCGGGCGTGCCCCTTGACCGACTGGACGTTGCCCGCCAGGTCCCGTGCGGTGACCACCCACGTGTACCGGCCGGCCGGGAGCGAGACCACCGGCGACGTGGAGTGCTGCACGTTGAATGTGGTCCGCGCGATGGTGACGCGCTTCTTCGTCTCGCCGTTCTTCTGGATCGCGATGCTCACGGAGCCGGCGCCGCACGAGGGCTTGGCGTCGGTGACCTTGAAGGTGAACTTGACGGCCTGCCCGGTGTAGGCGGTGGGGTTGCCGATGGCCTTGCAGACGGGCTTGCTCACGTCGATATTGACGTAGCCGATGCGCTTGGCCCCGGTGACGCGCGCCCAGTCCGTGGACCAGTAGGCGACGCGGTGCGGGCCGGGCTTGGAGATCTCGAACGGGCCGGCGTAGGTCTGCCGCGCGCCGCCGTCGACGGTGTAGTAGGTCCAGGCCACGCCGGAGCCGGCGTCGGTGGCCTTGAGCGTGACGGTCTGGGCCGTGTTGCGCCAGCCCTTGGCTGCGCCGGACTGCAGGCCCGTGGCCCTGGTCGTGGGCGCCTTGGTGTCCACGACGCCGCCGCTCATGGTGGTGCGGATCACGCCTGCGGCGCCGGCGACGGCGCCGCGGCCGGGATCCGCGAACGAGACGGCGGCGAGGGCGGCGGAGGTGCCGCCGGGTTGCGCCGCCCAGGTGGAGCCGCCGTTGGTGGAGCGCAGGACCGTCCCGGCGGAGCCGCAGACCCAGGCGTACTTCGCGTCGCCGTAGGCGGCGCCGGCGAGGTCGGCGGTGGTGCCGGAGGTGCGTGTGACCCAGGCGGAGCCGTCGGTGGTCGCGACGATCGTTCCGGCCGCGCCGGCCGCCAGTGCGCGCGTGGCGCTCGCGGCGGCGACGGCGTGGAGCGCCTGGGTGGTGCCCGACGCCTGCGGCGCCCAGGTGGCGCCGCCGTCGGTGGTGGCGAGAACGGTGCCGCCGGCGCCGACGGCCCAGCCGTGCGTCGCGTCGGCGAAGGCCACGCCGGCGAGGTCGCTGGTGGTGCCCGACGCCTGCGGCGTCCAGGTGGCGCCGCCGTCCGCGGTCGTGACGACCGCGCCCTCGGCGCCCACCGCCCAGCCGGCAGAGGCGTCGGCGAAGGCCACCGCGGCGAGGTCCTCGGTGGCGCCCGACGCCTGCGGCGCCCAGGTGACGCCGCCGTCTGTGGTGGCGATGATCGTCCCGCCGTCGCCGACGGCCCAGCCGTGCGTCGCGTCGGCGAAGGCCACGCCGGCGAGGTCGCCGGTGATGCCCGACGTGCGGGCGGTCCACGTGGCGCCCTGGTCGGAGGAAGTGACGATGACGCCGCCGTCGCCGACGGCCCAGCGCAGGCCGCCGCCACCGGCCGCGAGCCCGGCCAGATCGGCCGTGGCGCCGCTCGTCGCCGGCTTCCAGCCGCTCGCGGCGAGCGCCGGTACGGCCAGAGTCAGGACCAGGACAGCTGCCGCGGCGGTGACGACCGCCGTCCGCAGTGCTCCTCGCTTGGTGGGTGTGGGATGCACGTCGCCCCTCTCGATCGCTGCAGTGCTCCTACGGAGGACGGGCGCGGCGGCCACAAGGTTCGGCGCCGCGCCGCTCCGGAGCTCATCGTCCCCTCATGATAGCGCCCCGAGCCGGCCGCCGTCGTCGCGGCCGAGGGCGGCCCGGACTGAGCCCCGGGCCGCCACGCCGCGGAGGTAGCGTCAGGACGCCGCGGCGTTGTCCGGCTTGGGCCGGGCCACGGGCGCCTTGGCGTGCGACTTCCTGATCCTGGACGGCTTGACGAAGGTGCTGCCGTCCGGCCCCACGCGCACGGCCATGTGCATCGCGCTGCCCTTCCACAGCTCCTTCCAGCTGAGGAACCAGCACGTGTAGCCGTCGTCCCACCTGCCGGCCTTGGGGCTGCCGGTCACGGTGACGGGGTCGCCGGGGATGGACCAGTCGTAGTAGGTCGCCGCGTTGCTCGGCCCGACGTTGACGCAGCCGTGGCTGACGTTGGCGTATCCCTGCGATCCGACCGACCACGACGCCGCGTGCACGAAGTCGCCGCTCCAGGTGAACCGCACCGAGTGCGGCACCTGGAGGTCGTAGTCGTCGCCCACCATGTGCTGCGGGTTGGCCTTCTCGATGGAGAGGTAGGTGCCGTTGGGCGTGTCGTGACCGGGCCGGCCGGTGCTGATGGGCCAGGTGGCGTAGCGTTTGCCGTCCTTGTACACGTCCATGTGGTGGTCGCTCGTGCTCGCCACCACGATGAGCGAGCGGCCGATCTTCCAGCTCTGCCGCAGCGTGTGCGTCAGGTACACGCCGGGCGAGATCTGGACCCCGTCCAGGTGACCGGTGAAGCTCAGCTTGACGTGCTGCGGCCAGTAGTTGCGGGGGCGGAACCAGAGCGCCTGGTCACCGTCCCAGTACCAGGCGCCGACGACCTTCTTGCTGCAGGTCAGCGACGAGGGCCTCCTCGACGGCCTTCTTGTTCTCCACGGCCTTGCTGAACGTGAGCATCACCGGCATGCCGACCCCGTAGGTCTGTCCCTTGCCCTGGAAGATCGTGCAGTCCGCGGTGGTCTTGGGCTTGAGCGTGCGGAAGCGGCTCGACCTGCCCGCCTCGCGCCCCTCCGCGTCCACGGCGATGGCCTTGACGAAGTACTCCTTGCCGGGCGAGAGGGTCCACTTGCTGTGCCACTCGGTCCTCGTCTCGTCGAACTCGCCGGGTACCGGTCCGCCGCCGCCGCGCACGTTCACCGACACCAGGGTGCCCTCGCGGACCTTGACCGTGATGCCCTTGGGCTTGGCCTGGCGAGCGCCGTCCTCGGGCGTGATGGTGATCTTGGCCACGGTCTTCGTAGGGGTGGGGCTGGGAGTGGGGCTCGGGTCGCCGGCAGGGTCCGCCGAGCCGGAAGCGGAGAGCGAGCAGCCGTTGGCGACGAGCGCCAGCACGACGAGGACGGCCAAGCTCGAGAGCACGCAGCGCCAGCGCCGGGCCACGGCCCACACGCCGGCCGACGCGCCGGGCCTGCCACCGGCTCTGTCCCTGGTGTCTTGTGTGCTCCTCATCGCATCTCTCGTTCGTCAGGGTACAGCCCCGGGCCTGCGTGTATCTACGCTTTCATAGCGGCGCGGGCGAGGACCCCCAAGCGCGCCGAGGCGGCGTCTCAGCTTGCGACGGACGCCTGCCGCGTGCGTGGTCTCACCTTACAGTTGAGCCTTAGACTACGGCGGGCGAGCGGGCCGCGGGCGCTCGGCGAGCGGGCGGCGAAGGGCTCAGCCGATCAAGGCTGGCTGAGCCGCGTGTCCCCCTGGTCGCCCAGCAGCCGCAGCGCCGCAGCCTCGACGTCGCCGGCGGCGATGCCGGCGGCCTCCATCAGTTCCCGCGGCGTACCCGAGCCGGGCAGCGTACGCACGGCGAGGTGCTCCACGCGGAAGAGCTCGTAGGCGTGAGAAAGGGCGGTCAGCACGGCTTCGCCCAGACCGCCTTCCGGATAGTGGTCCTCGACCACGACGACCTGCCGGCCGGCCGCGCGCGCGGCGGCGATCACGCCGGCCTCGTCGAGCGGCTTGATCGAGTACAGGTCGATGACCCGGGCCGGCAGCCCGCGGTCGGAGAGCCGCTGAGATGCCTCCAGACATGCGTGCAGCGTCACGCCCGCGCCGGCGAGCAGCACCTGGTCGTCGCGGGACTCGATCAGCACCTTGGAGCCGCCGACGGGGAACGTCTCGTCCGGTCCGTACAACACCGGGTAGGCGCCGCGGGTGGTGCGCAGGTAGCTCACGCCCGTCAGGTCGGCCATCGCCGCCGTCAGCGCGGCGGCCGACGTGGCGTCACTCGGGTAGAGCACCGTGGATCCGTGCACGGCGCGCAGCGCAGCGAGGTCCTCGAGGCCCATCTGCGAGGGGCCGTCCTGGCCGATCTCGGTGCCCGCGTGCGAGCCGCACAGGCGGATGTCCGCCTGTGAGACCGCCGCCATGCGGATGAAGTCGTAGGCGCGTGTGAAGAAGGCGGCGAAGGTCGCCGCGAACGGCACGTAGCCGCGCACGCTCAGCCCGACCGCCGTGCCCACCATCTGCTGCTCGCTGATGTACATCTGGAAGAAGCGCTCGGGGTACGCCTCCTTGAACTTGTCGGTGTACGTGGAGTTGCCGACCTCGCCGTCGATCACGACCACCTCCGGACGGGCGCCGAGCGCGACGAGCGCATCGCCGAAGGCGGCCCTCGTCGCGACCTTCATGCCCATCTCGTACCTGGGGAGCGTGACGGCGTGACCATGCCGGTCGGGCGCCGCCGCCGGCCGCGACGGGCGCGGCGGCGTCGCCACCCGGATGTCCGTGACCCCGCCGAGCGCCTCGATCGCGGCGTTACCGGTGCTCGTCTCCAGCGGTTTGCCGTGCCAGCCGGGAGTGTCCTCCACCTCGGGCACGCCCCTGCCCTTGACCGTCCTCGCCAGGATCACGGTGGGCAGGTTGGAGCGCTCCGCGAGGGCCATGGCGTCGTCGATCTGCCGCAGGTCGTGACCGTCGATCGTCACGGCGCGGCAGCCGAACGACTCCACGCGCCGCTTGTAGGCGTCCAGGTCCCACTCGAGCTCGGTGGGGCCCGACTGCCCGAGGCGGTTGACGTCGACGAGCGCCGTGAGGTTGTCGAGCCCGTACAGCGCCGCCTTGTCCAGGGCCTCCCACATCGAGCCCTCGGCCATCTCGCTGTCGCCGCACAGCACCCAGACGCGGGAGTCGGTCTCGTCGAGGCGCTTGCCCGCGAGCGCGATCCCGACGGCGGCGGGCAGGCCCTGCCCGAGCGACCCGGTGGCCACGTCGACCCACGGCAGCACCGGTGTCGGGTGACCCTGCAGCGGCGAGTCGATGCGGCGGTACGTCTCCACCAGCTCGCGGTCGTCGATCACGCCCACGGCCTTGTACAGCGCGTAGAGCAGCGGGGAGGCGTGCCCCTTGGAGAAGATGAGGTGGTCGTTGTCGGGCCGGCCGGGCCGGCTCCAGTCGTAGTGCAGGTGCCGGGTGAAGAGGACGGCCATCAGGTCGGCCGCGGAGAGGCTCGAGGTGGGGTGGCCGGAGCCCGCGCGCGCCACGGAGCGGATGCTGTCCACGCGCAGCTGACGGGCCAGCCCGGCCGCGGCCTCGAGGGCCGGCCGGGAGTCGGTTTCTTCGGGTAGGGCGCTCATGGTCGATCTCCTCGTACTCGTCGGGTGCGCGCGGCGCGCGGACCGCGCCTGCTTTGTGCTTTCCCGCTCGCGCCGCGCGTAACGACGGGCGTGCGTTTGCGCCGCCGCCTCCGGGGCAGGTCACAGACAGACGGGCGGCGTGACAGGACCCCTCCTCTGTGCGCCGCCCGTCCGAGCAGCGGACGAGGGAGGCGACATGGCGAGGCTGTACGCGGGCACGTCGGGCTACGCCTATCCGGCCTGGAAGCCCGGGTTCTACCCGCAGGAGGTGCCGGCGGCGCGCTTTCTCGAGCACTACGCGAGCCGGCTCACCTGCGTGGAGATCAACTACACGTTCCGGCGCACGCCGGCGCAGAAGACCCTCGAGGCGTGGGTCGCCGCGACGCCGCCGGGGTTCCTGTTCGCGGTCAAGGCGCACCAGCGCGTGACGCACAGCCACCGGCTCAAGGAGGGCGCGCGCGAGCCGATGGAGTTCTTCCTCTCGTCGCTCGCGCCGCTGCGGGACGCGGGGCGGCTGGGGCCGGTGCTGCTCCAGCTGCCGCCCAACCTGCGGCTCGACGGCGACCGCCTGGCGCGGTTCCTGGAGTGGCTGCCGCGCGACACGCGGTTCGCCTTCGAGTTCCGCGAGGCGTCGTGGTTCACGGAGGAGGTCTACGACCTGCTCCGCGCGCACGACGCCGCACTCTGCGTGGCCGACGCGGAGGGTCTCGCGGTGCCTGACGTGACGACCGCGAGCTTCGCCTACTACCGCTTGCGCCGGCCGCCGTACGACACGCCGGCCCTGGGACGCTGGCGCGCCCGCTCAGATGAGCTCCTCGTCGCCGGGCAGGACGTCTTCGTGCTCTTCAAGCACGAAGAGGACGCCGGTGGTGCGCTCGAGGCGGAGCGCCTGCTCGCCGTCTGATCGGCGCCCGCGGCGCCGGGCGTGCGCTACTCTGTGGAGGTGACGTTGCCGCCCCTCATGCAGCGGGGACCCGCGCCTCGGCCGCGCCGGAGGCGCCACCGGCGCCGGCCGGTGCTGGCGGTCACCGTCGTCGTCATCGCCCTGGCCGCCCTCGCGGTAGCCGGCGTCGCGGCGCTACGGAGGAGCGGGCCGGAGCCTGCGGCTCCGGCCGCGTCGGCCTCCCGCTCCGCGTCGCCGGGCTCGGCCGCCGGCGCCTCCTCGCCGTCGGCGTCCCCGTCCCACGCCGCGGGTGAGCTCCCGCCGCGGCCGCACATCGTCGCCGACCCGCAGCCGGTGCCGATCCTCGTGTACCACCGCGTGCTGGAGAAGCCCGAGGGCCCGCCGCTGACGGTGATGAGCACGCGTCTGTTCCGCGCGCAGATGGCCTGGCTGGCGGAGAACGGGTACCAGCCGGTCACGCTGCGCCGCGTGTACGACGCCTGGACCGGAGAGGGCGATGCTCCCGCCCAGGCCGGTCGTCCTCACCTTCGACGACGGCTACGCCGACCAGGTGCGCAACGCCGCGCCCGTGCTGCGGGAGTACGGCTGGCCGGCGGAGCTCGGCCTGGTGTCGACCGCGCTGTACCTGGGTGACGACCCGCCGGCCACCAGCCTCACGCCGGAGATGGTGCAGGGTCTGCTTGACGAGGGCTGGGGGCTCGAGTCGCACTCCGTGGACCACCTCGACCTCACGCGCCTGTGGGGCGAGGAGCTGCGGCACGAGCTCGTCGACTCGCGCGCGGATCTGGAGGACCTGTTCGGCGTCGAGGTCGACTTCTTCTGCTTCCCCGGTGGGATCTACGACAAGAGGGTCAAGCTCGCCGTCCGCCGCGCGGGGTACCTCGCCGCGACCGGCACACGCTTCGGCGCCGCCACGCCGCGGGATCTCTTCTCGCTGGCGCGCATCTACGCCTACGGGGGCGAGTCCATGGCGGACTTCGGCGCGCGCCTGGACGAGATCCTCGCCGCCGAGCGGGACTGACAGCGGAACCTTGCAGGACTCTCGACCTTTCTTAATGATTACGAGGTATGCTTTCAAAACAGGCGAAGGCTGAGAAAGCTCTCAGCGAAGTGAGGCAGGCGAGATGGACCCAAGCGAGTTCCACGCCACCGGCGCCGGCACGGTCGTGAGCTCCCCGGAGGGCTACGCGGCGTTCGTACCGGCGCCTCTCCCCACGAGCATCTCGTACTCCAGGCAGCTGGTGATGGCGCTGTCGCGCGCCGACGCCGCCCTCGGAGAGCTCTCCGGCGTCGGCGGCGAGCTGCCGGACCCGGACCTGCTCGACGCCTCGTTCAAGCGCCAGGAGGCGCTGTGCTCGTCGCGCATCGAGGGCGCGGAGGTGAGCCTCTCGGACCTCTACCTCGACCAGGTCGGCGCCGCGCGCGCGAGCGTGCCGCGCGACCACCTGCGCGAGGTGCGCGCCTGCATCGCGACGCTGCGCTTCGGCGTCAACCGGCTGCGCGAGGAGGAGCTCTCGCTGGAGTTCATCAAGGCGCTGCACGAGAACCTGCTGCGCGGCGAGGGCGGGCAGCGCACCCCGGGTGAGTTCCGCACCTCGCAGAACTGGCTCGGGCAGGCCGGCGCGACGCAGGCTACGGCGACCTACGTGCCCCCGCCCGTCGACGCGCTGCCCGATCTGCTGGCCGCGTTCGAGGAGTCGCTGCAGGAGCGCGGCCAGCTGCCCGACCTCATCCAGTGCGCCATGCTCCACGCGCAGTTCGAGACCATCCACCCGTTCGTCGGCGGCAACGGCCGGCTGGGCCGGCTGCTGATCCTCCTGTTCCTCATCGAGCGCCGGCGCCTCACAAGGCCGCTGCTGTACATCTCGGCGTACCTCGAGGGGCACCGCGACGAGTACTACGCGCTGCTGCAGCGGGTGCGCACGCACAACGAGTGGACGCCGTGGCTCACGTTCTTCTGCGAGGGCGTGGATGCCGCGGCCTCGCGCGCGACTCGCCAGGCGCGCGCGCTCATCCGCCACTACGAGCGCGACCGCGAGAAGGTCAAGGGGCACGCGCTGCGGCTCGCCGACGAGCTCTTCCGCACGCCGGCGATGACGGTGCCCGAGGCGCAGCGCATCCTCGACGTGGCCAACCCCACGGCGCGGAGCGCGGTGCGGCAGCTCGAGGCGCGCGGCCTGCTGGTGGAGTGGGCGGAGAAGCGCTGGCCGCGCGTCTACCTGGCCCGCCACGTGCTGGACGCCGTGCTGCACCCGCTGGAGGACCTGCGCGGCGGGCCGGGCGCCGCCCAGCCGCACACCACGGTCAAGAGCGAGGCCACCCAGGCGCAGAAGCCGCCGCGCCGCGCCGACCGCCTCATGGCCGAGGCCATGGACACCGTCGACGTGGCTCGCGCCGCCGGTGTGACGCTGCGCCTCACCGGCGGCCTCGCCATCCGGCGGTACTGCACCGACCTCGACTTCATGGACCGCGAGTACTCCGACATCGACTACGTCGGGCTCTCGGACCAGAAGAAGGAGATCCACGCGGTCCTCGAGAGCCTGGACTACACCGAGAACCGGTACGTCACCCAGTCCACCGACGCGAGCCAGCTCCAGTACTACAAGAACGAGGCGCTGGAGGGCATGAAGGCGGAGGCGGCGGCTCAGGGTGCGCGCGAGGCGGCCGCCGAGGGCGAGCACGCCGCGGCGGAGCCGCACAGCGCCTACGAGCCGCCGCTCGTGGACCACATCGACATCTTCCTCGACGTGATGCGCATGGACCACGACATCGACGTCGGCGAGCGGCTGGAGATCGACGACTACGCCATCTCGCCGGCAGACGCGTTCATCGCCAAGATGCAGATCGGCAAGATCAACCAGAAGGACGTCCACGACGTGATCGCCCTGGTCAAGGACGTCCCGCTGCGCGACGTGGACGACGACACGTCCATCGACCTGCTGTACATCGCCGAGGTGTGCTCGCGGGACTGGGGCCTGTACCGCGACATCACCGCCAACCTGGACATCGCGCTGGCGATGGTGGGCGACTACGGCCTGACCGAGTCCCAGCAGGACAGGGTGTACGCTCGTCTGGCTGCCATCAAGGAGAGCGTGGAGAGCGCCGGCAAGAGCCTGCGCTGGCGTCTGCGCGCTACAGTGGGCGAGCGCGTCGCCTGGCGGCGTGAGATAGAGGAGACGGAGGGGACGCAGATCATCGCGCCGGAGTGGGACTACAGGCGCGACCTGGGCTGAGAGAGGCTCGGGTGTGACCCGGACCGGGAGAGGCCCGGACGGAGACGAAGGGGGCGGCATGACGGGCATGGTCCCGCAAGACGTGTACGAGCTCACGGGGGTCGCGGACCCGCGGCTCTCGCCGGACGGCGCGACGGCCGCGTACGTGGTGGGGCGGGTCGACAAGGACGCCAACGAGTACCGCTCGGCGATCTGGCTGGCGGCGGCCGACGGGTCGGCAGCCGCCGCGCCGGTTCACCAGCGGCGAGAAGTCGGACGCCGACCCGCGCTGGTCGCCGGACGGCGCGCAGCTGGCGTTCACGTCCAACCGCGCCGACAAGGCGTCGCAGCTGTACGTGATGCCGGTGGCCGGGGGCGAGCCGCGCAAGCTCACGAGCCTCAAGGAGGACGTGACGCAGGCGGCGTGGTCGCCGGACGGGACGACGCATCGTCTTCGTCGCGCGCGTGCGCGACGCGGCCTACGAGGAAGAGGACGACAAGAAGCGCGCGCCGCGGCGCATCACGCGCCTGCAGTACAAGCTCGACAGCGTGGGCTGGACGGCCGACCGGCCGCAGCACCTGTTCCTCGTACCGGCCGACGGCTCGGCGGAGCCCACGCAGCTCACGGACGGCGACTACGAGGACCACTCGCCGGCCTGGTCGCCGGACGGGCGGACGCTCGCGTTCGTCTCCGCCCGTCACGAGGACTGGGACCTCGAGATGGTCAGCGACGTGTATCTGGTGGACGCCGCCGGCGGAGAGCCGCGGCGGCTCACGCAGGGCGGCGGCAGCATCGGCAGCGTCGCCTGGCTGCCGGACGGCCGCCTGGCCGTGGACCGCTACCCCGGCGTCGACGACGACCCCAGGCACACCAAGGTCGCCGTGGTCGACCCGCCTAGCGGCGAGATCCGCCTGCTCACCGAGGCGCTCGACCTGAACTGCACCACGTACCCGGGCATGCGCGAGCCGCTCTGGAGCGACGGCGAGCTGGTCTTCGTGGTGGAGGACCACGGCCGCGTGCACATCTACGCCGTCGCGGCCGACGGCTCGGGCGAGCCGCGCCTGCTGGTCGGCGGCGAGCGCGAGGTCACCGGCCTCGACGTCGCCGGCGGCCGCCTCGTCTTCGCCGCGTCGGACGCGGCGCACCTGAGCGAGCTGTACGACGGCGGGCCGGTCGGCGGCGGACGCGCCCGCCGCCGCCGGCACGCAGCTCACGCAGGTCGGCGACGCGTTCGCCGGGGGCCGTGAGCTGGTCCGGCCCGAGCGCTTCACGGCGGTCTCGGCCGACGGCAGCGAGGTCGACGCCTGGATCATGCGGCCCGCCGGCTGCGAGGAGGGCAAGCGGTACCCCACCCTCCTCAACATCCACGGCGGGCCCTACGGCCAGTACGGCGAGTCGTTCTTCGACGAGTTCCAGGTGTACTGCGGCGCCGGCTACGCCGTCGTCTTCAGCAATCCGCGCGGCTCGTCCGGCTCACCGAGGAGTGGGCGCGCGCCATCCGCGGCCCCGGTGAGGACGGCGACGGCTGGGGCTCGGTGGACTACGAGGACTGCATGGCGGTGATGGACGAGGCGGTCCGCGCGTTCGACTTCGTCGACGCGGACCGCCTCGGCGTCATCGGCGGGTCCTACGGCGGCTACATGACCTCCTGGATCGTCGGTCACACGGATCGCTTCAAGGCGGCGGTCTCCGAGCGCGCCGTCAACAACTTCGACTCGCAGTGGGGCTCCAGCGACTTCGGCTGGGACTTCAAGGGCTACACCGGCAAGTTCCTCTTCGAGGACGTGGAGCTGTACTTGCGGATGTCGCCGTCCAGCTACGCACGGGACATCCACACGCCGCTGCTGATCCTGCACAGCGAGGAGGACCTGCGCTGCCCGGTCGAGCAGGCCGAGCACCTCTTCGTCACGCTGCGTCTGCTCAAGCGGCCGGTGGAGCTCGTGCGCTTCCCCGCGGAGTCGCACGAGCTCACGCGCTCCGGCAGCCCTCTGCACCGCGTGCAGCGCTTCGAGCTGGTCGTCGAGTGGTTCGACCGCTACCTCAAGGGATGAGAGGCGCCGCCGTGGCGGCGCTGCTGCTTCTCGGCACCGGGGCCGCCCTGCTCGCGAGCGAGGCGGCGGCGCCGGAGGACGCCTCGGCGCGGCCGCCGGCGCGCTGGGTGCGGGCCTCGGCGGCCACCCTCTGGGTCCGGCCGGCGGAGGCGCGCGCCGTCGACGCCGCGGCGTGCGCGTATCCGGCCGACCCCCGTGGCTGGGTCGCCGGGCTCAGCCTCGCCCAGAAGCACTGGCTGGTCGGACGGCTCGAGACCCAGGCACTGTACGGCGCCAAGGTCTACGTGCTCGGTACGAAGGGCGCCTGGACCCGGGTCGCCGTCGCCGGCCAGCCGATCCCATCGCAACACCTGGGGATACCCCGGGTGGGTACCCACGCGGCAGCTCACGGAGGTCGCCCCGGCCGCCGGGGAGCGGACCGCGGTGCTCCGGCGGCCGACGGCCTGGCTCTACGAGTCGGCCGCGCTGGAGGGGCGCGTGCTCGAGCTCTCCTACGGCACGCGCCTCCCGGTGCTCTCCGTGGCCGACGACGCCGTCGAGGTCGCGCGTCCCGACGGCGGGTCCGGCTGGCTGCGCCGCGCCGCCGTGGAGTTGCACGAGGACGGCGCCGCGTGGCCTGAGCTGACGGGCGCGCGGCTGGTCGCCGAGGCGCGCCGGTTCCTCGGGCTCCAGTACCTGTGGGCCGGCACGTCCGGCTTCGGCTACGACTGCTCCGGCTTCACGCATGCCGTCTTCAGGGCGCTCGGCGCGACGATCCCCCGCGACGCCGACGACCAGATGACGGTCGGCCGTCGCGTCGCGACCCGCGGCCGGCTGCGCGCCGGCGACCTCGTCTTCTTCCGCGACGCCGAGGGCGAGATCCACCACGTGGGCATGTGCGTGGGGGACGGCAAGATGATCCACGCGCCGCGGACGGGCAGCGCCGTGAGCGTCATCTCGCTGGGCGCGCAGCCCTACGCGAGCGAGTTCGCCGGCGGCCGCCGCCTCACCCCCTGACCTCGCCGCCGGCCCGCGCGCGCCCGGGCGGCGCTCGGGTCAGAAGTCGATCGGGAGGATGCGGTCCGCTCTGAGCGCCTCGAGGAACCGCTGGTCCTCGGCGCTCACGGCGGCTGCCCACGACGCCCGCAGCCGCTCCGCCTCCGCGGCGGCTTCGTCGGCGGCGTCGTAGAGGTGGACGTTGTAGGCGTGCGCCTCCGCGGCGCCGAGCACCACGGTGCGCTCCGTCTCGCAGTCCGGGCAGCGCAACCCGAGTCGCCAGACGCCGGCGCCGGCCTGCGCCCAGGTGACGGGCTCCACCAGCCGGGGATCCGCACACCGGGCAGAGCTCGGGGCGCGTCGCCGTTCGGTCCTCGCCGCGTCGCGTCGCCTCCATCGTGTTCTCCCCGCTGTCGCCCGCCGGTCTCCGGCGCGCCCAGCGTCGCCGGCCGCCAGGTGTATCGGCCCACAGGAGCCACCGCTTGAGGGGGGTCGGGCCGACGTCGAGCACTAGTCTCATAGCAGCATCTCGTCGCGCATTCTGCTAGCGTGGCGTTGCCTGCCCAGGCAACACCACGCCACCGTCGAGAGAGGGAGCACTATGCGCGCCGTCGCCGAGTTCATGGAGAACCTCGCCCAGGCAGGGGCGAAGCCGCACCCGCAGACCATGTCGAGCGCTACCGCCGATCCGGTCGCGGTGGTCGGCGGGCGCGAGGTCCTGGTGTTCTGCTCGAGCAACTACCTGGGGCTGGCGACGCACCCGGAGGTCAAGCGGGCGGCTGTGGACGCCGTCGAGCTCTACGGAGTCGGCGCCAACGGGTCGCGCATCATCTCGGGCACGACGGACGTGCACGTCGCCCTCGAGGAGGCGACGGCGCGCCTCAAGGGCACGGAGGCGGTCATCTCGTTCCCCACGGGGTTCATGGCCAACACCGGCACGATCGGCGCGCTCGCGTATCTGCCGTACTTCGCGCGCATGACCGGGATCGCCCTCGAGGAGGCGCTGCCCGAGATGGTCGTGCTCAGCGACGAGCTCAACCATGCGAGCATCGTCGAGGGCCGGGAGGCCGCCCGGGCGAGGCACGCAAGCTACCGCCATCTCGACATGGACAGCCTCGAGGAGAAGCTCGAGGCGCATCGCGGCCGGCGCGCGCTCATCGTCACCGACACCGTCTTCAGCATGGACGGCGACGTCGCGCCGGTGCCGGAGATCGTCGCGCTGGCGCGCGCCTTCGGGGCGCAGGTGCTGCTGGACGACGCGCACGGCACCGGCGTGCTGGGCAGCGCCGGCAGAGGGACCCTCGAGCACTTCGGGCTGGAGCCGGCCGACGACATCCTGCAGATGGGTACGTACTCCAAGGCGTTCGGGGCGCTCGGCGGGTTCGTCGCGACCGACGCCGTGACGGCCGACTACCTGCGCCTGGGCGCGCGCTCGTACATGTTCTCGGGCGCCATGCCGGCGTGCGTGGCGGCCGCCGCGCTCAAGGCGATCGAGATCGCCGACCGCGAGCCGCAGCGCCGCGTGCGCGTGCTGCGCAACCGTGACTACCTCGCCCACGAGCTGCGCGCCCTCGGGTTCACCGTCGTCGGCGACGGTACGCCGATCCTCCCGGTCGTCATCGGCGACGACGAGCGCGCCATCAGGATGTCGCAGGAGCTGTTCGCCCTGGGGCTGCTGGCGCCCGACGTGCGCTGGCCCGCCGTGGCTCGTGGTGAGAGCCGCATCCGCATCACCCTGACGGCCCTGCACGAGCGCGCGCAGATGGACCGTCTGCTGGAGGGGTTCGAGGAGACCGGCCGGCGCCTGGGGGTGCTGCCGGGCTGAGGCGCGGGCTGCGCGCGCGCTCCCGGCGCGCGGGCTGTGGTGCGCGCACGCACGCGGAACATTCAGGAGCGGCCGCTCGCTGCCGATAGAGGGCACACGGGAGGGGGCCCGGCGCCGCGGGCGGCGCTCGAGGCATCCCTCCGCCCCGGCGAGCTGACAAGGCGATGGTGGCGACCGAGCACGTGATCACGACAGGCGAGGCGGACGACGGCGCTCGCCCGCATCCCTTGCGCCGCTGGCTCGACCGCTCCCACTGGCTCCTGCGGGTGGGCACGGACGACCCCGACCAGCGGCGCCGAGGTCAGATCCTCGCCTTCCTGTGCCTGCCGTTCTTCGCCATCGGCGTCGGCTTCTTCGCCGTCGACCTCGTCGGCTGGCTCGATCCGCCTTCCGAGCACGCCGCGTACAACATGGCGACGGACCTGGCCTTCGCGAGCTTCGCCGTGCTGGCCTGGTGGATGACCCGCCGCGGCCACGTGCGGGCGGCGGCGGTCGTCCTGCTCCTCAGCGTCTCGGCAGGGCTCGTCCTGTTCTTCCTCTACACCTCGCCGTACCGGATCGAGATCGTGTTCGTGGTGCCGGTGCTCGTCTCCGCGTTCGTGCTCCCGCCCTGGGCGGCGTTCGTGTTCGCCGGAGTGAGCGGAGCGTCCTTCTCCCTGCTCAACTTCATCCAGGACGGCGAGTCCAGGCTCAGTCTCCAGGTGTTCCTGGCGCTGCTGGGCGTCGCCATCGTCGCGTGCCTCGTGGCCGCCGTGCTTGAGTGGGCCGTGGGCGAGTTACGCAGGACCACGGAGGCGCTGGAGGCGGACATCGCCGCGCGCGAGGAGGCCGAGGAGGCGCGCCGTCAGGTGGAGGCGGTCCTCAAGCTGACCCGCCAGCAGACCGAGACGCTGTTCGAGAAGTCGTCGCTCGGCGTGTTCCTCTTCGACTCCGGCCGGGCGGTGACCGAGTGCAACGAGCGCCTTGCCGCCCAGCTGCGCTCGTCCGCCGAGCTGCTGCTCGGTGCCGACCTCTCCGCCGCCGGAGACGGCGAGTGGGGCCCGGCGATGCGGCGCGCCCTCGCCGGCGCCGTCGGATCGTACGAGGGCCCCTGGTCCGCGCCGGGGGGCGCGGCTCTCTGGGTGAGCTTCACGGCCTCTCCGCTCCGTGGCCCCGACGACGAGGTGGTCGGCGGCATCGGCGTCGTCACCGACCTCACCGACCGCAAGCAGGCGGAGGAGCTGGTCGACAGGCTCGCCTACCGGGACGGTCTGACGGGGCTGCCCAACAGGACGCTCTTCGCGGACCGGCTGAGCCAGGCGATGGCCACGGCCCAGCGGCGCGGTCGCGGGCTCATCGTCGGCGTGCTCGACCTCGACAGGTTCAAGACCGTCAACGACACGCTCGGGCACCAGCGCGGAGACGAGCTCCTCGTCGGGGTGGGCGAGCGCATCACCGGCCTCCTGCGCGCGAGCGACTCCGTCGCGCGCTCGGCCGCGGACGAGTTCCTCCTCCTGTTCCCCGACGCCACCGCGCCGCGCGACGTCGCCGCGATGGCCAACCGCATCCTGACCTCCATCCGCCAGCCCTGGTTCCTCGGCGGCAAGCGCGTCTACGCCTCGGCGAGCGTGGGGCTCGCGCTGTACCCCGTGGACGGCGCCGACCCCTCCACCCTGCTCGAGAACGCGCACACCGCCATGCGCCGGGCCAAGGAGCAGGGAGGCGGGCTGCGGTTCTACGACGCGGCGCTCAGCAGCATGACGGAGGAGCGCCTGCAGCTCGAGGCCGAGCTGCACGCGGCCATCGACGAGCGTCTGCTCACGGTGGCCTACCAGCCCCAGTTCGACGTGAGCGGCCTGCACATCGTCGGCGTGGAGGCGCTGGCGCGCTGGGACCACCCGCGGCTGGGCAGCGTGCCGCCGAGTGAGTTCATACCGCTGGCCGAGGAGACGGGACTCATCGTGCCGCTCGGCCGCCAGATCCTCGAGGAGGCCACCCGCCGGGTCGCGGGATGGCAACGGTTCCGCGGCGGCGGGCTTCGGGTCGCCGTCAACGTCTCCGCCAGGCAGTTCCTCGACCCGGCGCTCACGGCGGGCATCGAGGCGGCGCTGGCGGAGAGTGGGCTCGACGCGGCGCTCCTCGACATCGAGGTCACGGAGACGGCCACGCTGCAGCACGCGCGTGAGGCGGACGCCGTCCTCGCGCGCCTGCGGTCGGTGGGCGTCGCGGTCACCCTCGACGACTTCGGCACGGGGTACTCCTCGCTCAGCCAGCTGCGCGCCTTGCCGATCACCCGGCTCAAGATCGACCGGTCGTTCGTCTCCGAGATCGAGGGCAACGCCGGCAGCGCGGCCATCGTGCGCGCCGTCATCGAGCTGGGGAGCGCCCTCGGTCTGAGCGTGGTCGCCGAGGGCGTCGAGACCCGCGAGCAGCTCGAGTGGCTGCGTCGCTGGGAGTGCCATGAGGTCCAAGGCTTCTACTTGGCGCATCCCATGACTCCGAAGGAGTTCGAGCGGCTGCTGCGCCAAGGTGCGGCCGCGGACCTGGTCGGCGTGAGCCGCCGGCCGGCGGCGCCTCGTCCGGTCGCCTGAGGCCGCCGGCCGCTCGCGGCGGGCCACCCTGGTCCCGCGCAGCGGTCGTGAGCGCCGGTCCTGCTTGCGCCGCCGGCGCTCGTTTGCCACAGTGCCCCTTGCGGAGCGGCGGTCCTCTGGCCGCAGCGCTCCGCACGCGCGAGCAACGACGACACGGAGGCGAGCCTTGGACGCGGCGACCTTCACGCGGGCGGCCAGCGGCCGCCTGGTGGCCATCGAGGGAGGCCACGCTGCGTTCGTGCCGGCGCCGCTGCCCCCGGCGCTGAGCTTCTCCGCCGAGCTGGTCGAACGTCTCTCCGCCGCGGACGCCGCGCTCGGCGAGCTCAGCGGCCTCGCCGGCGGGCGGCGCGACCCGCAGATCCTCGTTGCGCCGTTCCTGCGTCAGGAGGCCGTGCTCTCTTCGCGCGTCGAGGGGACGCCGGCGACGCTCGTCGACCTGCTGTTCGACGAGGTCGCGGCGGCGCCCGACCTCGAGCTGCGCGAGAGCCTCCGCGAGGTGCGCAACTACGCGGCCGCGCTGCAGTACGGCGTCGAGCGTCTCTCCGAGGTGCCGCTCGACAGCAAGCTCGTGCTCGAGTTGCACGAGCGGCTGCTCCGCGGCGTGCGCGACGCCGCCTGGACGCCGGGTGAGTTCCGCACCGGCCAGAGCTGGATCGGGCCGCCGGGCTCGACCATCGAAGCGGCGGTCTACGTCCCGCCTCCGGTGACCGAGATGGGCGCGGCGCTGGCCGAGTGGGACCGGTTCCTCAGCGTGCGCACCGGCCTGCCTCCGCTCGTGCAGTGCGCCCTGGTGCACGAGCGCTTCGAGACCATCCACCCCTTCCTCGAGGGCAACGGCCGCCTGGGCCGCCTGCTCATCACGCTGTTCCTCATCGAGCGCGGCCGGCTCTCGCACCCGCTGCTCTACCCCTCGGCCTACATCGAGGCGCACCGAGACCAGTACTACGGTCTGCTCCAGGCGGTGCGCACCGAGGGAGCCTGGGATCCCTGGTTGCACTTCTTCGCCGACGCGGTCCGCGAGACGGCCGAGCGCGCCAGCGAGCAGGTGCGCGCGCTCATGGCGCTGCGCGAGCAGTACCGCTGGAAGGTCTCGGGTCACGCCCGCGAGCTCGTCGACGACCTGTTCCGCACGCCGTTCGTCACCGTGCCCGAGGCGCAGCAGACGCTCGGCGTGAGCAACGCCACGGCGCGCAAGGCCGTCCGCGAGCTCCAGGAGTGGGGCATGCTCGAGGAGCTGGCGGCGCGCCGCTGGCCGCGCGCCTACATCGCGCGGCCCATCCTCGACGCCATGCAGGCGCCGCTCGAGGACCTGCGCCTGACCTCCGCGGCCAAGCCCAAGGCGCCGCCGCTCAAGTCGGGGACCGACCTCGAGGAGCCGCCGGAGAAGCCGGCGGAGCGGCACATGGCCGAGGCCATGGCGCTCATCGACGAGGCGCGCCGGTTCGGCGTGCAGGTGCGGCTCATGGGCGGCCTGGCCGTGCGCCGGTACTGCGCCGACCTCGTCTTCATGGACCGCGAGTACTCGGACATCGACCTTGTCGGCCTCTCGCTCCAGAACCGCGGCCTGCACGAGGTCCTCACGCGGCTCGGCTATGCCGAGAACCGGCTGGTGACGGAGGCGACGGGCGCCGGCCAGCTCCAGTACGTCAAGACGGACGTGCTGCAGGGCGCCGGGGCGTACCGCATCGGCGCCGCGCACGGGAGCGAGGCGGCGCCGGAGGGCGGCCCCGCGTCCGTCGAAGGCCCCCTCGTCGACCACGTCGACCTCTTCATGGACGTCATGCGCATGGACCACGACCTCGACGTGCGCGACCGCCTGCTCATCGACGACTACGCCATCTCGCCGGCGGACGCGTTCATCGGCAAGCTGCAGATCGGCCGCCTCAACGCCAAGGACGCGCACGACGTGATCGCGCTGGTCAAGGACGTGCCCCTGCGACGCACGGACGACGAGCATTCACTCTGCGTGCCGTACATCGCCGAGACCTGCGCCGGCGACTGGGGGCTGTGCCAGGATGTGCTCGCCAACATCGACGGTGTCCTTGTGTCGCTGGCGGAGTACCATCTGGACGACGAGGAGCGCTCACGCGTCCAGGATCGGCTCGGCGCGATCCGCGAGGCGATCGAGGCGGAGGAGAAGCCGGCGGGTTGGCGCCTCCGGGCGCGCGTGGGCAAGCGTGTCGCGTGGCGACGGAGCGTCGAGGATCAGGAGGGCACGGACGTGATCGCGCCCGAGTGGGACTGGCGGCGCGACCTGGGCTGAGGCGTGAACCGGCCAACGTGAGGGAAGGCGGTGGGTATGGCGTACGTCCTGATCGAGCACCGGGTGGGAGACTTCGAGTCCTTCAGGCAGGTGTACCTGGACGACGCCGCGCGGCGCGCCCGGGCAGGCTCGAAGGGCGGGGTCGTGTACCGCGTCGCCGACGACCCCGGCAACGTCATCGTGGTCCTCGAGTGGGACACCCTCGAGCAGGCGCGGGAGTTCGCCGGCTCGCTGGAGCTCGACCAGGCGCTGGAGTGGGCCGAGAGCGACGTCTCCACGCCGCGAGTGACGGTGCTGGACGCCGCGTTCGAGTCGCCCCGCTGACGCGCGACGCCCGCCCGGCTCGCGCCGCCGCTCCCGGCGGGCGACTTCACCTCCCTTGCGTTTGCGGCGGCGCTCGCTACTCTGTGGCCTATCCGCGAGCGGCGAAGAAAGGGTGGCCGGTATGGTGTACGTGGTCCTCGAGCACGAGATCACCAACTTCGAGATGCTGAAGCAGGTGTACACCGACGACGCCGAGCGTCGCCGGCGCATGGGCTGCACCGGCGGCCGTATCTGGCGCGACACCGACGACCCCCAGCATGTGAGCGTCGTGATGGAGTGGGACACGGTGGAGAACGCGCGCGAGTTCACCACCTCGTTCGAGCTCGAGCAGGCGATGCACTGGGCGTCGGTCAAGGCTCCGACCACGCGTGTCATCGTCTGGGAGGATGCGCACAGCTCACCGTTCTGAGGTCCGCACGAGACGAAGGAGACACACCATGGCCGACGATCATCTGCCCGACGTGTATCTGGGCTTCCGCGAAGACTACCCCGATGTGGCGACCGCGCTCGACGGCCTCGGAGAGGCCGTGGACGGCGCGGGGCCGCTGGACGAGCGCGCCGCGAGGCTCGTCAAGCTCGGCCTCGCCGTCGGCGCGCTGGCCGAGGGCGCCGTCAAGTCCAACGCGCGCAAGGCCCTGGCGGCCGGCGCCTCGGCGGCTGAGGTCCGGCAGGTCGGCATCCTGGCGATCACGACCTGCGGGTTCCCGACCGCCATGGCCGGCCTCGGCTGGATCGACGAGGTGCTCGGCGCCGGCGGCTGAGGCGGCCCGCCTCGCGGCGGCCGCCTCACCACCCGGTGCGGCCGCCGTCCCGGGCGATCTTCTCCTCGCAGATGCGCCGCATCGCGGCGCGCACGGCGCGGGCGGCCAGCCACCCGACGGGGGTGGCCGGGCCGGCGTAGCTCAGCGGCTCGCCGCGCCCCGTGCAGGCGACGACCACGGTGTCGGTGGACGTGCCGCTCGCGTCGTCGCCCTCGGGCGTCTTCACGCTCCAGGCCGCCAGGGTCATCGTCTTGGCCTCCGTGGCGGTGATGACGGCGTTGACCATGGCCGCCGGCGTGAGCGCGCCGTCCACCAGCAGCACCACGTTGATGGTGCCGGGCGCCGGCTTCGACTCCCGCGTGGGCGCGTCCGGTCCGTCTCCGGCAAGCCCGATCGGCGGCGTGACGCCGGCCGACGACGTGTTGCTGAGGCCGACCGAGACCACCGCCGCCACGGTGAGCCCGCCGAGCGTCTCCACGGCGCAGCGGGCGAACTCGGTGTACGCGGCGGTCATCAGCCCGACGAACGGCCGCTCCGCACCGAGCTCCGCGGCGACGGCGGCGAGGTCCTCGTCCGGCCGCTCGCCGTCGTACTTGTCGTCCACGTGCACGTTCACGATCTCGCGGACCGCGCCGAAGCCGCCGCCGACCACCGCCGAGCTCAGCACGGTCAGCGGGACCTCGCTCGAGACGCGCACCGCGCGTGGGCCGACGCGCACGGTGACGCCGGGGAGGGGGTGAAGCAGCTCTTCGTCCACGCTCTGACGTCCTTCGTCCGGGGCCGGGGCGCCCGCCATCCTAGCGCACGCGGGCGCTGCGCCGCCCGACGGTCGCACGTCTCCCGGGGCGCTCGAGCCGACGGGAGTGAAGGAGTCCGGTATCGAGGGAAGACCTCAAGTAAGCCGGGCCCGCAGTCGAGGGCGCGGACACGAGGGAGAGAGAGTATGTCACTGCTGACAGCATCCATCGAGGCCGACGTCCCGGCCTCGTTCGCAGACCGTGAGTGGAGAGAGTACGTCGGCCGGTCGGTGTACGACCGCTACCCGGAGGGCTATGAGGACCTGCGCTCCTCGCTCTCCGACCTGGACGCGGACGCCGGCAAGGTCTCCTTCGCCGACCTGGGGCCGAACCGGTCACGGGTCAGCGTCGAGCTCGAGTACACGGCGCACGCCGGCGCCGATGCCCCGCGCGACCTCGCGCGCGCCCAGCACGAGCTGGACCGCGACCTGGGCAGGTACCGCGAGTTCGTGTTGCGCCGCTGCGACGAAGAGCTCTGCCGTCACTGAGATCGCGGAGAGGCGGGCGGCCGGGCCGGAGTGCCCGGCCGCCCGCCTCCGCGTGCGCTCCCAGCCTCCGCCCGCTCCGGCGCCGCCGATCCCCCGTGTCCTCCGCGCGCTTCCGGGTATAAGAGGACTGATTCAGTCCAATTCATTCTCGCGGAGGTGACCCATGAGCCGAGGCGGAGCGCCCGCGTTCACCGAGCGGCCGGCCCTGTCCGTCCTGCTGCAGGACCCACGCTACGAAGTGATCCCGGTGCAGGGGATCGAGCAGAAGGTGGCGGCGCTTCCCTACGGCGCGACCGTCACCGTGACCGCATCGCCCAGCCACGGTCTCGACCGCACGTTCGACGTGAGCACGGCGCTGGCCGCGCGCGGCTACACGGTGGTGCCGCACATCGCCGCGCGCATGGTATCCGGCCGCGGTCATCTCGAGCGCCTCGTACAGCGGCTGGAGGGCTCCGGTATCCGCGAGGCCTTCGTCATCGGCGGCGACGCAGACCCGCCGGCGGGCGGCTACGCCGACGCCGGCGACCTCCTCGAGGAGCTGGCCGGCATCGCCCACCCCTTCGCGCGCATCGGCATCGGCGGGTACCCGGAGGGCCATCCGCTCGTCCCCGACGACCGGCTGCTCGAGGCGCTGCTGCGCAAGCAGCCGTTCGCCAGCCACATCGTCACGCAGCTCTGCTTCGACGCCGGAGCGCTGGGCGCGTGGGCCGGGGTCATCCGCGACGCCGGCGTCGAACTGCCCATCGTCGTGGGCCTGCCCGGTGTGGTGGAGCGCAAGCGCCTGGCCGAGATCTCGCTCAAGTCGGGCGTGGGCGCGTCGCTGCGCTACCTGCGCAAGCACGGCCGCCAGATCGTCACGCTCGCGCGCTCGCGGCGCTACGACCCCACACCGCTTGCGGCAGACATCGCGGAGTACGCCGCGGACGAGTCCCTCGGCATCCGCGGCGCCCACCTCTTCACCTTCAACCAGGTGGAGCCCACGCGGGATTGGGTCGCCGGCCTGAGCTGACGCCCCTGGCGGGCGGAACCTGCCGACATCCGGCTCAGGGCGCCGGCACGCAGGCGGACATCCGGCTCAGGGCGCCGGCACCTCGGCCGCGAGCTCGTCCTTGCGCGGCTTCTCCTCGTCTCGTCCGTCGTCGCCCGGCTCGCGTCCGCGCGTCCGCGAGGTGGCGAGCACCGATCCGACCAGGATCAGCGGCATGCCCACCGCGATGCCGAGGGTGAAGGACTCGCCCAGCAGCGCGACGCCGAGCAGCACCGCGACCAGGGGGTTCACGTAGGTGATCACCGTGGTGCGCGACGGACCGACCTCGCGGATGAGGGCGAAGAACAGCAAGAAGGCGATCACGGTGCAGACCACGGAGAGCACGGCGACCGACGCGATCGTCTCGCCCGAGAGCGACGCCGGCATGGTCAGCGTGCCTGCCGGCGCGTAGAGCACGGCGGTCACCGCCAGCGACGTCCAGATGACGCCGATGGCCGGCAGGTGCGAGAGCCGGCGGCTGATGACCACCGGGCCCATGGCGTAGCAGAGTGCGACGACGATCGTCTCGGCGATGCCGAGAGCGTCGCTGCTCGCGATGTCGAGCCCGACCAGGGCGGCGACGCCGGCGAACCCGACGAAGAGCCCGGTGAGCCGGCGCGCGTCGAAGTGGTCGGCCACCCCGAACGCGCGGTACGCCACGGCGCCGATGAGCGGCACCGTGGCGATCAGCAGCCCGGCGAGCGAGCTCGAGATGCGTTCCTCGGCGTGCGCCAGGAGCAGCCAGGGGACGCACAGCTCGATCATCGTGTAGAGGAGCACCCACGGCCAGCTGCGCAGCAGGCGCCGCAGCTCGCCGCCGCGCAGCGCGAACGGCAGGAGCAGGAGCGCCGCCGGCGCCGTGCGCAACAGGACCAGCGCCGGCGGCGGCAACTCGCGCACCGCGACGCGGATGAACAGGTACGGGATGCCCCAGATCACGCAGAGCGCGACGAACAGCAGCCAGCCTTTGCGTGACACTCGGTCGATCCTTCCGTCAGGGGTGTGCCGCCCTCCCACCGGCGTGCGCCGCCATCCTACCGCGACCGTCGTGGTAGTCTGCGGGCCGTCCCACGAGGAGGAGACCGCATGGACGTGTTCGAGGCCATCGAGAAGCGCTACAGCGTGCGCGGGTACACGCCCGACCCCGTCGAGGACGACAAGCTGCAGCGGGTGCTCGAGGCGGCGCGGCGCGCGCCGACCGCCGCCAACAAGCAGCCCTTCCGCATGCTCGTGGTGCACACTGCGGGCAGGGAAGAGGAGCTGGCGCGGGTCTACGGCCGCAGGTGGCTCACCCAGGCGCCGCTCGTGATCGCCTTCGTCGCCGTGCCGGGAGAGGCCTGGCGGCGCATGGACGACAAGCCCTACGACGAGGTCGACGCCACCATCGCCATGGACCACCTCGTGCTCGCGGCGACGGCGCTCGGGCTCGGCACCTGCTGGATCGCCGCGTTCGACCCGGACGCGGCGCGCGAGGTGTTCGGGCTCCCCGACGACGTCGAGCTGGTCGCCCTCACGCCGCTGGGCTACCCGGACAAGGCGCCGGCGGCCACCGGCCGCCGGCCGCTCGAGGAGCTCGTGCGCCACGAGCGCTGGTGAGCGCAGGCCCGAGCGCTCGTGAGCACGACCGGCGGGCACGGGCGTCGGCGCCGGCGCGCGCCTCCGGCCGGCCGCGGGGCATTCCCGTCGCCCGGCCAGGCGACGGCGCGCGCCTGATCCGAGCCTGAGTCCCGGGTCTCGTGGGCAGACGTCCCGGGACTGCCCGGGCACGGCGCTCCATCGACGTCCGGACTCGCCTCGACGACACTCATGCCAGGCAGCGCGCGAGGGGCGCGCGAGGGAGAAGGGGTGGCGCATGAGCTCGGTGACGTGTGAACGCAGCCCTGCGGGAGTGGACCGTCCGGACTGGCCCGGTCTCGGCCCGCTGCGCTGGCCGTACGTGACCTTCGAGCGCGACCAGATCGCCGCGGCCGCCGACCACGCCGTCTGCCTCACGGACGACGGCGTGTTCTGGGAGTACGACGGCCGCCGCTTCCTCGTCACCGACGCCGACAGTGGCGCGTGGCGCACGCCCGCGGGACCGGCGGAGGACGTCCCCCGCGGGCCCTGGCGCCACGTGCCGGCCTGCACCTGCGAGTCCTGCCGCCTCGGCAACACCTGACGCCTGAGGCGGCCACCTTGGGCCGGCCGCGGCCGCGGGGGCGTGCGGCCGGCCCCTCTCTTGTCCGCCTCGTCCACCCCGCACGCGTCTGCGGCCCCTTGTCGCCGGGTAGGCTCACGGTGTCGGCCGGTCCTCGCAGGCCGGGAGCCCGGGAGGCGGATCATGGGATTCGTGGACGAGACCATCGTCGTCGGCCTCGACGTCGCGGACGCCTACTCACTGTGGCTCGACTACGAGAACTACCCCAGGTTCATGCGCGGGATCGAGCAGGTCGAGGTGACCGGCTACCGGCGCCTGCTCTGGACGGGACGCGTGTGCGGCTCCGTCATGAGCTGGGAGGTCGAGGTCGTGGACCACATCCAGGACACGCGCCTGCGCTGGCGCGCGCGCGACGGTCGCGAGACCGGCGACGTGGACTTCCAGAAGGTGGATGCCGGCTCCAGCCTCGTGCACTACCAGCTCGAGTACGAGCCCGAGCTCTGGGGCGTGGACGAGGAAGCGCTGCACGGGTGTCTGCTGGCACGCGTCCGCGGAGACCTCAAGGAGTTCCGGGCCCTGGCCGATTCTCTCGACTGAGAGCCAGTCGGGAGGAGAACTGTGGGGGCGGCGAGCGAGTCACGATCTCGAACGAGGCGGCGCCTGGCGACGCTCGGCGTCGTAGCGGTCGCGGGCGCGGTCCTGCTGGGGCTGCTGCTGACGGTCATCGTCCTCGGCAGGGCTCGTGCTCCGGTGCTCGGCCCGCCGCCCGAGCCCACGCGAGTGGTGCACACGCAGGAGGGCGACGTCCGCGGGATCTACGAGGGAGGAGTGGCCGTCTTCCGCGGCGTGCCCTACGCCGCGCCGCCTGTCGGCGCGCTGCGCTGGCGGCCTCCGCGCCGTCCGGCCGCCTGGCCGGGAGTCCGCGAGTGCCGGGAGTTCGGGCCGTCCTGCCCGCAGGGGACCACGCCGGTGGCCTCGCTGCCCGCCTCGCAGAACGAGGACTGCCTCTACCTGAACATCTGGTCGCCCAGGCTCTCCCCGCGGGCCAAGCGCCCCGTGATGGTGTGGATCCACGGCGGCGGGTTCGTCTCCGGCTCCGGGGCGCTCCCGGGCGCGGGCGGCGCGCGGCTCGCCGCGTCGCAGGACGTCGTGGTCGTCAGCATCAACTACCGGCTCGGCGTGTTCGGGTTCTTCGCCCATCAGGCGCTCTCGGCCGAGTCGCCGCGCGGGGTCTCCGGCAACTACGGACTGCTCGACCAGATGGCGGCGCTGCGCTGGGTGCGCCGCAACATCGCCGCGTTCGGCGGCGACCCGCGGCGGGTCGCCATCTTCGGGCAGTCGGCCGGCGGTCAGAGCGTGATCGCCCACCTGGTCAGCCCGCTCAGCGCCGGGCTCTTCTCGGCGGCCATCGCGGAGAGCCCGCGCTATCAGGATCACGGCGTGGGTACCTGGAACACGCTCGATCTGGCCACCCAGGAGCAGGAGGGCGAATGGCTCGCCGACGCGTTGCGCATCCCGGACGGCGCCGATGAGGCGGAGGCGCTGCGCGGGGTGAGCGCCGCCAGGCTGCTGCGCGCGGCGGCGCCGGCCCCCCAGCCGTGGCCGCTCCTCTTCGTGGAGCCGACGATGCCGTCGTACCAGCCGGTCGTCGACGGCTGGGTGCTGGCCGACGAGGAGTGGGAGCTGCTGCGCAAGGGCCGCTTCAACCGCGTGCCGCTCGTCGTCGGGACGAACCAGGACGAGTGCAACATGTGGGCGGCGAGCGTCAAGGAGGACAAGGCGGACGCGGTGGCGCGCGCGGCGCAGGCCCGCGTCAGGTGGTTCACCGGTCCGGACTACGTGGACCTCGCGGAGCAGTTCTCTCCCGGCGCCTACGGCGGGGAGCTGCCCGCCACGAGCCGGATGATGACGCAGCTCGAGTTCGCGGCGCCGGCGCGCTACGCCGCGAGCTGTCTGTCCGCGAGCGGAGTCCCCGCTTACCTCTATCTCTTCTCGCGCACGCCCCCGGGCAGTGCGTGCGGTGCGCCTCACGGCGCGGAGCTCGGCTACGTCTTCGGCACGGTGAAGCCCGCGGCCGACGCCGGACTCTCCGCCGTGATGATGCGGTACTGGGCGCGCTTCGCGGCGACCGGGGACCCGAACGCCCAGGGACAGCCGATCTGGTCCCCGTACGAGGCCGCGAGCGACAGGCTGCTCCTGTTCGACGACGGCGCCGCTGAGGCGCCGGCTCCCTACGTCTCCGCCTGCGAGATCGCCGAGCGCGCCAGCCAGTTGCATTGAGGTAGACGAACCTTCCAGATGACAAACGGCGCCGTTGGGCGTACAGTCCTCGCGGGACCAACCTCCCCTCTTAGCATTGACTCGCCAGGCTTTGCTTACCCCCGGTTGGTCCCATTTCTCTGCCCGGACGCGCCCGGCAGGAACACCTCTCGCCGGCGGCGAACCAGTCCCTGGGGTCGCCGGCCATACCAGTGCTCCTTGGCTCGCTCCGCTGGTCCTTCTCAGCTCAAACGGCGGCCCCGTTTCTGTGAGCGGGCGCGAGGAGGGAGACGCCATCGTCACCAACGAGCACCAGGGGGTCGGGTTGAGCAGGTCAGGACGAACCCTCATACTCGTTGCTTGGCCTTGACGGCTGACAAGGGAGAGTCTGTCCCATGATCGTCTTCGAAGACGTCACCAAGATCTACGACCCGGACGTGGTCGGCCTCCAGAACTTCACCTGTCACATCGGCAAGGGCGAGTTCGTGTTCCTCGTGGGAGCATCGGGGTCCGGCAAGTCCACGCTCATCAAGCTGGTGCTCAAGGAGCTCGTGCCCGACTCGGGGCGCATCCTCGTGGCCGGCCGCAACCTCGGCACCCTGCGTCACAGCAAGGTGCCGCTCCTGCGGCGCAACATCGGCTGCGTGTTCCAGGACTTCAAGCTCCTGCCCAACAAGACCGTGTACGACAACGTGGCCTACGCGCTCGAGGTCGTGGGCGAGCCGCGACGCAGCATCCGCCGCAAGGTGCCCGAGATCCTCAGTCTCGTGGGCCTCAACGACAAGACCAACAGCTACCCGCACGAGATCAGCGGCGGCGAGCAGCAGCGCGTCAGCGTGGCGCGCGCGTTCGTCAACCACCCACCGCTGCTCCTCGCCGACGAGCCGACCGGCAACATCGACCCCGAGACCGCCGTCGGCATCATGCAGCTGCTCGTGCGCATCAACCGCACCGGCACCACCGTCGTCGTGGCCACCCACGACCGCGACATGGTCAACCGCATGCGCCGGCGCGTGCTGCAGCTCGACGTCGGGCGGCTCGTGCGCGACGAGCGGCGCGGCGGCTACGACCAGGTGACCGACGCGGAGGAGCAGGAGGTGCTCACGTGAGACTGGGCTTCTTCCTCAAGGAGGCGTTCGGCTCCATGCGCCGCAACTGGGTCATGGCCATGGCCGCCGTGATCACCGTGTTCATCAGCACGGCCATCCTCGGCGCCGTACTCGTCACGCGCGACAACCTCAACCAGGGCGCGACGAGCCTCAAGAACCGCGTCCTCATCGAGGTCTTCATCAAGGACGACGCGCCGGACGAGCAGAAGGCCGCCCTCGAGCAGAAGATCCAGCAACTGCAGGAGCAGGGCGTCGTCAAGTCCTACACGTACATCAGCAAGGACGAGGCGCTCAAGCGCTTCGAAGACAGGTTCGGCCCGCGCATCGTGCAGAACCTGCCCATCAACCCGTTGCCGGCCAGCTATGAGATCCAGGTCAAGGACGCCAACCAGGTCGACGCGGTCGCGCAGAAGTTCTTCGACGAGCCGGCTGTCGACAACGACCCCGGTACGCACAACGGGGTCAAGTACGCGGCAGAGACGGTGCGCAAGATGCTCGGCACCATCAACCTCATCGGTATCGGTATGTGGATCGCCACCGGCATCTTCGCGCTCGCCGCCGTGCTGCTCATCAGCACGACGGTGCGCCTCAGCATCTTCGCCCGGCGCCGTGAGGTCGAGATCATGCGTCTCGTCGGCGCCACCAACTGGTTCATCCGCTGGCCGTTCGTGCTCGAGGGCTTCATCACCGGACTCATCGGCGCAGTGGTCGCCGCCGGGTTCGTCTGGCTGTGCAACTGGGCGCTGGCCAACTGGCTCGAGAGCAGTGAGATCAACTTCCTGGACATCCGCGTGTTCAGCATGTGGTGGCAGAGCGGGTCCTGGCCCGCCGGCCTGCTGCCCACGCTCGCCATCCTCGGCGCCGTGCTCGGCGCGCTGGGCAGCATGGTGGCGCTGCGGCGCTACCTCAAGACCTGACGGTCTCCATCCGCGCGCGCGAGGCGCGCGAGGGTCGCGGCCGGCGGCGGCGCACTGAGGCAGGGACGCCGCCGCCGGCCGCCGAACTCTGATTGTTGCCATGGTCTCTACTCGTACACTCATCACCATCGTCCTCCTCATCGTCGCCGCGCTGGCGCTCGGTGGGACGGTGGCCGCCGCCGCTCACGGCGCGACCGCCGAGGAGTTGCAGCAGAAGCTCGAGGCCGCGCGCAAGAAGATCGCCGCTGCCGAGGACAAGAAGTCGTCGCTGAACGAGCAGATCAGCGACCTGGACGGTCGGCTCTCGGCGATCCAGAAGAAGCTCGACGGCCTGGGCGAGCAGATCGCGGGCGTCGAGGAGAAGCTCACCGTCACGCGCGACAAGCTCGAGGTGCTGCGTGACGAACTGCGGCTCAAGAAGCTCGAGCTCGCGGAGGCGCAGGCCGAGCTCGAGCTCGAGCAGGACAACTTCGCCCAGCGCGCCGTGCTCACGTACAAGAGCGACGACCTGGACTACGTGGACGTCCTGCTGTCGTCGACCGACTTCGAGGACCTCATCAGCCGGGTCAACACCATCCACGACCTGCTCGGGGGCAACAACGCGCTGGTCGGCGACCTGGAGGGCGCTCGCGACGAGGTGGACGCCGAGAAGGACGCCATCGCCAAGCGCGAGAAGGCGGTGGCGGAGGCGGCTCACGTGCTGCAGGTCAAGAGCGACGAGCTCGCCGCCCTCAAGGCGCAGCAGGCGGCGCAGCCAGGCGGCCGCCTGGGCCGTGCGCCGGGAGAAGAAGGGCGCGCTCAAGGGCGTCAACAAGGACCTGGCGGAGCTCGAGCGTCAGGAGAGTCAGATCCTCTCCGAGAGCCAGGCGCTCACCGGGGTCGTCGGCGGGAGCGGCAGCACCGGCTCCGGCAACGGCAGCCTGAGCTGGCCGTGCGCCGGATCCGTGGTCTCGCCGTTCGGCTACCGCATCCACCCGATCCTCGGCTACCGCAAGCTGCACACCGGCATCGACATCGCCGCGGGCTACGGCGTGCCCATCCACTCCTCGGCCGCCGGCACCGTCATCTACGCCTCGTGGATGGGCGGCTACGGCAACGTGATCATCGTCGACCACGGCGACGGGCTCTCCACGCTGTACGCGCACCAGTCGAGCCTCGCCGTGGGCAACGGCGCGCACGTGGCGCGCGGCCAGACCATCGGCTACGTGGGCTCGACGGGGTTCAGCACCGGCCCGCACCTGCACTACGAGGTGCGCGTCAACGGCAACCCCGTCGACCCGATGGGCTACCTCTGAGCCCGGCCGCCGCAGCGCCGGGCCGGGCCCGCCCGCGCTCCATCACCGGTGCTCGTTTGCCGCTCCTTCACCGACCGACTACCATCTACGACTGATGCGCGTCCTCCGCACCATCATCGTCGTCCTTCTCGTCGCCCTCGGGTTCCTCGGCGGCTACTTCGCCGGCTGGTACCTTCACGGCGAGAACACCGTGCGCCTCAACCCCACGCAGCAGACCTCCGCCAGGGAGGCCGGCAAGCTGCAGCAGAAGATCATCGAGGAGCTGCAGACGCGCTACTACCGTGAGGTCAACGTCGACAAGCTCTCCACCGCCGGCGTCAACGGCATGCTCAAGTCGCTCAAGGACCCGTACACGGTGTATCTCACGCCCAAGGAGGTCCAGGACTTCGAGGAGAAGGAGCGCGGCTCGTACTCCGGCATCGGCGCCAGCCTGCAGAAGACCAAGGACGGTCTCGTCATCACCTCCGTGTTCGAGGGCTCGCCGGCCAAGGCGGCGGGTCTCGCCCCGGGCGACGTCATCGTCACGGTCGACGGCAAAGACACCAAGGGTGTGGCCATCGAGACCAGCATCAGCCGCATCAAGGGCGAGGAGGGCAGCACCGTCACCCTCGGCGTGCAGCCCAAGGACAAGAAGCAGCCGGTCAAGACGTACAAGATCGTGCGCAAGACCATCGAGATCCCCGAGACGAACAGCAAGATCATCAACGACAAGGGCACCAAGGTCGGCTACGTGCAGCTCTACGAGTTCGGCGGCCTCGCCGGCCGCGACGTGCGCGAGGACGTCGGCGAGCTGAGCAAGAAGGGCGCGGAGTGGTTCATCCTCGACCTGCGCTACAACGGCGGCGGTCTGCTCACCCAGGCGGTGGACGTCACCGGCGTGTTCCAGACCGGCCTCGTCACCTCCACGGCCGGTCTGCACTCCCCCAAGGAGGAGCTCACCGCCACCGGCCCCGTCGCGACCAAGAAGCCCATGGTCGTGCTGGTCAACGGCTACTCGGCCAGCGCCTCGGAGATCGTCACCGGCGCGCTCAAGGATCACGAGCGCGCCACCATCGTCGGCACCACGACGTTCGGCAAGGGCCTCGTCCAGAGCATCGTCGAGCTCGGCAACGGCGCGGCGCTCAAGCTCACCACCGCCGTCTACCTCACGCCCAACGGCACCAACATCAACAAGAAGGGCATCACGCCGGACATCGTGGCGCCGGACAAGCCCAAGACCAAGCCCGACGACGCGCTGCAGCGCGCGCTCAAGTTCATCGCCGCGCAAGAGAAGTAGCCGCATGAGCCCCGCGCGGCATCCAGGCGGACCGGGTGACAGTGCGAGACACGGAGGGGAGCGCCCGTCCCGGGGCGGCGGACGCCGAGGTTCGTCGCGACGCCCGCAGGCACGCGGCGCCGGCAAGACCCAAGGGGCTCCGGAAGAACCGCAGGACCTCGGTCGCCCTCTCCCGTACCGCGTCACCCGCTGGGGCAAGTTCTGGTCGCTCGAGCCCCTCTTCGCGGACATGCGCTCGTATCTGGTGGCCAAGGGCGGGGTGCCGCCGAAGCTGGACGACCTGGTGCTCGCCGTGCCTTCGCACGGCGACAGGCGCCGGATCGTCGAGGTCCTCGGCGGCGCGGACGACGTCAAGGCCGTGCTCCGCGCCCTGCTCCACGCCAAAGGCGTCCGCCAGGGCTTCTCGAGCGCCGTGCTCGACGAGGCGGCGGCCGTCAAGGGGCGCGCCACGCGCCCCGACCGCGGCCGCCACGACCTCACGGCGCTGCCCACGTTCACCATCGACCCGGACACCGCGCGCGACTTCGACGACGCCATCTCGGTCGCGCGCGAGGGCTCCGGGTACCGCGCCCACGTGCACATCGCCGACGTCTCGCACTTCGTCGACCCCGACGGCGAGATCGAGCGCGAGGCGCGCCGCCGCACCTCCAGCCTGTACCTGCCGCTGTTCGCCGAGCCCATGCTCCCGGCGGCGCTCAGCAGCGACCTCTGCAGCCTGGTGCCGCGGCAGCCGCGCAAGTGCCTCAGCGTGGAGTTCACGTTCGACGCCGAGGGCCGGCGGACCAGCACGCAGTACTACCGCTCGCTCATCAGCAGCGACCACCGCCTCACCTACGGCTTCGCCGACACGGTGATCGGCCCGGCGGCCGTCGCGGCGCTGCCCGGCGCGCATCTGGTCGCGGACCGCGAGCCTCCGCGCGACGTGCCCGACGCGACCATGGAGGCCGACGACGCGCTCCGCGAGCAACTGCTGCTCGCCGCCGAGCTGGCCGGGGTCCTGCGCCGCCGCCGGATGGCCCGCGGCGCGCTCACCATCGGCTCGTTCGAGCCCGAGTACGCGTTCGACCACGCGGGCGCGCTCAGCGGCGCGGCCGCGCGCCCGGAGACGCCCTCGCACGCGCTCGTCGAGGAGTTCATGCTCGCCGCCAACGAGGCCGTGGCCGAGTACCTGCTGCGCAAGAAGGCGCACGCGCTGTACCGCGTGCACGAGCCGCCGGAGCCCGCAGAGCACCGGCGAGCTGCTCGACCAGCTCGAGGAGCTCGGCGTGCCGACGCCGCCGTTCCCGGCCGGCCCGGCCGTGCCGGCGGCGCAGCTCCAGGAGCTGTACGGCCGGCTGAGCGCCCTGGTCGCGCAGACGAGCGCGCGCGAGCACCGCGGCCGGCTCGCGTGGTCCACGCTCATCCTGCGCTCGCTCAAGCAGGCGCGCTACGGGCCGGCCAACCTCGGCCACTTCGGCCTCGCGAGTCCGGCGTACCTGCACTTCACCTCGCCCATCCGCCGCTACCCGGACCTCGTCGTCCACCGCGCGCTCATCTACCACCTCGGTGAGGGCGGCTCCGAGCTCGGCGACGCCGAGCTGGCGACCGCCGCCGACGACTGCTCCACGCGCGAGCGGGACTTCAGCCGCATCGAGCTCACCGGCGACGACGTCGCCCTCTGCTTCCTTCTCCACCGCCGCCTGGACGCCGAGGGGTGGGAGCAGACCTTCACCGGCGAGATCGTCGGCCTGGTCGGCGGCGGCCTGTTCATCCGCTTCGGCGACGTCTTCGAGGGGTTCCTCTCGTCACGCCGCCTCGGCGGCGAGCGCATGGAGGTCAGCGAGCACGAGACCGCGCTTGTCGGCGAGGCCACGGGCACGCGCTACCGTCTCGGCGACCCGGTCGAGGTGAAGGTCGAGCGCGTCGACCGGCTGACCGGCAAGGTCGACCTGGCGCCGGCGCTCCCGGCCGGGGACGGCCCCGTCACCGGCCCCAACCGGCGCCCTGCGCGGCGGAGCACGGGCTCCCGCCCGCCGCGCCGCCGCGGCCCCGGCAGCGAGACGCGCCGCAAGAACCGCTGACGCCGGCTCCGGCCGGTGCGCACCCCGGGCGCGTCCGTCCTCCCCGATGCGGTACCCTAGTCGGCATGCCACGAGAGACCGGGATCAAGCGCGTCGCCGAGAACCGCAAGGCGCGCCACGACTACTTCATCGACGACACCTTCGAGGCGGGCATCGTACTCGTCGGCACGGAGGTCAAGTCGCTGCGCGAGGGGCGCATCAACCTGCGCGACAGCTACGTCGAGGTCCGGGGCAGCGCACACGCGCCGGAGCTCTTCCTCGTCGGCGCCCACATCAGCCCCTACGACCAGGGCAACATCTGGAACCACGATCCTCTGCGGGTGCGCAAGCTGCTCATGCACCGCCACGAGATCGAGCGTCTCGCCGTCAAGGTGCGGGAGAAGGGCTACACGATCGTGCCGACCAAGGTGTACCTCAAGGACGGGCGCGCCAAGGTCGAGATCGGTCTGGGGCGCGGCAAGAAGCTCTACGACAAGCGCCACGACCTGGCCGACAGGGACGCGAAGCGAGACATGCAGCGTGCTCTTCGCGGCCGCGGGGAAGACAGGCGATAGGGGCCGGCGCCGCCCCGTGCGCCGGCCAGGCGACCCGGGGAGGCGTACATGGACACGCTCAATCACGAGCAGATCGAGGCTGCGCTCGCGGAGCTCGACGGCTGGGGGTTCCAGGGCGAGGCGCTCGTGCGCACCTTCCGGTTCGCCGACTTCGTGCACGCCGTCGACTTCGTCGAGCGGCTGGCCGAGGTCGCCGAAGCGCAGCGCCACCACCCCGACATCGACATCCGCTACAACAAGGTCACGCTGCACCTGAGCAGTCACGACGCCGGCGGAGTGACGCAGCGCGACGTGCGCCTTGCGGAGGCGATCCAGGAACTCGCCTGAGCCTGTGCGGCGGGGCGGCGGGCGCGGCCCGGCGGCGCCGCGCGCCCGCCGTGCTAGAATGCGCATCCGTGCCCTCGTAGCTCAGGGGATTAGAGCGCGCGCCTCCGGAGCGCGAGGTCGAAGGTTCGAATCCTTCCGGGGGCACCATCCACTCTCGCCTCCGGCTCCCCGTACTTCCCGTGCGTCCCCGGCCGTGCGCAGTCTCCGGCCGGCTCACCGGCACTGCTGCGGTAGTCTTGCCCGATGGACCAGCGCCCGCCGCCCCCATCCGCCTACGTCGCCGCCGTCGGCATGACGGTGGCGTTCGCGCTCTCGTTCGTCGCCACCAAGACGGCGCTCAAGGGGTTCGAGCCGCTGCTCGTCGCGCTGCTGCGGTTCACACTGGCGGGCGCCATCCTGTGGGTGGTGTGGCGCCTGCGGCCGGTGCGCGAGCCGCTGACGCGAGCGGAGCTCGGGCGGCTCGCGCTCATCGGGTTCGTGAGTCTCACGGTCTACTTCAGCTTCGAGAACCTGGGGATCGCGCGCACGAGCGCCTCGGAGGCCGCGATCCTCATCGCCACCATCCCGATCTTCGTCGCCGTGATCGGGGCGTTCGTGCCGGCCGAGCGGCCCTCGGGCCGCCAGTGGGCCGGCATCCTGCTCTCGTTCGCCGGCATCGTCGCGCTGGTGCTCGCCGCCGGCGGCGCCGGCGGCGGCTCGCTGCGCCGGCAACCTGCTCGTGCTGGCGGCCTCCGTCTCCGGCGCCGCCTACAGCATCCTGGCGCGGAGGCTGCTCGTGAGCCGCTCCGCGCTGTTCGTCACCACCTGGCAGAACCTCTTCGGCGCGCTCTTCATGGCGCCGCTGGCGCTGGTGGAGGCGCTCGTGATGGGGGTCCGCCGGCCCACGGTACCGGCGGCCGGCGGCGTCCTCTTCCTCACGCTCGTCTGCTCGATCCTCGCGTACCTGCTGCTCAACTACGCGTTCCGGTTCCTGCCGGCGAGCCGCGTGAGCGTGTTCATCAACCTCACGCCGGTGGTGGCGGTCGCGAGCGCCTACGTGCTGCTGGGGGAGAGGCTCACGGTCGCGCAGGGAGCGGCCGCGGCGGTGGTCGTGGCGGGGGTGTGGGTGGCGAACAGCGGAGGCGCGGCGGCAGGCGCGGAGAGCCGGGCTCAGAAGTCCATCGGGAGGATGAGGTCGCGCTCCAGCGCGGCCACGATCCTCTGCACCTCGTCCTCGAAGTTGCGGCGCATCATCTGGTCGGCCTCGCGGGCGAGCGCCTGGGCGCCGAAGTAGAGCTCGCGGTTGAACTGCTCGACGGAGGCGCGACCCAGGCTCACCTCGCGCCGGGTCTCGCACTCGGGGCAGCGGAGGATCAGGATCCAGCTGGCCGGGCCGGAGCGGTCCCAGTCGATGGGGTAGACGAGGTCGCTGCCGCACACGGGGCACACGTGCGCCTCGGGATCCTCGCGCGGGGCGGGCGGCGCGCAGCACGGCGACGGAGCGGGCTTGGCCGGGAGCGCGTCGGCGGTGGCCGTGGCGGGCCTGCCGGCGCGGCTGCTGCCGCGCTCGCGGTCGAACACCATCAGCTCGACCGACGTCCCGTCGGGGAAGATGAAGAGCTCGATCTTGTAGTTCTCGCCGCTCACGACTCGCCTCCGCGTCGTCGTCACCCTCTCACTGCACGTATCGGACGGTCGCCACGCTTGAGAGGTACATCTGTTGCCACGCGGATGCGGGCCGCGGATGCCTGAAGACGCCTCTGAGACTCGGTACCTGGAGTGCGTACGCTCGGTCCGCCTCTGCAGGTACCTAGGGTACCCGACTGGAGCGGTGTCGACCCGGCCGCGGACCGCTGCGCGAGCCCGGCCGACCTGAGCGCTCAGGCCGCGTCAGCGTCTGGACAGCCCGGCGCGCGGTGGGGAATACTACCGGGACGCCTCGAGGCGCCCTCGACATGACCGCTCCTCCCACCGACAGCCTCACGCAGCTCGCCGCCCTGCCCATCGGCATGTTCGACTCCGGCATGGGCGGTCTCACCGTGCTCCACGAGTGCCTGGTGCAGCTGCCGGGCGAGCACTTCGCCTACGTCGGCGACACGGCGCGCGTTCCCTACGGCGAGAAGAGCCGCGAGGACCTGGAGCTCTTCTCGCGGCAGATCGCCGCGTTCCTCGAGACGGTGCCGTGCAAGCTCATCGTCGTGGCCTGCTACTCGGCCACGTCGGCGGCGCTGCCGGCGCTGCAGGAGCAGTTCGAGACGCCCATCATCGGCGTGGTCATGCCGGGGGCGCGAGCGGCGGTGGAGACCTCGCGCTACCGCAAGATCGGCGTGCTGGCCACGGAGGCGACGGTGGCCAGCGGGGCGTACCCGCGCGCCATCCACAGCCTGGACAGCGGCGCGCAGGTGCTGCAGCAGGCGTGCCCCGGCCTGGTCGACTTCATCGAGGCCGGGGACGTGACCAGCCAGGAGCTGGCCGACGCCGTGCGCGGCTTCACCGAGCCGCTCAAGGCCCAGCGTCCGGACGTCGTCATCCTGGGCTGCACGCACTACCCGCTCATCGCGCCCATGCTGCAGCGGTTCCTGGGGCGCGACATCACGCTCATCAACCCCGCCGCCGAGATCGCCCGGGAGGTCGAGGCCATGCTCCTGCGGCAGGGCCTCGAGCGCCCGGGCGACGAGATGGGCTCGTACCGCTTCTACACCACCGGCGACGTCGAGCGGTTCCGCGAGACGGGCGCCCGGTTCCTCCAGATGCCGCTCACGCGCGTGCGCGCGCTCCCGCTCGAGCACCTGGACGAGCTCGCCCGCCGTCCATGAACAGCCGGTTCCTGGTGCGGGCGGCGGTGTACGCCGCCCTCTACGCCGTGCTCACGCTGGCTCCCGGGCTCAACGCGCTCGCCTACGGTCCGGTGCAGTTCCGGGTCTCCGAGGCGCTCATGGTGTTCGCCTGCTTCGACCCGGCGGCCGTCGTCGGCCTCGCGGTGGGCTGCGCCATCGCCAACCTCGGCAGCCCGATGATGCCGGTGGACACCGTCGTCGGCGCGCTGCTCACGCTCGCGGCCGGCGTCATCATGTACACGGTCGGGCCGCGGGTGGTCGCGCTCGTCGCGCCGGTGGTCATCAACGCCTTCGGCGTGGCGGCGATGCTCGCGCTCATCCTCGACCTGCCGTACTGGGCGAGCGCGCTGTGGGTAGGTATCGGAGAGGCCGCGGTGCTGTTCACGCTCGGCCTGGCGCTGTTCTACGCGGTGCGCCGTCACCGCGAGCTGTTCGGACTTCGACACGACCGGCCGCCTGACGCGGCCGTCTGCCGCCCCGGCGGCGAGGAGGACGACCTTGAGAACAGGACGCAAGCCCGACGAGCTCCGGCCGGTGACCATCACGCCGGCGGTGGCCAAGTTCGCCGCCGGCTCGGCGCGCATCGAGCTGGGCGACACGCACGTCTTCTGCACGGCCTCGCTCAGCGACGGCGTGCCCGGCTGGCTGCGCGGCTCCGGCCGCGGCTGGCTCACGGCCGAGTACAGCATGCTGCCGGGCGCGACGCCGTCGCGCACCGCGCGCGAGGCCGTGCGCGGCAAGCAGAGCGGCCGCACCATGGAGATCCAGCGCCTCATCGGCCGCAGCCTGCGCGGCGTCATGGACCTCGGCATCATCGGCGAGCGCACCATCGCCGTGGACTGCGACGTGCTGCAGGCCGACGGCGGCACGCGCACGGCGAGCATCACCGGCGCGTACGTCGCCGTGTACCAGGTCGCGCTCAAGATCAAGGACCTGCTCGGCCTGCACGAGCTGCCGCTGTTCGACTCCATCGCCGCCGTCTCCGCCGGGGTGGTGGACGGCGAGCTGCGCCTCGACCTGGACTACGAGGAGGACTCGGCCGCCGAGGTGGACCTCAACGCCGTGATCACCGGCGACGGCCGCCTCGTGGAGGTCCAGGCCACGGCCGAGGGCGAGCCGTACTCGCGCGCAGGCGCTCGAGGCGATGCTCGACCTGGTCGCGGCCGGCGCGAAGTCGCTGGCGGGCGTGCAGGCCGCCGCCTGCGCGGAGCTGGAGCAGGCGTGCCGCATGCGCTTCGTCCTCGCCACCGGCAACCGGCACAAGGCCAAGGAGTTCGGCGGCCATCCTGGCCCCGTGCCGCGTGGACGTCATGCCGGCCGGCGTGGAGCTGCCGCCCGAGGGCGTCGAGTCGTTCGCGGAGAACGCCCTCGGCAAGGCCGAGGGGCTGGCGCGGGCGGTCGCGGCCGACCCCGCGCTGCTCGAGCAGCTCGGCCTCGCCGCGGACGAGCGGGTGCTCTACCTCGCCGACGACTCCGGCCTCGAGGTCGAGGCGCTGGGCTGGGCGCCGGGCGTGACCAGCGCCCGCTACGCGGGCGTGGACGGGCCCGGCGCCGACAGGGCCAACTACGAGCGCCTGCTGGGCGAGCTCGCGCGGCTTCGCCGGCCCGCTCGCCCGCCGCGCCCGCTTCGTCTGCGCGGTTGTCGCCGTCGCGCCGGATATGACACACTACGCCGCAACGGGATACTGGTGGGGCGCCATCGCTGAGGCGCCGCGCGGTGAGGGCGGGTTCGGGTACGACCCCGTCTTCGTTCCGGAAGGGTCAGACCTCTCCGTGGCCGAGTGGCCACAGGATGCCAAGGACCAGGCCAGCCACCGCGCACTGGCCGGGAGGGCCCTCGTCGATGTCTTGCGACGGGAGGGGTTACTTCATGGCCAAGAGGGCGACACCGACTGACCCGCAGGTCGTGGTCGCCGACCACGACAATCACGCGCTCAAGTCCCGGGCGGCAGCCGTCTCGATCGCGTCCAACGCGACGCTGATCGTCTTCAAGCTGGTGGTCGGCATCCTCTCCGGGTCCATCGCCATCATCTCCGAGGCGCTGCACTCGGGCTCCGACCTGGTGGCCGCGCTCATCGCCTTCTGGTCGGTGCGGCAGGCCGCCGCAGCCGCCGGACGAGCACCACCACTACGGCCACGAGAAGGTCGAGAACCTCAGCGGCGTCATCGAGGCGCTGCTCATCATCGCCGCCGCGGCCGTGATCATCTTCGAGGGCGTGATGAAGATCATCGACGGCCCCGAGATCGACCACATCTGGCTCGGCATCGGCGTGATGATGGTCTCGGGCGTCGCCAACCTCATCGTCTCGAAGAAGGTGCTGTACCCGGTCGCGCGGCGCACGGAGTCGGCCGCGCTCGAGGCGGACGCCGCCCACCTGCTCACCGACGTGTACACCTCGTTCGGCGTGGCCTTCGGCCTGCTGCTCGTCAAGGTCACCGGCTGGCCGTACCTCGACCCCATCGCCGCCATCGCCGTCGCCGTGCTCATCATCAAGACGGGCTACGACCTGGTGATGCAGTCCACGCGCGTGCTGCTGGACGAGACGCTGCCCGAGGAGGAGCTGGAGGAGATCCGCCGCTGCGTGCGCGAGCACCGGGGGGACATCATCAGCGGCTACCACAAGCTCCGCGCCCGCCGCGCCGGCAGCCGCCGCCACGTGGACCTGCACGTGGTGGTCGACGCCGGACCTCACGGTCACCCAGGCGCACGACATCGCCGAGCACATCGAGGACGACATCCGCGCCTGCATCCCCAACACCGACGTGCTGGTGCACGTCGAGCCGCGCGCGCCGGACAGGTTCGAGGGCGACTGACCGACCCGGCCCCGCCCGCTCCGCCCGTCGGCCCGGCCCCGCCTGCCGGGGGGTAGTGCTCTCCAGGGGTCGGAGCCTTCGATGGCACCTTCGAGGCACCATCGAAGGCTCCTACCCGCCAGCACACATACCCCCCGCGCCTCACCGAGAGGTTCCCCGCCCGCAGCCGAGGGGGTTGCCCGCCCTCGGCAGGACAAGCCCGCGCTCGCTCCCGCCCTCGCGCCGCCTGTCGCGCATGCGCGCCGCGCGGCGCGGCCTCCGGTCAGCCGAACAGGGGCGAGAGGAGCAGCACCGCGCTCATGCCGATGAGCGCCACGGTGAACGTCCAGGCGATCGCGTTGCGGACCCTGCCGTTGGTGTGCTCGCCCATCACGCGCGGGTCGTTGATCATGCAGCAGCGTGAAGATGAGGATCACCGGCAGCAGGATGCCGTTGAGCGACTGGGCGACGAGGATCACGCTCACCAGCGGCAGACCCGGGATGATCGCCACCGCCGCCGGCACGAACATCAGGAACGTGATGATGCCGTTGAACACCGGCGCCTCGCGGAACGAGTTGTCCAGGCCGCTCTCGAAGCCGAAGGCCTCGCAGACCACGTAGGCGGTGGCCAGCGGCAGCACGCCGGCGGCGAGGATGGACACGCTGAGCAGGCCGATGGCGAACAGGTACTGGGCGGCGGCGCCGAGGAACGGCACCAGCGCCATCGCCGCCTCCTCCGCCGACTGCACCACGATGCCGTCCTCGTAGAGCGTCGCGGCGCAGGCGAGGACGATGAAGAAGTCGATCGTCGTCATGAACACCGAGCCGGCGTAGATCTCGTACTTGGTGTACTCGAACTGCCTCCACGGCACCTTCTTGTCCACCACGGCGGCCTGGATGAAGAACTGGCCCCAGGGCGTGAGCGTGGTGCCGATGGCGGCGATGACGGTGAAGATCCACAGGCTGTCCCACTGGACGTACGGGTGCGTGGCGCCGTGGAGCGCCGCGCTCCAGTCGGGGCCGGCGAGGATGCCGGAGACCACGTAGGTGAGCAGCACGAAGCCGAGCACGAGGAGGACGCGCTCCACCTTGCGGTACGAGCCGCGCGTGACGAGCAGCCAGACGCCCACGGCGACCACGGGCACGGCCACGTAGGGCGGCACGTGGAAGAGGCTGCTCGCGGCGGCCACGCCCGAGAACTCCGCCACGGTGGTGCCGAAGTTGGCGATCACCGTGGCGAGGATCGCGAGGGCGGTGATCTTGAGGCTGAAGTTCTCGCGGATGAGCCCGGCCAGCCCGCGTCCCGTGACCACGCCGACGCGGGCGTTCATCTCCTGCACGATGGCGAGGATCGGCGTGATCAGCACCAGCAGCCAGATCATGCTGTAGCCGTAGCGCGAGCCGATCACCGACCAGGTGGTGATGCCGCCGGCGTCGTTGCCGGCGTTGGCGGCGATGAAGCCGGGCCCCACCATCGCGAGGATGACGAGCAGCCGGGTGCGGCCGATACGGCCGGCGAGGCGGCAGGCCTACCCTGCGCGGTGTCCGCGCCATCGAGGCCTCCTCAATGGAAGATCCTCGGCAGGCGCTTCTTCCACGCGAGCGGAAGCACCAGGTCGATGGCGTCGTCGATGGTGATGATGCCGTGCAGCTCGCCCTCGGCGTCCACCACCGGCAGGGCGAGCAGGTTGTACTTGGCGATCACCTCGGTGATCTCTTCTTCGCTGGCCTCGGGGCGCACGGAGACGGGGTTCTCCGTCATGAACTCGCGGACCTTCCTGTCCGGCGCCGACATGACCAGCTCGCGCAGCGAGAAGACGCCGCGCAGGTGCTCGGAGCGGTCGACCACGTAGATGTAGTAGACGGTCTCGGCCTCTTCTTCCTGCTCGCGCAGGCGCTCGATGGCCTTGTAGGCGGTGTCGTCCAGGCGCGCCCAGGCGTAGTTGGTCGTCATGATGCCGCCGGCGGAGTGCTCGGGGTAGCTGAGCAGCTCGCACATGTCTTCGGCGTCGTCCTTCTCCATCATCGCGATGAAGTGCCGGCGGCGGTCGTCCGGCAGGTCGGCCAGCAGGTCGGCGGCGTCGTCCGGCGACATCTCGTTGAGGATCTCGCTGGCCTTCTCGTCCGGGCAGGTCGAGCAGCAGCGACGCCTGGTACGACGGGTGCAGCTCCTCGAAGGTGTCGGCGGCCAGGTCGTCCTCGAGCGCGTCGAACACGGCGGCCCGCTCCTCCGGCGAGAGCTCGTGGACCAGGTCGGCGATGTCGGCGGGGTGCAGCAGCTCGAGCTTGGTCTGCGGGACGGCGAGGCGCACCGCGGCCTCGTCCGTCTGCTCGATGTCGACGTCCTTCCAGTCGATCAGGTGCGGCCTTGGGCGTCGGCCGCGCGGCGGCATGCGCTCGCCGACCTTGGCGAGGCCGACGCGCCGCAGGATGGCGTTGCTGGAGACGTCCACCGCCGCGACCTGCACGACGTCGCCGGTGCGCAGCAGCTGGATGTCGTTGACGCGGATGACCTTGCGGCCCTCGGTGTCGACCAGCTGCTTGTCGAGGAACGTCGCCGAGAGGTGGAGCTCGTCGGCCGCGAGCTCACGCTCGGCGAGCGTCGGCCGCCGCGACGTGCAGCAGCGTGCCGGACTCCTCGAAGCTGGTCGACGGCGTCCCACGGCGCGTACAGCACCCTGCCGCGGCGCTTGACGCCGACGGCGGTCACGACGGGGTAGGCCTGTCTGGTGGTGACCACCAGGTCGTGCGAGCGTCCCGGCGGGCTTGTTCTCGACATCCCTGACGGGGCTGCCGAGCAGCTTGCTCAGGTAGAACACAGGCCTCACCTCCTCCGCGTGACCGCCGGTCACCGGGCATACGAAAACCTCCCTCGCAGGGAGGCTCCGAGCGCGCAGCGTGGAGGGCGATCCTCACTCGTCCGAGCTTTAGCACAACACACCGTAGAGGTCAGGGCCTCAGCCGTTTCGGGCAAAACCTTGTGCCGGTAGTGCCTGTCCTACCCGTTGGCGTCTCTGGACGTTTCCGGGCAACGGCCTCTATGTGTGCCGGAGCCTCACCTAACGAGGAACTGCGCCTGGATTGACGCTCGTGAACGTACCGCCGCGCTCGGGCAGTGTCAAGGCGGGCCGGCCGGTGCACGGTGGTATACTCGGCCCCGCTGAGGGCCGGCGCCGCGCAGGGCGCCGGCTTCTGTGCGAAGGCTCACGGGAGGCCTCGCGTGATCATCACCGTCACACCCAACGCCGCGGTCGACAAGACGCTCACCGTCCCCAACTTCCAGACCGGGTTCCGCCACCGCGCCAGCGAGAGCCTCACGCTCCCGGGCGGCAAGGGCGTCAACATCGCCCGGGCGCTCAAGTCGCTCGGCGAGCCGGTGGTCGTCACCGGCCTCGTCGGCGGGCGCGCCGGCCAGCTAGATCGTCGAGGGGCTGCAGCGCGAGAACATCCTCAACGACTTCGTGCACATCGGCGGCGAGTCGCGTACCTCCACCGCCGTGGTCGACCCCACCACCATGACGCAGACCGAGGTCGTCGAGTACGGCCCCGTGGTCACCGAGGCCGGAGACGGCGGCCCTGCTCGACAAGATCGAGTACCTCGCCAAGGGCGCCCGCTTCGTCGTCCTCGCCGGCTCGCTGCCGCGCAAGGTGCCGGAGGACTTCTACGCCGCGGTGCTGCAGCGCATCCGCAAGCACCGCTGCTTCGTCGTGCTCGACAGCGCCGGCGAGCCGCTGCGCCGCGGCGTGCGCGGCCGCCCGAACCTCGTGGCTGCCCAACCTGCGCGAGGCCGAGGACCTGGTGGGGCACGAGTTCCACGACGACCAGGACCTCGTCGACGCCACCGGCATGGTCTGCGACATGGGCGCGCGCAACGTGATCATCAAGACCCAGCACGGCTGCGTGGCCCGGTTCCAGGTCGGGCGCAAGCAGCGCGTGTTCCGCGCCAACATCGCGGCCCTCGAGACCGTGGTCAGCACGGTCGGCTCGGGCGACGCGTTCCTGGCCGGGTTCATCAGCGCCCGCTTCCGCAAGCTCGACCTGGCCGGAGTGCCTGCGCCACGGGCTGGCCGCCGGCGCCGCCAACACGCAGCGCTACGGCGCCGGCGTGCTCGACCCCGACGCTCGCCGCCAGTCTCCTCGACACCACCGAGGTCGAGGAGCTCTCCGCGAGCTCCTGAGCGTCGCGGCCTCGCGGCGCGCCGCGTCTCCGCGTCCGACGCGTTCGTAACCCGTTTCCTCGGGACATACTGCATCTCGAGGGGTGAGCCATGGGTATGGAGGACCGGGCATCGATCAGCTCGCGGGCACAGTGCTGCAGCACGTGCAGACCGCGGCCATCGCCGCCGACGGCGACGGCCGCGTCGGCGTGTTCAACCCCGCGGCCGCGCGCGTGCTCGGTGTCGAGGGCGACGACGGTGCTCGGCCGCGACCTCGAGGAGCTCACGCGCGGCGACCCTGCGCGTGGCCGCGCTCGCCGGGGTGCTGCGCGAGACGCGGCGCACCGGAGTGGCCGTCGCCCGCCGCCAGATCACCGTCGGACGGCCGCGGCGGGCAGCAGACGCTGGGCTACAGCGCCTCGCTGCTCGAGCGACGGCGCCACGGCGCGTGTTCTTCGCCGACCTCACCGACGCCCTCGCCGAGGAGCGGCGCGCGGCCGAGGCCCAGCGCTTCGCCGAGGTCGGCCGCATCGCCAGCGCCATGGCCCACGAGCTCAAGTCGCCGCTCGCCACCGTGGAGCTCTACGCCAACCTGCTGCGCCGCGACGCTCGGCGAGGACGCCGGCGTCCGTGGAGCGGCTCGACGTGATCAAGGACCAGACCCGGCTCTGTCTCGACCGGATCGGGGCGATCATGCACTCCATCAACCCGGACATCGCCAAGGCCGGCGGCATGACGCTCACGCCGGTCGGCCCGTCGTTGCGCGACGTGGTGGGCGACCTGCGCCGGCGCCACGAGGACGCTGCGGTCACGCTGCGCGGCGCCGGCGGCGAGCCCGCGCGTCGCGCTGGCCGAGAACGACCTGCGCTCGGTGGTCACCAACCTCATCGTCAACGCCATCCAGGCGACCGGCGGCGAGGGCGCGCGTCGACCGTCAGCGGCGAGCGCCGACGAGGACACGCTCACGATCGACGTGGCCGACCGCGGCCCCGGGCTGCCCGAGGGCAACGTGTTCGAGGCCTTCTACACGACCAAGTCGAGCGGCACCGGCCTGGGGCTCTGGCTCGTGCGCCGCCTGGTGGAGGACGCCGGCGGCAGCATCACCTCCGGCGAACCGCCGGGGCGGCGGCGCCGTGTTCACCGTGCGCCTGCCGCTGCCGCGCCACGAGCGCCTCCGGGGCGCGCGCGTCCTCGTCGTCGAGGACGACGCGCCGCTCCGCGACCTCGCGGCGGCGGCGCTCGAGGAGCATGGCGCGCGCGTGACCGCCGCCGGCTCGGGGCAAGAACGTGGCAATGGAGTCGGAGAGCGTGGGACTGTGCCGTGCTCGACTACCACCTGCCCGGCATGACCGGTGTCGAGATCGCGACTCGCCTGGCGCCCGGGACGCCGGTGCTCCTCGTGAGCAGCGACCCGGCCGCCGGAGCGGCCCTGGCCGACGTGCGCGACAGGCGCGCGTGGTACCGGCCCAAACCCGTAGAGGCCGAGCCTGTTCGTCGACCTCGTCTCACTCCTGTTGGGGGCGAAATGAACAGCCAGAGCGGACAAGGGAAGAGTGATCATCGCCGACGACCACGGGCTGTTCCGCCAGGGTCTGCGGCAGCTCCTCGAGACCGAGGGCTACACCGTGGAGGCGGAGGCGACGAGCGGCGACGAGGCGCTGACGGCGGTGGCCGAGCACCAGGGCTGCGTGCTGCTGCTCGACATCGCCATGCCGGGCATGAACGGTCTGGAGGTGGCCCGGCGCCTGAGCGAGCGCGGCGACGACGTCAAGGTCGTCATGCTCAGCGCGCGGGAGGACCGGGACGCGCTGTTCAGCGCCATCTCGGCCGGCGCCCGCGGCTACGTGGCCAAGGACGCCGAGCCCGACCAGCTCTTCGCCGCCATCGACCTCGTGCTGCGCGGCGGCACCGTGCTCAGCACCGGCGTCGCCCAGAACCTCGGCGAGGGCATCCGCCAGCTCGACTACGCCCCCGGCGCCTACGAGCAGCGCCGCCTGGCGCTCACCGACAGGGAGCTCGAGATCCTGCGCCTGCTCGCCACGCCCAAGTCGCCGGCGCAGATGGCCGTCGCAGCTGTTCCTCAGCAAGAAGACGGTGCAGAACCACATCTCGGCGATCTACCGCAAGCTCGACGTGCGCAGCCGCTCCGAGGCCATCGTCAAGGGCATGGAGCTGCACCTCATCGACAACAAGGGGTAGCGCGCGGCGCCGGGCAAGGCGCCGCGCCCAGCCCTCCCCCGCGATTCGGGGGCGCGTCCCTATCGCGCGGGGGAAGGCGTACGACGATGCTGTCAGGGAAGGCAGAGATCCCGCCGGGTCGTGCGAAGACGCGAAGGGGGAGCGCTCCTGAGCTCCCATGATCCGGTCCGGTGGGACCTCCCCGATCTCCTGACAAGGAGGCGCGACCGGTCACGTCCCACACGCTCATTGCCTTGCCTGGCCTCCAAGGGGCGAGCGCGGTCTGCCTGGACCGTCGCTCGCCCCGGCCACGTACGGGGAGCGGCGCCGGTGGCCCGCCGTGGCCCGGTGTCATCGGTTCGTTCGCCGGCCGGGGCAACGCTCTCCCGGTGCGGGCCGTCGCCGAACGGGCAAGCGAGAGACGGGACCGCAGCGCGGCCCCGGCGCTCGCCCGAGGCGCGCGCCGGCACACGGGAGTGGAGGCGGGCATGAGCGAACTGCTGATCGGTGAGTCCTTCGTCGGCGACGGCGCCGACGCGGCCCACGTCAACGTCGTGCTCGGGCCGCGGGGCGGCCCGGCCGGGACGGCGTGGGCCACGGCTCTCGCGACTCCGCGGGCCGGACACGTCCCGTTCGTCGCCATCGTTGCAGCCCGGGCTGGCCGTGCAGCCGCCCACCCTGTTCGTGAACAAGGCGGCGATCGAGCCCGGGCGCCACGCCGAGCTCACGTGGGGTGCGGCGCAGGCCGGCGTCGCCGCCGGCGTCGCCGACGCGGTGGCAGAGGGGGCCATCGACGGCCGCCAGGTCGCCGGACTGGCGCTCATCGCGGCTGTCTGGGTGAATCCGGCCGCCGGCGACGAGGAGGCCGTGTTCGCCAACAACCGCGAGGCCACGGCGACCGCGCTGCGCAATGCGCGAGCCGGCGCGCCGTCCGTCGAGGACGTGCTGGCGGCGCGCGACGAGGCCTGGAACCCGTTCTTCCGTCCGCGCTGAGAGAGGGGGCAGGCGATGAGAGTGGCGTTCATCGGGCTCGGGCACATGGGCGGGCCGATGAGCCGGCGGCTCGCCGAGGCCGGCCTGGACCTCACCGTGTTCGACCTGGAGGCCGCGCGCGCCGCCCCCGCGCTCGAGCACGGCGCGCGCCTCGCGGCGTCCGCGGCCGAGGCCGCCGGGGACGCCGATGTGCTCGTCACCATGCTGCCCACGCCGGCCGCCGTCGAGGAGGTCATGCTCGGCTCCGGCGAGGCCCTCGCGTCACTCCCCGAAGGAGCGCTCTGGATCGACATGTCCACCTCGTCGCCCGAAGTGACCGAGCGCGTGCTCAGGCGTGGCGCGGCGCGCGGCATACGAGTGGTGGACGCACCGGTGGCCGGCATGTCCGCCGGTGCGGAGTCCGGCACGCTGGAGATCTTCGCCGGCGGCGACGCGGCCGACGTGGAGCAGGCACGGCCCATCCTCGAGCGCCTCGGCGACCCGGAGCGCATCTTCCACGTCGGCGGTCACGGCGCCGGCCTCGTGGTCAAGCTCATGCTGAACCTGCTGTGGTTCGACCAGCTGGTCGCGATCGCGGAGGTGCTCACGATCGGTGCCCGGGCCGGCGTGGACCTGGGTGTGCTGCACAAGGCGCTGGTGGAGGGTCCGACCTCCAGCCGGCTGCTCGCTCAGGACCTGCTGCCGCTGCTCACGCGCGGCGAGTACGAGGAGGGATTCACGCTGGCGCTGGCCACCAAGGACCTGCGTCTCGCCGTGGACCTGGCGCGCGCCGCCGGCGTCCCGGCCGAGTTGAGCGCCGTGGTGGAGCAGCTCTTCACGCGCGCTCGCGCGACGTTCGGTGACGACGCCGGTGAGATGACGCCGGTGCGCCTCTACGAGGAGGTCGCCGGCGTCACGCTCCGGCTGCGCACGGACGACGAGACGCCGCCGGACGACGCGCTCTCCGGGCAGTCCGGACCGACGGCCTGACGTCCCGTCGGCGCCCGAGGCCGGACTCCTGCCCGGAAGTCCGGCCGCGCGTTGATTCCCGGCGGGTCCGCTGGTAGAGTCGGACCACGTTGCCACCGCAGACAGCAAGAGACATCGCCCAGAGCTCAGAGACCCCGGTACGCCCGTGCCGCGGTCTTTTGTTTATCTCTCCCCGCGTTCCTGTCAGGAGGACGGCATGGAAGTAGAGATCGGCCGCGGCAAGAAGGGTCGCAGGGCCTACGGCTTCGACGACATCGCCATCGTGCCCAGTCGGCGGACCCGCGACGCCGAGGACGTGGACATCACCTGGAAGCTCGGCGAGCACACGCTCGAGCTCCCGTGTCTCGCCAGCGCCATGGACGGCGTGGTCGACCCCGCCTTCGCCGTCACCATGGGCAAGCTCGGCGGCCTCGCGGTGCTCAATCTCGAGGGCGTGCAGACGCGGTACGAGAACGCCGACGAGCAGCTCGACCGCATCGCGTCGCTGCCCAACGACACGGCCACGCGCACCATGCAGGAGATCTACAAGGAGCCGATCAAGGCCGAACTGGTCGCGAAGCGCATCAAAGAGATCAAGGACGGCGGCGTGCTGGCCGCGGCCTCGCTCACGCCGCAGCGCGTGGAGGACTACTACCAGATCGCGCTCGAGGCAGGCCTCGACGTGCTCATCATCCAGGGCACCGTGGTCTCGGCCGAGCACGTCAGCACCAGGGTCGAGCCGCTCGACCTCAGGAAGTTCATCAGCGAGTGCGAGGTGCCGGTGATCGTGGGCGGCGTGGCCAGCTACGCCACCACGCTGCACCTCATGCGCACCGGCGCCGTCGGCGTGCTCGTCGGCGTCGGCCCCGGCCACGCCTGCACCACGCGCGGCGTGCTCGGCATCGGCGTGCCGCAGGCCACGGCCATCGCCGACGCCGCGGCGGCGCGCGTGCAGCACCTGCTCGAGACGGGCGAGTACTGCAACGTCATCGCCGACGGCGGCATGCGCACCGGCGGCGACGTCAGCAAGGCCATCGCCCTCGGCGCCGACGCCGTGATGGTCGGCTCGCCGCTGGCCACCGCCGCCGAGGCTCCCGGCCGCGGCTACCACTGGGGTATGGCGACTTTCCACCCCGAGCTGCCGCGCGGCACGCGCGTCAAGGCCGGCACCAAGGGCACGCTCGAGGAGATCCTCCTCGGTCCGGCGCACGAGAACGACGGCACGCGCAACCTGTTCGGCGCCCTGCGCACGAGCATGGCCACGTGCGGCTACGAGACGCTGAGCTCGTTCCAGAAGGCCGAGGTCATGGTCGCGCCGGCGCTCATGACCGAGGGCAAGAAGCTCCAGAAGGAACAAGACGTAGGGATGGGCTGAGGCCGCCCCGCAAGGGTCGCTCAGCCCTCACGTGAGGGCACAGAGGGAGGCGCAGTGGCACAGGGTCCGCCGCAGGTCAAGGGGTTCGACACCGTCCTGGTCCTCGACTACGGGGCGCAGTACGGACAGCTCATCGCGCGCCGCGTGCGCGAGTGCCGGGTCTACTCGGAGCTCATCCCGCACGACGCGTCCATAGAGCGCATCAGGAGCTACGACCCCAAGGGCATCATCCTCTCCGGCGGGCCCATGAGCGTCCACGTCGAGGACGCTCCGCGGGTGAACCCCGAGCTCTTCGAGCTGGGCGTGCCGGTGCTCGGCATCTGCTACGGCGCGCAGGGCATGGCGCTCGAGCTCGGCGGCACCGTCGCCCAGACCGGCCTCAACGAGTTCGGCAAGACGGTGCTGTCGGTCCAGAGGCAGGGGCTCATCCTCGAGAGCATGCGCGGCCAGGAGCAGTGCTGGATGAGTCACCACGACAGCATCACCGTGCCGCCCGCCGGCTTCGAGGTGCTGGCGTCGAGCAGCGGCGCGCCCGTGGCCGCGATGGAGCATCGTGAGCGCGGCTTCTACGCCGTGCAGTTCCACCCCGAGGTCGTCCACACGCCCAAGGGCATGGACGTGCTGCGCAGCTTCCTCTACAAGGCCTGCGGCTGTGCCTCGAGCTTCACGCCCGAGTCGATCATCGAGGAGTCCATCCGCAAGATCCGCGAACAGGTGGGCGACTCCAAGGCGATCCTCGGCCTCTCCGGGGGCGTCGACTCGTCGGTGGCGGCGCTGCTCATGTACCGGGCCATCGGCGACCGCCTGACGTGCGTCTTCGTCGACCAGGGCATGATGCGCATGCGCGAGGCGGACCGGGTGGTCGAGACGTTCTCCGGCACGTTCCACATCCCGCTCGTGGCCGTCGACGCCAGCGACCGGTTCCTGGACAAGCTGGCCGGCGTCACCGAGCCCGAGCGCAAGCGCAAGATCATCGGCGAGGAGTTCATCCGCTGCTTCGAGGAGGAGGCGCGCAAGCTCACCGACGCCAAGTTCCTGGTGCAGGGCACGCTCTACAGCGATGTGATCGAGAGCGGCACGCGGCAGGCCGCCAAGATCAAGAGCCACCACAACGTGGGCGGCCTGCCCGAGAAGATGGACTTCGAGCTGGTCGAGCCGCTGCGCTGGCTGTTCAAGGACGAAGTCCGCGCCGTGGGCGAGGAGCTGGGGCTGCCGGAGCACATCGTCTGGCGGCAGCCGTTCCCGGGTCCCGGCCTCGCCATCCGCATCATCGGCGAGATCACGCGCGAGCGCGTCGACGTGCTCCAGCGCGCGGACGCGATCGTCCAGGAGGAGATCCGCAAGGCCGGCCTCTACCGCGAGCTCTGGCAGTGCTTCGCCATCCTGCCCGTCATCCGCAGCGTCGGCGTGCAGGGCGACGAGCGCACCTACGGGTACCCCATCGCCATCCGCGCCGTCACCAGCGACGACGCCATGACGGCCGACTGGGCGCACCTGCCGTACGAGCTGCTCGAGACGCTCTCCTCGCGCATCATCAACGAGGTGCCCGAGGTCAACCGCGTCGTCTACGACGTCTCGAGCAAGCCGCCGAGCACCATCGAGTGGGAGTGAGTTCGACGAGCGCAAGAGTCGCGCCAACAAGGCCAGGCACGGCATCGACTTCGTCGAGGCTCAGGCGTCGTGGCGCGATGAGGCGCTCGCCGAGACGCCCGCGCGCAGCGACACCGAGGTGCGGTTCCTGGTGGTGGGATGCATCGCCGGCAAGCACTGGTCGGCGTTCATCACCTACCGCGGCGAGGCCGTCCGGCTGATCTCGGTGCGCCGCTCGCGGCCGGAGGAGGTGGCGATCTGATCGATTCCCTCGATCGTGAGGCCAGGCGTCTGGGGGTCACGCGCCAGTCGATCATCAAGATCTGGATCGCCGAGCGGCTCGAGCAGAAGGCAAGCTGAGGGTCGCCGCTGCCGAACCGCGCGGCGTCGCCGCACGTCCCGGGTATCATGCAGTCAGTGATGTTGCCTCGTCGTGCCCTCATCTTCCTCGCCGCCGCCTGGGCGCTCGTGATGCTGTATCCGGACCCTGGGATGCTCGTCCGCAGCGTGCGCAACACGCTGGAGCCGCGGATCCAGCCCGAGGCCGCGGCAGCCATCGCCGCCACGCTGCCCGACGACCCTGTGGCGATCGAGGCGTACGTCCTCGAGCGGCAGGTGCCGTACGCCTACGACTGGCAGAGCGCGGGCGTGCCCTGGTACTTCCCGACCACCGAAGAGGCGCTGCGCTCCGGAGCCGGCGACTGCGAGAGTCGGGCCGTGGTGCTGGCGAGCCTGCTCACCGCCAAAGGCATCCCCAACGAGTTGCGGCTGAGCCTCGACCACATCTGGGTCGACTATCCCGGCAAGCAGCCCAACGCGATCGAGAACGCCGGCGTGCAGTTCGCCGGCGTGGAGGACGGCGAGTTCTTCCTGCACTGGCCGGAGGACTTCCGGCTCGGGCAGGAGGTCTCGGACCAGCTGGCGATCTACTGGGCGCCGGCGCCGCTGTGGCGCGTCGCGCTCCTCCTCGGCGGCCTTACGCTCATCGTCCTCTGGAACACGCTCTCGCGGCGGCTTGGGGCCGGCCGGCTGGCCGCGGACGGGCTGTTGCCCGCCGCTCGGTCACGGCGCCGGCACTGGTCCCGCCGGCGCCCGCAGCCGGTGCCGGCGCACCGGCTCTTCGGGCTGCCGCGTTCTCAGCGCGCCTGAGAGGTTCCGCTCCGGCCTCCGCCTGCTATACGCTCGTCCCGCACCGGTACGTCCCCTCAAGGAGGCTCCATGAAGACCGTCGACCTGCGCAGCGACACCGTCACGCGGCCTTCTCCCGAGATGCGCCGCGGCCATGGCCCAGGCCGAGGTCGGCGACGATGTGCTGGGCGACGACCCCACGGTGCTGGAGCTGCAGCGGTACGCCGCCGAGCTGCTGGGCAAGGACGAGGCGCTCTACTTCCCGTCCGGCACGCAGTGCAACCAGGCGGCCGTCCGCGCTCTCACCGGTCGTGGCGACGAGGTGTTCCTGCACGCTCAGGCGCACATCGTCTTCTACGAGCAGGGCGCCGCGTCGGCGCTCAGCCAGGTGCAGCTCCGGGTGTTCGACTCAACGGACGGCACCCTCGACCTCGAGAAGATGGAGGAGTACCTCCACACGGACGCCGACGTGCACTGGGCGCCGACCCGACTGGTGTGCCTCGAGCAGACGCACAACCACTGCGGCGGCGTCGTGGTGCCGCTCGAGCATATCCTGGCCGTGCGCGGGTTCTGCGACCGGCACGGCCTCAAGATGCACCTCGACGGCGCGCGGCTCTTCAACGCCGTGGCGGCCACCGGGGTGAGCGCCGCAGAGTACGCGGCGCCCGTTCGACACCGTGAGCATCTGCCTGTCCAAGGGCCTCGGCGCCCCCGTGGGGTCCGTGCTGGTCATGGGCGCCGGGACGCTGCCGGCGGCGGCGCGCGCCCGCAAGGTGCTCGGCGGCGGCATGCGCCAGGCGGGCATCATCGCCGCCGGCGGGCTGTACGCGCTGCGCAACAACGTGGAGCGCCTCGCCGACGATCACCGGCGGGCGAGGCGCCTGGCCGAGGAGCTGGCCGCGGTGCCGGGACTCGACGTGGACCTGGGCACGGTGCAGACCAACATGGTGTTCGCCGGCACCCGGGGCACGGGGGTGCCGGCCGCCGAGCTCGTCGAGCGCCTCGCCGCAGAAGGCGTCCTCTGTCTCGACGAGGCGCCCTGGAGCGTGCGCTTCGTCACGCATCTGGACGTGGACGACGAGGGCGTCGAGCTGGCGATCGCCGGCATCAGGCGGGTGCTCACGACTCACTGAGCGCCGTCACCTGTTGGCGACGAGGGCCGACCGGAGTACCCTTGTCGCGTCCCACCCGGGTGGGTTGGCTTCTGGGTGTGTCCGTACTGTCGTGCAGCAGCACCGACCGTGAGGGGAGACAGTGACCACGTCGAGACAGAAGCCTCAAGGGCCGACTCCGCTTTCCGTTCGAGGACCCGGTGGAGACTCTGCCGGCGACGGCGCAGAAGATCCTCAAGGCGGCCCAGGGGCTGCTCGCCGAGAAGGGTTACGAGGCGGTCACCCTCGAGAACGTCGCGTCCGCCGCCGGCGTGAACAAGGCGTCGATCCGCTACAACTTCGGCAACAAGGCCGGCCTCATCATCGCCGTCGCCGACGCGCTCATCCACGACGAGATGCTGCGCATCGCCGCCGACACGGAGAGCGTGCCGGAGGAGGAGCGCCTGCACGCCGCCATGGTCGGCATCCGCCGCATGATCGTGGACGCGGACTCGTTCCGCGGGTTCTTCGACATCCTGCCGCACGCGTTCCGCGACCCCGAACTGCGCATCCGGCTCTTCGCGCTCTACGAGTGGTGGTACCACCAGAATCTCACCTGGCTTGGCCTCGCGGTGCCGGGCGCGGAGACCAACGAGATGCTCATGGGGCTGGCCGAGCTCATCGCCGCGATCCCGGACGGCCTCTCGGTGCAGGCGGGGCTCAACCCCGACGGGTTCGAGCTCAGCCGGCCGCTGGCGACACTGGAGTTCCTGCTGCGCAACTCGATGGTCCGACTGCTGGAGATGGCAGCCGAGGCCGAGGCCGCGACAGAGGCGCCGTCCACGGCCTGACGGCTGCCGCGCTCCGATGTCACAGCCGTTCCGCCGGATCACGGCACGGCTTGACAACCCCGGCTGTGCACCTATTCTCTTCCACCCAGGTGGGTAATTTTATCGCGACCGTGGAGGGGGTGAGCGGTGAGTTCCATCGTCACGCGCATGGGCGACGGCAGCACCGTCCAGATGACCAGGGACGAGATCCGCCGCGAGATCGTCGAGGGCTCCGAGGCGGCGGCCGTCAAGGCCAAAGTCCCTGTGCTCGAGGAGAACGAGGTCGACTATCTGGTCGACATGTTCTGTTGCCCCAGCCGCGTGTGGGGCGTGGAGCGTGGCCACGAGGCCATCATGACCAAGGACGGCGGCACCAACACGCTCATCAGCTCGCGGCTCTCGAGCGGTATCGCCGCACCGATCGGGCGCGAGACGGCCGTCAGGCTGTTCGAGCGCGCCTTCGCCTTCGACTCGATGGAAGTGGGGCACATCGACTACTCGGTGAAGCCCAGCAAGTTCATCGTGAGCGTCGAGCAGGAGCACATGGAACTGCTGCAGCACACCACCGTGTTTCCGCTGTTCTACGGGTTCATGCCGAACCTCGGCCTGTACTACCGGCCGGACGGGCAGTTCGAGAACCCGTCCGACCTCCTGCCTTTGGGCAAGATCGACGAGGCACGGGCCACGCAGGAGGAGGCTCTGGAGGCCTGCCACGACGACGTCGTCTGGCAGAGCAAGATGTTCTCCGAGACCGGCTGCGACGGCATCAACTACGACACCGTCGCCTCCACCGGCGACGCCGAGTTCCTGGCCACACTGCGAGCCACCGAGACCATCTCGTCCACCACTCACATGCCCGTCGAGGTCAGCATGGCGGCCGAGATGGTGCTCGGCTTCCACGGTCAGCTCGAGTACAAGGGCACCCGGCTCGCCGGGCTGTGGCCACACCAGCAGATGAAGCTGGTGGAGCAGGCCGGCGCGGCCATCTTCGGCCCGGTGGTCAACAACAACAGCAAGAAGTCGTGCGCCTGGAACGTCGCCCGCGCGGTCACCTTCGTCAAGGCCTGCACCGCCGACGCGACCATCCCCATCCATCCCAACGTCGGCAACGGCGTGGGCGGCGTGCCGATGTTCGAGGTCTCGCCGATGGACATGGTCAGCCGCGCCAGCGCGGCGATGATCGAGATCGGCAAGGCCGACGGGTTGTAGGTGGGCACCGGCGACCCGAACGGCATGGGCATGGCGCACGCGCTCGCCTCGTCGATGGGTGGCATCAAGACCGCGGGAGATCTCGTGGCCAGGATGCAGCTCAACGAGAAGATGAGGCTTCCGGAGGCCAAACAGTACGTGGCCGACAAGCTCGGCGTGAGCGTCTTCGACCTGTCCGACTCGACCGTCATGCGCACCGTCCGTGAGGAGTTCGACATCGGCGTCGTCACCGCCGTGCCGGGGCTCGCCAAGGGCCTGGAGGCCAAGGCGCGCATCGCCGAGCTGCTCGGCATCCGCATCAACTCCGTCGAGCGCCTCAAGGCGAAGACGGGTCTCGGCGCCCACGCGGACTGAGGCGAGGAGCAGGTCCGTGGGCGCAGCCGCCTCCCCCAAGGCGGCGCCGCGCGGGGCGACGCGACCGCCGGGAGGGTGGTCGCGTCGCCGCTCCCGTCCTCTCACCGGCACTCTGAAGGAGGCCACATGAAAGACCAGCTCAAGCAGTCCATCATCGACGGCAACGAGGCCGTCGCCCTGGCGATGACGCAGGCGCTCGTCGCGAGCGGCGCGGCGCCGCGCGAGATCCTCGACGAGGCGCTCCTGCCGGGCATGGACGTCGTCGGAGCGCGCATGCGCGAGGGCGAGTGCTTCATCCCCGAGGTGCTGCTCAGCGCGCGGGTGATGCAGGCCTGCCTCGACCTGCTGCGCCCGCTGATGGCCGAGGGCGAGGGCTCGGGCTTCGGAACCGTCGTCATCGGCACCGTCGAGGGCGACCTGCACGACATCGGCAAGAACCTCGTCGGCATGCTGCTCTCGGGCGCCGGCTTCACGGTCGTCAACCTCGGCACCGGGGTCACGGCCGAGGCCTTCGTCGCCGCCGTGCGGGAGCACCAGCCGCAGATCGTCGGCATGAGCGCCCTGCTCACGACCACCCTGCCGCACATGGCCGAGACGATCGCGCGTCTCAAGGAGTCCGGCCTGCGCGAGAGCGTCAAGGTGATGGTCGGCGGCGCCCCGGTCACGGCCGCCTGGGCCGAGGAGATCGGCGCCGACGGCTACGGCGCCAACGCCGGCATGGCGGTGGAGCGGGCGAAGGAGCTGGTGGGGTAGGGTGAGGACCCTCGAGGCGCAGGACGAGGAGTGCTGATGACGGTGCGGGTCGAGTGGCTCACGGCGGGCGAGCGCGAGGCTGTGTACGCCCAGGCGCTGGACATCCTGCAGGGCGTGGGGATGAGGATGAGGGGCGCCGCCGTCCTGCCGCTGCTGCGGGAGGCGGGAGCGGAGGTCCAGGAGGACGGCACGGTGCGACTGCCGGCCGAGCTCGTGGAGCGCGCCGTCGCCCTGTGCCCGCGCGAGCTGCTCATGGCCGGCGAGACGCCCGGCCAGGACGTGCTGCTCGACGGCTCGCGGACGTTCTTCAACGTGAGCGGCTGCGCCGCGAAGACGCTGGATCAGCAGAGCGGCGCGGTGCGGCCCTCCACGCTCGACGACCTGCGCGACGGCACCGTCGTGCTGGACGCCACGCCCGAGCTCGACGTCGTCTGGACGTTCCTCACCGCCACCGACGTGCCGCTCGAGCGCAGGGAACTGGTCGAGTACCACACGTATCTCACGGAGACGGCCAAACCGATCGTGTTCGTCGACTGCCCCGAGCAGACCGGCCACGTGCGCCGCATCTTCGAGATCGTCTCGGGCGACCTCGAGAGGTTCCGGCAGCGGCCGCGCGTCTCGCTGCTGTGCGCGGCGCGTTCGCCGCTCGAGGTCAACGGCGAGCTCCTGGACGTGGCCTGTGAGTTCGCCTCGCTGGGCGCGCCCATCTGGGTGTACTCCATGCCGATCTCCGGGGCGACGGCGCCGGTCACGCCGGCCGGCACGCTGGCGCTGCTCTGGGCGGAGGTGCTGGGGACCCTGACGGCCATCCAGACGGCGGCGCCCGGCGCTCCGATCCTGGCCTGTTGCGGACCCGGCATCCTCGACATGCGCTCCACCACGATGTCGCTCGGCAACCTCGAGAGCACGCTCATGGGCGCGGCCGCGGTGGAGATCGGCCACCACCTCGGGATCCCCGTGCACAACTCCGGCCTCTCCACCGACGCCAAGCACCTGGGCGTGCAGGCCGGCTACGAGAAGGGGCTCAAGGTGATGGCGGCCGTGGCCACCGGCGCCGACATCTGCAGCGGCGGCTTCGGCTTTCTCGACTCGTCGAGCACGTTCAGCCTGCGCATGATCCCCGTGGACGCGGAGATCGCGGCGATGGCCAGGCGCATGGCGCGCGGCATCGAGATCACGCCCGACACCCTGCTCGCCGACTCCATCGCGCGGGTCGGCATCGGCGGCGACTACCTGCGCGAGAAGGAGACTCGCCGCCGCGTGCGCGCCGGCGAGCACTTCGTGCCGCGTGTCGGCAGCCGGCTGCCGTTCGAGCAGTGGCTCGCCGAGGGCCGCACCGAGGCCGACGCCGCCGACGACGCGGTGCGGGCCGCGCTCGCCGCCCGTGAGGAGCGCGGCCCCCACCTGACGGAAGACCAGCGTCGCGCGCTCGCGGAGGTCTGCGACGTCGCGACCGCCCTGTGAAACCCACTTCGAGCGATCTCTGATCAGAAGGGAGGGACGCCCATGAAACGGAACCACCAGGCGGGGCGCGCGCGCCGGGAAGGCTGTGAGTTCCGCGTGCTCACCGAGGACGACCTCGCCGACATCCACCTCGGGACCATCGAGGTCCTCGAGCGGACCGGCGTGTTCGTCGAGGACGAGGAGGCCCGCGAGATCTTCGCGGCGGCCGGCGCCACGGTCGACGCCGACAAGAAGGTCGTGCGGATCCCCGGCCACGTCGTCGAGCAGGCTATCCGCACGGCGCCCAGCAAGCTGCGGCTCGCCGGACGCAACCCCAGGAACGACATCGTGCTCGAGGCCGGCCGCGTCGGCTTCACCAACTTCGGCGAGGGCGTGGCGATCGTCGACCCGTACACCGGCGAGCTGAAGGTGCCGACCAAGCAGGACGTCGCCGACACCGCCAAGGTCGTCGACGCGCTGCCCAACGTGGACGTCTACGAGCGCGCCGTGGCCGCCGAGGACATCGACCAGCGTGTGGTGCACCTGCACCAGTACGAGGCCTGGGCGACCAACACGTCCAAGCACGGGTTCATGGGCTCGGGCAACGCGTGGCTCTCGAAGAAGCTGGTGGACATGGCGTCGGCGATCGCCGGCGGGCGCGAGAAGCTCAGGGCGCGCCCGATCATCAGCTTCATCACCTGTCCCGTGAGCCCGCTCAAGCTGGTGCAGGACACCTGCGAGATCATCATGACCGGCGCCCGCGAGCACATCGCCGTCAACATCCTGAGCATGGCGATGGCCGGCGGCTCGTCGCCGGTGACGCTGGCCGGCACGCTCGTCACGCACAACGCCGAGGTGCTGGCCGGCATCACGCTCAGCCAGCTCACCCGGCCGGGCGCCAAGGTCGTGTACGGCAGCTCCACGACGGCGATGGACCTGAGGCTCGCCTCCGCGAGCGTCGGCTCGCCCGAGTGCGCGCTCATCAATGCGTCCGTCGCCCAGATAGCCCGCTTCTACCTGCTGCCCAGCTGGGTGGCGGGTGCGTAGGGCGACGCCAAGACGGTCGACGCCCAAAGCGGCCACGAGAAGACCCTGACCGGCCTGATGCCGGCGTTGGCAGGCGCCAACCTGATCTACGGTCTGGGGATGATCGAGTCGGGCATGACCTTCGACTTCGGCCAGCTCGTCATGGACGACGAGTTCGCCGGCATGATCAAGCAGTGCGTGCGCGGCATCCGCGTGGACGACGAGGCGCTCGCCATCGACGTGATCGACGACATCGGTCCGTTCGGCGACTTCCTCAGCCACGACCACACCATGGCGCACATGCGCGAGCAGTCGCAGCCCGCGGTGATCGACCGTCGCGTCCGGGAGGACTGGACCGCGCAGGGCTCGCTCACCGTCCAGGACCGCGCGCTCGCCAAGGCGCGCAAGATCCTCGAGACCCACCAGCCGGACCCGCTGCCGGAGGGTGTCGCCGACGAGCTCAAGGCGATCATCCTCGCCGCCGAGCGCGAGCTGGGCATCGGGCGACGGTAGCGACGAGGGTGGCCCAGGAGCGCCCGCGGCCGGCTTCCGCCGGCCGCGGGCGCTCCTCTTGGTGCAGCTCGCGGCAGACGGAGAGAGGTGATCGCCGAGTCTCCGAGGGCGACATCCATGGCATGACCCCGGGGGCGCCAAGGCGGTTCAGAATCCATATCGATTGCTTCCCCTGCATCACCAAGCATGGAGAATGGGTCGCAATCAATTCACTAAGTGATGCTAATCGGCGTCTCTCGCTTGGAATCCGTCGCAGAGCGCTTGTCAGCCGTTCGCGCCGGTGCTACTCTCGGAGAGAGGGGACTCCGCCCCGCGCCCTCCGGCCTGCGGCCGGCCGCGAGGCGGCGTCACACAGCCGGGGTGTCGCACACCACCACACGATGAGGAGCAGCTAGATGAGCAAGATCGTCCCCCTCTGGTCCGTCCCGCGGTCCATCTCCACGGGCTTCGAGCGCATGATGTTCGAGCGCGGCGACTTCAAGGTCATCCACGAGCCCTACGGCTACTTCTTCTACCTCGAGGCCGCGCACAAGGAGCCCGTGGGCATGCAGCCCCAGGAGGGCCATCCGCAGACGTTCGAGGGCACGACCGAGATGATCCAGGCCGCCGCCACCGACAAGCCCGTCTTCTTCAAGGACATGGCGTACTACGTCAGCGACGTCGCCGACGAGGACTACATGAAGAAGTTCACCAACACGTTCATCATCCGCGACCCTGCCCTCACGCTGGTCTCGTACCACAAGCTCGACCCCACGGTGACGCTGCGCGAGATCGGCTTCGAGTCGCAGTTCAAGCTGTTCGAGCTCGCCAAGAAGATCACCGGCGAGGTGCCGGCCGTGGTCGACGCCGAGGACCTGCTCATCGACGCCGGCTCCGTGGTCAAGCAGTACTGCGAGAAGGTCGGCATCCCGTTCCTGCCCGAGTCCCTCACCTGGGAGCCCGAGTTCAAGCAGGAGTGGAAGGACTGGGAGATGTGGCACCTGGACGCCGGCGACAGCACCGGGTTCCAGAAGGACATGGAGGACTTCGGGTACACGGTCGACGACGTGCCGGAGCTCAAGGAGATGTACGAGAAGTGCATGCCGCTGTACGAGAAGATGTACGCGGAGCGGCTCAAGCCCTGACGGGCCTGTGACGACCCGGGAGAGGGCGCGAGGCGCAGCGCCTGCGCGCCCTCTCCGCGAGGTCCCTCGCCCCGCCCAAGTGCCCGTGTCGGCGACCGCGCCCGGAGTGCCGCAGTGAACAGTGACGATCAAGCTCCAGATCCCTCCGCCGGCGACGGCGTCCTGATCACGCCGTTCGGCGGCCGGGGTCTCGTCGACCTCGTGGTCCACGACCCCGACGAGCGCGCGGCGCTGCTCGAGCGGGCGCAGAACCTCCCCGTGGTGCCGCTCTCGCTGCGCGTCCAGTACGACCTCGAGATGCTGGCCGTCGGCGCGTTCTCGCCGCTCGACCACTTCATGGCGCGCGACGAGTACGAGGCGGTCCTCTACGAGATGCGGCTCGCGAGCGGCGAGCTCTTCCCCATACCGCTCGCCGTGCCCTGCCGTGAGGAGGTCCTGCGCGGGCACCCGCGCGAGATCGCGCTGTCGGACGAGCAGGGCGTCATCCTGGCCCTGCTCGAGGTCGACGAGGTGTACCCGGCCGACATCCTGCGCGAGATGCGCGCGGTGCTCGGCGGCCGGGACAGCGCGCACCCGCTGGTCATCGAGGCCAAGAACTGGCCGAGCCACTACCTCGCCGGCCGGCCGCGCGTGCTCGACCTGCCGCGTCATCGGCTGCACGGCCCGCTGTGCCTCACGCCTGTGGAGCTGCGCGCGCGCCTCGCCGCGATGGGGAACTCCACGGTGGTCGCCTTCCAGACCCGCAACCCCATGCATCGCATCCACGAGGAGCTCACCAAGCGCGCGATGGCGGAGGTGGGCGGCACGCTGCTCATCCACCCAGCCGTGGGCGTCACCCGGCCGCAGGACGTCACCGCGGCGCTCCGCGTCGAGGCGTACGAGGTGCTGGTGAACAATTACTACGACCCGGCGAGCACGCAGCTCTCGCTCATGCCGCTGGCCATGCGGTTCGCAGGCCCGCGCGAGGCGGTGTGGCACGCCATCATCCGCCGCAACTACGGGGCCACGCACCTCATCGTCGGCCGCGACCACGCCGGTCCCGGGCCGGACTCGCACGGCGTGCCGTTCTACGGTCCGTACGACGCGCAGGCCATGGCCGAGCACTACTCGCACGAGATCGGGGTGCGGACCGTCCTGGCGCGCGAGCTCGCCTACCTCACCGACGAAGACCGCTACGTGGAGCTGGGCCTGGTGCCGCACGGCGCCAGGGTCTCGTCCATCTCGGGCACCCAGGTGCGCCAGGAGTACCTGGCCAAGGGCAAGAAGCTGCCCGAGTGGTTCACGCGGCCCGAGGTGGCGGAGGTGCTGCAGCGGGCGTACGCGCAGGACGACGATGCGGCGCCCGGCGCGTGATCCCGGCGACGGGCTGAGTCTCCCCTCGCGGAAGGACCTGCTGCACGACGTGGTGGCGGGCCTCACCGTCGGCGCCTCCCAGGTCGGCAACGCCATGGCGTACACCATGCTGGCCGGCGTGCCGCCGGTCCACGGCCTGTACGCCGTGGCCGCGGGCACGCCCGCCGGAGCTCTCACGTCCGGGTCCCAGCGCATGCCGATCGTGCCGACGGCGGCGCTCTGCCTGGCGGCCGGCGGCGCCGTCGCGGCCCTGCCGGCGGAGCAGCGCACGGCCGGCCTCTTCACACTGGCCGTGCTCACCGGCGTCATCATGCTGGTCCTCGGGCTGCTGCGCGGCGGGGGCCTCGTCCGGTTCGTCTCCAACGCGGTGATGATCGGCCTCATGGGAGGCATCGGCGTCACCATCCTGCTCTCGCAGCTCGGGGCCCTGACGGGCTTCTCGAGCCGCTACGACAACAAGCTCCTGGGGGCCGCCGACCTGTTCATGCACCCAGGCGCCTCCGACGTCGAGACCACGGCCATCGGCCTCAGCACAGTGGTGCTCGTCCTGGTGCTCCGGCGTACGCGCCTCAAGCTGTTCGCCATGGCGCTGGCGCTCGTGCTCATGACCGTGCTGGTCGCCCTTATCGACCTGCCGTCGGTCGCCGTGGTCGGCGACATCGCGCCCATCCCGCGCACGCTGCCCTGGCCGCAGCTGCCCGACCTCTCGCTAGCTCCGCGGCTGCTGCTGCCGGCGGCCTCCCTGGTCATCATCGGGCTCGTGCAGGGAGCCGGCATCAGCCGCACGGTGCCCAACGCGGACGGCCGGTTCGGCGACACCAGCCGCGACTTCGTCGGGCACGGCGTCGCCAACGTGGTCTCCGGGTTCTTCACGGGCGGCGTGGTCGGCGGGTCCGTTCAGGCGACGGCGCTCAATGTCGGCGCCGGTGCGCGGACGCGCTGGTCGTCGGTCGTCACGGGGGCGTTCGTCGTCGTGGTCGTCGTGGCCGCCGCTCCGCTGGTACAGCAGGTGCCGCTGGCGGTCACGGCCGGCATCCTCATCGTGGCCGCCACGAGCGCGCTGCAGCCGCGGGCCGCGCGCGACGTGTGGCGGGCCGACAGGATGTCGGCCGCCATCATGCTCCTCACCTTCGTCCTGGTGCTCGTCGTCCCGCTGCAGTGGGCCGTGCTCGCGGGGACGGCGATCTCGGTGGTCAAGTACATCTACCTGTCGTCGCTCGACGTGCACGTGAGGCAGGTGGTGCTCAACGGCGGCGGGTTGCCGCGGGAGACGGAGGTCCCCGCCGCGGCCGCCAGCGACGGCGTCACCGTGCTCGACATCTACGGCAGCCTGTTCTGGGCCGCCGCACCTCAGATCCGCGCGTCGCTGCCGTCTGTCGCGGAGGCGCACTGCCCCGTGGTGGTGCTGCGCCTGAGGGGCCGCGGCACGCTGCACAGCGCCACCATCGCGATGCTCCGCGAGTACGCGGGCGAGTGCGCCGCCCGGGGCGGCCGCATGTACCTCGCGGGCGTCGGGCAGGAGATGCAGGACCAGCTCCGCCGCACGGGGCTGCTGGACGAGCTGGGGCCCGACGCGGTGGTGGAGGCCACGGACGAGCTGTACGGAGCCTGCGCGGTGGCGCAGGAGCGGGGTGAGGCGTGGCTGGCGGGGAGGCCGGGCGACGCGCCCGGAGGCGCTCCCGGGGCTTGACCCGGCCGGCGCCGAGCCGGAGAGGTCAGTCGCCCGTGGGCGCCTGGGCTGAGCCGGCGTGCCCGGGGTGCCTGCCGCACCAGTCGTCCGGGGCGGTGGTGGGGAACTCGCGCGGGGGCCTGGGCGGGTCCGCGCGGCACTCGCCCTTCTCGTTCGGAGTGCGGACCTCCACCTGCGCGTTCTGGCCGGACGACCAGCGGAACTCGACCCGCTCGGGGAACCGCGACCACCAGGGGCAGGTCGCGCACGTGGCCTCACTCATGAGTGCACCCTCCCGCGCGGGACCGCCCGCGGGCGCCGCGCCGCTGCCGGGACCGGGCGTGGCCGCCGCGGTCCGTGGACACATTCGCGGCGCGAGCGTACCCGTGCCGGCCCGCTCGCGCCAACTCCGTCCTCCTCCGCGGACCGCGGGCGCCGCCTCGCTCCTCCGTCACCCTGCCGCCAGGCAGACGATGCCGGAGAAGACGAGGGCGGCGGCGAACAGCTGCACCGGCCTGAGGCGCTCGTGCAGCACGAGCGCCGCCCACAGCATGGTGACGGCGGGGTTCAGCCACCCGAGCACGCCGACGATGCTGAGGTACCCGTACGTCGTCGCCGAGGCGAACAGCAGGTTGGCAGCGACGATGAGCAGGCCGACGACCAGCAGCCACGGAGCTGCCCGCCGGCTCAGGCGGATCGCCGGCCGGAGCACGGCGGCGGCGACCAGGAGCGTGAGCAGCGCCGCCGTGCGGGCCACGGTCACCGTGTACAGCGGGCCTGCCTCGCCGCCGGCGTCCAGGGCGACGAGGAAGAGCCCCAGCGCCAGGGCGCAGCCGACTGCGGCGACCAGACCGGCGCGACGACCGTCGCTCCGCTCCTCCGCGCGCCGCGGACCGCCGCGCGCGATCAGGACGATGCCGAGCAGGGTGATCGCGATCCCGAGCGCCTGCACGGCGCCGGGCCGTTCGCCGTTCGCGATGCCCCACGTCACCGGTACGAGCGCCCCTCCCGCGATGATGGGCGAGACGACGCTCATGTCGGTCAGGGCGAGGGCCTTGTAGCCGAGGACCACACCGAAGCCTCCGATCACGCCGCCCAGGGCCGGCGCCGCCAGCGCGCCCGTGGCCGGCCGGTCCGGCGCCGCAAGCAGCAGGAGGACGACGAGGGAGAGGGAGGCGACCGTCTGCCCTGCCAGGGCCGCCGTCCAGGCGGTGGAGCGGCGCGACTCGAGGCCGGCGAGGAAGTCGGAGGTGCCCCAAGAGAAGCTGGCGAGCAGGGCGAGGACGGCGGCGGTCACGAGGACGGACCCCGGGCTGCGCCGCCGTCTGTCGACGGCGGCTCCGGCGCTCCGGCCGGGATTCCGGCCCGCCGCGCCGCCGCGCCGCCGGGGTCAGGCGCGCGCCGGACGATCGTCTGGGCCGGCCTCACCGTCGCCGCCCGTGCTGTCCAGCCCGACGTCTTCGCCCTCCCAGTTGTAGAAGAACTTCTCCGTGCGCAGCACGTTCCACGTCTGGGTGCCGGCGATGCCGTCGATCTTCTCGAGATCCTCGTTGAGGAACTTGAACAGGCCCTCCATGTGCGGCAGGTACGCCTGGATGATGATGTCGAAGTTGCCGGCCACATAGGCCACGTAGGCCACGTGCTCCATCGCCGCCAGCTTCCGTCCGACCTGCTGTACCTTGCCGCGCTGCACGTTGATCCCGATCATGGCATCGATGGGGAAGCCGATGGGGGCCGGGTTGATGCGCGCGGCGTTGATGATCGCGCCGGCGTGCACGAGGCGGTCGATACGCTTGCGCACGGTGGGCTCTGAGAGGCCGACCGTGCGCGCGATGTGCGCGTAGCTCAGTCGCGCGTCGTGCCGCAGCAGCTTCATGATCTGCCGGTCCACATCGTCCAGTTCGATCGTGCCGTGGGGCAGGGAGCCCAGACGGACGAACGGATGACTTTCGCTTTGCATGTCAGTTTCGCGATTCATCAAGGCGAAGTATAGCGATTCGGCGAAAGTCATTCAAGGAACTGCTCAGAATACGAGGCTTGACCTACGATTCCCTATTCCCCCGACTTGTCAGCGTTGCGCAGCGGTGCTACTGTCCTTGGGCAGGAGTCTTGACAGACCGGGGACGCATTGTCCATAGTGACTCAGCGTGTGTACCCACCTGGGTGGATGGCCACAGGTAACCGGTGTGGCGGGACGACACGGGCGTGCGAGCTGGGGGGCTTGCCGCGGCGGACGGCTTGACCAGGGACATCCGCCGCATCGAGACCACATCCCGAGACGCCACAGGTTCGGATTGCAGCGCGACCTTCAGGAAACGACCAAGACAGGGGGACGGGTATCGTGACTGACAAGGATCAGCGGAACGAATCAGGGTTCGAGGAGATCGGGGAGCTCGTCAACGTCAAGCGGTTCTCGCGCCGCAGCCTGCTCAAGGGAGCGGCCGCCGTGGGCGCCGCGGCTGCGATAGGCCCGATCGCCGCGGCGTGCGGCGGCGACTCCAGCTCGGACGCGTCGAGCTCGCCGGCGGCCGGGGACAGCCCCACCAAGGGCGGCGACCTCAACGTCGGCATCGTCGGCGGCTCCGCCAAGGACACGGCCGACCCGCACACGGGCTCGTTCGAGCCCGACATCGCCATCCAGTACATCATGTACGAGGGCCTCACCGCGTGGGACTGGGACGTCCAGGTCACCAACCTGCTGGCCGAGACCGTGGAGCCCAACACCGACGGCTCGGTGTGGCAGGTCAAGCTCAAGGACGGCGTCCTGTGGCACGACGGCAAGCCCGTCACCGCGGACGACGTCGTGTTCTCCATGGACCGCATCGTCGACCCCAAGGATCCCAAAGTCGGCTCCGCCACGCTCGCCGGCCTCAAGGTCGGCGGCACCAAGAAGATCGATGAGAAGACGGTCGAGATCACCCTCGACTCGCCGAACGTCCTGTTCGACGAGGCTCTCGCCGAGCGGAGCTGCAAGATCGTGCCGGTGGGCTTCGACCCGAAGGCGCCCATCGGCAGCGGCCCGTTCAAGATGTCCGAGATGAAGCCCGGCGAGTCGTTCAAGTGGACCGCGTTCGCCGACTACTGGGGCGGCGCTCCGTACGTCGACACGCTCACCATGACCGAGTTCGCCGACGACACGGCGCGCATCAACGCGCTGAACAGCGGCCAGATCCAGGCGATGTCCCAGCTGCCCAAGAGCCAGGCCAAGGTCATCGAGGCCACCGAGGGGCTCGCGCTCCTCAACGCCGAGACCGGCGCGTGGCGTCCGTTCACCATGCGCATCGACGCCAAGCCGTACAGCGACAACCGCGTGCGCCAGGCCTTCCGGCTCATCGTCGACCGCCAGCAGATGATCGACCAGGCCTACAGCGGCCTGGGCGTCGTGGCCAACGACATGTACGGGCGCTTCGATGCCGGCACGCCCGACCTCGAGCAGCGTGTGCAGGACATCGAGCAGGCCAAGTCCCTGCTCAAGCAGGCCGGCTACGACAACAACCTCACGGTCGAGCTCGTCACCTCGGCCGAGGCGCTCGGTGGCGACGAGGTCGCGGCGGCGCAGGTGTTCGCGGAGCAGGCCAAGGCCGCCGGCGTCACCGTCAGCATCAAGAAGACCGACTCGGCCACGTTCTACGGCAAGGACTACCTCTCCTGGCCGTTCGCGCAGGACTTCTGGGCGACCCGTGGCTTCCTCCAGCAGGCGAGCCAGGGCACCATGGCCGGCGCTCCGTACAACGAGACCCACTGGAAGAACGCCGAGTGGACGTCGCTCGTCGACCAGGCGTGGAAGACGGTGGACGACGACGAGCGCGCCAAGCTCATCACCCAGGCGCAGCAGCTCGAGTTCGACGAGGGCGGCTACATCATCTGGTCGTGGCGCAACCAGGTCGATGCCTACTCCAAGACGACCACGGGCTACAAGCTCGACAAGCTCGGCGGTCCGATCGGCCGGATGTACTTCAAGGACGTCTACTTCGTCAAGGGCTGATCGTCAGGACGGAATCGGCCGCGGGCACGGGGCCAGGCCCCGTGCCCGCGGCACGCTCCGGCGAAGACCACCGTCGGCGCGCTCGCCGGAGCACAAGCTCGATCGCGGCGACCACGCGAGCCCGGCTTCCCTGTTGTCCCGCCCGAGAGGCAGCCATCATGATCAGTAGAACCGCAAGAGGGAGACGCAGCTCATGCCCCCGCTTCTGAAGCTGATCCTCATCCGGATCGGGCTCGGGGTGCTCACCCTGTTCCTGGTGTCGGTGGTCGTCTTCGTGGCCACCCAGGCGCTCCCCGGCGACACCGCCCGCGCGATCCTCGGCAGGGAGGCGGCCAACGTCGAGCGGTACGAGGCGCTCAAGGAGCAGCTCGGGCTCAACAAGCCCATGGCCGAGCAGTACCTCGGCTGGCTCGGCGGCGTCGTCACCGGTGACCTCGGCAACTCGCTCGCACAGGACGAGCCGGTCACCTCGCTCATCGGCCGGCGCGTCCTCAACTCCTTCATCCTGGTGTTCATCGCGGCTCTGATCAGCGTGCCGGTCTCGCTGCTGATGGGCTCGCTCACCGCGTTGCGAAGAGACTCGAAGTTCGACGTCACCGTCACCGTGGGCAGCCTGGCGCTGGCGGCGCTGCCCGAGTTCGTGATCGGCATCATCCTGATCCTGCTGTTCGCGACCCAGGTGTTCAAGATCCTGCCGTCGGTATCGAACGTGGACTCGAGCGTGCCGATCGTGCAGCAGCTCGACATGTTCATCCTGCCGGCGCTCACGCTGACGCTGGCGGTCGCGCCGTACATCACCCGCATCCTGCGCGCCAGCACCATCGAGGTGCTCGAGAGCGAGTACGTGATGATGGCGCGCCTCAAGGGCCTGCCCGAGCGGCTGGTGCTCAACCGGCACGCGGTGCCCAACGCCCTGGCTCCGGCGCTCCAGGTCACGGCGCTCAACCTGGCCTGGCTGGCCGGCGGCGTCGTCGTGGTCGAGTACCTCTTCGCCTTCCCCGGCATCGGCTCGCTGCTGGTCGACTCCGTCGCCAACCGCGACATGCCCATGGTGCAGGCGATCACCCTGATCATCGCGGCGGTGTACGTGGTCGCCAACCTGACCGCGGACATCCTCACGATCCTCGTCAGCCCACGACTCAGGACGGGCCTGCGATGAGTACCCCAGAGATGAGAGTCAACGACTCGGAGCTCGTCGAACCGGTGGTGGTACACGCCGACAGCCGGCCCTCCGAGTGGATCATGATGCTGCGCGAGGCGTGGCGCATGGGTCGCACCAAGATCGGCGTCGGCATCTTCGCGGCCATCGTCCTCATCGCCGTCGTCGGCCCGTGGCTGGCGCCGTACTCGCCGACCGAGTTCGTGGCGCCGCCGTACTCGCCGCCGGACATCCCCAAGATGTGGCTGGGCAGCGACTACATCGGTCACGACGTGCTCACGCGTGTGCTCTACGGCGGCCGCACGGTCATCCTGCTCGCCCTCGCGGCCACCGTCATCGGCCTCGTGCTCGGCGTGACCCTCGGGCTCATCACCGGCTACGCGCGGCGCTGGATCGACGAGTCCGTCATGCGCATCCTCGACGTGGTGCTCGCGTTCCCGCAGATCGTGCTGGCGCTGCTCTTCGTCTCCATCCTCGGGCCGAGGCTGTGGCTCATCGTGATCATCGTCGGCATCTCGCACGCGCCGCGCATCGCACGCGTGGCGCGCGCCGCCACACTGGAGGTCTCGCAACGCGACTTCGTGCGCGCCGCCGAGGCCTTCGGCATCGCGCGCTGGAAGATCCTGTTCAACGAGATCCTGCCGAGCATCACCAGCCCGCTGCTCGTGGAGTTCGGCCTGCGGCTCACCTACTCGATCGGCGTCATCGCCGCCCTGTCGTTCCTCGGCTTCGGCATGCAGCCGCCGGCGGCCGACTGGGGCCTGATGATCAACGAGAACCGCATCGGCCTCAAGATCCAGCCGTGGCCGGTCGTGGTGCCCGTCATGCTCATCGGCATCCTCACCATCGGCACCAACCTGATCGCGGACGGCCTGGGCCGCGCCCTGATCGGCATCGAGCGCGACACGGGGGTGGGGTGATGGAGGCGACCGTGAACCAAGACGCCATCCCGACTGGCGAGGATGAGGCCGTCCTCAAGGTGGCCGGACTCCGCATCGTCCTCGACCCCTCGGGCGTGGACATCGACGACGAGGTGTCGATGGTGATCCGCCGGGGCGAGGTGCTCGGGCTGGTCGGCGAATCGGCTTCGGGCAAGACCACGGTGGGCACCAGCCTGCTCGACTACCAGCGCCGCGGCGCGAAGATCGCCGACGGGATGGTCGAGATCGACGGGCAGGACATCCTCGCCATGGACGCAAAGGCTCTGCGCGGCGTTCGCGGCGGCAAGATCAGCTACGTGCCGCAGGACTCCTCCGCCGCGCTCAACCCTGCGCTGCGCATCGGCAAGCAGCTCATGGAGATCCTCGAGGTGCACGGGTTCGGCTCTTCGCAGGCGGACCGCGAGGCTCGTCTCACGCAGATGATGGAGGAGGTGCTGCTGCCGTCCGACAAGGCGTTCCTGAAGCGGTACCCGCACCAGCTCTCCGGCGGCCAGCAGCAGCGCGTCGCCATCGCCATGGCGTTCGCGAACCGGCCGAAGGTGATCGTCCTCGACGAGCCCACCACCGCTCTCGACGTCACCACGCAGGCGCACGTGCTCGAGACCGTTCGCGACCTCACCAGGTCCTACGGCGTGGCTGCTCTCTACATCACCCACGACCTCGCCGTGGTCTCCAACCTCGCCGACCGCATCGCCGTCATGTACGCCGGCAGGGTGGTCGAGATCGGTACGCGCGACGAGTTGTTCGATCAGGGCCACCACCCCTACACACGCAAGCTGCTCGCCTCCATCCCCGACATCACCGGCGAGCGCGCCCTGCGCGGCATCCCCGGTTGGGCGCCTCGACCGGGCCAGCGGCCTCCAGGTTGTGCGTTCACGCCGCGTTGCGACTGGGCGGTCGACAAGTGCAGCGAGGGGTTCCCGCCCGTCGAGGTGGTCAGTCCCGGCCACCAGGTCCGCTGCTGGCGCCAGCAGGAGGTCGGCGCGCAGGGGCCGGTGCTCGAGGCCCTGATGGGCGAGCGCACGGCGATCGAGAGCGCCTCGGACGACAAGCTGGTCATCAGCGTGCGGGACGTGACCGCGTACTACCAGCACAAGGAGACGCTGCACGGCATCACCACGAGCGTGGCCGAGGGCCACTGCCTCTCACTGGTGGGGGAGTCCGGGTCCGGCAAGACCACGCTGGCGCGCTGCATCGCCGGCCTGCACCCGCACAAGATCGTCGGCGACATCGAGTTCGCCGGCAAGGCGCTCGCGCGCGACGCGCGAGACCGGCCGCGCGCAACACGACAGGCCATCCAGTACATCTTCCAGAGCCCGTACAGCTCGCTGAACCCGCGCAAGACCATCGCGCAGATCCTCTCGCAGCCGCTCAAGGTGTTCTTCAGCCTCTCGCGCGACGAGATGGAGGCACGGATGGTCAAGGTCCTCGAGCAGGTGGCACTGGACTCGTCGCTGCTCAGCCGCTACCCGGACCAGCTCTCCGGCGGCGAGCGCCAGCGTCTGGCCATCGCGCGCAGTCTGGCAGCCGAGCCGACGATGCTGATCTGCGACGAGGTCACCTCGTGGCTGGACGTCTCGGTGCAGGCCGCGATCATCGAGCTCCTGGCCAACCTGCAGCGCGAGATGGGCCTCTCGATGCTGTTCGTCACCCACAACCTGGCGCTGGTGCGCAGTATCTCCCAGGAGGTCGCGGTGATGAACGACGGCCGCATCGTGGAGTACGGGCTGGTCGACGCCGTGCTCGAGGACCCGCAGGCCGACTACACCAGAAAGCTGCTGTCGGACACACCGACGGTGTAGGTGCCCCGGCGGCGGGCGGACGCAGCTCCGCCCGCCGCCCGCCCGCCCTTCGGCGGGCGTCGCCGGCGGCGACGGCCGGCAGGGTCCTGGGCGGGACCAGCACCTTCATTCTGAGCATCGAGACCGGAGGAAGCCGATGCGTGCGCACATGACCTGGCTGGACGAGGCGGAGAAGCAGACCTTCGTCGACGAGGCCCTGGGGATCCTCGAGCGCGTGGGCGTGGAGCTCAAGGGGTCGGCGGCGCTGCCCGTGCTCGCCGACCTCGGCGCGGACGTCGACCCGCAGACCGGGGTCGTGCTCCTGCCCGCGGACCTCGTGCGGCGCTCCGTCGAGGCCTGCCCGCGCCGCGTGCTCTTCGCCGGCGCGTCGCCTGAGCACGACGTGGTGCTGGACGAGGGCGAGCCGGCGCACTTCTGCTCCTCCGGCTGCGCCGCGTTCGTGCTCGACCACGAGACCGGTGTGCGGCGCCCTTCCACACTGACGGACCTGCAGGCAGCGACGATCCTGCTCGACGAGGTGCCTGAGGTCGACGTCCTGTGGACCACGATCACGGCTGGCGACGTACCCGTCGAGGTCCGTGAGCTCGTCGTGTGCTACGTGGTGCTCACCGAGGCCCGCAAGCACGTGACGCTCGTCGACAGCCCGTCGCAGGCCGAACCGTTGCTGCGCATCATGGACATCGTCTCCGGCGGCCCCGAGGCGTTCCGCGAGCGGCCGCGGTTCAGCACGCTGCTCACCGCGGCGTCCCCGCTGCGCATCGACGGGCCGCTGCTCGACTTCCACGCGGCCACTGCCCGTCGCGGCGCGCCGGTGGAGGTCTACACGGTGCCCATGGCCGGGGCCACATCTCCGGTGACGCTGGCCGGGACCGTCGTCCAGGGGCTCGCCGAGTTCCTCGCCGTCGCGACCGCGCTGCAGGCGCTGGCCCCCGGGGCCCGCGTCGTGATGGGGGTGTCGGGCTCCGTCATGGACATGCGCTCCGCCGGCGTCTCGTACGCCGCGCCGGAGTGCGCGCTGATGAACGTCGCCTGCGTGGAGCTCGCCCATCACCTCGGCGTGCCTGCCGCGGTACCGGGCCTTGCCACCGACGCCAAGTACGCCGGGCTGCAGGCCGGCTACGAGAAGGCGCTCAAGGGTCTCGCCACCGCCGGCGTGGGCGCCGACGTGCTCAGCGGCGGCGTCGGCATGATCGACTCGGTGAACACGCTGTTCCTGCCGCAGATCGTGCTGGACGCGGAGATCGCCGGCATGATCCGCCGCATCCTCGGCGACGTCCGCACCGAGCCTGCCGAGATGATGGCGGACATGATCGCGCGGGTCGGCATCGGCGGCGACTTCCTCAAGGAGAAGGAGACGGCGCGGCGGCTGCGTGCGGGCGAGCACTACCTGCCCGCGATCTCCTCCAGGCAGCCCTACGATCAGTGGGTCGCCGACGGGCGCGACGAGGTGGCCCGGGCGCGGGAGCGCATGGACGCGCTCCTGAGTGCGCACGCGGAGCGCGGACGCCCGATGGCCGAGGACGTGCGCGCCGAGCTCGCCGCGGTCTGCGGAGTGACGCCGGAGATGGCGGCGGCCCTCGGGCACTGACGCCACAACGAGAGCCTTGTTGACACCCGGGCGGCGAGCCCTTAGTTTTCCACCTGGGTGGATACCAGAGGAGAGGATGAGACCATGGGAGAGTTGGAACAGGCTGAGGCCGGCGGGGTCAAGGACGAGTTCCTCGAGCAGCACCTCTGGCCGCCGTTCACGCAGATGCAGGGCATCAAGCCCGTCGTGATGGAGCGCGCCGAGGGCGCGCTCGTGTGGGACAGCGACGGCAACGAGTACATCGACGCCTTCGCCAGCCTGTGGACGGTCAACGTCGGCCACGGGCGCGCCGAGATCCACGACGCGATCAAGGCGCAGATGGAGAAGCTCTCCATCTACCACATCTTCCAGATCGCCAACGAGCCGGCGGTCAAGCTCGCCAACAAGGTCGCCCAGCTGGCGCCCGGCGACCTCGACCACGTCTTCCTCACGCTCGGCGGCGGGGAGTCGGTGGAGACCGCCGTCAAGATGGCGCGCCAGTACTGGCGCAACAAGGGCAAAGGCACCAAGTACATGGTCATGTTCCGCGAGCGCTCGTACCACGGCACGACCATGACCAGCACGAGCGCCCAGGGCCTCACCGTGAACCGCGCCAAGTTCGAGCCGCTGCTGCCCGGGTTCATCAAGCTGGGCGCGCCGTACTGCTACCAGTGCGCCTGGAACAAGACCTACGGCGACGACTGCAAGATGGAGTGCGCCACCCAGGTCGAGCACGAGATCAACTTCTACGGCCCCGAGAACGTCGGCACCATGCTCGGCGAGACGATGATCGGTACCGGCGGCGTCATCCCGCCGCCGCCCGAGTACTGGCCGATGGTCAACGAGATCTGCAAGGCCAACGACGTGCTCGTGATCAACGACGAGGTCATCACGGGGTTCGGCCGCAGCGGCACCATGTTCGGCTTTGAGCAGTTCGGCTCGGACCCCGACCTCGTGACGCTCGCCAAGGGCCTCTCGAGCGGCTACCTGCCGCTCGGCGCGGTGCTTGCGCGCAAGCACGTGTACGACGCCTTCCTCGGCGGGCCCGCCGAGGCGTTCATGAGCGGCGCGACGTACATGGGCCATCCGCTCTGCTGCGCCGCCGGGCTCGCCAATCTCGAGATCGTCGAGCGCGAGCACCTGGTCGAGCGCTGCGCCGAGCTCGGCCCGTACCTGCAGGACGGCCTCGCCACGCTGCTCGCGCACCCCATCGTCGGCGACGTGCGCGGCGTCGGCCTCGTCGCCGGCATCGAGTACGTCAAGGACAAGCAGACGCGCGAGTGGTTCGCGCCGGCGCAGGGCGTCGCCGCGAAGATCCGCGACGAGGCGTTCAAGCGCGGCGTCTTCGTGCGCCTGCTCGGCGGCGGCCACGTGCACGCGGTCGCGCCGCCGTTCATCATCAGCAAGGAGCAGATCGACACCGTCGTACGCGTGCTCGACGAGTCGATCGCGGTCGTAGAGAAGGACCTGGGGTACTGAACGCCGCACCGCGGCACGGAAGCGCAAGGAGCCATGATCATGGGCAAGCCTAGAGTCGGAGTGGTGGGGTACGGCGTCATCGGCCAGCGGCTGGCGGACGGCGTGGCGCTGCAGGGCGACATGGAGCTGGTCGGCGTCGTCGACGTCGCGCCGACGCTCTCGACACGCGCGCTCTGCGAGTCGGGCATGCCGTACGACCTGTACGTGGTGGAGGCCGGGCAGAAGGCCGCCTTCGACGCGGTCGGCATCCCGGTCACCGGCACCATGGACGACCTGCTCGGCAAGGTCGACATCGTGCTCGACTCCTCGCCCGGCGGCGTCGGCCGCAAGAACAAGGAGCTCTACCAGGCCAGGGGCGTCAAGGCCGTGTTCCAGGGCGGCGAGAAGAACGACATCGTCGACGTCTTCTTCCACGGCTACGCCAACTACGAGAAGGGCGTCGGCAAGGACTACCTCAAGCTGACGAGCTGCAACACCACCGGCCTCATCCGCGCCGTGGACTGCCTCGACCGCGAGGTCGGCGTGGAGCGCGTCATCGTCACGATCGTGCGCCGCGTCGCCGACCCCGGCGACACGCACCGCGGGCTCGTGGACGTGGCCCAGGTCGAGCCCGTCCCCAACCACCAGGCCGTCGACCTCATGACGATCATGCCGCACATCGAGGCCACCGGCCTGCTCGTGCACGTGCCGACCACGCACGGCCACATCATCAACGTGATCGCCACGACCAAGGCCGACGTCAGCAAGGAGCGGGCGCTCGAGCTCTTCGAGGCCCACCCGCGCATCCGGCCCGTCAAGATCGCCGACGGCTTCAACAGCAACTCGGCGCTGTTCCGCTATGCCCGCGACCTCGGCAACAAGCGCGCCGACATGTACGACATCGCCGTGTTCGACGAGACCATCGCCAAGAGCGGGCGCGAGTTCATGTTCGCGATCAACATCCCGCAGGAGTCGGTCGTGATCCCCGAGACCGTGGACGCGATCCGCGCGGCGCTCAGCCTGCAGACCGACCGGCTCGAGGCCGTGGGGCTCACCAACCAGTACCTCGGGCTCGCCTGACGCGGGCCCGGCAAGCGAGACGCGACGGAAGGGGCTCAGGCCGCGATGAAGTACGGCATCAACACGCTCGACGACTTCGACTATCGCGGCAAGACGGTCCTGTGCCGCGTGGACATCAACGCGCCGCTCGACAAGGAGACCGGCGGGTTGAGAGACATCACGCGGCTCAAGGGGTGCGCGCCGACCGTTCGTGAGCTGGCGGAGGCAGGCGCCCGGGTCGTGCTCCTCGCCCACCAGGGCGGCGATCTGGAGTACCACAACTACGCTTCCACGGAGCCGCACGCGGCGGTGATGAGCGAGCTCACCGGCCGCGATGTCGGGTTCATCGACGACGTCTGCGGGCCGGCCGCGCGCGAGGCGGTCGGCCGGCTCGCGGACGGCGACGTCCTGCTGCTCGACAACGTGCGCTTCTGCGGCGAGGAGCTCACGCTCTTCGAGCGCAAGCTCGACCTCTCGCCGGAGGATCAGGCGAAGACGCTGGTGGTGCGCAAGCTCGCGCCGCTCGCCGACCTCTACGTCTGCGACGCCTTCGCCGCCGCGCACCGCTCGCAACCCACGCTGGTCGGCTTCGAGCAGTTGCTCCCGTCGGCGATGGGCCGCCTGTTCGAGCGCGAGTACGCCAACCTCGCGCGCCTGCGCGAGGAGCCGGCGCGCCCGTGCGTGTTCCTGCTCGGCGGCACCAAGATCCAGGAGGCGTTCCCGATGATGGCGGCCGCGCTCGCCGACGGCGTCGTGGACCGCGTGCTCACGGCGGGCCTCGTGGCCAACGTGATGCTGGCCGCGAGCGGGGTGGACATCGGATCGGCCAGCATGGAGTTCATCCGCGCCAGCCAGCTCGAGCCGTACATCGAGGAGTCGCAGGCGATCCTGGCGCAGCACGGCGAGAAGGTCGTGCTGCCGGCGGACGTCGCCGTCGTGCGCGGCGGCGGGCGCGCCGAGGTCGCCGCCGCGGACCTGCCGGTGGCCGAGCAGATCGTCGACCTCGGCCACGCCGCCGTGGACGCGTACCGCGAGGAGATCGCCGCGGCCGGCACCGTGTTCGTCAACGGCCCGGCCGGGGTGTTCGAGCAGCCCGAGACCGAGTACGGCACGAAGGCGCTGTGGGAGGCCATGGCCTCCATGGCCGGCTTCAGTGCGCTGGGCGGCGGCGACAGCGTCACCGCCATGAACCGGTTCGGGCTCGGCGACCGGTTCGACTACGTGTGCACGGCCGGCGGCGCCATGGTCCAGTTCCTCAGCGGCAAGCCGATGCCGGTGATCGAGGCGCTCAAGGCGTCCGCCGCCCGGTTCGGGAGCGGGGACGCCGGGACGCCGGCTGCCGGGCCGGCCGGGGAGTGAGCGTCCTCCCGTGAAGGTCGCCATCCCCTACGGCGACGGAGCGCTCGAGGCCGTCCTCCCGGACGGCCTCGACGTCACCGTCGTCGGGCCCGGCTGCGGCCTCGGCGAGGAGGCCGAGCCTCCGGCTGCGCCGACGGCGGCCGAAGAGCAGGCCGAGATCCGGCGCGCCCTGGCGGAGCCCATCGGCGCGCCGCGCCTCTCCGCGCTGGCCGCGAAGGCGAAGACGGCCGCGATCGTCGTCAGCGACGTCACGCGGCCCTGCCCGTCGTACCGGTTCCTGCCGGCGCTGATCGACGAGCTGGCGCCGCTGGCGCCGGAGAACATCAGCGTCCTGTTCGCGCTCGGCGGGCACCGCGCGCACTCGCGCGAGGAGCAGGAGCGGCTGGTCGGGGAGGAGGTCGTCGCGCGTGGCGTGCGTCTCGTCGACCTCGACGCCTCGCACTGCCGCCCGGTCGGCGTCACCAGCCGCGGCACCCGCCTCGAGGTGTTCGAGGACTACCTGGCCGCCGACCTGCGCGTCTGCACCGGCAACATCGAGTACCACTACTTCGCCGGCTTCAGCGGCGGCGCCAAGGCGGTCGTCCCGGGGCTGTGCTCCTACGCCGCCATCCGCGACAATCACAGCATGATGCTGGCGCCCACGGCCAGGGCCGGCATCATCGCCGGCAACCCGGTGCGCGAGGACATCGACGAGGCCGGCGAGCTCATCGGCGTCGACTTCATCTTCAACGTGTTGCTCGACGAGCAGAAGCGCGTCTACCACGCCGTCGCCGGGCACTACCTGGAGGCGCACCGCGCCGGTTGCGAGGTCTACGACCGGCGCTGCGACCTGCGCGTGCCGCTCGCGGCGGACGTGGTCATCGCCTCGCCCGGCGGCCGCCCCAAGGACATCAACCTGTATCAGGCCCAGAAGACGCTCGACAACGTCGGCGGCGCGGTGCGCGACGGCGGCGTGATCGTCCTCGTCGCGCGCTGCGGTGAGGGGTTCGGGCAGCAGGTCTTCGAGGAGTGGATGACGGGGATGGGGACGCCGCAGGTGCTGATCGACCGCATCCAGCGTGAGTTCGTGCTCGGCGGCCACAAGGCGGCCGCCGTCGCCGGCCTGCTCGCGCGCGCCGACGTCCACCTCGTCTCGGACTTCCCCGACGAGACCGTCAGAAGCATGTGCATGACCCCCTTCGCGACCGTGGACGAGGCGGTCGCCGCGGCGCTGCAGAAGGCGGGCGCGGACGCCCGCTGCCTGGTGGTGCCGCACGGAAGCCGTGTGACGGCCGGGGCTTGACCTCCGTCCGGGCGCGCCCCCCTCGTGCCCGGTGACCGGCCGGACGAAGGGCGCGGGGCGGCCGCGAGGCCGCCCCGCGCCGCCGTCGCTCTTCCGTCACCCGCCGCCGTCGCTTCTCAGATCACGCCGCTCCGAGGTCGACCACGCGGTTGCGGATGACGCCGATGCCCTCGACCTCGACCTCGACCACGTCGCCGTGCCTCATGCTCAGCTTGGGGTCGCGAAACACGCCCACGCCCTCCGGCGTGCCCGTCATGATGAGGTCGCCGGGCAGCAGCGTGAGCGCGTGCGAGATGAACGCGACCAGCGTGCGCACGTCGAAGATGAGGTTGCTCGTGCGCGAGTCCTGCAGCGTCTCGCCGTTGAGCCGCTGCGCCACGCGCAGGTCGGCGGCGTCGCCGAGCTCGCCCACCGGCACGATGCCGGGGCCGACGGGACAGAAGGTGTCCTGGCTCTTGCCGCGGAACCACTGCCGGTCGCCGAACTGCAGGTCGCGGGCGCTCACGTCGTTGCCGCAGAGGTAGCCGTGCACGACGTCGAGGGCGTCGTCGGCCGGTACGTCGCGGGCCTCGCGGCCGATCACCACGCAGAGCTCGGCCTCGGCGTCCACGTGGCCGATGCCGGCCGGCATCACGATGTCCTCGCCGTCGCCCACGAGCGCGTTGGCGAACTTGGCGAACAGCATGGGGTTCGCCGGCAGCTTCGCGCCCTGCTCGGCGGCGTGGTCGTGGTAGTTGAGGCCCACGCACACGATCTTGGGCTCCGTGCGCCCGAACCGCGTCTGCCAGTCGTCGCGCCAGTCGTACATGAGCCGTCCTCCGTGAGCTGTGCGTAGGTGTCGGGCGCGGGTCCCGGGCGGGGAGCGCGCCCTGCCATGCTATAGCCGGTGAACCTGCGGCGCACCGCCAGTTGACTCGCCTGCTGCGGTCAATGCGAAAAGGGCGGGCGTGGCGCTCGCGCGCCACGCCCGCCCCGAGTGCGCCGACCGTCGCCCCCCGACGACGCCGGCGCGACCCGGCCCTCCGCTCAGACGGCCGGGCGCTGCCCGGCCGGCCGCTCAGACGGCCGTGGGCCTCCTTACGCCTTGCTGCCCGGGCGGACGGCCATGTTGCGGTAGACCTGCTCCATGTCCTCCGGCGTGTACTTGCGCGGGTTGTTGTTCCAGAGGCGGGCCTGCGTCTTGGCGCCCTCCACGAGGTCCGGGATGGCGGACTCGGGGATGTCGACGTCGCTGAGGTACTGCGGCACGCCGAGGTCGTCGGCCAGCAGGCGCAGGGCGGCGACGGTCTTGTCGGCCGCCTCACGGTCGCTGAGGCCCGCCATGTTCTCGCCCATGGCCTCGCCGACCTGGCGCATCCAGCGCAGGCAGGCGAGCTTGTTGAAGTCCATGGCCCACGGCAGGACCATCGTATTGGCGACGCCGTGAGGTACGTGGAACATGCCGCCGATGGGATACGAGAGCGCGTGCACGGCGCCGACGCCCGCGTTGCCGAAGGCGATGCCGCCCATCATGGAGCCCATGGCCATGGCGTCGCGGGCCCACATGTTGGTGCCGTCGAACACGGCGGTGCGGATGCTCTGGCTGATGAGCTTGATGCCCTCGTAGGCCAGCGAGTCGGTGTGCATGGTCGCGTTGACCGAGATGTACGCCTCGATGTTGTGGATGAGCGCGTCCATGCCGGAGGCGGCGGTGACGTTGGGCGGGCAGCTGACGGTGAGCTCCGGGTCGATGAGCGCGACGTTGGGCATGAGGAACGGGCTCACGAGGCCCTGCTTCACGTTGAGCTTCTCGTTGGCGAAGATGGCGATGGCGGTGCACTCGGAGCCGGTGCCGGCGGTGGTGGGGATGGCGATGATCGGCAGGCCCTTCTTCTTGACCTGGTCGATGCCGACGTAGTCGTACACGGTGTCGCCGGTGTGCGGCAGCACGGCCGCGGCCTTGGCGACGTCGATCGGCGAGCCGCCGCCGAAGCCGACGATGAGGTCGTAGCCGCCCTTCTCGACGATGCGCACGATCTCCTCGATGGTGCTCATGGGAGGCTCGGGCACGGACCTGTCGTAGAAGTCGACCTCGAGGCCGGCGTCGACAAGAGGCTTCTCCACGTCGACGCACATGCCGCAGTCGCTGACGCCCTGGTCGGTGATCACGAGGATCTTGCTGCCGTTGAGCTTCTTGGCCTCGATGCCGAGCTGGCCGACGGCCCCGACGCCGGTGATGAGCGTCTTGGGCTGGCGGTGGATGCGCATCTTGCGCTCGACGCGGCGCAGCTCGGGCGGGGTGCCCGTGGCCGACGAGAGGACGCGCGGTTCAGGTTCGTTGTGGACGTGCTCCATGGCTACTCAGCTCTCCTTGGTGAGCGGTTGGCGGGGCAGGCGGCCGACCCCGTACACCTCGGCCGCCTCCTCCCTGATCTGGTCGCGGAACGCCGGGTCGGCGATCCCGATGAGCGCTTCGGCGCGCTCACGCAGCCCGAGGCCGCGCAGGTGCGCGACCCCGTGCTCGGTGACGATGTAGTCGACGTCGGCGCGCATGGTGGTGACGGCGGTGCCGGGCGCCAGCGCGGCGGCGATGCGGCTCACGGTGCCCTTCTTCGCCGTCGACGGCAGCGCGATGATGGCTTTGCCGTCGCGGCTGCGGGCGGCCCCTCGGACGAAGTCGACCTGGCCGCCGATGCCGGTGAACTGGGCGGCGCCCATGGAGTCGGCCACGACCTGGCCCATCAGGTCGACCTGGAGCGCCGAGTTGATGGCCACGACGCGGTCGTTCATGCCGATGACGTACGGGTCGTTGGTGATGTTCACCGGCAGCATGTTGACGAGGGGATTGTCGTCGACGAAGTCGTAGAGGCGCCGCGTGCCCATGAGGAACGTGGCGACCATCTTGCCGGGGAAGTACTTCTTGGCGCTGTTGGTGATGACGCCCTCGTTGTAGAGGTCGACGACACCCTCGCTGAACATCTCGCTGTGGATGCCGAGGTCGTTCTTCTGGTGCAGGAACAGCAGCACGGCGTCGGGGATGCCGCCGATGCCGAGCTGCAGGCAGGAGCCGTCTTCGACGAGGTCGGCGATGTGCTTGCCGATGGCCTCCTCGACCGGCCCGATCCGCGGCGGCTGCAGCTCGATGATGTCCTGGTCGCTCTCGACCACGTAGTCGATCTCGGAGACGTGGATGAAGGCGTCACCGTGGGTGCGCGGCATCTTGGGGTTGACCTGGGCGATCACGGTCTTCGCCACCTGCGCCGCCGGCTTGGTGTAGTCGACGGAGATGCCGAACGAGCAGAAGCCGTGCCGGTCCGGGGGCGACACCTGGATGAGCACCACGTCGGGCGTCAGATAGCCCTCGCAGAAGAGCTTGGGGATCTCGCTGAAGAAGACCGGGATGTAGTCGCCGCGGCCGTCCTTGACGGCCTGCCGGGACGAGGCGCCGACGAACAGCGACTTGTGGTAGAAGGCGTCGGCGTACTCCGGCCGGCAGTACTCGCCCTTGCCCATCGCGACCATGTGATTGATCTCGACGCGCTCCAGCTCGCCCGCGCGCGCCACGAGCGCGTCGACCAGGTCGAGCGGCTCGCCGCAGGCGTGGGCGAACACGACGCGGTCGCCGGACTCGACGCACTTCAAGGCCTCCGCCGCCGTGGTGCGTTTGGCGGCGTAGTCGGTCTTCCAGTCCATCCCCTTCACTCCTTGAGCTTGCGCGTCACGGCGGCGGCGAGCTCCCCCGACGGCGTAGGGACGCCGTCCACGAGCTCGCCCGCCACCACGACGACGGGTGGTCCTTCTGGGCCGGCGGGGGCGCCCTCCGCGCCCGCTCCGGCCTGCTCGTACAGCTGCGCGGGCTCATCGCCCTCCGCGACGAGCTGGTGACCCGAGGCGCACGCCCGGGGACAGCCGCTGAGGTGCACGGTCGTCCCCGGGCGTACGTCCGGATCGTCGACGGGCAGGCCGGCGGCGACGGCGGAGCGGTCGATGTGCGGGTTGCAGCCCCCGCAATAGACGACCTTCACGCGTGCCTCCGCCGGTGTGCCCGGGTCCGCCACGATCAGTGCTGCTCGACCGCGGTCGGCGTCTTGACCCTGCCCTTGTCCCACGGCTTGCCGACTTCCGCGATCGCCTTGGCCAGCTCCTTCTTGTGGTTCAGGTTGGACTGACGGGCGATCATGATGCGCTGCGCCTGCGGTGAGCCTGCGCCGTGCATGGACTCGGTGCGATAGCCCACGGCGCCGGCGCCGATGGTGAGGTTCTCGATGAGCCGCATGATGCGCATGCGGTCGATGGTCGGCGTGTCGCACTGCCCGACGAAGAACTTCTCGACGATGGGGCCGATCTTGGCGCTGGCGAGATCCTGCGCCGACGGCATGGTGACCATGAGCCCGCCGGCGATGTCCTCGGCGAGGCGCGCGATCTCGTAGGGGAAGCGCGTGACGTTCTGCTTGCAGACGTTGGCCAGCAGCATGTCGATCTGGTAGTTGCCCGCCGGCATCTTGACGCCCTCGTAGGAGCAGGCCAGCCCGCACGAGAACAGGGTCTCGTTGAGGTGCGTCATCTCGATGAGCTTGTCCTTGATGTGGCTGGCCTTGGCGGCGCCGTTGTAGTCGGCGGCCAGGCCGGCCGCGCCGATGAGCACGTCGCCGACGCCGACCTTGCAGCCGCCGTAGCTCTGCCGGTGGAAGCCGGCGAACCGCTCGACGAGCGCGCCGCTGAACTCGATCTCCCCGCACATGTAGACGCGGTCCCAAGGGACGAACACGTCGTCGAAGACCATCAGGGCCTCTTGTCCGCCGAAGCGCATGTTGCCCACGTCGAGGTCGCTCTCCTCGAACTTGCGCGTGTCGCAGCTCTGGCGGCCGTAGATGTAGTAGATGCCCTCGGCGTTCGCCGGGCAGCTGAAGCTGACGGCGAAGTCCTCGTCGCCTTCGCGCATGGCCACCGTGGGCATGACGATGATCTCGTGCGAGTTGCAGGCGCCCGTCTGGTGCGCCTTGGCGCCGCGCACGACGATGCCGTCATCCCGCTTCTCGACGATGTGCACGTACACGTCCGGGTCGGGCTGCTTGTGCGGAGGCAGCGAGCGGTCGCCCTTGGGGTCGGTCATGGCGCCGTCGGCGACGATGTCGTTGTCCTGGAGGTACTGCACGTACTTCTTGAAGCGCTCGTGGTAGTCCGTGCCCCTCGCCTGGTCGGTCTCGTAGGTGACCGAGTACAGCGCGTTGATGGCGTCCATGCCCACACAGCGCTGGAAGCACGAGCCGGTCTTCTGGCCCAGCAGGCGCTGCATCTTGACCTTCTTGGAGAGGTCTTCTGTGGACTGGTGGATGTGGGTGAACCGATTGACCTTGTTGCCGGTGAGGTGGCTCGTGGCCAGCATGAGGTCCTCGTACTCCGGCAGCGCCGCGAGCTCGTAGGTCATGGCGATGCAGTTGATGCTCGGCCGGATGAGGGGGTGGTTGACGTAGTCGTCGATCTTCTCGCCGAACAAGTAGATCTGCAGGTGCAGGTCGGCGAGGCTCTGGACGAACTCCTCGGGCGTTCTGAGAGCCATGCGGTGCACTCCTTCCTGACGCCCTCGGGCGCGGGCGCTGCGCTGCTGCCGGGCGTGAGCGTGCGCACGTGCGGGAGCGCTCACGCGGTGAGTCGGTGCGGCGGGGCGGAAGGGCCGGGCGGGGGGTCCTGGCCGCCTCTCCCGACTGACTGTAGGGCAGCCACCGCACGAAGTCAAAGAAGTCGAACGGAACGCCCAATGTCGGGCGGTAGGTTGTACAAGATGGCCTAATCAGTGGCGCTCAGAGTGGCGGGTTCGGAAGCACTCGTCCGCCCCTACCGGCCGACGCGGCAACCTCACGCGTTCGACCAGCCGGACGATTGATACGCCACGGTGTACCAACTGGCCCACCTCCCGACATCAATTTTGGCCCGGATGGCGACTGACTCGGCTCCGGACAGGGCGTATGCTCCGGGCGCCCTGCGCCCATGAGGCATCACCTGCGGTGTGGGGGGACGCGAGCGGAGCCATCCTCGCCACCAGCAAGCACTCAATGCCTACGTGGAGGGCACTACATGAGCGCATTCGTCGACGAATACATGGCCTGGCTCAAGGCCAAGAACCCGGCCGAGCCCGAGTTCCATCAGGCCGCGATGGAAGTGGCCGAGTCCCTCGAGGTCGTCCTCGACAAGAACCCCAAGTACCGCGACGCGAAGATCCTCGAGCGCATCTCCGAGCCCGAGCGCGTCATCATGTTCCGCGTGCCGTGGCTCGACGACAAGGGCGAGGTCCAGGTCAACCGCGGCTTCCGCATCGAGATGAACAGCGCCATCGGCCCGTACAAGGGCGGCCTGCGCTTCCACCCGACCGTGTATCTCGGCCTCCTCAAGTTCCTCGCCTTCGAGCAGGTCTTCAAGAACTCGCTCACCACACTGCCCATGGGCGGCGGCAAGGGCGGCTCGGACTTCGACCCCAAGGGCAAGAGCGACATGGAGGTCATGAAGTTCTGCCAGTCGTTCATGACCGAGCTGTGCCGCCACATCGGCCAGTTCACCGACGTGCCCGCCGGCGACATCGGCGTCGGCGGTCGTGAGATCGGCTTCATGTTCGGCCAGTACAAGAAGGTCCGCAACGAGTTCGTCGGCGTGCTCACCGGCAAGGGCCTCAACTGGGGCGGCTCGCTCATCCGTCCCGAGGCGACCGGCTACGGCGCCGTGTACTTCGCCGCCGAGATGCTCACCACGCGCGGCGAGACGCTCGAGGGCAAGACCTGCCTCGTCAGCGGCTCCGGCAACGTGGCCCAGTACGCGATCGAGAAGATCCTCGACCTCGGCGGCAAGCCCGTCACCTGCTCCGACTCTGGCGGCTACATCTACGACGAGGCCGGGTTCGATCGCGAGAAGCTCGCCTTCCTCCTCGAGCTCAAGAACGTCAAGCGCGGCCGCGTCAGCGAGTACGCCGACAAGTTCAAGAGCGCCGTCTACACGCCCATCGACAAGACCAAGGACTTCAACCCGCTGTGGGACCACAAGGCCGAGTGCGCCTTCCCGAGCGCGACGCAGAACGAGATCAACGCCAAGGACGCCGCCAACCTGCTCAAGAACGGCGTGTACGTGGTCTCCGAGGGCGCCAACATGCCGACCGTCCCCGAGGGCGTCAACCTGTTCGTCGAGAAGGGCATCCTCTACGGTCCCGGCAAGGCCGCCAACGCCGGCGGCGTGGCCACCTCCGGCCTCGAGATGTCGCAGAACAGCCTGCGTCTCGCGTGGACGCGCGAGGAAGTCGACGCCCGCCTGCACGGCATCATGAAGGCCATCCACCGTCAGTGCGTCGAGGCCTCCGAGGCGTACGGCATGAAGGGCAACTACGTCGCGGGCGCCAACATCGCCGGCTTCCTCAAGGTCGCCGATTCCATGCTCGACCAGGGCGTCGTCTGAGCCGCAGGCTCTGGGGTATCTAGGACGCGAGCAGTGCAAGGTGTGGACCAGTGAGCACATCCCGACGCGCGCACGCGCGACGGGCTGAAAGGAGCGGCGAGACAGCATGAAGAAGATCGAGTGCTACATCCAGCCGTACAACCTCGACGCCGTGGCCGAGGCCCTGGCGGTCGAGGGCGTGGTAGGCATGTCGGTCGCCGAGGTCAAGGGCTTCGGCGTGCAGAAGGGGTTCACGCGCGGCGAGGACGTCAAGCCGGGCGAGTACCGCTTCCACCCCAAGATGAAGGTCGAGATGGTCGTGCTCGAGAAGGACGTGGAGCGCATCATCACCGCCATCAACGATTCGCTCAAGAGCAACCAGATCGGCGAGGGCAAGATCTTCGTGCTCCCGATCGACGACGCCGTGCGCACGCGCACCGGCGAGCGCGGCCGCGACGCGATCACGTGAGCCGCGCGCGGCCGTGAGGCCGCGTGACGAGGGCTGAGACGACGAGGGGCCCGGCGCCGAGCGCCGGGCCCCTCGCGCGTACGCCGGGCCTCGTGCGCATGCGCCCGGAGCGCCGCCGCTCGCCATGGACTCCGAGTCCTCACCTGCCCGCGGGGGAGGGTGTCGTCTCTGGGGGTCGGAGCCTTCGTTGGCACCACGGTAGCGCCATCCGGGGCACCACGGTGGCGCCATCGAAGGCACCACTGTAGCGCCATCCAGGGCACCACGGTGGCGCCATCCAGGGCGCCGCCCCACGATGCGCACACATCCCCCGCCGACGATGGGGCGCGGGGCGGGGTAGCGGCGGTCCGCAGGGAAGGGGTCGGCGCGGCGGCAGAAGGCGCAGGGAAGGGGTCGGCGCGGCGGAGAAGGCGCAGGGAAGGGGTCGGCGCGGCGATTGGGCGCAGTGGAGGGTCGGGGCGGCCGGGAGTGGCGGGCGCACGTACGCGGACGGGGCGGCCGCAGGGCCGCCCCGTCCGTCACGCTTCACGCGGCCGCGCCCGCCGCAGCGGGCGGCGCGGCCGCGTCGTCAAGCTCCGTCAGGCGAGCTCGAACTCCTTGAGGAAGTCGGCCTTGGAGCGCGCGCCGATCACCTTCTTCGCGGGCTCGCCGTCCTTGAAGAGGATGATCGTCGGGATGCTCATGATGCCGAACTTCTGGGCGATAGCGGGGTTCTCGTCCACGTTCACCTTGCCGACGTTGACCTTGTCGCCGTGCTCCTGCGCGATCTCGTCGATCACAGGGCCGACCATGCGGCACGGGCCGCACCACGGGGCCCAGAAGTCCACGATGACGGAGCCGCTGGCGATCTCGCCGTCGAACGTCGCATCGGTCAGGGTCTTCACTTCAGCCACGAGTCTCCTCCTTGACGCGGCAGGTCTGACCCTGCCCGATTTGGTCTTGATTGTCTCACAGGCTCGCGAGCACGCGGTCGAGCCTCTCCTGTACCTGTACGGCGATGGGCGCGAGCCCTTCGTTGCCGACCATGCCGAGCATGGCGCCGGCGTTGACGGCCGTGACGCGCGTGCCCTGGTCGGTGGAGTACACGACCACGTTGCACGGGAGCAGCACGCCGAGGTCGGGCTCTACCTCGAGGGCGGCGTGCGCGAGCTTGGGGTTGCAGGCGCCGAGGATCACGTGCTGCGGCACGTCGACGTCGAGCTTCTCCTTCATCGTCTTCTTGACGTCGATCTCGGTGATGACGCCGAATCCCTCGGCCTTGAGCGCCTCGACGACGCGGGGCAGCGCGGTCTCGTAGGGCTCATCGAGGTAGCGGCCTACGCCGTACTCAACGCTCTCCATGGCAAACCTCCTGAAAGGGGTGGGGACCGCGACCCGTATACCCCGAGGGGTATCTGTCTACACCTCGCAGTCTCCGTGTGTGGCGCATGACGTATGTGCCCGCGGGCCGCGCCCGCCAATCGCGGCGACGGGGCGGGCCGTGCGCCGCGCGGGACCTGCACTCTCGCGCTGCGCAGGCGGTTTCCAGTATGATTTCGGGTTCATGGTCGCCGTCCGGAACGAGGGCGGCGGGGTCCGGCGACGAGGAGAGAGACTGCCGTGAGAAGCGACGAGATCAAGCAGGGCCTGGCGCGCGCGCCTCACCGCTCTCTGCTGCGCGCGCTGGGCATCAGCGACGCCGAGATGGAGCGCCCGTTCGTCGGCGTCGTCAACGCGTTCAGCGAGGTCGTGCCCGGTCATCTCCACCTGCGCAGCGTCGTGGACGCCGTCAAGGCCGGGGTCCGCTCCGCGGGCGGCGTGCCCATGGAGTTCGGAGTCATGGGCATCTGCGACGGCATCGCGATGAACCACCGCGGCATGCTGTACTCACTGCCCAGCCGCGAGCTCATCGCGGACACGGTCGAGTCGATGACCATCGCCCACGCCTTCGACGCGCTCGTCCTGGTGCCGTGCTGCGACAAGATCGTGCCCGGCATGCTCATGGCCGCCATGCGGCTCAACGTGCCGTCCATCATGGTCGGCGGCGGCGCCATGCTGGCCGGCCACCACCAGGGGCGGACGCTCGACCTCAACAGCGTGTTCGAGGCCGTCGGCCAGCATCAGGCCGGCAAGCTCGACGACCAGGGGCTCCACGACATCGAGTGCAACGCCTGCCCCACCTGCGGGTCGTGCTCGGGCATGTTCACCGCGAACTCCATGAACTGCCTGGCCGAGGTGATCGGCATGGCGCTGCCCGGCAACGGGACGATCCCGGCGGTGTACAGCGAGCGCATCCGCTTCGCCAAGGACAGCGGCGAGAAGGTCATGGAGGTGCTCGCCGCCGACCGCAAGCCGCGCGACATCCTCACGGAGGCGGCGGTCGGCAACGCCCTCGCCGCCGACGCGAGCCTGGGCTGCAGCACCAACACGGTGCTCCATCTCGCGGCCATCGCCACCGAGGCCGGCCTCGACTTCGACCTCAACCAGATCAACGAGGTCGCGGCCAAGGTGCCGCACATCTGCAAGATCGCCCCGGCCGGCACCCACCACATGGAAGACCTGTACCACGCCGGCGGCATCCAGGCGGTCATGGACCGCCTCATCACCGCCGGCCTCATGGACGGGTCGGCGCTCAGCGTCGCCGGCGGCACCGTCGCCGAGGCGGTCGCCGGCTCGCGCGTCCTCGACGACACCGTCATCCGGCCCGTCGACGACCCGTGGCACGCCACCGGCGGGCTCGCCGTGCTCTTCGGCAACCTCGCGCCGAGCGGCGCGGTGGTCAAGGAGGGGGCGGTGGCCGACGAGATGCTGCGGCACCGCGGCCCCGCGCGCGTGTTCGAGAGCGAGGCCGACGCAGTGGCGGCGATCGCCGCGCGCGACATCGCCGACGGGTCCGTCGTCGTCATCCGCGGCGAGGGGCCCAAGGGCGCTCCCGGCATGCCCGAGATGCTGAGCGCCACCTCCATGCTCGCCGGCCAGGGCCGGGACAAGGACGTGGCGCTCATCACCGACGGCCGCTTCAGCGGCGCCACGCGCGGCGCCGCCATCGGCCACGTCTCGCCGGAGGCGCACGCCGGCGGCCCCATCGCCGCCGTGCGCGACGGCGACGTCATCAGCATCGACATCCCAGCTCGCTCCCTCACGCTCGAACTCTCCGAGGAGGAGGTCGCGCGGCGGCTCGCCGACTGGCAGCCAGCGCCGCGCGAGGGCGTAACCGGCTATCTCGCCCGTTACGTCAAACTCGTCTCCGGCGCGGAGAAGGGAGCTGTGCTGCAATGACACCAGACAAGCGGATGAAGGGCTCGCGGGCCCTCGTCGCCGCCCTCGAGCACGAGGGGTGCGACGTCCTGTTCGGGTACCCCGGGGGCGTCGCCATCCCGTTCTACGACGCCCTGTACGATGCGAAGAAGCTGCGCCACATCCTGGTGCGCCACGAGCAGGGCGCGGCGCACGCGGCGGACGGCTACGCCCGCGCCACCGGCAAAGTGGGCGTCTGCACGGCCACCAGCGGCCCCGGCGCCACCAACCTCGTCACCGGTATCGCCACGGCGTACCTGGACTCGTCCCCGCTGGTGGCGATCACCTGGCAGGTGCGCAGCGACCTGATCGGCACGGACGCCTTCCAGGAGGCCGACATCACCGGCATCACGCTGCCGATCGTCAAGCACTCGTACCTCCTGAAGGACACCGCCGACCTGGCGCAGACGGTGCACGAGGCGTTCCACATCGCCTCCACCGGGCGTCCGGGGCCGGTGGTCATCGACATCCCCGTGGACGTCGCCCTGGGTGAGGCGGCGTACCACGACGCCGACACGCTCGACCTGCCCGGCTACAAGCCGACCTTCAAGGGCCACGTCAAGCAGATCCGCGCCGCCGCCAGGGCCATCAACGAGGCGCATCGGCCGGTGCTGTACCTGGGCGGGGGCGCCGTCACCTCCGACGCCGCGCCCGAGATCCTCAAGCTCGCGGAGCTCCGCCGGCTGCCGGTGGCGACCACGCTCATGGCCCTCGGCGCGTTCCCCGAGACGCACGAGCTCTCCATGGGCATGCTCGGCATGCACGGCACCGTCACCGCCAACTACGCCGTGCACGAGTGCGACCTGCTCATCAACCTCGGGGCGCGCTTCGACGACCGTGTCACGGGCAAGCTCAAGGCGTTCGCGCCGCACGCCAGGGTCATCCACGCAGACGTGGACCCGGCGGAGATCGGCAAGAACGTCGCGCCGCTCATCCCCATCGTCGGCGACGCCAAGTACGTGGCCGCCGGGCTGGTCAAGGAGCTCCAGGGTCTGGAGTGGTCGCCCGAGCAGACCGCGGAGTGGCTGGCGCGCATCGCCGCGCGCAAGGACGAGTTCCCGCTGCACTACGAGGACCCCCAGGACGGCAAGCTCGCGCCGCAGCTGGTGATCCAGGAGATCGACCGCATCACGGGGCACGACGCCATCATCTGTACCGACGTCGGGCAGCACCAGATGTGGGCGACGCAGTACTACACCTACACCTATCCGCGCCAGTTCGTCAGCTCCGGCGGCCTCGGCACGATGGGCTTCGGCCTGCCGGCCGCGCTCGGCGCCAAGATCGGCCGGCCGGACCAGACCGTGATCGACATCAGCGGCGACGGCGGGTTCCAGATGACCATGCAGGAGCTCGCCACGGCCGTCAGCGACGACATCCCGGTGGTGGTCGCGATCCTCAACAACGGGTACCTGGGCATGGTCCGCCAGTGGCAGGACCTCTTCTGGGACAAGCGCTACTCGTTCACGTGCATCGACGCGAGCGACTGCGCGGCGTGCCCGCAGGCGCCCCAGTGCGTGCGCCGCGGGCGGCAGTCGCAGCCGGACTTCAAGCTCCTCGCCGAGGCGTTCGGCGCCGTGGGCATGCGCGTCACCGAGAAGGACGAGATCGAGCCGGCGCTGCGCGAGGCCATCGCCTGCGGCCGGCCGGCCGTGATCGACTTCCGCACCTCGGCCGAGGAGAACGTGTACCCCATGGTCCCGGCCGGGCAGGAGATCACCGAGATGATCGGCGGCACGTCGCGCAAGCAGAGGAGGAAGCCGTGAAGCACACGCTCTCCATCCTCGTCGAGAACAAGCCCGGCGTGCTCACGCGGGTCGCCGGGCTCTTCGCCCGTCGCGGGTTCAACATCGAGAGTCTGGCCGTCGGCCTGAGCGAGGACCCGCAGCTCAGCCGCATCACCATCGTCATCGACGGCGACGAGCACCCGGTGGACCAGGTCACCAAGCAGCTCCACAAGCTCATCAACGTGCTCAAGATCCGCGACCTGGACCCCGGCAACCAGGTGTCCGCCGAGTTGCTGCTGGTGCGCGTCGCCGGAGAAGGCGAGAAGCGCACCGAGGCGCTGCAGATCGCCGAGATCTTCAACGCCAAGATCGTCGACGTGGATCGCCGCCAGCTCACGCTGCGCGTGGTGGGCACCAACGACAAGCTCGAAGCGCTGCTGGAGCTGCTGCAGCCGCTCGGCGTGCTCGAGGTCGTGCGCACCGGGACCATCGCCATGGGACGCGGGCGGGCGTAGCCGCGGAGACGGCGAAGGGGCGGGGGCGGCGCAGCCGCCCCCGCCCCTTCGCGGGTCTCGATCTGCCGTGCAGTCGGGCTACCAGCCCAGCAGGCGCGGCATCGCGCGCCAGACGTCGTCGTCGACGAGCGACGGATCCGGGTTCACGAACGAGATCTCACGGTCGCCGCCGAAGGTGTAGATCGACTCGCGCAGCCCGAAGAGGCCGGTCCTGACCTTGAGCGAGTCGAAGTCGTACTTGATGTCGGAGGGGCCTGCGGCGTTCCAGGGGCTGCCCGGCAGCAGCGCCCAGGTCTTCCCGTCGCGGCTGGACCACTGGTCGGTCGGATGGCCGGGCAGGAAGGGATTGAAGGGCCCGGGCGGCTGCGTCGGGTCTGCGAGCGACGGCCAGCCGAAGCCGCCGAACACGACGATGGCGCCGTAGAGCACCTGGGCCTGGTGTCCCGGTCGGGGGCTCCAGGCCGCGGACGGCGTCACCAGCTCCCACGTGCCGCCGTCGCGCGAGCGCCACACGTCGTTGAAGTACGGGCACTGCAGACCGGCCGGACCGACGGTGCACAGGAACCCGTCCTCGCCGCCGAGCAGGTAGATGGAGCCGTCCTTCTTGACGACGGCCGCTCCCGCGCGCGGGGACCAGGCGGCGTCGGCGGTGACCAGTTGCCACGACCTGCCGTCGCGGGAGCGCCACACGTCGTTGAAGAGCTCGCGACCGCTGCCGCCGATGGCGACGTCGTCGCCGTTGCTGCCGCCCATCACGTAGATGTAGTCGTTGAACACGATGGCGCTGAGGCCGGCGCGACCCTTCCACGGTGCGGCGGCGGTCAGTTGCTTCCAGGTCTTGCCGTCGTACGACTTCCAGACGTCGTTGAAGAACTGGGACGGCTGCCCCGGCCCTGAGGACAGGTTCTGGCCGCCGAGCACGAACATGGCGCCGTCCTTGGTCACCGCCTGGAAGTAGCCGCGGGCGGCCCACGGCGCCGTGCCGAGCGCCCGCCACGAGCGCCCGAGGTCGTCGCTCTTCCACACGTCGTTCCACAGGATGCTGGCGAACGGGTTGAACTGGGACGGATCCGGGGTGCGGCCGCCCATCACATAGAAGTCGCCGCGCAGCTGGACGGCCTGCAGGCCGGCGCGGCCTGCCCAGCCCGAGGGATCGTCGCCGTAGACCTTGGTCCACGACAGCGACGGGCCGGAGCTGCCTCCGGTCGCTCCTGCGATGGGGGCGGCGACCAGAAGGGTGAGCAAAGCGAGCGCTGCGACGAGCGTCGCGAGGTGACGGTGTCTCATCTCTCTCTCCTTGGAAAGGTGGTCGCGCGAGGTCCTCACAGCCACCTCGACGACGAATGACCTTCTGTACCCGGGACTGCGCCGGTTCAGCCACGACGTGGGCGGCGACGGACGCGCGCAGGCGGCCGCCGGGTCGCGTAGACTCAGCGGCGGTCCATTCACGCGCGAGCGCACGAGGTGAGCACGATGGCGGAGCAGGCGACGGTCCACGAGGCGGAGGCGGAGCACGCGGCGAGGCGGCGGGCGGTGCCCGACGAGGCCGGGTTCTTCGGCAAGTACGGCGGGCAGTACCTGCCGCCGCAGCTCGAGGCGCCCTTCGCCGAGATCACCAAGGCGTATCACGAGATCGAGAACGACGCCGCCTTCATCTCCGAGCTCAGGTATCTGCGCAAGCACTTCCAGGGCCGGCCCACGCCGGTCTACCACGCGCGGACCCTCTCTCTGGCCAACGGCGGCGCCCAGATCTACCTCAAGCGCGAGGACCTCAACCACACCGGCGCGCACAAGCTCAACCACTGCATGGGCGAGGGCCTGCTGGCCAAGTACATGGGCAAGAAGAAGCTCATCGCCGAGACCGGCGCCGGCCAGCACGGCGTGGCGCTCGCCACCGCGGCCGCGCACTTCGGCCTCGAGTGCGAGATCCACATGGGCGTGGTGGACATCGAGAAGCAGGCGCCCAACGTGAGCCGCATGCAGCTCCTGGGCGCCACCGTCGTGCCGGTCACGCACGGGCTGCAGACGCTCAAGGAGGCCGTAGACTCCGCGTTCGAGGCCTACCTCGCCGACTACGACAACGCCATCTACTGCATCGGCTCCGTCGTCGGCCCGCACCCCTTCCCGCTCATGGTCCGCGACTTCCAGAAGGTCGTCGGCATGGAGGCGCGCGAGCAGTTCGTGGAGATGACCGGCAACCTGCCGGACGTGGTGGAGGCCTGTGTGGGCGGCGGCAGCAACGCGATGGGCATCTTCGCCGGGTTCCTCGACGACCCGGTGGAGCTCATCGGCGTCGAGCCGTTGGGGCGCGGCGAGGCCGTAGGCGAGCACGCCGCGACGATGACGTACGGAACCGAGGGCGTGATCCACGGCTTCCGCTGCTACCTGCTGCAGGACGAGCAGGGCGAGCCGGCGCCGGTCTACTCGTGCGCCAGCGGCCTCGACTACCCCGGCGTGGGGCCCGAGCACAGCTACCTCAAGGACGCCGGTCGCGTGCAGTACGTCACCTGCGGTGACGAGGCCTGCCGGGACGCCTTCTTCGCGCTGAGCCGCAAGGAGGGCATCATCCCGGCGCTCGAGAGCGCGCACGCGGTGGCGCACGCGCTCGTCAAGGCCCGGGAGATGAAGACGGGCACCATCCTCGTCAACCTGAGCGGGCGCGGCGACAAGGACATGGACTACGTGATCGAGCACTGGGGCATCGGCGAGGCGGAGTGACGCCGGAGTCGCCGCGCACGTCGCACGGCGGCGGCGCGTCGCCGGCTCCGCCGGGAGGTGAGCGCCGTTGGACGCTGAGGCGAGCAGGGCGATCGTAGCGCGCCGGCTGCGCGCGCAGCGCCTGACCGGCGCGCCCTGCGCGACGCCCGAGGAGGTCGTCGGACTCCTCGGGGCCGTCCAGGCGCAGGACTACGGGCCGGCCAAGTGGTCCTTGGGCGCGCGTGCGGACGGCGCGACCGACGAGCAGGTGGAGCACGCCTTGGACAGCGGCGCGATCCTGCGCACCCACGTGCTGCGGCCGACCTGGCACTTCGTGCTGCCGGCCGACATCCGCTGGCTGCTGACCGCGACGGCGCCGCGCATCAGGGCGCGCGACGCACGGCGATACGCGCAGCTGGGTCTCGACGCCGACACCTTCGGCCGGGCGGCGCAGGTGTTCGCGGCGGCGCTCCACGGCGGGCGCGCGCTCACGCGCGCAGAGATGGCCGCCGCGCTCGCCGGCGCCGGCATCTCCTCCGAGGGCCAGCGGCTGCCGTACCTGCTGATGAGCGCCGAGCTCGACGCGCTCATCTGCAGCGGACCGCGTCGCGGCAAGCAGCACACGTACATGCTGCTCGAGGAGCGGGCGCCCGGTGCGCGCGATCTGCCGCGTGACGAGGCGCTGGCGGAGCTGGCGCGGCGCTTCTTCGGCGGCCATGGGCCGGCCACCGCCAAGGACTTCGCCGTCTGGGCGACGCTGACCGTGGCCGAGGCGCGCGCCGCCGTCGAGGCGGCGGGTCCGGGACTGGCGGCCGAGGACCAGGGCGGCCTGCGCTTCTGGGCGCCCGCGGAGGGGCCGGGAAGCTGGGGAGAGCGACCCGCGGCGCCGCGGCTGCCGTCCGTCCATCTCGTCCAGGGCTATGACGAGATCGTGATGGGCTACACCGAGACGAAGCCGCTGCTGGCTCGGCCCGGCTCGTCCTGGGAGCCGGCGACTCCGCCGGTGTTCCGGCTCGTCGTCCTGCTGGACGGCGGCGTGGCGGGCTTCTGGCGCCGTAGCCTGAAGCGGGATCGAGTGATCGTCGAGGTCGCCCCGCTTGAGCGGCTCAGCGACCCCGCTGTGGCGGCGCTGGAGGCCGAGGCCGCCCGCTACGGCGCCTTCCTCGGCCTGCCGGCGCAGGTCGGGATCGGGGCGGCTCCGCGCTGAGGGGTGACTCGACGTCGCCCGTCGCCGACCGCTCTCGCTAGGCGAACACGAGGTTGACGAGGAGCACGTAGACCGCGGTGCCGCCGATGATACTGACCACCGCGTTGCGCCTCACGAGGTGCAGGACCACCGTGGTCGCGACGGCCAGCGCCTCGGGCACTCCGTGCGGCGCCTCGCCGAGCGAGACGTCGCGCAGCGTGTACACCACGAGGATGACCATGACGCCGGACGGCATGTGGCGGCTCAGGTAGGCGACCAGCGCGGAGTCGCGCAGCGGGCGCAGCACGGCGAACGGCAGGGCGCGCAGGGAGAAGGTGACGGCGAACATCGTCAGCGACGCGGCGACGAGGTAGAGCGTGTCAGGCATCCGTGTCACCCGCCCCTCTCTGGATCAGGAAGCGGACGACGAGCGCCGCCACGAACAGCCCCATGCCGGTGAGCAGCAGCTGGCCGGGCGCCACCAGCAGCGCCACGACGGCGCAGATGAGCGCGATGACCGGGGTGGGGAGGTCGCGCTCCACGCGCACCGCGTCCATCGCCAGCACGACGAACAGCGCCGTGAGCGTGAACGCCAGGCCGAGGAGGTCCATCGCCAGCCAGCTGCCCAGCAGCGCGCCGGCGACGCTGCCGGCCACCCAGTAGCTCTGGCAGAAACCCTGCAGCCAGAGGATGCGGGCGCTGCTCAGCGGCACCCCGGGGCGCGCCGCCGTGAGGGCGTAGGCCTCGTCGGTGAGCGCGTACATGCTGTAGGCCTTGCCGGCGCGCCCTTGCACCTGCCCCAAGGGGAACGAAAGGGCGTAGAAGACGTGGCGGAAGTTCACGAGGAACGTCGTCAGAGCGAGCTGCGGCAGCGGCGTGACCGCGACCAGAAGACCGACGGCGAGGAACTCCATGGACCCGGCATAGACCAGAACCGAGAGGACGAGCGCCCACCACCAATCCAGGCCCGACTGCACGACGAGCAGCCCGAAGGCGGCGCCCAGCGGGAACATGCCGACGCCCACGGAGACGGTGTCGACGAAGGCGGCCGCCAGGGCGGACGGCTGTGCGCGCGGCTTGCCCGCGGCGTCGGATGACGGTGTGCTCACGGCGCGATGATACCGGGCCGGCGAGGTGGGGTGGCGACGCTCCGCCGCGCACCTCCTGGTGGAGCCGCGACTGGAAGTGGGTCGTCCCCGGCATCCGCGTGCACGCCCCATGTGTGCTCCGGGAGCGACATGAGGGAGGGGCCGGTCGCGCCGCCCGCCGCGGGCGCGGGCTCACGTTGCCGCCGCTCCCGCGGCCCGCTAGAGTCATAGCTTCCGAGTACACCCCGGCCGGGCTTCTGCCCGGCCGTCCACACAAGGAGACGCCTCATGTACTACGACAAGGACGCCGACCTCTCTCTGATCCAGAGCAAGACCGTCGCGATCATCGGCTTCGGCAGCCAGGGCCACGCTCACGCCCAGAACCTGCGCGACAGCGGCGTCACGGTCGTGGTCAGCGAGCTCAAGGGCACGCCCAACGGCGAGCGCGCCGAGAAGGCCGGGTTCGAGGTCCTCTCCGCGGCGGACGCCACGCAGCAGGCCGACGTCATCATGATGCTGGTGCCGGACCAGACGCAGGCGGTGGTGTACAGGAACGACGTCGCGCCCAACCTCAAGGACGGCGCGACCCTGATGTTCGCCCACGGGTTCAACATCCACTACGGCCAGATCGTGCCGCCGGCGAATGTGGACGTGAGCATGGTCGCCCCCAAGGGCCCCGGCCACCTCGTGCGCCGCCAGTTCGAAGAGGGCAAGGGTGTGCCGGTCATCATCGCCGTCGAGCAGGATGCCAGCGGCAAGGCTCATGCCCAGGCGCTGGCCTATGCGAGCGCCATCGGCGGCCTGCGCGCCGGCGGCCTCGACACGACGTTCGAGGAAGAGACCGAGACCGACCTCTTCGGTGAGCAGGCCGTGCTCTGCGGCGGCTGCACGGAGCTCGTCACCGCCGGGTTCGAGACGCTGGTCGAGGCCGGCTACCAGCCGGAGATCGCCTACTTCGAGTGCCTCCACGAGCTCAAGCTCATCGTCGACCTGATGTGGGAGAAGGGCATCGCCGGCATGCGCTACAGCATCAGCGACACCGCCGAGTACGGCGACCTCACGCGCGGTCCGCGCGTGATCAACGACGACGTGCGCGAGACCATGGCCGAGATCCTCGGCGAGATCCAGAGCGGCGAGTTCGCGCGCGAGTGGATCCTCGAGAACCAGGCCAACCGGCCCGTGTACGGCGCGCTCAAGCGTCAGGGCAAGGAGCACCTCATCGAGACCGTCGGCAAGGAGCTCCGCGGGATGATGAGCTGGATCGACGAGGGCGGGCTGGACATCGACGTCTGAGCCCGTCCGCGGCCGGCCAAGAGACCGAAGGGGGCGTGACATGGACGCCACGATGACCGTGCTGGCGGTGGGCGACCTCGCCCTCGAGTGCGTCGCCCGCCTCGAGGAGGAGGGTCTGCGCGTCGAGGTGCGCCCGGAGTGGGGCGAGGGCGAGCTCGCGGCCGGCGTGGACGGCTGCCAGGCGCTGGTGGCCGGGCAGGGCGCGCCGGTCACCGCCGCCGTGCTGGCGGCGGGGCGCGCCCTCAAGGTCGTCGGCGCCGCCGGGGCCGACGTGGCCGGCATCGACGTCGCCGAGGCCACGCGGCGCGGCATCCTCGTCGTGCACGCGCCGGACGGCGCGCTCATCTCCGAGGCCGAGCACGCGCTCGCCCTCGTGCTCGCCGTCGCCCGCGACCTGGCCGGCGCCGACGCCGCGCTCCGCGGCGGGCAGACCGGCCACGTGCCGGGCGCCGGCGTCGAGGTCCGCGGCAAGACGCTCGGGCTCGTCGGCGTCCGCGCGAGCTCCGCGCTGCTGGTCGAGCGCGCCCGCGCGCTGGGCATGAGCGTGCTGGCCTGCGAAGCGCAGGCCCCGGGCGAGGCGACCACCGGCGTGGTCGACTGCGTCACGCCGGAGCAGGTGCTCGCCCAGGCCGACGTGCTCGTGGCGCAGACGCCGCCCGGTGTGCCGCTGTTCGGCGCGGCCGAGCTGGCGCAGCTCAAGCAGGGCGCCCGGCTCGTCAGCCCGTGCGCGGCCGACGCCGTCGACGCCGCGGCGCTCGCGGCCGCGCTGGCCGGCGGACGTCTGGCCGGCGCCGCCGTCGCGGTGGAGCCCGGTGCGGTGGCCCCGCCGGCACTGCTCGCCGCGCCGGGTCTGCTCCTGACGAGCTCCGCCGAGGCCGCCACCGCAGACGCGCGCCGCCGCGCCGCCGTCTCGGTGGCCGAGCAGGTGGCGGCGGCCCTCCGCGGCCGCCTGCTGAGCGGCGCCGTGAACGTGCCCGCCGCGGCGGGTGACGACGCCGACGAGCTCATGCCGTTCATGGACCTGAGCGCCCGGCTCGGGCGGCTGGTGGTCCAGCTCGCCGGCGGACCTGTGGACGCGCTCGAGATCACCTACGGCGGCAGCATCGCCTACTTCGACACGCGTCTGCTCACGCTCGGGGTGCTCGGCGGCGCGCTCGAGGACCGCTCCGCCGGCCCCGTGAACTTCGTCAATGCCGAGCTGGTCGCGGAGGAACTCGGCGTTTCCACCGTGGAGACACGCGAGCCCGCGGTGCCGGACTTCCCGCGTCTCATCAGCGTCGCCGTCGCCGGCACGGACGGGCGCATGTCCGTCTCCGGCACCTCGCTCGGCTCCGAGCACAAGCCTCGGTTGGTGCGCGTGTTCGGCGAGGACGTCGACATCGAGCCGGCGCAGCACATGGCGTTCCTGCGGTACGTGGACGCTCCGGGCATCGGCGGCAAGGTCGGCACACTGCTCGGGGTGTGGGGCGTCAACATCGGTCACATGTCGGTCGGCCGCGGCAAGCTCGGCGCGGAGGCCGTCATGGCGCTCACGCTCGACGACGCGCTCACCGCGGCGCAGACGGAGCAGCTCGTCGCGGACTGCGGCCTCGAGTACGCGCGCGCCGTCGAGCTGTAGCCCGCGCGCGAAGAGGGGCGGGTGGCCCTGCGGCCGCCCGCCCCTCTTCGCGCGTACGCGCCGCGCCCGACTCAGGCGGCCCGGCGCATCACCTCGGACGACTCGCTCGAGATCGCCAGCGTGTTGCCGTCGGGATCCTTGAACCAGGCGGAGCGCAGGTCGCCGTCGCTGGCGATCCCGTTCACCGTCCTCAGCCCCGGCAGGTCGTACTCCTCGAACCGCAGGCCGCGGCCGCGAAGCTCGTCCACACTGCCGTCCAGGTCGTCGACCATGATGGCGGCAACCGTCGTCTGCCCGTGCTCGAACGTGCTCCGGTAGAGGAGCAGGCGGCCCTCGGTCCCGATCTCGACCAGCGCGCTCTCCTGCTCGCCGGTGAGCTTGCGGACGCCGAAGCCCAGCGTGTCCCTGTAGAAGGCGATGGACCGGTCGAGGTCCTGTACGCCGAGCGTCGGCATGATGGATGCGTTCTGAAGACCCATCTTCATCACTCCCTTTCCTGATGGGATAGGGGAGTGTTCCCGTCCTGTTCATCCCGCGGACCGTTGGGAGCAAAGCCCCGAGCTTGTGCGTCTGGACACAACCGTGGCGGATAGGCTATGCTTCACGTCATGCGGAGCTCCTCACATCGCCCGTCGTGACGGCTGGTGCGGCGCGGTCCACCCGGACCGCGCCGCACCAGCCGGCTCCGCCCTCTCCTGACCCCACCCTGTGTGTCGTCGCCTGCGTGCGCCACGTGACCGCGTGCGTGCCGGCGGGCACCGCGACCGGGGCCCCTGACGTCCACCCGCGTCGTCACGGCCGCCGCCGCCCGTGCCCGAGGCGCCTGAGGTCCGTCCGGCTGCAGCCGCGACTCACCGTCGGCCGATCGTCCGTGGCCGCGCCCGTCAGGGCGCGGCCACGTCGCTCGCGGGAGTGACCCGCGGCGCGATCCTGCGGCGCGCGATCCTCGGCGCCACCCCTGACTGAGCGTTCAATGTTTGTGACCGGCCGCGCGTGTTCCGTAGAATCGCGGTTTCACGACTTCATACCGAAGGTCCGCCGGCTCCGCCCGGCACCGGAATCCCCCCGAAAGGACGACAAGATGCAGAAGCGCTTCCTCATCACCCCCGGCCCGACGCCCGTGCCGCCGGAGGTGCTCTCCGCGCTGGCCGAGCCGGTCATCCACCACCGGGCCCCCCGCTTCACGGAGATCCTCAAGCAGGTCGTCGCGGGCATGAAGTACATCTACCAGACGGAGAACGACATCATGGTGTGGGCCGCCAGCGGCACCGGCGCCATGGAGGCCGCGGTCGTCAACACCGTCAACCCCGGTGACCACGTGCTGGTCGCTTCGATCGGCAACTTCGGTGAGCGCTGGAAGAAGCTGAACGCCACCTGGGGAGCCGAGGTCACGGCGCTCGACTACGCGTGGGGCACCAAGGCGGACCCGGCCGACATCGAGAAGGCGCTCGCCGCCGACCCCGCCATCAAGGCCGTCTTCGTGCAGCACAGCGAGACGTCCACCGGCGTGGTCAACGACATCCAGGCCATCGGCGAGATCGTCGCAAAGACGCCGGCCATCCTGGTAGTGGACGCGATCAGCGGCCTCGGCGCCAGCGACCTCAAGACCGACGCGTGGAAGGTCGACATCGCGCTGGCCGGCTCCCAGAAGGCGCTCATGGTGCCGCCGGGTCTCGCTTACGCCGCCGTCAGCGAGAAGGCCTGGGCCGTGGTGGAGCAGTGCACGCAGCCGCGCTTCTACTTCGACTTCGTCGCCATGCGCAAGAAGATGACCGGCGACTCCGCGCAGACGCCGTACACCCCGGCCGTGAACCTGATGGTCGCGCAGAACGCAGCGATCGACCTGATCAAGGAAGAGGGCCTCGAGAACGTGTTCGAGCGGCACCGCGTGCTCGGCAAGGCCGCGCGCGAGGGCGTCAAGGCGCTCGGCCTCGAGCTCTTCGCCGTCGAGGACCCGGAGGCCAACTCCGTCACCGCCGTCAAGGTGCCCGAGGGCGTCGACGGCGGCAAGATCGGCAAGATCGCGCGCGACAAGTACGGCGTGTGGCTGGCGGGCGGCCAGGGCGCCGTCAAGGGCAAGATCTTCCGCTTCGGCCACTGCGGCTACTTCGGCCACAGCGACATCACCGTCGGCCTCAGCACCGTCGAGATGGTGCTCGCCGAGCTCGGCTACGACGTCAAATGGGGCGCCGGCGTCGGCGCCGCCGAGCAGGTGTTCATGACGAGCACCGTCATGCTCTGAGAGGGCGAGGAACGATGACTGAACAGAAGAAAGTCCTGGTCAAGGAGAAGCTCGCCCCCGAGGGCGTCAAGTACCTCGAGGACCTCGGCTTCCAGGTCGACATCGGCACCGAGTGGGACGCCGACGAGATGCTCGAGCGCATCCCCGAGTACCACGGCATCATCATCCGCTCGGCCACCAAGGTCACGGCCGACGTGATCCAGGCGGGCACGAACCTGCAGGTGGTCGGCCGCGCCGGCGTCGGCGTCGACAACGTCGACGTCAAGGAGGCGACCAAGCGCGGCGTCATCGTCGTCAACGCGCCGCAGAGCAACGTGCTCAGCGCCGCCGAGCAGACGATCGCCCTGCTCATGGCCTGCGCCCGCAACCTCGCGCAGGCGCACGCCGACCTCAAGAACGGCGAGTGGACCAAGGGCCGCTGGGGCAAGGGCGGGGTGGAGGTGCGCGGCAAGACGCTGGGCATCATCGGCCTCGGCCGCATCGGGTTCCTCGTCGCCGAGGACGCCCGCGGCCTCGGCATGAACGTGCTGGCATACGACCCGTTCGTGCCGGCCGAGAAGTTCCACGAGCTCGGCCTCGAGCGCGCCGACAGCCCCGAGAAGATCTACCGCGAGGCCGACTTCATCACCATCCACCTCCCGAAGAACGCGGAGACGCTCGGCTTCATCGGCGACGAGGAGTTCGCCAAGATGAAGGACGGCGTGCGCGTCATCAACGTCGCGCGCGGCGGCATCATCGACGAGGACGCCTGGGCGCGCGCCATCGAGAGCGGCAAGGTCGCCGCCTCGGCCGTGGACGTGTACCCCAAGGAGCCGACCACCGAGAGCCCGCTGTTCAAGTACGACAGCGTGGTGGCCACGCCGCACCTCGGAGCCAGCACCGTGGAGGCGCAGCTCCGCGCCGGCATGATCATCGCGGAGCAGGTCGCCGCGGTGCTGCAGGGCCAGTTCGCCAGCAACGCCGTCAACATCCCGCTGGCGCCCGGCGAGGACGCCGACGAGGTCATGCCGTTCCTCGCGCTCGCGGAGATGCTCGGCAAGCTCGTCGTGCAGATCGCCGACGGCCCCGTGGACACCTTCGAGATCGCCTACGGCGGCGGCATCGCCCGCCTCGACACGCGCATCCTCACGCTGGGCGTGCTCCAGGGCGTGCTGGCCGACAAGGTCGACGGCCCGGTCAACTTCGTCAATGTGCAGAACATCGCCGAGGAGCGGGGCATCACCGCCAAGGAGAGCAAGCAGCCGGCGGCCGTCGACTTCCTCAACCTCATCACCGTGACCGCGCACGACGCCCAGGGCGAGCTCTCCGTCTCGGGCACCACCCTCGGGCCCAAGCACCGCCCGCGCCTGGTCAAGGTGTACCGGCAGGACGTGGACATCGAGCCGGCGCAGCACATGGCGTTCCTGCGCTACGCCGACGTGCCCGGCATGATCGGCAAGATCGGCACCAAGATGGGCGAGTTCGGCATCAACATCGGGCAGATGGGCGTGGGCCGCGAGGTCAAGGAGGCCAAGGCCGTGATGGGCATCACGCTGGACGAGCGCATCAGCTCCGCGCAGCTCGCCGATCTGGTCGAGAGCTGCGGCCTCTACGACGGCAAGCGGGTCGAGCTCTGACGCGCGGCTGACGAGAAGGAGGCGGCCGGCCCCCGAGTCTCCGGGCCGGCCCAAGGTGACGCCGGGGGCGGCGGGCGAAGTGCGCCCGCCGCCCCCGGCGCGCGGTACGCACCTCGGCGTGTGCTCCCCGGCTCCCGTTGCCATTCCGGTCAACGGCTTGACCTCGGAGCTTGTGCGGCCCATTGCAAAGCTACTAGGTGAGGCGTAGATTGACCGTGAAGGGGTCACCGATCATGGGGGGTCGTCATGGCACTGTCCTCACGCGCGTTGTCGCGCGCGCTCGTCCTCGCACTCATCGTCGCGGTCGTCGCGTGCGCGCTCCTCATGGGCGCGGGCTCGGCGCGGGCCGGCGAGCCCGGGCAGACCCTCGCACCCGTTGCCGAGTCCGGCGACCCCGGCGTCATCAGCGGCAGAGTCACGGAGGGCGATGGCGCGCCCTTCGACGACGCCTGCACGATCACGGCCTACGGCTACTACTACGGGTTCAGCTACCAGGCGAGCGTGCGCGAGGACGGTACCTATGCGATCGGTCCGTGGCCCCCGACTACTACCAAGTTCGTTTTGACCCGGTCGCGCCCTGGGAGGGAGAGTGGTGGAGCGACTGCCACGGAGACCGCTGGAGTGCCTGGTGGGTGTACATGGGGACGGGTGACCCGGTGAGCGATATCGACGCGCGTCTCGAGCGCCTGGCCACGGTCTCCGGGACTGTGACCGATGCGGACGGCGCCCCCGTGGCGGGCGCCGGCGTGGCGGCCTACCAGGATGAGGGCGAGTGGGTCCACGTGGCCGACGCCACCACGGACGAGGCCGGTCGCTACAGTCTGCTCGGGCTGCACGCCGGCGTCACCAAGGTCCGGTTCGCCGGCACGGGCGCACTCGCGGGCGAGTGGTGGAACGACAAGGATACGTTGCGGGATGCCGACGCCTGTCGACGTGCCGGCGAGGTTCGACGTGACCGGCATCGACGCGCGACTGACGACAGCGTCGAGCGTCGCCGGGCCTGGTGACGGACAAGGCCGGGCAACGCGCTCGAGGGCCTCAGCGTCGCCGCCTGGCAGCAGGAGGACGACGGGGTGGCGGGTACGTCTGCGACGCGTCGACCGACGAGACCGGCCACTACATCATCGACCGGCCTGCACCGCGGCGCCACACGCGTCCACTTCTACGGCACGGTCGTTGGTCGGTGAGTGGTGGGACGACGAGGTGTCAAAGAGCTCGGCGGACGACGTTCGCCATCCCCGCCGGATCCACGGTCGGACGGCATCGATGCCGCGCTCGCACGGCGCCTCCAGCGTGTCCGGCTCCGTGACGCACCGAGGTCGGGCGCCGGCCGCGGCGCGCGCGTCGCAGGCGTGGCAGGAGCAAGGTGGCCGGTGGGCTGCAGCGTGGGCGACGTCTCCACAGACGCGCTCGGCAGCTTACCGCGTCGGCGGGCTTCGCACCGGTGAAGTCAGCGCTGCGACGTCATCGGGTCCGGACATCGTCGGCGAGTGGTGGCACGACAAGACGTCCTTCTCCTCGGCCGACGGCATCCCGGTGGGCGAGGAGGACGGACGTGAGCGGGGTCGACGCCGTCGTCCAGTCGTACGGGCGGATCTCCGGCCGGGTGACTGACAGCGCGGGGTCGCCGGTCTGGGCGGGGGTCAGTCTGTATCGCTGGAACGGGGATGTGGAGGCAGTGCGGCGGGCAGCACCAACGCCGGACTGGGACGGCCGGTACTCCTTCACGTCGTCTCGCCCCCGGCGAGTACACCGCGTTCGACTACTGCCTGGGGCTACCTCGAGGAGTGCTACGACGACGCGTGGCCGCTCGAGCAGGCGACGCGGATCGCCCTGGCGAGCGGGCAGCACGTCGACCGGCATCGACGCGGCGCTGAGCGTCGGGCTCCACCTTGAGTCGGCGTCGTCAAGGGCGCCGGCGGCACACCGGTCCAGGGCGTCACGGTGCGCGCCTATCGCTACGAAGCGTGGTAGGACTACTGGGACGACATGCCCAGCCGGTGCGGACGGGCCCGGACGGCTCGTACTCGATCGGCATGCTGCGTGACGGCGCCTACAGGTGGAGTTCGTCGGGCAAGGGCGACTACTTCGGCGAGTGGTACGACAACGCCGGACGCGCGGCTTCGCCGAGGACGTGCTCGTTCCGACGGATGGCGAGGCCGCAGGCATCGACGCCGTCCTCGAGACCGGGGGCCGCGTCACGGGCACCGTGGTCGCGAGGAACCACACGCCGCTGGCCGGCATCCGCGTGTCCGCCTACCAGCAGGACGGCCGCGGCGCCTGGCACCTCACGGGCCGCGGCGTGACCGACGAGGCCGGCAGCTACGCTGTCGCCGGCCTCGCTGAGGGCATGTGCCGTGTCGGCTTCAGCGATCCCGCGCAGGTGTACCTGGGCGGCTACTGGAGGGACGCTCAGACCTTCGACAGGGCCGCCCCCGTGAGCGTGCGCTGGGGCGAGACCACGAGCGGCATCGATGGGACGCTCGTCCGCAGCAGCCACATCACCGGTGTGGTGCGCCGCGCCGACGGCTCCGGCGTGAGCGGTGCGCATGTGGCCGCCTACGCCGACGACGGTGACGGCGGCTGGACGTACCTGGCGCGGGTCACCGCCGACCCGGTGGGGGCCTACGACGTGCCCGGCCTGCCCGCCGGCCAGTATCGCGTGCGGTTCAGCGACCTGAGCAAGGTCCTGGCGCCGGAGTGGTGGAACGACGCCCCCGACGTCGCCTCCGCGCGGAGCATCCAGCTCGACCGGCAGGCAGGTGCGCACCGGTGTGGACGCTGTGCTGCAGCCGGCCGGGGCCATCTCGGGCACTGTGTCGGAGACCGGCGGCGACGCCCTGCAGGAATGTCGCCGTCGTCGCCTACGCGCGCGACGCCGCCGGCGGGTGGACCTACGTGGACAGGGTCTCGACCGACGCACGCGGTCACTACTCGATCGGCGGCGTCGGCACGGGCAAGTACCGCCTCAAGGCGGTCGACAAGTGGCCGTACCCGTGGAGCGGGGCGGACAGGGGCGAGTACCTGGATGAGTGGTACGACGGGATGCGTACTCGCTGACCGCCGCTACGGACGTCCCGGTCGCCGCCGGGGCCGAGACCGCGGGCGTCGACATCGGCCTCGGCCGGCCTGGGAGCATCGCCGGGAGGGTCACCGACGCGTCGGGCGCCGGCGTCCGCCGGGTGGCCGTGGAAGTGCGGCGCTTCGACGGCCGGCACTGGAAGTACGTCGACTACGCGCAGACGGCGGCGGACGGCGCCTACCACGTCGGCGGGCTGCCCGGCGGGCAGTACCGCGTCGAGTTCATCGGGCCGTGGCGCAGCGGGTACGCCGACCAGTGGTACGACGGCGTGTACGAAGCCGGCGTCGGCGAAGCTCGTGACCGTGGCGGCCGGCCAGACGACGACCGGCATAGACGCCGTCCTCCAGAAGACCGAGCAGGCTCGAGGGGCGCGTCACGGGCAGCAGCGGCGAGCCGCTGTCCGGCGTCTGGGTGTACGTGGGCAGGTACGGTGACGGCGGCTGGGAGTACAGCCGCGACAGCTCGACCGACGCGACCGGAGCCTGGTCCGTGAAGGACACGTCCGGGCACCGTCCGCGTCCAGCTTCGACGACGTCGGCGGCAGGTGGGCCACGGAGTTCTGGGACGACCAGGTGGCGCCTGCAGGACGGCGCCCCGATCGAGGTGACCGCAGGACAGCTCATCAGCGGTCTCGACGCGCAACTCTCGCCCGCCGGCGGCATCAGCGGTACGGCGATGCTGCCCGACGGCAGGCCGGCCGACCACGCCGACGTGATCTTGTGGGCGCTTGGTCCCAACGGCTGGCACAAGGTCACCCCCGGCGACCCGGGGTTCATCAATCACTTCGGGCAGTTCAGCTTCAAGCGGCTGCACGAAGGTACCTACCGGATCTCGGTGGACGGCCGGCGGCACGGGTACGCGCCGCGGTTCTGGCCGTCGTCTCCGGACCTGGCCGGGGCGGGCGACATCGTCGTGCAGCCCGGCCAGGACGTCGGCGACATCGACCTGCTCCTGGGGAGCGGCGAGGCCATCGCCGGCCACGTCACCGTCGCCGGCGGCCGCGGCGCCGAGGTGTCCGTCACGGCCTACCGTGCCGACGGTGCCGACTGGGAGATCGTCGCCGACACCAGCAGCGACGCGACCGGCGGCGTACACGCTCCGCGACCTCGCCCCGGGCACGTATCGCCTGCAGCTTCGGCGACGACGCCGCCTTCGTCAGCTGGTTCTTCACCCGCTGGGCCCGCGGCGCCGCGTCGCTCGAAGCGGCCAACGACATCCGGGTGCGCGCGGGCGCCGGCACGGTGGTCGTGGACGAGACCCTCGTGCACCGCGCCCAGCCCGTGGACATCTCGTCGTCCACGCAACCGGACCTGAACGGGTGGTACCGCACGCGCGACGCGGCCTTCAGCCTGGTCCATGGCCGACCCGGCGGTGGCCGACGGGTACAGCTGGCTGCTCGACAGGGCGGAGGGCACCGTCGTGCCGAAGACGGTGACCGGGAGCCGGGCGTCGGCGAGCTACAAGGGCCTGGCGGACGGCACCTGGTACTTCCACGTCCGCGGCCTGGGAGTCCAGGAGGGCTACCGCGGCGTGCTCAAGTCGAGCTGGAGTCCAACGGTGTCCCGCACGATCCACATCGACACCGTGCGCACCGACCACCTCCGCGCCGGCGAGTCAGACGGCGACCCGGGGGAGCAACACCAGTCTCGTCTACCGGGTGAACGACGCGGCGCCCAACGGCGGTACCGCGACGGTGCGCATCGAGATCCGCGACGCCAGGAACAGGCTCGCGACCACACTGGATCTCGGCGTGCAGAACGTGAACAGGCTCCTCACGGCCAGGTTCAGGTGCCAACTGGCGGCCGGCAGCTACACGTTCTCGGTGCTCGCGACCGACACCGCCGGCAACCCGCAGAGCTCCATCGGGAGCAACAAGCTCAAGGTGAAGTGACGCGGCGGCGCAGAAGCTGGATCAGGCGGGCGGCGGGCCGTGAGGCCCGCCGCCCGCTCGTATATCCTCAGCCCGTGGAGTCTGCGATGACCAGCGAAGCCAGACGACGCACGCGGGAGGCCGCCCGGCGCAAGGGGGCGTCCAAAGGGCGTGGGAGCGCCCCGCGCCGCCGTGAGGCGGGCGCGGGGACCGGCGTCGAGTGGCCGCCCCTCGTGGCCGGCCTGCTCGTCGGGCTCGCCGTCGCTCTGGTCGCACTTGTGTACGACCCGTCGCTGTTCACGCCGTACTACGCGCCGCGGCGCGTCGTGTTCTACGTGCTCGTCGCCGCACTCCCCCTCGTGGTGGCGTGGAGCCTCCGCGGCGCCCGTCGCCGGCCGTCGGTCGACCTGCTGGACGTCCTGGCGCTGGCGTTCGCGGCCTGGCAGATCGTCGCCGCCCTCGTGTCGCCGGCCGGCGCTCTCGCGTGGGTGGGCTACTACAACCGGGGCACCGGCGCCATCTTCTGGTGCGCCCTCGCGCTCGTCTTCGTGTGCGCGCGCCGCCTGCTGAGCACGCGCACGTCCCAGCTCGTGTTCGCGGCGTGCCTGAGCGGCGCGCTCGTCATCGCAGCCGTGGTCGCCGGTCTGCAGGCCGCGTCCGTCTCCACCTGGTGGGGCAGCGCCGGCGTGATCGACGGTCGCGTGACGGGCACCCTCGGCAATCCCGTGCACCTGGCGGCCTTCGGCCTCGCCGGCGTGTGGCTGGCGGTCGCGGGCGCGGAGTCCGCCCGTGGTGACCGTGTGTGGCGCGCCGTCCTGCTCGCCGGCGGCGCGGCAGGCGCGGCGTGCGTCGTTCTCTCGGTCTCACGCGCCGCGTACCTCGGCGGCCTCGCCGCCGCCGTGTATCTCCTGGTGGTCTGGGTGCGCGCCCGACGCCGCGCGCTGGTGATCGCGCTGTGCGTGGCGATCGCGGTCCTAGCCGTCGGGTCGCTGGTGTACGCCGCCGGCGACGGCGGAGGAGGCTCGGTGTGGAGCCGGCTCACCTCCGTCGCCGGCGGCGATCTGGGCGCCGGCGACGTGCAGCGCACCCAGTTGTGGCGCGAGGGCCTGTCCGGCGTGGCGCACCGCCCGGTCAGCGGCTACGGGCCGGGCGCGTTCGTGGTGGCCGACCGCCTCTTCGGATCCGCCGCCGACAAGGCACTGCATCCCTGGGCGCTGGCGAGCGATGCACACAGCCTGCCGGTCGAGCTTGCGGCCACCGGGGGCCTTGTGGCCCTTCTGCTCGCTGTGGCGTTGGTGGTCGCCGGCGTGTGGTCCGGCCGGCTCGGAGCCCGAGGCGGCGAGGAGTCGGAGCGGGCCGGCCTGCCGCTGGCGGGGTCGCCGGCCCGCGCGTACCTGCTCGCCGCGCTCGTCTACCTGCTCGTGAGCCCGCTCGACCTTGTCGTGCTCGCGCCGGTGGCGGTCGCCGCGGCCTTGCTCTGCCCGCCGCGTCGCGAAGGCCGCTTCGTGTGGGGCGTGGGCAGGGAGGACGGCGTGCGCGCCGCCCGCGCCGTCATCATCATCCTCGCGGCCGGCGGCGTCGTCCTGATCGCCGGATCCGTCTGGGCGGGCCAGCGCGCCTGGCGCGCCGACCGGGCCTTCGTCGATACGGCGCGGACGCGCACCTGGCAGGGGGCGGCGCGAGCGAGCGAACTCGCCCCCTGGGAGGCGTTCTACGCGCTGGAGGCCGGCGCCCGGCTCTGGCGCCGCGGCCTCGAGACTGCGGACACGGCCGCGGTCGCCCAGGGCAAGGCCGAGCTCGAGAAGGGCGTCGCCACCGACCCGACGGCGCCGGACGGCTACGCCGACCTCGCGCGCCTGGCCATCGCGCAGGGCGACCTCGAGGAGGCCGTCGGGCGGCTGCGCGAAGGGTTGCGATGGAACCCGCACCAGCCGGTGCTGCAGGGCCTCTGGGCGGTCGCGGCGCTCACGGCGCAGTCGGAGGACGCGGAGCTGGCCGGTCGCATCGCCCGCGGCCTCGAGCAGTTGCCGCCGGACTCACCGGACGCCTGGTACTGGCTGGCGGCCTACCGCCGGGCCGCCGGCGACGCGGCCGGTGCGCGCGCGGCGCGCGATGAGGCGGCGCGGCTGGCGCCGAAGTTCACCAGAGCCCGCTACAAGCAGCGGCTGCTCCACAGCCGCTGAGAGGAAGAGGGGGTCGCCGCTCAGCCCCTTCTGATCTTGACCCGGAGCGTGCCCGTGGGCGACGTGCCCTGGGCGTGGTCGGCGTGCGCCGGCAGGACCACGCGCAGCTTGTAGGTCGCCGTCTTGTAGGGCAGGTACCAGGTGATGCGGTAGCGCGAGCGGCTGTCGAGCTTGCCGGACGCGACCGTCTTCCAGCTCTTGCCGACGGCCTTCTGTGCCAGCACCTTCTTGCCCGCGTGGTTGGGGGTCACCGAGCCGCTCAGGATCTCGCTGAGCCGTGTGCTCGCCTTGAGGTGGGAGAGCGTCATCGTGACCTTGGGCTGCACTTCGATCCGCACGCTCTGCGACTGTCCTTTTGCGGTCGAGGCCGTCCACGTGGCGCTGGCCTTGGGCGCGAGGGTGACGCTGTAGTATCCGTCCGCCGCGCTCTGCACCGGCGCCGGTGCAGTCCCGGCGGTCCCCGTGGGCGTGGTGACGTTGACGGTCGCCCCGCCCATCGCCAGCGCATCCTCGTAGACGTAGCCTCCAGCGGCCACCTTCTTGCCGTAGTCGACCGTCAGGGCACGCGGCCTGAACGTGATGTCGAAGCCGATCGGGCCGCCTACGCGGAGCAGGTACCCGGCGCCTGTCGTGTCGCCGGCGAAGTACGCGCCGCCGATCCCGTCGCCGAGGCCCGAGCTGTACGAGTCTGGCCGCATGGTGTCGGATCCGACTGCGGTGAAGCTGCCTGTCCACGTGAGGAGCCCGACGCCGGCGCCGGCCGAGCCGGGAGCGCCGTCGCCGTACCCGACGAAGAGGTCGCCGGCGCGGTTGGTGACGAGGCCGCCGACCACGGGATCGGCCAGGCTCAGGCCGCCGAGCGTGCGGGTGGTCGTGGCTCCGGACGAGAGCACGTGGCCGGTCACGACACCGGGGCCGGACGGCCCGGCGAGAAAGGCTCCGCCGAGCCCGTCGCTCGCGAGCTTGACGGCGCCGGTCATGATGACTCCCGGCGGGGACAGCCAGATGACGCCGCCGGCCGCCGGGTAGCGCTGCACCTTGACCTTCGCGCCTTCGCGCCAGGCGATGGTGGCGCCGGCGCCGGCCGTGATCGCGAGTGGGGTCTTGGTGGCGACGGGCGGCTGCACCAGCGGGCTGTACGGCGAGATGGGGTTGGTCCACCCGGTGTCGGGCGCGAGCGTGGCGCCGAGCCGCTGGGTGGCGATGCTGTTGCGACCGGGGGGAGCCAGCAACACGAAGGCGTGCCCCTCGTCGTCCGCGGCCAGGCTCGAGACGGTGCCCTTGGCGACGGCCAGGCCGGGATCGGCAACGGCGAGGGCTCCGGCCGGCGAGATGTGGTTGAGCAAGGTGTCACCGAACCCCGTCACGCCGCGCGTGGGGGTGGCGGTGCACCACACATACGCGCCGCCGGAGCCGTCCGGAGCGGCGCCGGAGAGCTGAGCGCCGGTCGCGTCGCCCTCGAGAGCGGATACGGCGGAATCGGTGCACACGGCGACCGGACCGAACACGGCCGAGCCGTCGGAGACGTCGATGCAGGTAGCCCACACCGTGGCGCCGTCCTTCCAGAGCACGGTCACGCGGGTGCCGTCGCCGACCGCGTACCATCCCGAAAGGGCCGAGATACCTGAAGCGACGGTCCTCTGTGGACCCATCGCCTCGTTGGTCGGCCAGTACTGCGCCAGCAGTCGCGTGCCGTCGAGCGAGGGGCTCACGAGCACGGCGGGGTCGGTGCCCGGCGCCCAGGTCGAGTGCGGGAAGGCGGTGGCCGTGAAGACCGGTTGGTAGGCCGCTGCGAGCGGAGCCGCGCAGGCGAGCACGACCAGGACGAAGAGTGCGATGACCAGCGTGCGGCGGACCATGGTGAACCCCCTCGGTGCTGCCCCCAAGACCCCTCGATGGTAGCAGAATGCCGGCGGGTGTCACCGCCGGGTGAGGCGCGACGTGCTTGCGTGCGTTCGCGCGCGTGGCGTAGACTCTCCGGACCATGCGTCGCCGTGCGACAAGCGAGTCCAGCCGGGAGGCCCACATTGGGGTACGCGCCCGCGACCTCTCCCTCTTCGGCTGCCTGCTCCTCCTCCCCCTCCGGGGGGATGCGTAGACACCTGCGGCCTGCACGGCCATCTCTGGATCACATCTCAGATCCGCTGCTCCAACCAATGACGACGCATGCCTCGAGGAGGTGGGAGTGACTCGTGAGCAGTGACAGGTACATCAGGATCTTCGACACCACGCTGCGCGACGGCGAACAGGCGCCGGGCGCCACCTTGAACAAGGCCGAGAAGCTGGAGGTGGCCCACCAGCTTGCGCGGCTCAAGGTCGACATCATCGAGGCGGGATTCCCGATCGCCTCGCCGGACGACTTCGACGCGGTGCGGACCATCGCCACAGAGGTCAAGGGCCCGCGCATCGCCGGGCTCTCGCGGGCCATCGAGCAGGACATCCGGGTCTGCTGGGACGCCGTGAAGGTCGCGGAGGCGCCGCGCATCCACACCTTCATCAGCACCAGCCCGGTGCACATGAAGTACCAGATCAAGAAGACGCCCGCGGAGGTCCTTGCGGACACGCGGGCCATGGTGACCCTGGCGGCCGAGCTGGTGCGCGAGCACCCCGAGGCCGACCTCGAGTTCAGCGCCATGGACGCCAGCCGCTCCGAGCCGGAGTTCCTGGCGCGGGTGCTCGACATCGCCGTCGAGTGCGGCGCCACCACCATCAACGTGCCCGACACGGTGGGGTACGCGCTGCCGCTCGAGTTCGGCGAGTTCATCCTCGAGCTCTACCGGCTGGCGCCGTCGCTGCGCGACGTCACCGTCAGTGTGCACTGCCACAACGACCTCGGCCTGGCCACGGCCAACTCGCTGGCCGCGGTCCGCGCCGGCGCCACGCAGGTCGAGTGCGCCGTCAACGGCATCGGCGAGCGCGCCGGCAACGCGTCGCTCGAAGAGGTCGTCATGGCGATCCACACCCGCCGCGACTCGTTCGCGTGCGAGACCGGCGTGGAGACCACCGAGATCGCCCGCACCAGCCGCCTGGTGAGCTCGCTGACCGGCTACACCATCCAGCGCAACAAGGCGATCGTCGGGCGCAACGCGTTCGCGCACGAGAGCGGCATCCACCAGGCCGGCGTGCTCAGCGAGGCGTCCACCTTCGAGATCATGACGCCCGCCGACGTCGGCCTCACCGACAACGACATCGTGCTCGGCAAGCACAGCGGGCGCCACGCGCTGCGCGCCAAGCTGGCCGAGCTCGGCTACACGCTGTCGGACGCCGAGCTCAGCGAGGCGTTCAAGAAGTTCAAAGACGTGGCTGACAAGAAGAAGCGCGTCACGGTGCTCGACCTCGAGGCCCTGGTCGGCGAGGAGATCCGCGAGCGCGAGGACCACTTCACGCTCAAGAGCTTCGTCAACCAGTCCGGCTCGGCGATCATCCCGACGAGCCAGGTGGAAGTCCTGGCGCGCGGAGAGCTCAAGAAGGGCCGCAGCTTCAGCAACGGGTCGGTCGAGAGCGTCTTCGCCGCCATCGACGACGCGGTGGGCATCAGCGGCAGCCTGGCCGACTACCAGGTCCGCGCCATCTCGTCCGGCAAGGATTCGCTCGCGGAAGTGCGCGTAGCGGTGGAGGTCAACGGCCGTTCGTTCAACGGGCAGGCCGTCAGTTTCGATGTGATGGAAGCTTCGGCGAAGGCCTATGTGAGGGCCGTGAACAACGCCGCGGCCGCAGGGGAGGTTTGATGGGTTCCACGATCACCGAGAAGATCCTCGCTCGTGCCGCGGGGCGCGACGAGGTCCATGCAGGCGACATCATCGAGGCGAAGGTCGACCTCGTGCTCGCCAACGACATCACGGCGCCGCTGGGTATCGCCGAGTTCGAGAAGGCCGGGTTCACCAAGGTCTTCGACCCGGCCAAGATCGCCCTGGTGCCGGACCACTTCACGCCCAACAAAGACATCAAGGCGGCGGGCCAGGCCAAGAAGATGCGCGAGTTCGCGCGCAAGCACGAGATCGTCAACTACTTCGAGGTCGGGCGCGTGGGCATCGAGCACGTGCTGCTGCCAGACACCGGCATGGTGGCGCCGGGCGACGTCGTCATCGGCGCCGACAGCCACACCTGCACCTACGGCGCCGTGGCCGCCTTCAGCACCGGCGTCGGCAGCACCGACTTCGCCGCCACCATGGCCTGGGGCCGCGTGTGGCTGCGGGTGCCCGAGACCTACAAGTTCGTCTACTCGGGCACGCCGAGCCCCTGGGTGACCGGCAAGGACCTCATGCTGCACACCATCGGCCTCATCGGTGTGGACGGCGCCCTGTACCAGGCCATGGAGTTCACCGGCGAGGGCATCGAGACGCTCACCATGGACGAGCGCTTCAGCATGTGCAACATGGCCATCGAGGCCGGCGGCAAGAGCGGCATCGTGGGCTTCGACGAGAAGACCACGCGGTACCTCCAGAGCCGGCCGGACGGCAGCCGCGCGCGCACCGCGGGCAAGGTGTTCGCCAGCGACCGTGACGCGGAGTACGCCAAGGTGCTCGAGATCGACGCTTCCGCCGTGCAGCCCACGGTGAGCAAGCCGCACCTGCCGAGCAACACCGCGCCGGCCGCGGAGTGCGGCGACATCACCATCGACCAGGTCGTCATCGGCAGCTGCACCAACGGCCGCCTGCACGACCTGCACCAGGCGGCCGGCATCCTCAAGGGCAAGAAGGTCCACCCGGACGTGCGCTGCATCATCCTGCCGGGCACCCAGGACGTCTGCCTCGAGGCCATCGCCGACGGCACCATGCAGACGCTCATCGAGGCCGGCTGCGCCTTCAGCACGCCCACCTGCGGCGCCTGCCTCGGCGGCCACATGGGCGTGCTGGCCGAGGGCGAGCGCGCCGTGGCCACCACCAACCGCAACTTCGTCGGCCGCATGGGGCACACCGGCGCCGAGGTCTACCTGGCGAGCCCGTACGTGGCCGCCGCCTCCGCGCTGGCCGGCCACATCGCCACCCCGGAGGAAGTCGGCGCCGTGAAGGGAGGCTCCCGATGATCTTCGAGGGCACCGTGCACAAGTACGGCCGGGACGTCGACACCGACGTCATCATCCCGGCCCGCTACCTCAACACCAACGACCCGGACGAGCTGGCCTCGCACGCGATGGAGGACATCGACGCCGAGTTCGTGACCCGGGTGCAGCCCGGCGACATCATCGTCGCCACCGAGAACTTCGGCTGCGGCAGCTCGCGCGAGCACGCGCCGGTGGCGATCCGCTACTCGCGGCGTGAGCTGCGTGGTCGCGTCGTCGTTCGCGCGCATCTTCTACCGCAACGCCATCAACACCGGGCTGCCGATCGTGGTGTGCCCGGAGGCCGCCGCCGACGCCGAGATGGGCGACCGCCTCAAGGTCGACCTGGCGGCCGGCACCGTCGAGAACCTCACGCAGGGCAAGACCTACACGTCGGAGGCGTTCCCGCCGTTCATGCAGGAGCTCATCGACCGCGGCGGCCTGCTCGAGTACGTCAAGACCCAGGTCGGCGAAGGGAGCGGCTCGTGACCCCCGCCGACGTGAAGACGTTCCGCGTCATGACCCTGCCCGGCGACGGCGTCGGGCCCGAGATCGTCGCCGCCGCCAGGCGCGTGCTCGACGCCGCCGGCGAGAAGTTCGGCTACCTGCTCGCCTACGAGGTCGGCGTCATGGGCGGCTGCGCCATCGACGAGTTCGGCGCCCCCCTCGAGCCGGGCCTCATCGAGCGCTGCCAGGCCACCGACGCCGTGCTGCTGGGCGCCGTCGGCGGCCCCAAGTGGGACACCACCGACCCGCACAAGCCGCGCCCCGAGCAGGGCCTGCTCGACATGCGCAAGGGGCTCGCGCTCTACGCCAACCTGCGCCCGGTCAAGAGCTTCCCCGCGCTGGCCGGCAACAGCACGCTCAAGCCCGAGGTGATCGACGGCGTCGACATGGTCGTGGTGCGCGAGCTCACCGGCGGCGTGTACTTCGGCAAGCGCGAGCGCCTCGCCGACTCGGCCTACGACACCATGATCTACACCGAGGCCGAAGTCGACAGGCTCATGGAGTACGCGTTCAAGCTCGCCCAGGGCAGGCGCGGCCTCGTGCACTCCGTGGACAAGGCCAACGTGCTCGAGAGCTCTCGCCTGTGGCGCGCCGTCGCGATGCGCGTCGCCGAGCGCTACCCGGACGTCGAGATGCGCCACATGCTGGTGGACAACTGCGCCATGCAGTTCATCCGCGACCCCAAGCAGTTCGACGTGGTCGCCACCGAGAACCTGTTCGGCGACGTGCTGAGCGACGAGGCCGGCATGCTCACCGGCAGCATCGGCATGCTCCCGAGCGCCAGCGTGGGCGCCGAGGGCGTCAGCCTGTACGAGCCCATCCACGGCTCGGCGCCGGACATCGCCGGCAAGGGACTGGCCAATCCGTGCGCGACCATCCTGAGCGCCGCGATGATGCTCGACCTCAGCTTCGGGCTGCGGGACGCGGCGCGCGCCGTACGAGAGGGCCGTCGAGACGGCCCTGCAGAGCGGCGCGCGCACCGCCGACATCGCGGCGCCCGGAGAGGCGACGCTGACCACCGACGAGATGACAGACGCGATCCTGGCCGCCCTCGCGGCCGGGTGACAGGTACCTGAGGAGGAAGAAGATGGCCCCGATCCCCGAGATGGACACGATCTGGATGGACGGCCGCCTGGTGCCCTGGGCGGACGCCAAGATCCACGTGCTCACGCACGCGCTGCACTACGGCTCCGGGGTCTTCGAGGGCATCCGCGCCTACAAGACCGAGAAGGGCGCGGCCGTGCTGCGCCTCACCGAGCACCTCGAGCGGCTGGTCAGGTCGGCCAAGCTCTACTACATGCCGGTGCCGTACAGCGTGGAGCGTCTCTACGACGCCACCTTCGAGGTGCTGGAGAGCAACAAGCTCGAGGCCTGCTACATCCGCCCGCTCGTCTTCCGCGGGTACGGCGAGATGGGGCTGTTCCCGCTCAACGCGCCGGTCGACGTGATCATCGCTGCGTGGCCGTGGGGCACCTACCTCGGCGAGGAGGGCATCCTCCATGGCGTGCGCGCCAAGACGAGCAGCATCCAGTCGCTCGATCACACCTCGCTGGCCCGCGCCGCCAAGGCCTCGGGCCAGTACCTCAACAGCATCCTGGCCAAGGTGGAGGTGCTCAACTCCGGCTACGACGAGGCGATCATGCTCACCGAGCACGGCCACGTGGCCGAGGGCTCGGGCGAGAACATCTTCTGCGTGCGCAAGGGCAGGCTCATGACCCCGCCGCCCAGCGACGGCGTGCTCGAGGGCATCACGCGCGAGATCGTGATGCAGCTCGCCGCGAGCGAGGGCATCGAGTGTGTGGAGCGCACGCTCTCGCGCAGCGACCTCGTGATCGCCGACGAGCTCTTCTACACCGGCACGGCGGCCGAGATCGTGCCGATCCGTGAGGTGGACGATCACCTCATCGGCGAGCCCGGCCCCATCACGCGGCGCATGCAGGAGCGCTTCACCGCCATCACCGCCGGCAAGGACACCGAGTTCGGCCACTTCATGGAGTACGCGCGCAAGTAGCGGGAGCACGGGGAGGACCCGATGCACGAGCGGCAGGTACAGATCTACGACACCACCCTGCGTGACGGCATGCAGCAGGAGGGCATGTCGGTCTCGGTCGACGAGAAGGTGCGCATCGCGCTCAAGCTCGACGAGCTCGGCATCGGGTTCATCGAGGGCGGGTTCCCGGCCTCCAACCCCAAGGAGATCGAGTTCTTCCGGCAGGATGCGCGACGAGCGACTCCAGAACGCGGAGCTCGTCGCCTTCGGCATGACGCGGCGCAAGGGCGCCCCACCCGAGGCCGACGACAACCTGCGCGTGCTGGCGGAGATCTTCACGCCCACCGTCGCGATCGTCGGCAAGACGTGGGGCCTGCACCTCAGCAAGGTCATCCGCGTGAGCCGCGACGAGAACCTGCGCATGATCGACGAGTCGGTCAGGTTCCTGACGGCGCAGGGCAAGCGCGTGGTGTACGACGCGGAGCACTTCTTCGACGCCTGGCGCGACGACGCGGCCTACGCGCTGCGCTGCGTGACCGCGGCCGCCGAGGCGGGCGCCGCGGTGCTCTGCCTGTGCGACACCAACGGGGCCAGCCTGCCGCCGCTCGTCGCGGACGTCGTCCGCGAGGTCACGGCGGCTCTGCCCGGCGCGGTGGTCGGCATCCACGCGCACAACGACTCGGACTGTGCCGTCGCGAGCAGTCTGATCGCCGTGGAGGCCGGCGCCGGCCAGGTGCAGGGCACCATCAACGGGTACGGCGAACGCTGCGGCAACGCCAACCTGGTCAGCATCATCCCGGCGCTCAAGCTCAAGATGGGGTTCCCCGTCGTCCGCGACGACCAGCTCGAGCGCCTCACCGAGACCTCGCACTTCGTCGCCGACGTGGTCAACGCGGCCGTATGGACGCACGCACCCTACGTCGGCCGCTCCGCGTTCGCGCACAAAGGCGGCCTGCACGTCGCCGCCGTCGAGAAGGCGCCGCAGACGTTCGAGCACGTCGACCCCGCCAAGGTCGGCAACGAAGGCCGCATCGTCGTCTCGGAGCTCTCGGGCAAGGGCGCCGTGGTGCGCAAGGCGCAGGAGCTCGGCCTCGACCTCGAGGGCGACGACGCGCGCGTCGGCACGGTGCTCAAGCGCCTCAAGACGCGCGAGCACGAGGGCTACCACTACGAGGCCGCCGACGCCTCGTTCGATCTCCTGCTGCGCGAGGAGCTCGCGCCGCACGATCCTCTGTTCCGCCTCGAGAGCTTCCGCGTCATCGTGGAGAAGCGCGAGGACGGACGGGCGGTGGTCGAGGCGACGATCAAGGTCCACGTGGCCGGCGAGCGCATCATCAGCACCGCCGAGGGCAACGGCCCGGTCAACGCCCTGGACTCGGCGCTGCGGCTGGCGATCGTGAGCAAGTACCCGCACCTCGCCGACATCGAGCTGGTCAACTACAAGGTGCGCATCCTCGACGAGACCAAGGGCACCGGCGCCGTCACGCGCGTGCTCCTCGACGCCAGCGACGGCGAGGAGAGCTGGGGCAGCATCGGCGTGAGCGAGAACATCATCGAGGCGAGCTGGGAGGCCCTGGTGGACTCCATCGAGTTCGGGATGCTGCGCGGCCGGGAGGCCGGCGGCGGGGACGCTACTCCACGCTGACCTTCGTCGGGCGCTTCGGGTCGACGACGACCGCGATGCGGCCGCCGGGCTGGTAGGCAGGTATCTCGAGGCGGTTCATCAGGCACTTCGTCGTCGCCTCATACGACTCCCCGGTGTCCGGCTGCACCAGCAACCGCAGCCGGGCCTGCGGGTAGTTGCCCTGGATGGTCACCCCCGTCTCCTCCACGGAGAGGATGACGGCCTCGGCCCGCACCCCTCGGGCGCGCAGCCGGTTGCTGCGCACCTCGTCGTGAAAGAAGAACCACAGGCAGAACGCCGTGATGGCGACGAAGACGGCGACCATGATGGACCCGATTGCAGGGGCGACCACGACGACGAGCGCCGCGCAGGCGACGAGCGCGACGCCGACGATCACGAGGCTGACCTGGTTGAGGCGGCCCAGACGCCGCCAGAACTCCCTCATGCGACCTCCAGCTGGTGGAAGCTGTCGCTCTCTGCACAGGGTACGCCTCTCGGGGGTTGCGCCGGCGTTGCGTCGCGAGGGCCGAGCAGTCTGGTCGGACGAAGCCGTGCTTGACCTTGGTCAGTCCACGGGCCGCGGCCGCATCAGCACCCAGACGAAGGCCGCCGTCACGACCATGGCCGCGGCTCCGACGAGCATCCGCGCCCGGAACGCGGCGGTGAAGGAAGCCGCGGTCAGGGTGCGGACGGCCGGGAGGTCGTCCAGTTCGGGCGGCTGCCCCGAGAGAAGGGCGCTGTTCAGCGTGGACAGCGTGGCGCTCGCGTCGGCGGCGCTCATGCCCTGCGCGGTGAGCCCGTGCGTGATGCCCCGCGCCGTCAGCCCGCTCAGGAGCAGCGTGGTGACGATCATGCCCAGCGAGTAGCCGAGCTGGCCGACGGTGAGCTTGGAGCCGGTGACGGCGCCGAACGCCTCCGGCGGCGCCGCGTCGAGGAACACCTGCGACTGGCCGGTGAGCGCCACGTTCGTCCCGTAGCCGATGAGCAGGGACCCCGGCAGGATGACCCAGTACGCCGAGGTCTCTTCGAGCGGCAGCAGGGCGACGAACCCGGCCGCGGCGACCAGTGCTCCGAGGGCGATCACGAAGCGCGGGGCGCGCCCGGAGCTCAGTTGGCGCCCCGCGACGAACCACGCCAGCGCGCCGATCAGGTAGAAGGGCTGCAGGCCGAAGGTGGCGAGCAGCACCGAGCCCTGCTTCTCGTACTGCAGGTAGTCGCTGAGGCTGATCACCGGCGCCGCGTAGGCGCCGTTCACGAAGAGCCCGGAGAGCACGCCGGCCACGAACAGACGGGAGCGGAACAGGGCGACGGGGAACGAGGGCGCCTTGCTCCGCCGCTCTACCAGCACCCAGCCGGCGAGCAGCGCCGCCGCACCGGCGCAGAGCGCCCAGGCGAGCGGCATGCCCGGGTCCGTGCCCACCGCGAGCAGCCCGGCGATCAGCGCCGCCAGGCCGAGGCCGAGGAGCAGCAGCCCCCCGGCGTCCACCGGCGCGTCGCGCAGCCGCGGCATGGGCGGCAGGAGCCGGGGCAGGAGTACGAGGGCCGGCGCGCACATCGCCGGCACGACGAGGAAGAGCAGCCGCCAGTCCACGTCGGCCAGCAGGCCGCCGGCGAGGCTGGCGGTGGTGCCGATCAGGATGCTCGACGTACCCCAGACGCCGATCGCGCGGCCCAGACCCCCGGGTGGGGCGACGGCGGCCAGATACGCGTAGGTGCCGGTGAGCATGACGCCGTAGGCCACTCCGGCCGCGGCGATGCCGGCGAGATACACCGGCCCGGCCGGCACGAGCAGCACCGCGAGGCAGGCGCCGGCGGCCAGGACGCACGCCCACACGAGCAGCCGTCGCCGGCCGAGGCGGTCGGCGGCGACGCCCGCGGCGACCGCCGTCGCCGCCATCGCGAGGCTCGGAGCGGCTGCCGCGGCGCTGCGCAGGAACGGGCTGAGGTCGAGGGCCTCGGTCGCCGGCGCCACCGAGACGGCCGAGAGGCAGATGCCGGCAGACGTGATGCCGGCCACCCAGCCGAGCAGCAGCACGGGGGAGCGGGCGGTGCGCGCCGCGGCCGTGCCGCCCGCTTCCGCGGCGACTTCCCTCGAGGCATCGTCGTGATGCGCCGTCCCTGTCGCGCTCACATCCCTCCCCGCTCGTTGCCGACATCCTACCGCGCGTCCGTGACCCCCTGACGATAGAATGCGTAGAACCAGGGGTGACGGGAGGACACGCTCGGCCTCGAAGACGTCAGGAGGCGCTTCGTCGAGACCGTTGTCGCACTCGGGCGCGCCTTCTCCTTTGCGGTGCCGCATCCCGATGCCATGCGCATCCGCGACAAGGCGGCCTACCGCGCAGGCGTGTCAGGCGAACGGCGGACCGTCATACCTGAGGATCGGTCGTCACCATCCCGGTCGTCACCGTGGTGGACGTGGTGGCGGAGGGCATGACGGTGGTGGAGATCGTAGCTGCTCCTGACGGTCCTTGACAGGTACTCGGCGGATCTCGAGCGCGGCAGTGTCGTCGTGATCGAGAGCGCTCGAGTCCGCGTGCGGCGGCTGCCTCTCGAGCGCTGACAGGCTGTCGCGATACCCCCGAGGGGTTTCCGCGACGCTGCCGGTGCGCGGCGCTGAGCGCCGCGGCCGCGGCCACGCGAACGCCTCCGGGCGGGCCGCCCGCCATGCTAGAATCCGCCCACCGATGACCTCCGCCTTCGTCCATCTCCACGTGCACAGCGAGTACTCGCTGCTCGACGGCGCGTGCCGGGTCAAGGAGCTGGTCGCGCGCGCCAAGGAGCTGGGCATGCCGGCGGTGGCGCTCACCGACCACGGCACGCTCGGCGGCGCCGTCAAGTTCTACCGCGCCGCCGAGGAAGAGGGCATCAAGCCCATCATCGGGCTCGAGCTCTACGTGGCCACCGACAGGCGCAGCCGCGCCGGCGTCAAGGAGCGCAACGCGCACCTCACCCTGCTGGCGCGCGACGAGGCCGGCTACAAGAACCTCGTCAAGCTCAGTACGACCGCCTATCTCGAGGGCTACTACTACAAGCCGCGCGCCGACTGGGAGCTGCTCAGCGAGCATCACGAGGGCCTCATCGCGCTCACCGGCTGCATGAGCGGCAAGACGTCGATGCTGCTGCGCGACGGCGACGACACGGCCGCGCTGGCCGAGGTCACCCGCCTGGCGGAGCTGCTCGGCCCGGAGAACGTGTACGTCGAGCTGCAAGACGCCGGCCTGCCCGAGCAGCGCGAGCTGCTGCCCAAGCTCGCGCGGCTCGCCGAGAAGGCCGGCCTCAAGACGGTGGCCACCAACGACGTCCACTACCTCAAGCACGAGGACGCCTACGCGCACGACGCACTGCTCTGCATCCAGACCCAGAGCTGCCTCACCGACGAGAAGCGCATGAAGTACGGCAGCGACGAGTTCTACCTCAAGTCGGCGGAGGAGATGGAGGAGCGCTTCCGCGACTACCCCGGCGCGACGGCCAGCACCGTCGAGATCGCCGAGCGCTGCAACGTCAGCCTGGACTTCGGCGACTACAAGCTGCCGACGTACCCGGTGCCGGAGGGCTTCACGGAGGACAGCTACCTGCGCGACCTGTGCGAGCAGGGCATCGCGCGCCGGTACGGAGCCGAGCCCGGCCAGGAGGTCATCGAGCGCCTCGACTTCGAGCTCGGCGTGATCGGCGAGATGGGGTTCGACGCCTACTTCCTCATCGTCTGGGACTACGTCAAGTACGCCAAGGACAACGGCATCGCCGTGGGACCCGGCCGCGGGTCGGCCGCCGGGTCCATCGTCAGCTACGCGCTGGGCATCACCGACATCGACCCGCTCAAGTACGACCTGCTGTTCGAGCGCTTCCTCAACCCGGGGCGCAAGAGCATGCCCGACATCGACATGGACTTCAGCGTGGAGCACCGCGGTGAGGTCATCGACTACGTGGCGCAGAAGTACGGCAGGGACAGGGTCGCCCAGATCATCACCTTCGGCACCATGGCCGCGCGCGCGGCCGTGCGCGACGCCGCGCGCGTCATGGGCAAGCCCTACGCCGTCGGCGACAAGATCGCCAAGATGATCCCCGAGCAGGCGCCGCCGGCGACGTTCGACGACGCGATGAAGCAGAACGGCGAGCTCAAGCAGGCCTACGACGCGGACGCGGAGGTCAGGGAGGTCGTCGACCTCGCCCGCAGCCTCGAGGGCCTCATCCGCAACGACTCCATCCACGCGGCGGCCGTGGTCATCAGCGACCGGCCGCTCACCGACTACCTGCCGCTGCAGCAGAAGGGCGAGGCCGAGCTCGTCACGCAGTTCGACATGAACGACGTCAGCAAGCTCGGCCTGCTCAAGATGGACTTCCTCGGCCTGCGCAACCTCGACGTCATCGAGGCCGCGCTCAAGATCATCGAGGAGACCCGCGGCGTCTGCATCGAGATCGACAAGCTGCCGCTGGACGACGCGAAGACCTACAAGATGCTCGCGCGCGGCGACTCCACCGGCGTGTTCCAGTTCGAGAGCGCCGGCATGAAGGAGGCGCTCCGCGAGATCGGGCCCACCGAGTTCGAGGACCTCATCGCCATCGTGGCGCTCTACCGGCCGGGGCCGATGCAGTTCATCCCCACGTACGCGCGCAACAAGAAGGACCCGGCCTCGGTCGTCTACGACCACGAGGCCCTGCGCCCCATCCTGGAGCCGACCCACGGCGTGACCATCTACCAGGAGCAGTACATGGCCATCGCCCGCCGGGTCGGCGGGTTCAGCCCCTCGCAGGCGGACGACCTGCGCAAGGCCATCAGCAAGAAGAACAAGGTGCTGATGGCCACCCTCAAGGACCCGCTCATGGAGGGCCTGGCCGAGAAGGGCGTGCCGCAGGCCGTCGCCAACAAGATGTGGGCCAGCTTCGAGGCCACCGGCGACTACTCGTTCAACAAGAGTCACGCCGCCTGCTACGCGATGATCAGCTACCGCACCGCCTGGCTCAAGGCCAACTACCCGGTCGAGTACATGGCGGCGCTCGTCTCGAGCGTCATGAACACCAAAGACAAGGTGCCGTTCTACGTCAACCAGTGTCACGAGATGGGCATCGAGGTGCTGCCGCCGGACGTCAACACCAGCGTCGTCGAGTTCACCGTGGTGGAGGGCAAGATCCGCTTCGGCATGAGCGCGGTGAAGGGCGTCGGCGAGGGCGCCATCGAGGCGATCATCGCCGCGCGCGAGAAGGGCGGGCCGTTCGCGTCCGTCTACGACTTCTGCGCGCGCGTCGACTCGCAGATGGCCAACAAGCGCGTGCTCGAGGCGCTCATCCGCGCCGGCGCCTTCGACAGCACCGGCGACCCGCGGCGCGGCATGCTCGAGGCGCTCCCGCTGGCGATGTCGGACGGGGAGCGCAAGCGCAAGGACGCGGCCAACGGCCAGACGGACCTGTTCGCCGGCTTCGGCGACATGAGTGGGGAGGAGGACGGAGGCCACCCGCAGCCCACCGTGCCCCAGACCGAGTGGGACCAGACGACGCTGCTGCGCTTCGAGAAGGAGGCCCTCGGCCTGTACGTCTCCGCGCATCCGCTGCAGGGCCTGCGCGACCAGTTGCGCGACGAGATCGAGGTGCCCGCCGGCGGCATCGACGACCTCGGCGACGGTGCCATCACGTGGACCGGGGGCATCGTCTCCGGCGCCCAGAAGCGCGTCAGCAAGAACGGCGGCGTGTGGCTCCTGTTCCGCCTCGAGGACGTGGACGGCGCCGTGGAGTGCCGCGCCTGGCCCAAGATGTACGAGACCTACCGCGACCTGCTGGTGGAGGACGCGATCGTCAAGATCAAGGGCCGGGTGGAGAAGCGCGCCGAGGGCGACAGCGTGCTCGGCGTGATCGAGGTCGTCAGGTTCAACGGCGTGAGCGAGTACCACCCGCTCGAGGTGGTCCTCGACGCCGCGTGCGTGCGCCCGGAGGTCATCGACGATCTCAAGCGCGTGCTCGCCGACTTCCCCGGCCACGTGCCGGTGGTGCTGCAGATGGTCCGCGGCGAGCAGCGCGCGCGGCTGCGCGTGGGCGACGGGCTCCGCGTCGACCCCGTCGCGGGGCTGTACGCGGAGCTCAAGGCGCTGCTCGGCGAGAGCTGTATCGGGGTCGGCTGAGGCCGGCCGGGACGAGAGGGACGCGGACATGGTCCCGAGGAGGACGCGATGATCCCCGAGGGCATGCGCGACGTGCTCCCGCCCGAGACGCAGCGCCTGCGGGCGGTCGAGGACCTGCTGCGCGCCCGCTTCGCCGCCTACGGGTACGGCGAGGTACGCACGCCCTGGCTCGAGTTCGCCGACACGTTCGAGGCGGCCGAGGACGATACGCTGGCCGCCGGTTACCGGCTGCACGACGAGCAGGGCCACGAGCTCATGGTGCGCACCGACATGACGGTGCCGGTGGCGCGCATGGCCGCCGACCGCTGCGACGACGAGCCGCTGCCGCTGCGCTTCTGTTACGTGGCCCCGAGCATCCGCCCGTGGGCGCCGCAGCGGGGCCAGGACGGCGAGTTCCAGCAGGCCGGCGCCGAGCTGCTCGGGCTGGACTCGGCCGAGGCGGACGCCGAGTGCGTCACGCTGCTCTGTGACGCGCTCGCGGGGCTCGGCCTCCGCGAATTCACGGTCACGCTGGGCTCCGCCGCCTACCAGCGTGCGCTCATCGACTCGCTCGGCCTGCCCGAGGAGGATCGCGCGACGTTCACGGAGGCGCTCGGCGACCGCGACTACCCGCTGGTGGAGAGTGTCGCCGGCAACGCCGGCGTCGGCGACGCGCTCAAGGCTGTGTGGCGCATCCTCGAGCTGGCCGGCGGGGAGGATGTCCTGGCGCAGGCGCGCAAGCTGGCGCGGAGCGATGTGATGCAGGAGGCGGTCGCCCGTCTCGCGCGCGTGCACGACCTCGTGGATGAGGCGGGGTTCGGGCGGCGGCTCGCGTTCGACTTCGGCTTCATGCAGGACCTCAGCTACTACTCCGGCCTCACCGTCGAGGCGTACGCGCCGGGCGTCGGCCTGCCGGTCGCCACGGGCGGCCGCTACGACGGCCTCGTCGGCCGCTTCGACTGGTCCATCCCCGGCGTGGGGTTCGCCGTGGCCGTGGACCGCGCCGCCGACGCGCTGGACGAGGCCGGCGTTGTGCTCGCAGGAGCGCCGGCCGCCGTCCCCTTCGTCGGCGGCCTCGAGGCGCCGGCGCGGGCGGCGGAGCTCCGCCGCGCCGGGGTCGCCGTGCTCGCCCTCCCCGAGGGCGCGTCCGCGGAGCCGCCGGCGCTCATCGCGGCGCGGCGGCTCGTACACGCTGCGCCTCGCCGACGGCCGCGAGGTCACCGGCGGAGCCGGCGACATCGCCGAGGCGCTGGGGACCTGATGAGGAGTCGGCATCGCCTGCGAGGCGGGCGCGCCGCCGGCTGAGCTCCTCGCCCTGCTGGAGGCGGCCGGCCTGCCGGTCGCCGCGCTGCGGCGGGGAGATCCCGCCGGCGCTGGTGAGCGCGGACGGCGCCACCTGGCTCCTCGGCACGCCGGGCGACGTGCTCCGCGCCTGCGACCGCGCCGCGCTCGACGCCGGGGTCGTCGGCAGCGACCGGCTGTTCGAGGGCCGGCTCGGCGTCGCCGATCTGCTGGACCTCCGCCGCTGCCGCGACGAGCTCGTGCTCGCCGTGGCGCCGGCCGCCGTGCGGCCGCACCGGCGCCTGCGCGTGGCCACGCGTCACCCCGTGTCCGCCGGCCGCCACTTCGCGGCCACCGGCGCCCAGCCGGAGATCATCGTCGTCGACGAGCCCGTGCTGGCGCTCGCCCTCGGCCTCGCCGACGGCGTCGTGGAGCTCGCGTCGCGCGTGCACGCCGTGCGCCCCGGCGGGCCGGCGCTCGAGACGCGGGAGGTCGTCGCCGTCTGCAGCGCGCACCTCGTGGCGTCGCGGGCGGCGCGCGTGTTGCTCCGCGCCGAGCTCGCCGCTCTTGTCGACCGTCTGCGCGCCGCACTGGAGGCCTCATGAGACAGCTGCCCTGGAACCCCGACGTCGCCGCCACGGTCGCGGAGTTGCGCGCGCTCGCGCCGCCTCCGGCCGAGGTGCAGGCGGCCGCAGCCGCCATCGTCGCCGACGTGCGCGCCGGCGGCGACGGCGCGGTGCGCGCCCACACGGCGCGGCTGGACCGCGTCGAGTTGCCGGAGGACTACGCCGTGCCGGCCGGCGAGATGCAGGCGTGTCTCGCCGCCCTCTCACCGGAGCTCCGCGCGGCGCTGGAGACGGCCGCCGCCAACATCCGCGCCTACCACGAGCAGCGAGGCGGTCGCGCCCTGGCGCGAGACGCTCGCCCAGGGCCAGGTCGTCGGCCAGGAGGTCGTCCCGCTGGCCGCCGCCGGGCTCTACGTGCCCGGCGGCCTCGCCGACTACCCGTCATCCGTGCTCATGACCGCCATCCCCGCGCAGGTGGCCGGCGTGGAGCGCATCGTCGTCTGCTCGCCGCCGCGGCCCGGCGGCGGCGCGGCCGCGGGCGTGGCCGCCGCCTGCGCGCTGCTCGGCGTGGAGCATCTCTACCCGATCGGCGGCGCCCAGGCCGTAGCCGCGATGGCGCTGGGCACGGCCTGCATCCCGCGCTGCGACGTCATCGTCGGCCCGGGCAACGCCTACGTCACCGAGGCCAAGCGGCTGCTCGTCGGCGAGGTGGGCATCGACAGCCTCGCCGGCCCGAGCGAGGTGCTCATCATCGCCGACGCCTCCGGCGAGCCGGAGTGGCTGGCCGCCGACCTGCTCGCCCAGGCCGAGCACGGCTCGGGCGCCATGGCCTGCCTCGCCGACATCGGCGGCGCGCTCGCCGGGCCCGTCGCCGCTGCCGTCGAGCGCCTCTCCGCCGAGCTCGGCATCGCCACCGGCAACGTCGTCATCGTCGCGTGCCCCGACCGAGCGGCCGCGCTCGCGCTCAGCAACGCGTTCGCGCCCGAGCACCTCGAGCTGCACTGCGAGGATGCGCGGGAGCTGCTCGCCGGCGTGCGCAACGCCGGCGCCGTGTTCGTCGGCCCGCACGCCGCCACCGCCTTCGCCGACTACGCCGCCGGCACCAACCACGTGCTGCCCACCGGCGGCTCCGCCCGCTTCGGCCAGGGCCTCTCCGTGGATGCTTTCCGCAAACGGATGGCTGTGGTAGAACTCGACGCCTCCGCCGCCGCGGCCCTGCGCGGCCAGGTGGCGGCCATCGCCGACGAGGAGGGCCTGCGCGCGCACGCGCTCTCGGCCCGTCTCCGCGCCCAGTGAGGAGCTGCTCATGAGCCAGCGCCGCGCCGAGGTCCAAGCGCACCACCACCGAGACCGACATCTCGCTGAGCCTGGACCTGGACGGTACGGGCCGCGCGGACGTCGCCACCGGCATCGGGTTCCTCGACCACATGCTGGAGCTGTTCGCCCACCACGGCCGCTTCGACCTCACGGTGCAAGGCCGGCGGCGACCTGCACGTGGACGGGCACCACACCGTGGAGGACATCGGCCTCGCGCTGGGGCAGGCGCTGCGCGAGGCCCTGGGCGACAAGCGCGGCATCCGCCGCTACGGCTCGTTCCTGCTGCCCATGGACGAGGCGCTCGCGCTGGTCGCGCTCGACCTCTCGGGGCGGCCGTACTTCGCGCACGACCTGCAGCTCGCCGGCGTGCGCATCGGCGCGTTCGAGGGCGACCTCACGCCGCACTTCCTGCGCTCACTGGCGACGCAGAGCGGCATGACGCTGCACGTGCGTCTGCTGGCCGGCAGCGACGCGCACCACATCGTCGAGGCGGTGTTCAAGGCGTTCGCGCGCGCGCTCGGCGGAGGCCTGCGAGCTACCACGGCCGGGACGACGAGGTGCCGTCCACCAAGGGCACGCTCTGACGCCGCCGTGCCGGTACGCGCAACCAGCAGCGACCCGCCGCGCGTCGCGGTCGTCGACTACGGCATGGGCAACCTCGCCAGCGTCGTCAAGGCGCTGGCGCGCAGCGGCGCGGACGTGCGCGTCACGCAGAGCACGGCCGCGGTGCGCGGCGCCGACGCGGTGGTGCTCCCCGGCGTCGGCGCCTTCCGCGACGCGGCCGCGCGGCTCGAGCAGACCGGCCTGGGGGCCGCGGTGCTCGAGCGGATCGCCGCCGGCACGCCGTTCCTCGGCGTGTGCCTCGGCCTGCAGCTGCTGTTCGAGAGCAGCGGCGAGGGCGGCCGCCGGCCAGGCCTCGGCGTGCTGCCCGGCACCGTCGAGAGACTCGAGACGGGCCTCAAGGTGCCGCACATCGGCTGGAACGACCTGGAGTGGGGGCCGGCCGGCGCGGGCATGGCCCGCGGGCTGCCGGCCCCGGCCACCGTCTACTTCGTGCACTCGTACGCCGCCGTTCCGGCGGACCCCTCCGTAGTCGCCGCGACCACGGACTACGGCGGCCCCGTGGTCGCGGCAGTGGCGCGCGACAACGTGTGGGCAGTACAGTTCCACCCTGAGAAGAGTTCGAGCGTCGGGCTGGCCCTGCTGGCCGGGTTCGTCGCAACCATCCACCGAGAGGCTGGCACCTCATGATCGTGTTCCCCGCCGTCGACATCCAGGGCGGCAAGGCCGTCCGCCTGCGCCGCGGCGACTTCGACGACGTCACCGTCTTCAGCGACGATCCCGTCGAGCTGGCCCGGTTCTGGCAGAGCCAGGGAGCCGAGGCGCTGCACGTCATCGACCTCGACGCGGCGCGCACCGGCGAGCTCACCAACTTCAAGATCGTCGAGGACATCGTCGGCGGCTCTCGACATCCCCGTGCAGTACGGCGGCGGCATCCGCACGCCCAAGTCACTCGCGTTCATGGCCGGCATCGGCGTGCACTGGGTGGTCATGGGCACGGCCGCCGTCACCGCGCTGGACCTGCTCGACGACGCCGTCAACTGGCTCGGCGACCGCCTCGTCGTCGGCCTGGACTGCACCGACGGCATGGTCGCCACCCACGGCTGGCAGCAGCGCTCGCAGATGAGCGCCATCCGCTTGGTGAAGGTGCTCGCCGAGCACGGCGTGGCACGGGTGGTCTACACCGACACGGGCCGCGACGGCATGCTCGGCGGCCCCAACCTGCCCGGCCTCAAGGACCTTGCGGAGGTCTCGGAGCTGGAGATCATCCTCTCCGGGGGCATCGCCCTCCTCGACGACCTCAAGCGGCTCAAGCGCCTCGACGCCGAGAAGGTCGTGGGCGTGATCGTCGGGCGTGCCCTGTACGAGAAGGCGTTCACGCTGCCCCAGGCGCTGGCGCTCTTCGCGGGCTGACCGCCGGCCGTGCACCGCAAGCGCATCATCCCCTGCCTGGACGTCCGCGACGGGCGGGTCGTCAAGGGCATCAACTTCGTCAGCATCCGTGACGCCGGCGATCCGGTCGAGCTGGCGGCGCGCTACGACGCGGAGGGCGCCGACGAGCTCATCTTCCTCGACATCACCGCGTCCCACGAGCGCCGCGACATCATCATCGACCTCGCGGCGCGCTGCGCCGAGGAGGTGTTCATCCCGTTCACCATCGGGGGCGGGCTCTCGAGCGTGGACGACGTCCGCGCCATCCTCAGCGCCGGCGCCGACAAGGTCACCATGAACACGGCCGCCGTGGAGGACCCCGAGCTCGTGCGCCGCTGCTCGGAGCGGTTCGGCGCGCAGTGCATCGTGGTGGCCGTGGACGCGCGCCGCATCCCCGGGAGCGGGGAAGAGGGTCGCCCGCCGAGCTGGGAGGTCTACGTGCACGGCGGGCGCACGCCCACGGGCATCGACGCCGATCGAGTGGGCGGTACGGGCGGCCGAGCTGGGCGCCGGCGAGTTCATGCTCACCAGCATGGACCGCGACGGCACGCTCGACGGCTACGACCTGGAGCTCACGCGCGCCGTGGCGCGCGCCGTGGACGTGCCGGTCATCGCCTCCGGCGGGGTGGGCACGCTCGAGCATCTGGCCGACGGCCTCACGCTGGGCGAGGCGGACGCCGTGCTGGCGGCGAGCATCTTCCACTACGGCACCTACACCATCGCCGAGGCCAAGGAGTACCTGGCCGCCCGCGGCGTGCCGGTGCGGCCGGCGCCGCCCGCGCCGGACGCGGCTGTGGCGGGCGCACCGGAGCCGGCCGCCGCGCCGTGAGCGGCGCGGTCCGCATCGACCTCGCGGGCCTGGACGGCGCGGACGCGCCGCGACTCGCGGGGCTGCTTGCCGCGGCGCGCCTCGTGTGCTTCCCCACGGACACCGTGTACGGGGTCGGCGGCCTCGTCACTCCGGCGGTGCGCGAGGCCGTGATCGCGGCCAAGGGCCGCGAGGCCGGCAAGCCGCTCCAGGTCGTCTATCCGTCGGTGGAGCTGCTCGAGGCGTCGCTGGCGCTGGAGCCCGGGCTCCGCGACGCGGTGCGTCGCCTGCTGCCCGGGCCGTTCACGCTGCTGCTGCCGTACCCGCCGGGACTGGCGTTCCCGCCGGCGGGCGAGGTGCCGCGCCGCACGCAGGGCGTGTGGGGCGTCAAGACGCGCAGGGTCGCCACGCTGGGCGTGCGCGTGCCCGCGTGGCCTGCGGCCGCGCGGGCGCTCGGCGAGCTCCCGTTCCCGCTGCTCGCCTCCAGCGCCAACCCGAGCGGGGGAGAGGCGCCCCGGTCCGTGGACGAGGTGGACGGCGGCCTGCTGGCCGCCTGCGACCTCGTCCTCGACGCCGGGCCCGTGACGGGCGAGGCGTCGACCATCGTCGACCTCAGCGTGTACGCGATCCGAGGGCGCGTGGCGTATCCTCCGTACGCGGAGCCGTGGACGAGAAGGGCGTCGCCGAGCTGCTCGGCGGCGGGGAGGGGGAGTCATGAGGAAGCTGCCGTTCGTGCAGGTGGACGTGTTCACCGACCGGCCGTTCGCCGGCAACCCGCTGGCGGTGTTCCCCGAGGCGGAGGGCCTCACGGCGGTGCAGATGCAGGCGATCGCCAGCGAGATGAACCTCTCGGAGACCACGTTCGTGCTGCCGCCGGAGGGCGAGGGAGACGCGCGGGTGCGGATCTTCACGCCCGCGCTCGAGCTGCCGTTCGCCGGTCACCCGAGCGTGGGCACCGCCTGCGAGCTCGTGCGCCTCCGTCTGGTGGACGTCTACGAGCCCGTCACACACGTCACCCTCGAGCTCGGCGTCGGTCCCACCATCGTCGACGTCGCCGTGGTGGGCGGCGAGCCGGTCTCGGCCACCGTGCACCAGAGGCCGCCGGTGTTCCACGCTCCGGCTCCGCGCGGCTCGGTCGCCGCCGTCCTCGGGCTGGACCTCGACGACCTGCACCCCGAGTTCGACCCCGTGCCCGTCGACACCGGGCTCTGCTACACGATCATCCCGCTGGTCTCGCAGCGCACGCTCGCGCGCGTCTCGCTCGACCTGCAGCTCGCCGGCGACTTCGAGCGCCGCCACGCGGAGATCTACCCCTGTGCCTTCACCGGCCAGGACGAGCCGTGGGTGGAGGCGCGCGGCCTGTTCCCGTTCGCCGGCATCACCGAGGACCCGGCCACCGGCAGCGCCGCCGGGCCACTCGCCGCCTACATGGCCCGCGAGGGCGTGCTGCCGCCCGAGGAGGAGCGAGTGGTGCTCCAGGGCGCGCAGATCGGGCGCCCGAGCTTCCTCACCGTCGCCGTCTCCGGGCGGCCGGACGCCATCACCGACGTGCGCGTCGGCGGCGCGGTGCACCCGGTGCTCAAGGGTGAGCTCTACCTCCCGGAGTGACCGCCGCAGGCTGATACAATCGGCGCCCTGTAGCCGAGGCCCGGGCCACGGTCGCGTGCGCGTCCGGAGGGGACGCCGCCCGCGTCGCCGCCCGCGCCCGCATCCGTCTCTACCAGGAGGAGCCCGTCATGAAGATCGCCGCCGGTGCCGACCACGGAGGGTTCGCACTCAAGCAGGCCGTGGTGCGCCGGCTGCGCTCCCTGGGGCACGAGGTCATCGACGTGGGCACCGACTCCGAAGAGGTCTCGGTGGACTACCCGGAGTTCGGCCACAAGGTCGCGGAGCTGGTGGCCGCCGGCGAGGTCGAGCGCGGTCTGCTCGTCTGCGGCACCGGCATCGGCATCTGCATGTCGGCCAACCGGCACAAGGGCGTGCGCGCGGCAGACTGCTTCACGCCCTACCACGCCGAGATCACCCGCCGCCACAACGACTGCAACGTGCTGTGCCTGGGTGGGCGGCTCCTGAGCGAGGACGAGGCGTGGGCGATCACCGAGGTGTGGCTCGAGACTCCGTTCGAGGGCGGACGGCACCAGCACCGCGTGGACCTGCTGGACGAGGAGGCCTCGGCTTGAGCCCGGTCGGCCGCGAGTGGCGGCGCGAGCCGCTCTACCACCTGGACCCCGAGCTCAACGAACTGCTCCGCGGCGAGCTCATCCGCCAGCAGGAGACCCTGGAGCTCATCGCCAGCGAGAACTTCGCCAGCCGCGCCGTGCTCGAGGCCACCGGCTCGGTGCTCACCAACAAGTACGCCGAGGGCACGCCGGGGCACCGCTACTACGGCGGCTGTGAGGTGGTCGACCAGGTCGAGCAGCTGGCCATCGACCGCTGCAAGGCGGTCTTCGGCGCCGAGCACGCCAACGTGCAGCCGCACTCCGGTTCGTCGGCCAACCTCGCGGCGCTGTTCGCGCTGCTCGAGCCCGGCGACACCATGATGGCCATGGAGCTCTCGCACGGCGGCCACCTCACGCACGGCCTCGGCATCAACTACTCGGGGCGCACGTACAACGTGGTGCCGTACCACGTGCGCCCGGACACCGAGATCATCGACTACGACGAGGTGCGCAAGCTCGCGCACGAGCACCGGCCCAAGCTCATCATCTGCGGCTACAGCTCCTACCCGCGGACCGTCGACTTCGCCGCCTTCCGCGCCATCGCCGACGAGGTCGGGGCGATCCTCCTCGCGGACATCGCCCACATCGCCGGCCTCATCGCCGCCGGCGCGCACCCCAACCCGGTGCCGTACTGCGAGGTCGTCACCAGCACCACGCACAAGACGCTCACCGGCCCGCGCGCCGGCATCATCATGTGTCGCGCGGAGTACGCCGAGGCCATCGACCGCGCCGTGTTCCCCGGCATGCAGGGCGGACCGCTCATGCACGTCATCGCCGCCAAGGCCGTGTGCCTGCGCATCGCGCAGAGCGACCAGTTCCAGAAGCTGCAGCGGCAGATCGTCAAGAACTGCGCCGTGCTGGCCGAGACGCTGGCCGAGGGCGGGCTGCGGCTCGTCTCCGGCGGCACCGACGTCCACCTGGCGCTCGTCGACCTGCGGCCCGCCGGCATCAGCGGGCTCGAGTGCCAGGACCTGCTGGAGAGCGTCAACATCACGGCCAACCGCAACGTCGTGCCGTTCGAGGAGGCCTCGTTCAACGTGGCCAGCGGCCTGCGCGTCGGGTCGGCGGCCGTCAGCACGCGCGGGTTCATGGAGCCCGAGATGCGTCAGACGGGCGAGCTCATGCTGCGCGCCATCAGCGCGCGCGACGACGACGCGGCGCTGCGCGAGATCCGCCACGAGGTCGTCGAGCTGCTGGACCGCTTCCCGCTGTACGAGTTCCTGTGATCGCGCCGGAGGACACCTCGGGCGCCCCCGGCTGGTCGCCGACCCGCCGGCCCACCTGGGACGAGTACTTCCTCCAGCTCGCCTGCAGGCGGCCACGCGCTCCACCTGCCTGCGCCGCCAGGTGGGCGCCGTGCTCGTGCGCGACAAGCGCATCCTCACCACCGGCTACAACGGCGCGCCGCGCAACACGGCCCACTGCCTCGACGTGGGCTGCCTGCGCGAGCAGCTCGGCATCCCGTCGGGCGAGCGACAGGAGCTCTGCCGGGCCATCCACGCCGAGCAGAACGCCATCATCCAGGCGGCCATCCACGGCGTCGCGCTCGAGGGCGCCACCCTCTACACCACACTGCACCCCTGTGTGCTCTGCGCCAAGATGCTCATCAACTGCGGGGTCACGGAGATCCACTACCTCGAGGGCTATCCCGACGAGCTGTCCAAGGAGATGCTCGCCGAGGCCGGGGTCGAGCTCATCAAGGAGGAACTGCCATCGGCGGGGCGCTGAGTCTCTCGAGCCCGCTGCGCAACGCGATCCTGGGCTTCCTCATAGCGGCGCTCATCGTGTACGTGCTCACGCCGCTCATGGGGCGTCTCGCGCACCGCACCGGCGCCGTCGACACGCCCACCGACGATCGGCGCATGCACGAGCTGGCCACGCCCCTCCTCGGCGGCCTGGCCATGTACGTCGGGTGGATGATCCCGGTGATGCTCCTGGTGGACGTCGACCGGCCTGTGTGGGGCATCATCGGCGGGGCCACCATCGTCGTCGCCGTCGGCCTCTTCGACGACCTCTACGAGCTCGAGCCCATCGTCAAGTTCATCGGCCAGCTGCTCGCGATCGGGGTCGCCATCTACTTCGACACGCGCATGACGCGCATCGGCGTGCCCTTCACCGACAGTCTCACCTGGCACCTGCCGCTGATCGCGTCGATCTTCGTCACCGGGTTCTGGATGGCGATGATCATCAACATGGTGAACTTCATCGACGGCCTCGACGGCCTCGCGGCGGGGGTCTGCGGCATCTCGGCGCTCACCTTCGCCGTCATCTCGCTGGCGACCAACTTCGCGGCCATGGGCGTGCTGGCTGCGGTGCTGGCCGGCGCCACGTTCGCCTTCCTGCGTTTCAACTTCCACCCGGCGTCGATCTTCATGGGGGACGCCGGGTCCATGCTCCTGGGATTCGTGCTCGCCTGCATCAGCGTGCAGAGCGTGATGAAGGGCACCGCCGCCATCGCCCTCGTCCTCCCGCTGCTCGTGCTCGGCGTGCCGTTCGTCGACCTGTTCCTCATCGTCTGGCGGCGCTGGCGACGTGGCGTGCCGTTCTACTCGCCCGGCCAGGACCACGTGCACCACGACCTCGTGCTGGTGCACGGGTTCTCGCAGCGCAAGAGCGTGCTGCTGCTGTACTCCTGGTGCGCGTGCCTGAGCGTGCTCGCCATAGCGCTGCAGCAGCGCTTCTGGCCTGCGATCGTCGTGTTCTCCGTCGTCGCGGCGGTCTCGACGATCTACATGGCCCGGCTGCTCAGCCGGTACCGGTCGCGCCGTCGCGGTCTCCCCGATCCACTTGCTCCGGGAGTGGGGAACAATCCCGGGCAGGACCCCGACGGCGGCTCCGGCGCGGCCCCTTGACAGGGCGCGAGAAACGCGAAAATGGTATGTCGGTTTCATTTGCAGGCCCCCAGTCGCTGAGGTAGAGTTTGACGCCAGAACACCCCGAAGACGGGAAGAAGGACCAGCCGCGCTCCGCGGCGTCTGCCGAGTCGGTCGCCTTTCTGCTGCTGGCGGGCGTGGCCGTCGGGCTCGGGTTCGGCGCGGGCGTCGACTGGCTCCTGGACACGTTCCCGCTCTTCGTGATCATCGGCGTGTTCGCCGGGTTCGGCCTGGCGCTGTACGCCATCTATCTCGAGACGAAGTGACGGGTTCAGGAGGACGAGGCCCATCCGCAAGCCGTATGTAGCACTGCTCCTCTTCGTGGCCGCCATCCTCGCCTGCGCGACGGTGGCGGCGTTCGTCGGCCAGCCCGTCTGGGCGGCCGCGGCCGGCGCCGGCCTCGCGCTCCTGTACTGGGCGCTCGAGGCCGTCACCTGGCGGCGCGCCCGCGACCGGCAGGACCTGGCGCTGGGCATCGCGCTCGGCGGCATGGGGGCGCGCATCGCCGTCATCCTCATCGGGCTCGTCCTCATCGGCGTGCTCGACAGGCCCGCGTTCCCAACGGCGGCCGTCTCCTTCCTCGCCGCCTTCACGCTCTACATCCTTGTCCGACCGTTCACCTACCCCTCGGCGGGCGCGCCGGCGGGGCAAGCGAGGCTGCAGTGAAACACACGTGGCGCTGGATCATCGGTCTGCTCGTCCTCGGCTTCCTCATCGCTGCTCGCGATCATGCCGGGCGGCGAGGAGATGGAGTTCGAGGTGGCCGCGGAGTTCGAGCGCGAGGTGCTCATCACACTGCCGACGATCGGCCCGTTCGACCTGTCGGTCACCAAGACCGTGGCGTACCTCTGGGTCGCCGTCGCCGTCATCGTCGTCCTGACCATCATCGTCGCCCGCTCGCTCAGGGTGCAGCCGGGCCGCTTCCAGTACGCCATGGAGGCCATCTACGAGCTGGCGCGCGACGGCATCGTCGGCTCGGTGATGAAGAGCGGCAAGAAGCAGTGGTTCCCGTTCATCGGCGGGGTGTTCGTCTTCATCCTGGTCAACAACCTCATCGGGTTGCTGCCGCTGCCGTTCGGCGAGCACCACCAGCCTGCGTTCTATGCGGCCACGGCCAACCTCAACGTCACGCTCATGCTGGCGCTGTTCACCTTCGTCTTCACGCACTACGCCGGCGTGCGCAAGAACGGCGTCGTGCACTACATGAAGGCCTGGGCGCCTCCGGGGGCTCCGCCGGTCCTCAAGCAGATGATCTGGTTCATCCACCTCATCAGCGAGTTCTTCCGCCTCATCTCGCTCTCCGTCCGTCTCTTCGCCAACATGGTGGCCGGGCACGCCATCCTCGCCGTCTTCTTCGCCATGGCGCTCATCTTCCAGAGCTACCTCGTGGGCCTGGCGCTCCAGGGCGCCTCCGTGCTCATCTACATGTTCGAGCTGTTCGTGGCCTTCATCCAGGCCTTCATCTTCGCCATCCTCTCCGCCGTCTACATCGGCGGCGCACTCGACCAGGATCACTGATCATCATGACGACAACCCCTGCAGGAGGATTCATTCATGGACGCTGAAGCCGCCAAGGAACTCGGGAAGCTTCTCGGTGCCGGCCTGTCGATGGGCCTCGGCGCCGTCGGCCCCGGCGTCGGCCTGGGCATCATGATCGGCAAGGCCCTCGAGTCGATCGCCCGTCAGCCCGAGGTCGCCGGCGACGTGCGCACCAACATGTTCATCGGTATCGGCGTCACCGAGGCCGTCGCGCTGTACGCCTTCGTCGTCGCCCTGATCCTCATCTTCGTCGCCTGATCCAGCGCATCCACAGCCGCGAGGCAGGCAGGAGAGAACGAGCATGCTGAACATCGAACCAGGCCTGATGATCTGGACGCTGATCACGTTCGGCATCGCCGTGTTCATCCTCTGGAAGTACGCGTTCGGGCCGCTGCAGAAGATCATCGACCAGCGCCGCGCGAGCATCCAGGAGAGCATGGACGTGGCCGAGGAGACGCGCGTCGAGGCGCTGCGCCTGCTCGAGGAGTACAAGGCGACCCTCGCCAAGGTGCGCGGGGAGTCCGACGAGATCCTCGAGCGCTCGCGCACCACCGCCGATCACGCCAAGGCCGAGATCATCGCCGAGGCCAAGACGCAGGGCGAGCGCATCCTCGAGCGGGCGCACGAGCAGATCGAGCGCGACACGCGCACGGCCCTCCGCGAGATCAAGGGCCAGATCGCCGAGCTCACCGCGCTCGCCACCGAGAAGGTGGCGGCGAGCAGCCTGAGCGCGGCCGACCAGCAGCGCCTCATCGACGAGGCCCTGGCCGAGCTCGACGTCGAGAAGCTCGGCGCGGAGGGCAAGAATTGAGCGAAGAACAGGTCGCTCGGGTCTACGCCCAGGCCCTGTTCGACGCGGCCAGAGAGGCCGGCGTCGTGGAGCCGGTGCGCCGCGAGCTGGGCGACTTCGTCGCCGCCCTCGCGGCGTCCGCCTCGCTGCGCGACGTGCTGGCCGACCCGCAGGTCGAGACGAAGGCCAAGCGCGGCGTGCTCGCCGAGATCACGCGCGGCGGTCAGCCGCTGCTCGCCAACGCGCTGCAGCTCATGCTCGAGCGCGGCCGCTTCGCGGCCGTCCCGGAGCTGCGGCGGGCCTACGACGCCCTGGCCGTCGTCGAGGAGGGCGTCGTCGAGGTCGAGGTCGTCTCGGCCGCGGAGCTCTCGCCCGAGACCGAGAAGAAGATCGCCGCCCGTGTCCAGGAGGCCACCGGGCGCCGGGTCGAACTGGCCCGGCGCGTCGACCCCTCCATCCTCGGCGGCCTCGTCCTGCGCATCGGCGACGTCATCGTCGACGGCAGCGTCAAAGCACGGATCCGCCAGCTGCGCCGCCGGCTGGCTACTGCAGAAGTGAGAGGTGACGTCCAGTGAAGCTGCGACCCGAAGAGATCGCCTCCGTCCTGAAGGCCCAGATCGAGGGCTACCAGGCGGAGGTCGAGGTCGAAGAGGTCGGCACCGTCCTCGAGGTCGGCGACGGGATCGCTCGCATCTACGGCCTGCGCAACTGCGTGGCCATGGAGATGCTCGAGCTCCCGCACGACGTCATCGGGCTGGCGCTCAACCTCGAAGAAGACAACGTCGGCGCCGTGCTCCTCGGCGAGGACACGCTCATCAAGGAGGGCGACCTCGTCAAGCGCACCGGCCGCGTGCTGCAGGTGCCGGTGGGCGAGGCCATGGTCGGCAGAGTGGTCGACCCGCTCGGCCGCCCGCTCGACGACAAGGGCCCCATCGAGACCGACCAGTTCCGCCCGGTGGAGTTCAAGGCCCCCGGTGTGGTCGAGCGCCAAGGCGTCAAGGAGCCGCTGCAGACCGGGATCAAGGCCATCGACTCCATGATCCCCATCGGCCGCGGCCAGCGCGAGCTCATCATCGGCGACCGCCAGACGGGCAAGACGTCCATCATCGTCGACACGATCATCAACCAGAAGGGCCAGGGCGAGATCTGCGTGTACGTCGCCATCGGCCAGAAGGCCTCGACGGTCATGCAGGTGGTGCAGAAGCTCGAGGAGTACGGCGCGATGGAGTACACCATCGTCGTCGCCGCCACGGCCTCCGCGTCCGCGCCGCTCAAGTACCTCGCACCCTACTCGGGCTGCGCGCTGGGCGAGTACTTCCTGTACAGCGGCCGCCACGCGGTGTGCTTCTACGACGACCTCTCCAAGCAGGCCGACGCGTACCGCCAGATGTCGCTGCTGCTGCGCCGCCCGCCGGGCCGCGAGGCGTTCCCGGGCGACGTGTTCTACCTGCACTCGCGCCTGCTGGAGCGTGCCGTCAAGCTCAGCGACGAGCTCGGGGGAGGGTCCCTCACGGCGCTGCCCGTCATCGAGACGCAGGCCGGCGACGTGTCCGCCTACATCCCGACCAACGTCATCTCCATCACCGACGGCCAGATCTTCCTGACGAGCGACCTGTTCCTCTCAGGTATCCGCCCGGCCGTCAACGTCGGCATCTCCGTGAGCCGCGTGGGCGGCAAGGCGCAGGTCAAGGCCATGCGCCAGGTCGCCGGCCGCCTCAAGCTCGACCTTGCCCAGTACCGCGAGCTCCAGGCGTTCGCCCAGTTCGGCTCGGACCTCGACGAGATCACCAAGCGCACCCTCGCGCGCGGTGAGCGCATGGTCCAGGTGCTCAACCAGGGCCGGTTCGACCCCATGCCGATCGAGGAGCAGGTGGCCGTCATCTTCGCCGGCAACGCGGGCTTCCTCGACGACCTCGAGGTGAGCCGTGTGGGCGCGTTCATGGACGGCCTGCGCGACTACCTGCGCAGCCAGGCCGTGGACGTGCTCGCCGACATCCGCGAGAAGCTCGAGCTCACCGAAGAGACCGAGCTGAAGCTCAAGGACGCCGTGGCCGCCTACCACAACTCGTTCGCGGCCGAGATGGGCGGCGGCGCGAGCTCCCAGGTCGGCAGGATGGAGGCCGCGGCCGAGGCGCTCGAGGACAAGGTCGAGGCGGCGGAGGCGGAGGCCTGACGTGGCGACGCTGCGTGACATCCGCCGGCGCATCTCGTCGGTCCAGAACACGCGCAAGATCACCAAGGCCATGGAGATGGTCGCGGCCGCCAAGCTGCGCCGCAACCAGGCGCGCATCGAGGCGCTCCGCCCCTATGCCAAAGACATGATCGAGATGATGGAGGACCTCGCGACCTACTCGGAGGAGGCGCACCAGTACGCGCTGCTCCAGGAGCGCGAGGCGCGCACGGTCGCCGTCGTCGCCATGACCGGCGACCGTGGCCTGGCCGGCGCGTTCAACGCCAACGTCGTGCGCAAGGCCATGGCCATCGAGCGCGACCTGCGTGAGCAGGGCGTCGAGACGCGCGTGCTCGCCGTCGGGCGCAAGGGCATCGGGACGCTCAAGTTCCGCGGCTGCCGCCTCGAGAAGAGCTGGCAGGGCCTCAGCGACCGGCCGCAGTACAGTGACGCCAAGGAGATCGCCGCCGAGCTCATCCGCATGTTCACGAGCGGCGAGGTCGACCGCGTCCGGCTGGTCTACAACCACTTCACGTCGCCGATCGAGCAGACGCTCATGGACGACGTCATCCTGCCGGTGCCCCAGTTGGCCGACACGGACGACGACGATCGGCCGCCGGTCTCGTACATCTACGAGCCGGCGCCGGAGGAGATCCTCGCCGGTCTGCTGCCCTCCTACGTCGAGATCGCCGTCTACCGCGCGCTCCTCGAGTCGAGCGCCAGTGAGCAGGGCGCGCGCATGAGCGCCATGCGCAACGCCAGCGAGGCGGCCGAGGAGATGATCGACGCGCTCACGCTGGCGCTCAACCGCGCCCGCCAGGCGGCCATCACGCAGGAGATCCTCGAAGTCGTCGCCGGCGCCGAGGCGCTCGGTTAGCGCGCGACCCATCTACCAGACACTTTACGAGCGGAGTTGACGCGATGAACAAAGGCGAAGTCGTCCAGGTGATCGGGGCGGTGATCGACGTCCGGTTCCCCGACGAGATCCCGGCCATCTACAACGCCCTCAAGGTGCGCATCGGTGAGGCCGGCAACGAGGTGATCTGCGAGGTGCAGCAGCACCTCGGCGACGACAAGGTGCGCGCCGTCGCCATGGACGCCACCGACGGCCTCGCGCGCGGCACCGAGGTCATCGACACCGGCGCTCCGATGACCGTACCGGTGGGCGAGGCCACGCTGGGCCGGCTCATCGACGTCAACGGCAACACCATCGACAAGGGCCCGTCGCTGGCCGACGTGGAGCACTGGCCCATCCACCGGCCGGCTCCGGCGTTCGACGAGCTCGACCCCACCGACGAGCTGTTCGAGACCGGCATCAAGGTCGTCGACCTCCTCGCTCCGTACGTCAAGGGCGGCAAGATCGGCCTCTTCGGCGGCGCCGGCGTGGGCAAGACCGTCATCGTGCAGGAGCTCATCAACAACATCGCCACGCAGCACGGCGGCCTCTCGGTGTTCTGCGGCGTGGGCGAGCGCACGCGCGAGGGCAACGACCTCTGGACCGAGATGCAGGAGTCGGGCGTCATCGACAAGACCGCCCTCGTGTTCGGCCAGATGAACGAGCCGCCCGGCGCCCGTCTGCGCGTGGGCCTCGCCGGCCTCACCGTGGCCGAGTACTTCCGCGAGGCCGGCGGCCAGGACGTGCTCCTCTTCATCGACAACATCTTCCGCTTCGTCCAGGCGGGCTCCGAGGTCTCGGCGCTCCTCGGCCGCATGCCGAGCGCCGTGGGCTACCAGCCCACCCTGGCCAACGAGATGGGCGAGCTCCAGGAGCGCATCACGTCCACCAAGCGCGGCTCGGTCACGTCGGTGCAGGCCATCTACGTGCCGGCCGACGACCTCACCGACCCCGCACCGGCCGCCACGTTCGCCCACCTCGACGCCACCACGGTGCTCTCCCGCGCCATCTCGGAGAAGGGCATCTACCCCGCGGTCGACCCGCTCGACTCCAGCTCGCGCATCCTCACGCGCGACGCCGTGGGCAACGAGCACTACGACGTCGCCGTCCGCGTGCAGGAGATCCTCCAGCGCTACCGTGAGCTTCAGGACATCATCGCCATCCTCGGCATGGACGAGCTCTCCGACGAGGACAAGGTGGTCGTCCAGCGCGCGCGCAAGATCGAGCGCTTCCTCAGCCAGCCGTTCACGGTGGCCGAGGCCTTCACCGGCACGCCGGGCAAGTACGTCCAGCTCGCCGACACCGTCCGTGGCTTCAAGGACCTCGTCGAGGGCAAGTGCGACGAGCTGCCCGAGCAGGCGTTCTTCATGGTCGGCGGTATCGAGGAGGCGGCGGAGAAGGCCAAGACGCTCGCCGGCGCCGAGGCGTGAGAGGCTTACCGTGAGCGACGAGCGCACACTCCACGTCGAGGTCGTCACGCCGGACGGCGAGGTCTACAACTCCGACGTCGCCATGGTCGTGCTGCCGGGCGTCGACGGCGAGCTCGGCATCCTGCCGCGCCACCAGCCGCTGGTCACGCTGCTCGCCATCGGCGAGACGCGCATCCGCCGGGTCACCGACGAGTGGGACTACATCGCCAGCGGCATCGGGTACGCCCAGGTGCTCTTCGACAAGGTCCTCGTGGTGGTCGACCACGGCGAGCTCGCCGGCGCCATCGACGTGGCACGGGCCGAGGAGGCGCACGAGCGCGCCAAGGAGCGCATGCGGGAGAGCGGCGACCTGGGCGCACAGGCCGAGGTCGACTACTTCCGTGCCGAGCAGGCCCTCAGGCGCGCCGAGAACCGCCTGAGCGTCTCCAGACGCGCCCGCTGACGCCTCGTCCGTCGCCGGCGGCTATTGATCTCCGCATGGCGGATCAACTGGCGGTGCGCCGCAGGCTCACCGGCTATACTAGCGAGCGTCTGATGGACGGCTCGAGCGAACACGACGCGCGCCTGCTGGTGCGCGGCGGCCGCCGGCTTGAGGGAGAGGTCGTGCTCTCCGGGGCCAAGAACTCCGCCCTCAAGCTGCTCGCCGCCAGCCTGCTCACCACCGACCCCTGCGTCATCCGCCGCGTACCGCGGATCACCGACGTGGCCACGATGGTGACGATGCTGCGCGCGCTGGGCGCGGAGGTCGGCGGCGCCGGCGACCTCCTGGAGGTGCGCGCCGGCGACGGTCTCACCGGCTGCGCGCCGTACGAGCTGGTGCGCACCATGCGCGCCAGCATCATCGTCATGGGTCCGCTGGTGGCGCGCCTCGGCGAGGCCACCATCGCCATGCCCGGCGGCTGCAACATCGGGCCGCGGAGGATCGACTTCCACATCCGCGGCCTGGAGAAGCTCGGGGCGCAGATCGACATCGAGCACGGCTTCATCCGCGTGCACAGCAACGGCCTGCGGGGAGCGGTCGTCCCGCTCGACTACCCCAGCGTGGGCGCCACCGAGAACCTCGTCATGGCGGCCACCGCCGCCGAGGGCGAGACCATCATCGAGAACGCCGCCCGCGAGCCCGAGATCATGGATCTCTGCGCGTTCCTGTGCGGCATGGGCGCCGAGATCGAGGGCGCCGGCACAAGTACCATCCACATCGCCGGCGGCCGGCCGTTGCACGGCGTCGACCACACGGTGATCGCCGACCGCATCGAGGCCGGGACCTACCTGCTCATGGGCGCCGCCACGTCGGGCCGGGTGACGACCCTGGGTCTCGACCCGGCCCACCTGGAGCTCTTCCTGACCAAGCTGCGCGCCATGGGCGTGCGCGTGGAGGAGGGTGAAGAGGCGCATCACCGTGGAGCGCGACGGCCCCCTCGCATCCGTCGACATCTCGACGCTCCCGCACCCCGGGTTCGCGACCGACCTGCAGGCGCAGACCATGGTCCTCCTCTCGCTCGCCGAAGGGACGTCGATCATCACCGAGAACGTGTTCGAGAACCGGTTCGTCGTGGTCGACGAGCTCAACCGCCTGGGCGCCGGCATCGAGACCAGCGGCCACCACGCGGTCATCGCCGGCCCGCGGCCGCTCAGCGGCACCGTGGTGGAGGCGCCCGACCTGCGTGGGGGCGCCGCGCTGGTGACGGCCGGCCTCGTCGCCGACGGGGTGACGGAGGTGCGCAGCGTGTACCATATCGAGCGGGGGTACGAGGACCTGACGCGGCAAGCTGCGGGGGCTGGGCGCCGACCTCTCCCGGGACGGCGCCGAGCCACGAACCGAGCTCACGGCGCAGGCGTCTCTCCCGGTATGCGAGGATGAGGCTGCGCGCCGCGCGTGACGCGCCGCGCCGGAGGGGTATGGCCACGTACAGGGTCTACAGGGTCGGAGAAGACGAGCACGTCCGTGAGGCTGACGGTCGCGGCGCCTGCGCCGCTGTCGCGCCGCGGCGGACGCTCGAGGCGCGGGCGGCCTGCGGCTGCCGCGCCCGCGCGCTGGTGGCCCTATGCCCTGATCGCCGCGGCCGTCGCGGCCGCGGCGCTCCTGTACTGGTTCTACGGGCGCGAGATGGTCGGCAACTCCGAGGCCGCGCTCGAGATCCTCCGGAAGCTCGACAAGGTGCCGGACTGGGCGGTGCTGGGGGCGCCGGTCCTCGTGGTCGCCGCCGTCGCCCTCGCCACCGTCTACCTCGCGTTCGGCCGCCATCTCGCCGTCAAGCTGGTAGGCGTGGCCGTGGTGGTGCTCGTGCTCGCCACGCCGGGACTGGCCGTGGGGTACGCGAACGGACTGGTCTCCGACGTGGGCGGCGGCAGCACCGGGTCCGCCGCCAGGACCGCCGCCGAGATCACCGAGATCGAGGAGGCCGACAAGGAGATCGTCCCGGCGCTCCCCGACAAGCCGATGAACATCCTGCTCATCGGCTCGGACAAGAGCAACGTCCCCGGCGACCCCGGCCGCTCGGACACGCAGATGCTGGTGCGGCTCGACCCCGAGACCAAGAGCATCTCCATGCTGTCGCTGCCGCGCGACCTGCGCGTTCTCATCGAGGGTGTGGGCTACGACAAGATGAACACGGCCTACTCCTATGGCGGGCCGAAGCTCGTCATCAAGACCTTCAAGGAGCTCACCGGTCTGCCCGTCAACGGATGGGTCGAGGTGAACTTCGCCGGCTTCTGGCATGTGGTCAACATCCTCGGCGGCGTCTACCTGCCCATCGATCACAAGTACTTCGTGCCGGCCAGCGCGGACTACAAGTCCATCAATCTGGAGCCCGGGTACCAGCTGGTGCGCGGCAAGCAGGCGCTCAACTACGTTCGCTACCGGCACGACCAGAAGGGCGACTTCACGCGCATGCAGCGCCAGCAGTTGTTCGTCCGGGAGCTGCAGCGCCAGTCAGGCCGCTGGAGCGAGGACTGGACGAAGGTCATCAAGCTCGATCAGGGCGATCACCGGCGAGACCAAGTCGAGCCTCAGCTCGCTGAGGAAGATCCAGCCGCTGGTGGAGCTCGCGTTCGAGGTCGACACCTCCAAGGTGTACCAGGCGCACCTCGAGGGCGACACGCCCATGATCGACGGCATCTCGTTCGTCACCGCCACCGAGGAGCAGATGGCCGAGGTGGTCAACCAGTTCACCCACCCGACGCAGGCGCCGGTGTCCACCAAGGGCAGCAAGGTCGGCAAGAAGATGTTCACCGTGCACGTCTACAACGGCAGCGGTATCGACGGCCTGGCCACATCCGCGGCGTCGCAGCTCAGCGTTCAGGGCTACAACGCCGAGGCGGTCGCCGACGCCTACGAGTATCCGGGCAAGGTCACGGGCGTCTACGCGACCAAGGGCATGGAGGCGCAGGCCAAGGCCATCGCCGCCATGCTGTCCCCCTCGGACGTGCACATCGTCGAGCGCACCAGCGGGCTCAAGGACGGCGTCACGGTGTTCGTCGCATCCTCGTTCGACGGCACCATCGAGGTGTCGGAGGAGGTCGTCCAGGAGCAGCAGACCCTGGAGAAGAACGTCAAGGCCGACTGGGCGACGTGGAAGGAGTACGACGCCAAGACGCCGCTCAAGCTCCAGGCGCCGACGGCCTGGTCCTACGGTTTCTCCTACGACCAGTGGCGCAACTACTCCATCGAGACGACCGAGGGCAAGAAGTCGGCTGCCTCGGTCGCCGTGGTGCGCACCTCGCAGTACGGGTACTGGAGCATCCAGGCCATGCGCTGGCAGGACCCGCCGGCCATCCAGAACCCCGACTCCACGCAGACGATCAAGGGTCGCAAGTACATGCTGTTCTACCAGGGCGGCGACTTGCACATGGTGGCCTGGAAGGACCGCGGGACGCTGTACTGGGTGCTCAACACGCTCGACAATCAGCTCTCCAACGACCTCATGCTGGGCCTTGCGACCTCGTGTAAGCCCGTGAAGTGAACTGGCTGCGCGCAGTGTTGCGGCGACTCGACCCCTGGGCCGCCCTCCTGCTCGGCGGCATCCTCGCCATGGGCGTCGTCATCCTGCTGGCCACGCCCGGCCCGTGGCAGAGCGTCGTGGGCACGGAGCCCCCGGTGCGGCTGGAGGCGCCGGCTCCCGACGACGTCGCCGTCTTCGTCATGGGCGGTCGCGGCTCGTCGTGCTCCGGCGTCGTCTGGCTGCACGTCGACGCCGACAGGAGCGCGCTGACCGCCGTCGTGGTGGCGCCGTCCCTCTCCGGGTTCTCGCCGACGGACGGGTTCGCGCCTATCGCGGCCATCGCCGACAGCGCCGGCCCCCGCGCGGCCGCGGAGGCGCTGAGCGGCGCGCTCGGCGTCAGCATGGACGCCTGGGTCGCCCTGGACCGAAAGGCGACCGAGCTGGCCGTGCAGGCGATGATCCCGCTGAGCGACGTGAAGGCCGCGCGCACGCGCTATCGCGAGGCTCGCGCGGCCTGGCGCGGCCGAGGCGGCGCGAAGCGATCGTGGGCGATGCAGTACGAGACGCTCAGCGCGGCTCTGCCCAGCGTGCCCTTCCAGGAGCTCGGGGTCGTCGCGTTCTCCAACTACATCCTCGGGTTCGGGTTCGTGAGCAGCGACCTCACCCTCCAGGGCGTCACCTCACTGGGCGAGGCGCTGCGCGACGTGGACCGCGGCAAGGTCGAGGTGCGCGCCGCTCCCGTCGTCGTGGAACGGTGCCGCGACGGAGAGGTCTGGCGCGCCGACGCCAGCCGGGTCGAGCCGCTGCGCCAGTCCCTCGTCATCGGGATCCGGCCGCCCGAGACCGACCGGCTGGTCACCGTGCGCCGGCGTGACGCGAGAGTGCTCGTCGTGGCGCCGTTCGAGCGCCGCGCCGCGATCCGCTACGCCGCCGGCGTGCGGCGCAGCCTGGCACGCTCGGCCGGCGCCCCCGTGGAGGTGACGCTCGTGGCCGGCGCCGACCTTCGTCTGGCGTTCCGGACGGCGCGCGAGCTCGATCGCCGGCCGGCGCTCGCCGTGCTCGTCGCGCCGGCGACGCCAGGGGAGTGTGCCGGCCGTGCGCAAGGTCTACGCCCTGCTTCGCGCCCGCCGGCAGGAGGCCGTGGCCTCCAGCCCGCTGCCGGCCGCGGGCACGGGCGGACGCCGATGTGGTGGAGACCCCGAATGAGGCCGCCGTCGCCGGCCGGCTGCCGGTGTCGTGGTTGCCGGAGGCGGTGCGGACCGGGGCGGCCACGGGAGCGGCGGGCGAGACGGGCGGACTCACGAACGCGGGGGGCGACTCACCAGTCGCGGCGAGCACCTCCCCGGACGCTGCGCCCGCCGCTCCGGGCGAGACGGCCGACGCGGCCGACGACGTCGGACTGGCCGCCGCGGCCCGCGACAACGTGCAGACGCTGGCCCGGGCGTGCTGGCCGGGGACGCTCTCGCCGGACCTGGCCTCGACGAGGCTTCGCTTCGCCTTCGTCGCCGCGCGGCACACCGGGGTGGGAGTCGTGAGCGCGGCGGACGACGCCGCACAAGGCACGCTCGCCAGACTGCGGCTCTGGGGCTACCCGGCGGTGAGACTCGCGCTGGAGGACGGAGAGTGGCGGCCTCCCCGGCCGGGGCCGCTGCTGTGCTACCGCCCGGGCCTGCGGACAGCCGCGCTGGCGCTCGCGGGCGACCTCGGTCTGCCGGCGCGAAGTGTCGTCAAGTCTGACGACACCCCCCGGGAACTGGTGCTCGTGCCGGCGGAGTAGACACCCGAGACGCCGACGGCGCCCCACCCCGGAGGGTGAGGCGCCGTCGACAAGGACCTGGTGACGCCGGGCGTCAGGCGTGCGCGCGGCGGAGCAACGCGCCTCCGCCGATGAGCGTGGCGCCTGCGGCGAGGACCAGGAAGATCTCCCCGCCCGTGAAGGCGAGCTGACCACCCTGCTCCCCTGGTGCCTGCAGACTTGCCAAGTAGTCCTCGAGGACGCCCTCGAGGTCGGAATACTGCTGGTAAATGGGGTTGTCCCGGATGTACGCCAGAGCAGCGCGGATCTCCGCGGCCGTCCAGTTGCCGTCGATCGTGCCGTCCATAGCGTCCTTGATGATCGCGTCGATCACCGACTGGGGCACCGCCGCCGAAGCTACGACTGCGAGCACCAGGACGAGCAGGAGCACGACAGTCATGACTCCCAAGAACTTGACCCTCATCTTCTCACCCCCCCTCAGAGACTTCTTCCCGACTCTAGCCGGGGTTCTAGTCCCGTCACTTGTACCACGAGCCCGCGTAGATGACCATACCTTGAACGCCGGAGCCGACGGATGCCCGCACGCGGGCGCCGCCAAGTACGACCTAAGTATAATGCCGTCGATGGAGAGGCCCGTAAACACGGAGCGCGTTGCCGAGGAGACGTTCCGCGCCAGGAACACCGTCCCGTTCGCGCTCGCGATGGCCGCCGTCGGGCTGTTCTCGTTCCTCTCCGGAGGCTACGTCATCGGGCGCAGCACGCCGATCGCCGTGGCGCTCCTCTGTGCCGCCGCCGTCTGGGTCTGGTTCCTCCGGCGGAGCTCCAGGCCGTCGCTTCTGTTCCTCGCCGCGCTCTGCATGTTCACCGCTTTCACGGCGTGGTCGGGGCTCTCCGTCCTCTGGTCCTACGGCCCCGACCTCACGTGGGTGGCATTCAACCTCACCGCGTTCTATCTCGCCATGGTCGCGGTGCTCGGGCTCACCTCCGTGCGCGGCCTGCAGTTGCGGACGGTCGGCTACGGCTACCTCGCCGTGGCCGCCGCCGTGGGTGTGTACGCCTTCCTCGGCAAGGGATTGCCGGACGTCGTGACCCACGCGCACACCTACGCTCGACTGGACAGTCCCGTCGGCTACTGGAACGTCCTCGCGCTGATGATGGTCATGGGCATCTGCGTCGCCCTCGCCGTCGCCGGCGACCGGAGCACGCCGGCCTGGCTGCGGGCGGCGGCCGCGGCGGCCGCGGTGCCGATGTGCCTGACCTTCTTCTTCACCTTCTCGCGCGGCGGCTGGCTGGTGCTCGCCCTCGCGCTCCTGCTCTACTTCGTCTTCACGACGACGAGACTGGGGAGCCTCGTGTCGCTGCTGGCGATCGTCGCGCCGGTCGCGCTCGTGCTCTGGCGCCTGCGCGGCCTCGAGACGCTGTTCGCGGAGACCGCCGACGACACCCTGCGCACGCTCCAGGGACATACGCTGCTGCGCTGGGCGGTCGCCGCGCTCCTGGTCTCCCTCGGTGTGCAGCTGGCGGCCGCGATCGTGCAGGGGTCGGTCCGCTGGCCGCGCTGGTCCACGGTGGCGGCCGGAGCGGCGGTGCTCGCCGTGCTCGGAGTGGTCGTGATCGGCGGCTCCGGTACGTACCTCCAGAGGCACGGCGGCATGCAGTGGGTCGAGGACAAGGCCCATGCCCTGGTCACCGACGCCGAGAGCGAGAGCGGCACCGGCAACGCCGCCGGTCGGCTGTTCACGGTGACGACCAACGGTCGCATCCCGCTGTGGCGGGAGGCTGTGGACCAGTGGCGGTACGTGCGCCAGGCCGGCACCGGCGCCGGGACGTTCCCCTTCTCGCACTACCGCTTCCGCGACAACGGTGGCGTGGTCAAGCACGCACACGGCCAGTGGTTCAACGTGCTGAGCGAGCTGGGCGTGGTGGGACTCGCCCTGTTCGTCGCCGCGATCGTCCTGTTCGTGGCGGCGGCGGTGGGCAACCCGTTCTCCCGCCGCGACGACCCGCTGCACCCGCTGCTGGTGGCGTTGCAGGCGGGAGCCGTCGCCTTCTTCGTGCACATGTCGTGGGACTGGGACTGGGACATGGCCGCCGTCGGCATGCTCGCGTTCGTGTTCGTCGGGGCCGCCGCCTCGTACCGCGGCACCAGGGCGGCCGACGACCGGCGCACCGCCCGCCGCACCGCGCGAGAGGCGCGCGGTCCGGAGAGCGGGCGGGCATCGCCGGACGCGTGGACAGCGGACGGGGTGACCGCGACGGCGGAGCCTGAGGAGGCGCTTCTCCAGGCTGAGGAGAGCGCGGATCCGGTGGCGCTGGACGCAGGATCACGGCGGGCCGGCCTCGTGCTCGATGGGGCCACCCAGGATGCCGGCGTCGACGGCCGGGACGGCGCCTTGGCCGACGACGACGAGGCCGCCGGCGAGGGGGAGACCCACCGGCGCCGGCGCCCGCGCCGGCCGCGGGTCGGCTGGAGCGTGCGCGTGGTCGCCAGCGCGGCGCTGCTGCTGCTCGCCGTGTGCTGGCTGCCGCCCTACCTGGCCCAGCGCTCCGAGAGCGCCGCCCTGGCCGACGCCGGGGACGGCCGGGTGGAGGACGCGCTGGCTCATGCGCGGCGCGCGGCGCGGCTCGACCCGCTGGCGGTGAGCCCGCTGCTCACCGAGGCCGCGCTGCTGCAACAGCTCGGGCAGAACCGGGCCGCACTGGCGAAGCTCGAGGAGGCGGCGCGACTCCAGCCGCAGAACTACGAGGTGTGGTTCGCGCTCGGCGAGCTGCAGCAGGGTGCGCTCGGGCAGGTCAAGGCCGCCAGGGCGTCCTTCACCCGGGCTCTCGCGCTCAATCCCGCGGACTCGGCGAGCCGGTACGAGCTGGAGCGGCTCACGCGCTGACGAGAGGCACGGGACACGGGCTCCGGTCCTCGCGCCCGTGGTAGACTTCCGGGCGTCACAGGGGCCTGTTTCCCACCTGCACTGGAGGTACTTTCCGCATGGATGCCGCACCCATCGGCGTCGTCGGCACCGGGTACGTCGGCCTCGTCTCGGCCGTCTGCTTCGCCCACCTCGGTCACGACGTCGTGTGCATGGACGTCGACGAGAACAAGATCGCGCGGCTGGAACGCGGGGAAGTCCCCATCTATGAGCCCGGCCTCGAGAAGCTCGTCGGCGACAACGCCGCCCGGCTGTCGTTCACGACGTCGTACGACACGGTCCTGGAGCGCTGCCACATCCTCTTCATCGCCGTCGACACGCCGCCGTCGCCGTCGGGTGACGCCGACCTCTCCCGTGTGCAGCACGCGGTGCGGGAGATCGCGGCGCGCGGCGGGGAGCGCCTGCTGGTCATGAAGAGCACCGTCCCGGTGGGCACCGGCGAGAAGGTCATGGCCGACCTCGAGGCGATGGGAGTCTCCGGCATCACCTACGCGTCCAATCCCGAGTTCCTCCGCGAGGGCGCCGCCATCCAGGACTTCCTGGAGCCCGACCGCATCGTCGTCGGCAGCTTCCGCGACGAGGACGGCGCGGCGGTCGAGGAGCTCTACCGCGGCATCGAGGCGGACGTCGTGCGCACCACCGTGCCGACCGCCGAGATGGTCAAGTACGCCAGCAACGCGTTCCTCGCCACGAAGATCTCCTTCATCAACGAGATCGCCAACGTGTGCGAGATGGTCGGCGCAGACGTGCGCACGGTCGCCCACGGCATGGGGCTCGACCACCGTATCGGGCCGCACTTCCTGCAGGCCGGTATCGGCTACGGCGGCTCGTGCTTCCCCAAGGACGTGCAGGCGCTCAAGCAGCTGGCGGGCAACACGGGTTACCACTTCCAGCTGCTCAACGCCGTCATCGAGGTCAATGCGCTCCAGAAGCGCCGCGTGGTCGGTAAGCTCAAGGATCGGCTGGGGAACCTGCGCGGGACCACCGTGGCGCTCCTCGGCCTCACGTTCAAGCCCAACACCGACGACCTGCGGGAGGCGGCCTCGATCGTGTTGGCCGGCCGGCTCATCCACGAGGGCGCCCAGGTCCGGGCTTACGACCCCATGCTCGACGCCGGCGACCACCCGTTGTTCCCCGGCGTCGTCGTCTGCGAGGACCCACTCGACGCCCTCGCCGGCGCCGACGCGGCGGTGCTCGTCACGGAGTGGCCCGAGTTCGCGCGGCTCGACTGGCGAGCGGCCGCCGCCGCCATGGCGCGGCCGCTCCTCATCGACGGCCGCAACTTCATCGACCCTGTGGTGGCGGGCGAGGCCGGCCTCGACTACGAGGGCATCGGCCTCGGCGACGAGGTACCGGCGCGCGTCCCGGGCTGATCTGCCGATGAGCGTCTCGCGAGGCCGCCCGCGGCAGGCCGTCATCCTCGTCGGCGGTGAGGGCACGCGCCTGCGCCCCGTCACCTCGCGCGTGCCCAAGCCGGTCGCCCCGGTCGTGGAGCGGCCGTTCGTCGCCTACATCCTCGACAACCTCGCCCGGCACGGGGTGGAGCGCGCCGTCTTCTCGACCGGGTTCCTCGCCGAGGCCATCGAGGCCGTCATCGGAGACGGCTCCGCGTACGGCCTTCAGGTGGACTACGCCGTCGAGGACCAGCCCCTCGGCACAGCCGGAGCCATCGCCAACTGCGAGACCGTGCTCGAGGACGGCAGCTTCTTCGTCTTCAACGGCGACGTCCTGAGCGACGTCGACCTCACGGCGCTCGCCGCGACACATGTCGCGCGCGGCGGCATGGGCACCATCTTCCTCACGCCCGTCGAGGATCCGCGCCGGTACGGGCTGGTGGAACTGCGCGAGGACGGGTCGGTCGACAGCTTCCTCGAGAAACCCGGGGACTGGGAGGGGACCGCTCTCATCAACGCCGGCGTCTACGTGCTCGAGCCGGAGGTGCTGGAGATGATCCCGCGCGGCCGGCTGTTCTCCATCGAGCGCGGTGTGTTCCCCAAGCTTGCCGCCGCCGGCTCGCTGTACGGGCACGTGGACCAGGGCTACTGGCGCGACATCGGTACGCCCGACAGCTACCTGCAGGCGCACTTCGACATCCTCGAGCGGCAGCTCGACACGAGCGCCGGAGATGCGCTCGGCGAGCAGTACCTGTACATCTCGCCGTCGGCTGAGGTCGCGCCCGGCGCCCGCGTGGTGCCGCCGTGCTACATCGCGGACGCGGTGCGCGTCGGCGCCGGGGCGCGCGTCGGACCTCTCGCCGTGCTCGGCGCGGGAGTCGTGGTGGGTGAGGGCGCCACGGTGCTGGAGGCCGTGGTGCAGGAGGGCGTCGTGATCGGCGCCCACGCCCAGGTGGAGGGCAGCATCCTCGTGCGCGGATCGAGCGTCGGCGCCGGGACGCAGCTGGACGGCGCCGTGCTCGGCGACTCGTGCGTGGTCGGCGCCGGCAACCGTCTCGCCGGCGGCATCTGCCTGTATCCCGAGACCGAGCTGCCGGACAACTCCGTCCAGTTCTACGAGCAGCTCAGAAGAAGAGAGGGCGCATGACGATCCCCGACGGCATCTTCAAGGCGTACGACATCCGCGGGCTGTACCCGCAGGAGCTCGACGAGGCGGCCGCCGAGCGCATCGGCTGCGCCCTGGCGCAGCAGGTGGGCGCATCCCGGCTCGGCGCGGGGATGGACCCGCGCCCGTCCTCCACAGGTCTGCTTGAGGCCTTCGCCGCCGGCGCCGCCGCGGCCGGCGCGTCCACCGTCGACTTCGGCCTGGTGCCGACGGAGATGCTGTACTTCGGCGTCGCCTCGCAGGGGCTGGACGGCGGCGTGATGGTCACGGCGTCGCACAACCCGCCGCAGTACAACGGCATGAAGCTCGTGCAGGACGGCGCGCTGCCGCTCAGCGGAGACTCCGGCATCCCGGAGCTCAAAGAGCGCGCCCAGGCGCTCGCGGAGCTGCCGGCGCGGAGCGCCGGCGCCGTCATGGAGCGCCTCGACCTGTACCCGGCCTACGTCGAGCACCTGCACAGGCTCGTCGACGTCACCGGGTTCCGCCCATACAAGGTGGTCATGGACGCCGCCAACGGCGTCGCCGGCAAGCTCGCGCCGCTCGTCTTCGAGGGCACGGCGCTCGATTGCGTCGAGATGTACTTCGAGGTGGACGGCACGTTCCCCAACCACTCGCCCAACCCGCTCCTGGAGGAGAACAGCCGGGAGATCCGCGAGCGCGTGGTGGCCGAGGGGGCCGATCTCGGCATCGCCTGGGACGGCGACGCCGACCGCTGCTTCTTCATCGACGCGGACGGCGAGTTCGTGCCCGGCGACTTCGTCACCGCGCTGCTCGCCGAGGCGCTCCTGATCAAGAACCCCGGCGCGCGGATCCTCTACGACCTGCGCGCCAGTCGCGCCGTGCCCGACGTGATCACGGAGAACGGCGGCGTGCCGCTGCTCAACCGCGTCGGGCACGCGTTCTTCAAGCAGCGCATGCGCCGCGAGGGCGGGCTGTTCGGCGGCGAGGTCTCCGGCCACTACTACTTCGCCGACAACTACAACGCCGACTCCGGGTTCATCCCGGCGCTGCTCATCCTCGACCTGCTCTCGCGCAAGCAGGCGACGATGGCGGAGCTGCTGGAGCCGCTGCGCACGAAGTACTTCATCAGCGGCGAGATCAACTCGACGGTCGAGGACGCGCCGGCGGCGCTGGCGCGCATCGAGGAGCGGTTCGCCGACGGCGAAGTCGGCCACCTCGACGGCATCTCCGTCGACTACCCGGACTGGCACTTCAACGTGCGCTCCTCCAACACCGAGCCGCTGCTGCGCCTCAACCTCGGCGCCGACTCGCAGGCGCTCATGGAGGAGAAGCGCGACCTCGTCCTCTCGGTGATCCGGGAGGGCTGAGGTGGGCGACGTGCACGCAGGCGACGTGGCCGGCCTCGGGCCGGCGCAGGTGGCCGATGTCGACGCCTCCGGCATGTTCGGCGAGGTCGCCGGGCTCCCGCGACAGCTGCGCGAGGGCTATGCACACGCGAGGCGGCGCCTGGCCGGGGCGTTCTTCGGCACGTATCCGGCGATCCCGCCGGCCGAACCCTCGGCGCTCGTAGTGTGCGGCATGGGCGGCTCCGCCATCGGCGCAGACCTCGTCCTGGCGGCGCTGCCCGACCTGCAGGTGCCGGCGACGGTCGTGCGTGGCTATCACCTGCCCGAGTGGACCGGTCCCGAGACGCTGGTGGTGGTCGCCAGCTACTCGGGCCAGACCGAAGAGGCCCTCGCGTGCGCGGAGCAGGCGCGCTCACGCGGCTGTGCGCCGGTGTGCATCTCGTCCGGCGGCAGCCTGGGCGCGCTCGCGGAGCGCGAGGGGCTGCCGCTCGTGGACGTCCCCGGCGGCGGGCAGCCGCGCGCGGCCGTAGGCGTGCTCTCGATGGCCGTCCTGGCCGCGCTCGAGGCCGCCGGCCTGTGCGGCGACCATTTGGCCGAGGTGGACTCCGCGGCCAGTCTGCTCGAGGCGGACAACGAGCTGCTCGGCCCTGGCTGCGCGGACGAGCGGAACCCGGCGAAGACGCTGGCGCGGCGGCTCGAGAACCGGCTGGTCGTGGTGTACGGCGCCGGGCCGACGCTCCCGGTCGCCCGGCGCTGGAAGGGCCAGGTCAACGAGAACGCCAAGGCTCCGGCGTTCTTCAACGAGCTGCCGGAGTTGGATCACAACGAGCTCATGGGCTGGACGAGCCTGCCGCACATCTCGCGGAGCACCGTCGCCCTGTTCCTGCACGACCCGGACGAGGACGCGCGGCTCACGCGGCGCGCCGAGCTCACTGCGCGCGAGTACGAGGCCCTCGGCGTCTCCGCCGAGCTGGTGGCCGCGCGCGGCGACTCGCGGCTCGCGCGGCTCTTCTCGCTCGTCCAGCTCGGCGACCACGTCTCCTGCTACCTCGCCGTGCTGTACGGTGTCGACCCCACCCCGGTCGACGCCATCCAGGCGTTCAAGGCCGGCCTCGCCGGCGGCGGCGACTGACGCCGCGGTGCCCGGCGCCGCCGTCGGCTTCGTCCTGACCGCCTCGGATGCGGCGTGCCGGGACGCCGGCGCCGCGCTGTTCCCCGGCGTCCCGTCCGCGGCGCTCACGCGGGAGGATCTCCGCCCGCCCGCGCCGTTCGCCGGTCCGCTCTTCGGCCTCCTAGCGTCGCTTCCCCGCGGCCGCGTGCTCGGTCTGGTCGTGCCCGCGGGTCTTGCACCGTCACCGTCGCCCGGCGCCGCGGGGGAGCCGCCGCGCCCGGGCGACCTCGTCCCGGTCGTCGACCACGTCGGCCTGGAGCCGCGCGGCCCGCTCACCGGCCGCTGGCCGGCCGGCGAGCCGCGCGACTTCCCCAGCGTGACCGGCATATATCAACCCGCCCTCGTTCGTCGGCCGGAGGGGGCTCGGGTATACTCGTCCGGCGTCGTGGCGGCAGGTGTCGCCGACGCCCGGCGCCTCACGCGCTTCGAGGTGCGGGCGGTCCGGGAGGGGGGCTGGCCCATCGTGTCCGACTCCCTGGTCCCTGTCGCCATCGTCGCTGCGTACTACGGCATGAGACTGGCCGCCTGCGCACTCGTCCAGGCGCCGACAGACGACAGAGAGTGAGGCTCCACGCATGAGCAACGACTACGACATCAAGGACATCGGCCTCGCGCCCGAGGGCGTGCTGCGCATCGAGTGGGCCGACATGCACATGCCCGTGCTCCGGGCCATCCGCGAGCGCTTCGAGAAGGAGAAGCCTCTCGAGGGCATCCGCATCGGCGCCTGTCTGCACGTCACCACCGAGACGGCGGGCCTCATGCGCACGCTGGCCGCCGGCGGCGCCGACGTGGTGCTCTGCGCCAGCAACCCGCTGAGTACGCAAGACGACGTCGCCGCCGCTCTCGTCAAGGAGTACGGCATCCGCGTCTACGCCATCAACGACGAGGACGACGAGACGTACTACGCCCACATCAACGCCTGCGTCGACCACCGGCCCAACATCACCATGGACGACGGCGCCGACGTCATCGGCGTGCTCCACGGCGAGCGCCCGGACATGGCGGCCGACATCATCGGCGGCACCGAGGAGACCACCACCGGCGTCATCCGCCTCAAGGCGCTCGAGGCCGAGGGTCGCCTGATGTTCCCGATCGTGGCCGTCAACGAGGCCAACACCAAGCACATGTTCGACAACCGCTACGGCACCGGCCAGAGCACGCTCGACGGCGTCATCCGCGCCACCAACATCCTCATCGCCGGCAGCACGGTGTGCGTCGCCGGCTACGGTTGGTGCGGCCGCGGCCTCGCCATGCGCATGAAGGGCCACGGAGCCGACGTCATCGTGCTCGAGGTCGACCCGCTGCGCGCGCTCGAGGCGGTCATGGACGGCTACCGCGTCATGCCGGTGGCCGAGGCCGCCAAGGTCGCCAAGCTCTTCGTCACCGCCACCGGCGACATCCACGTGCTGCGCGGCGAGCACTTCGAGGCCATGCAGGACGGCACGATCATCGCCAACACCGGCCACTTCAACGTCGAGATCGACATCCCGGCGCTCGAGAAGCTCTCGGTCAAGCAGCGCACGGTGCGCGAGTTCGTCGAGGAGTACACCATGGCCGACGGCCGCCGCATCTATCTGCTCGCCGACGGCCGCCTGGTCAACCTGGCGGCGGCCGAGGGTCATCCGGCGGCGGTCATGGACATGAGCTTCGCCAACCAGTCGCTCAGCGCCGAGTTCATGGTCAAGAACCACGCGAGCCTCGAGAAGCAGGTCTACGTGGTGCCCAAGGACATCGACGACGAGATCGCGAGACTCAAGCTCGAGTCGATGGCCGTCGAATGTGACACGCTCACGGAGGAGCAGGCCAAGTACCTCGCCTCCTGGGACCAGGGCACCTGAGGCAGGAGGACCTGGTGACTAGCGAGCGTGGCCCGGCTATCGAGGGGGGCGCCGCAGGTGCACCACTCTGCGGGGCCGCGGACCAGACACACGGCGGAGCGGCGGGGGCCGGTGAGCGCAGCGGGCCCGGCGGTTCGCGGCTGCGCGTGCGCACCGTCGAGATCCTGCCCGGCCAGGTCGTGCTCATCGACCAGCTCGCGCTGCCGCAGCAGGAGCGCTACGTCACCTGCCACACCTGGCGGGAGGTCGCGGACCGCATCAGCGACATGACGGTCCGCGGCGCGCCGGCCATCGGCGTCACGGCGGCCGGCGGCATCGCGCTCGCTGCCGCCGAGGCGGCCGCCTCGAGCCCGGACGATACGGCTGCGCTCCGGGCCGCGCTCGAGCAGGCGGCGAGCGGTCTGCTGACCACCCGGCCCACCGCCGTCAACCTGCGCTGGGCGCTGGACGAGATGCGGCGAGCCTGGGAGCAGGAGCTCGCCGCCCCACAGGCGTCGCCGGCCGGGGTCGCCGCCGCCCTGCTCGCCCGGGCGCAGGCCATCCACGACGACGACGTCGACCGCTGCCTGCGCATCGGCGAGCATGGCGCCGAGCTTTTCAAGGCCGGCGACCGCATCCTCACGCACTGCAACGCAGGAGCTCTGGCGACGGCCGGCTACGGCACCGCACTGGGCGTCGTCCGCTCGGCCGCGGCTCGCTACGCGGACATCTCCGTGTGGGTCGACGAGACGCGGCCCTGGCTGCAGGGCGCGCGCCTCACCGCCTGGGAGCTCCAGGTGGAGGGCATCCCGTATCGGCTCATCAGCGACAACATGGCCGGGTACTTCATGCGTCGCGGCGAGGTCGACGGCGTCGTCGTCGGCGCCGACCGCATCGCCGCGAACGGCGACACGGCCAACAAGATCGGGACCTACAGCGTGAGCGTGCTCGCCAAGGAGCACGCCGTGCCGTTCTACGTGGCCGCGCCGCTCTCCACGGTGGACGTGACCACCGCGAGCGGCGACGCGATCCCCATCGAGGAGCGCGACCCGGCCGAGGTCACCGCGTTCCGCGGCGAGCAGGTCGCGCCCGAGGGCGCGCAGGCGCGTCACCCCGCCTTCGACGTCACGCCGGCCGCCAACATCACCGCGATCGTCACCGAGACGGGCGTCCTCAGGGCGCCTCTGGGCCCGGCGCTCGCGGGAGCCTGCGCAGGTGGGGAGTGCCGGCCGTGACCGGGGTCCGCGACGCCGGGGAAGTCCGCGCCTACCTCATGGCCGCCGGGCTGGGCACCCGCCTGTACCCGCTCACAGGGCTCACGTCCAAGCCCATGGTCCCCATCCTCAACCGGCCGGTCATGGAACACCTGCTGCAGTTGCTCCGGCGGCACGGCATCACCGAGGTGGCCGCCAACCTGCACTACCACCCGGACAAGATCAGCTCGTACTTCGGCGACGGCTCCGAGTACGGCCTGGGGCTGCGCTACAACCTCGAGGAACAGCTCATGGGCACGGCAGGCGGCGCCGACGCCTTCCGCGCGTTCCTCAGCGGCTCCACCTTCCTCGTCATGAGCGGCGACGGCCTCACCGACATCGACCTCACGGCGTTCCTCGCGGCGCACCGGCGCGCCGGCGGCATCGCGACGCTGGCGGTCAAGGAGGTGGAGGACCCCTCGCTGTACGGGGTCGTCGTGCACGACGACGACCTGCGCATCACGGGGTTCCAGGAGAAGCCGCCGCGTGAGCAGGCGGAATCCGATCTGTGCAACTGCGGCATCTACGCCTTCGAGCCCGAGATCTTCGACTACATCCCCCCCGGGGAGTTCGTCGACTGGGCCAAGGACGTCTTCCCGGCGCTGCTGCGCGACGACAAGCCGTTCCACGTGTGGCGCCTGGAGAGCTACTGGAACGATGTCGGCAACATCGAGCAGTACCGCGTCGGCAACTTCGACGCGCTGCACGGCAGGGTGAGCGTGCTGGTGCCGGGCCGGCAGGTCGCGCCGCGCGTGTGGGTCGGCCAGGGTACCGAGGTCGAGAGCGGTGTGCGCATCGAGCCGCCGGTGCTGCTCGGCGCCGGCTGCCTCGTCGAGTCCGGCGCCGAGCTCATCGGGCCGCTCATCATCGGCGACGGCTGCGTGGTCGAGCGCGGCGCCGTGCTCGAGGGTGTCATCCACTGGGACGGCGCCAAGGCCGGCCGCGACTCGCACCTCGCCGGCAGCATCCTCGGCCGCAACGTCGTGGTGCACCACGAGGCGGTCGTGCGCGAGGACTCCGTGGTCGGCGACCGCTCGGAGGTCGGAGCGCACGCGCTCGTGGACGTGGGGGCGCGGCTGGAGCCGCGCACCTGTCTCGAGGCGGGCGCTCAGACGCACGGGGGCGACCCGACGTGACGGCCGGGCCGCGGGTGCAAGCCGAGGGCGCACTCGACGGCCTGCTCGACCTGGTCTTCCCGCGGCGGTGCGTGGTCTGCCGCGCGCCCGGCGGCTGGCTGTGCCCGGCGTGCGCCGACGGACTTCTTCCTCTCCCGGACGACCGCTGCGGGCGCTGCGGCGCGCCGCTGCGGCGGGCCGGGAGGCCCGCCCGCCCGGTGCGCCCGGGCGCGCCCGCCCGGCGCATGCCCGCCTGCCGTGAGTGCGCCGGTCGTGACCTGGCCTTCTCGAGCGCCTCGGCCGCCTTCTGCTACGTGGGGCCGGCCCGCGCGCTCGTGACCGCCTGCAAGTTCCGCGCCCTGCGGTCGCTCTCCACCGAGCTCGCCCTCCGCGCGGCGCCGGCGTTCGCCGAGTTCATTGCGAGCATGCCGGAGGGCGCCGGCGCCGGCCTTGTGGTCACCTCTGTCCCGGCGCACCGCGACCACCGGCTCGACCGCGGGTTCGACCTTGCCGAGTCGGTCGCCCGGCGGCTTGCACGCGACTCGTCGCTCACCTATGCTCCGCTGCTCCGTCGCACGCGGCACGGAGCCCGCCAGAGCGGGCTCGGCAAGGCCGCGCGCGCCGCCAACGTCCATCATGCGTTCGCGTTGCGGGAGCCCGGTTTCGGGGTAGGTACTAGACCTAGGCGAGTGATCATTGTCGACGACGTCTACACCACAGGTGAAACGTTGAACCAGTGTGCGGAAGCGCTCGCTCACGCAGGCCACGACCCCCACGCCTTCACCTTCGCACGGACCGTTCGTGCGACGCCTGCCCAAGCATCGCGAGACCAAGTACTTCCCTAAGGAGCGATGTCGATGAAAACTCAGATCAAGGGCCGCAATGTCACCGTCACACCCGCCCTGCAGGACTACGCCAACGAGAAGATCGAGCACGTCCACAAGCTTCTCCTGCAGCGCAAGATCGACGAAGTGACGAGGGTAGAGCTCGAGCTTCTGGTCGAGAAGAACCCGAGCATCCCCGAGCCGTGCATCGCCGAGGCGACGGTGTTCACCCGCGGTCCCGTGATCAGAGCACGCGAGTCCTCCACCGACATGTACGCCGCCATCGACCTGGTGTCGGACAAGCTGGTGCGCCGCGTCAAGAAGTACCACGACAAGATCCACGGCAAGACCAGGCACGGCCACGACAAGATCGTGGCGCCCTCGCCCGAGCCTGAGCTGGCGCCCGTCGCCGCGTCAGCCGCTCTCGCGGACGAGCTGGCCGGCGAGATGGAGTACGCCGGCGACAACGGCCGCATCGTGAAGACCAAGCAGTTCGCGCTCAAGCCGATGTCGGTGCAGGAGGCCACGCTCCAGCTGGAGCTCGTCGGGCACGACTTCTTCGTGTTCACCAACGCCGAGTCCAACCGTACCAACGTGGTGTACCGCCGCAACGACGGGCACTACGGCCTGATCGAGCCGGCGGAGAACTAGAACCGGCTCGCGCCGCGCGCCCGCGCGCCCGGCGGCCGTCAGCGCGGCCGGGCGCGCCCGTGCGACGAACCTCGCAGGCTGTGCGACAATGGGTCGAGAATCCAGCCACGCGACCCCGGGAGTCGATTCCCTGTGATCAAGATCGTCGACAAGCTGCTGCACGCCGGTGAAGGCCGGCGCCTCAAGACGCTCCAGGAGCAGACCCAGCGCGTCACCGAACTCGAGCCCGGTGTCGCCGGCCTGACCGACGAGCAGTTGCGCGCCAAGACCGCTGAGTTCCGCCGGCGCTACGAGAACGGCGAGCTTCTGGACGACCTGCTGTACGAGGCGTTCGCCGTCGCGCGAGAGGCCGCCAAGCGGGCTCTCGGCATGCGCCCGTTCGACGTCCAGGTGCTCGGCGGTATCGTCCTTCACGACGGCGACATCGCCGAGATGAAGACCGGCGAGGGCAAGACCCTCGTCGCGACCATGCCGATGTACCTGAACGGGCTCGCCGGCCACGGCGCCCACCTCGTCACCGTCAACGACTACCTGGCCAAGCGCGACGCGGAGTGGATGGGCCAGGTGTACCGCTTCCTCGGCCTCGAGGTCGGCGTGATCCAGGCGAACATGACGCCGGAGGAGCGCCGCGCGCAGTACAACGCCGACGTCACCTACGGCACCAACTCCGAGTTCGGGTTCGACTACCTGCGCGACAACATGACCATGCGCCGCGAGCACATGGTCCAGCGCGGCCACGCCTTCTGCATCGTGGACGAGGTCGACTCCATCCTCATCGACGAGGCGCGCACGCCGCTCATCATCAGCGGCGCCCCGGAGACGGCCGCCGACACCTACCGCCAGTTCGCGCGCGTGGTGCCCCGGCTCATCCCCGGCGACGACTATGAGGTCGACGAGAAGCAGCGCACGGTGGCGGTCACCGAGAGCGGCGTCGCCAAGGTCGAGAAGGCGCTCGACATCGACAACCTCTACAAGGACTCCAACGGCGGCCTGGTCAACCACTTCATCCAGGCGCTGCGCGCCGAGGCGCTGTACGCCAAGGACGTGGAGTACGTCGTCCAGGACGGTGAGGTGCTCATCGTCGACGAGTTCACCGGCCGCATCCTCGAGGGCAGGCGGTACTCCGAGGGCCTGCACCAGGCGATCGAGGCCAAGGAGAAGGTGCCGATCCGCGAGGAGAACCAGACGCTCGCGACCATCACACTGCAGAACTACTTCCGCATGTACGAGGTCCTGGCCGGCATGACCGGTACCGCCAAGACCGAGGAGGACGAGTTCCGCCAGATCTACCACCTCGAGGTCGTGCAGATCCCGACCAACTCGCCGATGGTCCGCCTGGACGAGAACGACTACATCTTCACGACCGCCAAGGAGAAGTACGCCGCGGTGGTCGACGATGTGGTGGGGCGCTACGAGAAGGGCCAGCCGGTGCTGGTCGGCACCGTGTCGGTCGAGGTCAGCGAGATGCTCTCGCGCCTGCTCGACCGCCACGGCGTGCAGCACAGCGTGCTGAACGCCAAGCAGCACGAGCGCGAGGCGCACATCATCGAGAACGCCGGCCAGACCGGCGCGATCACGATCGCGACCAACATGGCCGGCCGCGGAGTGGACATCAAACTCGGCGAAGGCGTGATCGACGCCGGCGGCCTGTACGTGCTCGGTACCGAGCGCCACGAGAGTCGCCGCATCGACAACCAGCTCCGCGGCCGCTCCGGCCGTCAGGGCGACCCTGGCGAGAGCCGGTTCTACCTCTCGGCCGAAGACGAGCTCATCCGCCTGTTCGCCGGCGACCGCATGTTCAAGATCCTCAGCCGCCTCGGCCCGCAGGAAGGCGAGCCGATCGAGGCCAAGATGCTGAGCAACGTGGTGGAGAAGGCGCAGGTCAAGGTCGAGGAGCTCAACTTCATGCGCCGCAAGAACGTGCTCAAGTACGACGAGGTGATGAACGAGCAGCGGCGCGTCATCTACGACCAGCGCCAGCGCATCCTCATGGGCGAGGACTTCGGCGAGCAGGTGCGCGAGATGGTGGCCGAGCTGGTGGGGGGCGCCGTGCACGCGGCGCTGGACGGCGAGCAGTACGCCGAAGACTGGGACCTCGACTCGCTCCTCATCGGGCTCAAGCAGATCTACAACCCCAAGCTCAAGAAGGACGACATCGACGTGTCCACGGTGACGGCTGAGGAGGTCGCCGACCTCGCCGTGGAGGACGCGCTCGAGCAGTACGACGAGCGCGAGCGCGTCATCGGCGCAGAGCAGATGCGCAACGTCGAGCGCGCCGTGATGCTCCAGGTCATCGACGGCCGCTGGAAGGAGCACCTCCTCGACATGGACTACCTGCAGGAGGGCATCCACCTGCGGGCCCTCGGGCAGCGGGACCCGCTGGTCGAGTACAAGAGCGAGGGCTTCGACCTGTTCAACGACATGCTCGAGGGCGTCAAGATGAGCACGGTCAGCACGCTCATGAAGAACTCGGCGGAGGATCTCGCCATGTTCACCGCCATCACCATGGACGAGCCCGTGGCGGCGCTCAACTACACGAGCGGTGACGACCTCATCAACCAGACGTCGTTCACCGGCGCGGCCATGGCGGCCGGCGCCTACCCGGAGGACGGTCTGGCCGACGCGCCGCCGCCCAACGTGGCGGCCGGCGGCGGCGGGCGCGGCGCAACGACGACCAGCACGCCTGTGCAGGTGCAGCAGCGGGTCGTCTACGACAAGGTGGGGCGCAACGACCCGTGTCCGTGCGGGAGCGGGAAGAAGTACAAGAAGTGCCACGGAGCTTGACCGGCCTCGCCGGTTCCGCTCCGAGGAGCGCCGCCCGGTCCGCCCGCGAGACGCGCTCCGGCCTAGAGCCGGATGACGCCCTCGGCGAGGAGCGCGGCGCACTCCTCCGCGGGGACGGGCGGCGAGTAGAGGAACCCCTGGATGACGTCGCAACCCTCTTCGCGGAGTGCGCCGCGCTCACCGATGGTCTCGACGCCCTCCGCGACCACCGTGAGACCCAGGCGGTGGCCGAGGGCGATCACGGAGGCCGCCACCGCCGCGTGCTCGGGCACCGCGAGCAGGTCGCGGACGAAGGAGCGGTCGATCTTGACCGTCGAGATGGGCAGGCGTACGAGGTGGCTGAGCGACGAGTAGCCCGTGCCGAAGTCGTCGAGCGCGACGCGCACGCCCATGGCCCGCAGGGCGCCGAGGATCTGCGCCGTGTGGCGGGCGTCGCGCATGGCCGCCGTCTCGGTGATCTCAAGCTCGAGCGAGCGCGGGTCGAACCCGGTGGCGCGGAGCGTCCGGCGGACCAGGTCGACGAGCGTCTGGTCGTGGAGTTGCCGTGCGCCGATGTTGACCGACATGCGGAGCGGCTTGCCGACGAGCCGCTGCCAGGAGCGCCCCTGCCTGCACGCCTCGCCGAGGACCCACTCGCCGATCTGGGAGAGCATCCCCGTGTCTTCCGCTACGGGGATGAAGTCCAGCGGCTGCACGACGCCGCGCTCGGGGTGGCGCCAGCGGACCAGCGCCTCGACGCCGACGATCTCCTCCGTCGCGGCGGCGACCAATGGCTGGTACTCGAGGAAGAACTGGTCGCTCTCCAGGGCCCGGTGCAGCTCCGCCTCGAGTGTGAGCCGGTCGGCCTGCTCCTCGTTGAGGCCGGGGTGGAAGAACAGCCAGCGGCCGCCCCCTCCGTCCGAGGCCCTGCGCGTCGCCGCTTCGGCGTTGCGCAGCAGTTCGACGGTGGAGGCGCCGTCGGTGGGGTAGAGGGCGACTCCCAGACTGAGGAGAGGAAGAGCTCGCGCTGGTCGAGCTCGATCGGGTCGCCTACCGCGACCAGGAGGCCGGTGACGGCGGCCGTGGCCTCGGCGGGGCCGGCCGCGCCCGGCAGCAGCGCGGCGAAGGCGCCGCCGCCGAGGTACGCCACCGTGTCCTCGGCGCGCCCCGCGCCCTGGAGCCGGCGCCCGAGCTCCTCCAGCAGGCGGTCGATGCCGTGGAGGCCGAGGGACGTCTCGAAGGCGTCGAACCGGTCGACGCGGAACGCGGCCAGGGCGAACGTCAGTCGCTTGCGTTGCGCGTGCTTGAGCGCCTGGCTCACGCGGTCCTCGAGCAGTGAGCGGTTGGCGAGCCCCGTGACCGGGTCGTGCAGCAGGAGGTGCCGGATCTTCTCCTCGCTGTCTCTCTGCCGGGTGCGGTCGACGACCACGCCGATCACGCCGGCGACCTCGCCGGCGGCGCCGCGCTGCGCGGCGGCCTTGATCGTCAGCCAGAGACTCCGGCCCCCGAGGGTCTCGAAGGTCCCCTCGTAGATGCTCTCCGTGCCGTGCAGCGCCGCCTCGAGGATCTGGAGGACCTCGTCCTGCCGGATGAGCTGAGCCGCCGGCCGACCGCGGAAACCCCCGTCCGGGGTCACGAACATCTCCTCGAAAGCGGCGTTGCAGTCCAGGAAGACGAGGTCGGCGTCGAGGGCGAACACGCCCACCGGTGACCCGTCGTAGAGCGCGTGGTACCGCTGCTCGGACTCCCGGAGCGCGCGCTCCGCGTCGAGGCGCGCAGCCTCCTCCGCCCGGCGCTTGCGCCACTCGTGCAGGATGGGCGCCGTGGACGCGGCGATGCTCTCCAGGAGGCGGACGTCCTCCTTGTCGAAGGCGGTGTCCCTCTCTGCGACGATGAAGAGACCGATCGCCTCGTCGCCGTGGACGATCGGCGTCGCGACGGCGCGGCTCACGGGCAGGTGACCCTCGGGCACGGTCCCTTGCTGCTCGAGGACCTCACTGCGCTTGCCGAGGAGGGCGCGCGACCAGGTGTTGTCGCCCCAGGTCTCGGGCGGGAACCGCAGAGGCTTACTCTCTACCTGACAGGCATCCCAGACCTCCGCGTCCACCGATGGAGAGACCAGAGCTCCATCGGCGTCGAGGTAGCCGAAGAACCCCCAGTGCGCGCCCAGAGCCTCGCGCATCACCGAGAGGACATCCGTGAACATCGAGTCCGCGGGGGCGGTGAGGAAGATCGTGGCGATGCGGGCGTGGAGTTCGAGTTCGTGCTGCGAGGCGCGCAGCCGCTCCTCTACGCGGTGCTGGTCGGTGACGTCGAGCAGCACGCCCTCCTGGGCGACAGGAGCGCCGTCCTCGTCCTTGAGCAGCGTGAACCGGTCGAGGAGCCAGCGCTCGCTGCCGTCCCTGGCGAAGATGCGGTACTCGGTGGCACCCCGGCCGGAGGCGAGGGCGGAGAGCGACGCCTCCTCCAGCAGAGGGATGTCGTCGGGGTGCATGATCCGGTCCCAGCGAAAGTCCGGGTGGGTGAGCTCCTCCGGCGAGTAGCCGGTGACGCTCACGTCGCCGCCGGCGATGAGCTCGTCGCTCCAGGGCGCGGCGGCTTGCGACCGGTACACCATCCCCGGGATGTTGCCGATGGTCGTGCGCAGGCGGCGCTCGCTCTCGACCTGTGCCGCGAGCGCATCGTGCAGACTCGTGGCGTCGATGAGCAGGCCGATCATCTCGGCCGCACGCCCATCCTCACCGGGCACGAACACGGCGCGGTCGATCACCCAGCGGACCTCGCCGTCTCCCATGACCAGCCGGTACTCGGACTCGGTGTCCGGCCGCCCCGCCTCGAGGTCGCGGTGGAGCTCCCCGGTGATGCGCTCGAGGTCGTCGGGGTGCACGATCTCCGTCCAGACGCTCTCGCCGGCCACGAAGGCGGCCGGGTCGCGCCCGGCGAGCGCCGTGAACCCGTCGCTGAGGAATGAGGTGCGCCAGGGCGGGAGGAGATCGCTCCGGTAGGCGGCTCCGGGCAGGCTGCCGACGAGCCCGCTCAGCATCTGCTCACGTTCTCCCAGCGCCTCCTCGGCGACGCGCAGCTCGGTGATGTCGCTGACGAAGCCGTCAAGGCCGAGCACGGCGCCGGACTCGTCGAACATCCCGACGCCGCGTTCCCAGACCCAGCGCGTCCGGCCTTCTTTGGTGAGGATGCGGTAGGTGGTGGTCCAGGGCGCGCGGCGCTCGAGGGCGGACTGGATCTCGCCCCACACACGATCCCTGTCCTCGGTGAGGATGATGTCGCCGTACGTGGGCGCGGACGTGCCGAGGAGCTCCTGGGGCGCGTAGCCCGTGACCAGAGCGCAGCCGTCGCTGAGCACCTGCATGGTCCAGTCGGGGTCGTTGGCGCAGCGGTAGGCCAGGCCGGGCACGTTGGCGAGCAGGGTCTGCAGCGTCCGATCGCTCTCGGCGAGGTCGCGCAGCGCCCTGCGCTGCTCGGTCACGTCGATCAGCACGGCCAGTGAGCGGATGACGTTGCCCGAGCCGTCGCGCTCGGAGGTGGCGGAGAGCAGGATGTCGACCACGGAGCCGTCCTTGGCGACCATCTGATAGGGGGCGTCCTCGCAGGCTCCGGTGGCGAAGAACTTCGGCAGCACGACCTGGCTTGCGTAGCGCTGCGACTCCTCCGTCAGGAACTGCGTCGACGGACGCCCGAGGACTTCGTCGGCGCTGTAGCCCAGACGCTGGAGCCACCTGTCGCTGACGCTGAGCAGGCGGCCCTCGGCGTCGATGGAGTGCAGCATGACCGGGGTGCGCTGGTACAGCGTGCGGTACTTCTCCTCGCTCAGGCGCAGCGCCTCGGCGGCCCGGCGGCCGTCGGTCACGTCGCGGACGATGAGCAGCAGGTTGCCGTCGTCGCGGGGGACGTGCCGGACCTCGTCGTAGAGGATCGTCGTCGGGGTGACGCTGGCGATCTCGGCGGTCACCGGCTTGCCCGTCGCGCGCGTCAGAGCCGCCGCCTTGCGCATGCGTGCGGCGGCGTCTTCGGGCAGGGAGCTCCAGACGGTCTCGCCGACACCGTCGGCGGTCAGGGCGCGCGGGACGCCCTGGCCCTTCTGACGCGCGCCGCTGATGCGTCTGATCACGTCGGCGTCGTCGACGTAGAGGTACGTGTCCGGCAGCGTGCGCACGAGCTCCTTGAGCTCGGCCGCGGTCGCCTCCAGCGCGTCCCGCGTCTCCTTGAGGGTTGTGATGTCGACGAGCGTGAGGACGACGCTCTCGAGCTCTCCGGTGGGGGAGAGGAGCGGCTCGGCGGCGATGCGCAGCCAGACAGGCGCGGCGCCGTCATCCGGTCCGACGAGGCCCACGACCTCACCGCTCACGCTGCACCCCGAGAACGCGAGACGGGCGATGCCGGAGGCGCCGGTCTCGATCCGCTCACCCGACTCTGCGATCCAGGTGCCGGGCCACCGGCGCACCTCGCGCAGGCTCGTGCCGAGAGCCGCCGCGCGGTCCACGGCCAACAGTCCGGCGGCGGCCTCGTTGAGGTCGACGATGGTGGCGTCGGCGCTGCAGACGAGGACGGCCGCGGCGATGGAGTCCATGCCCACGGAGGGGGGCTCCGGGACCCTGACGCGCGCGGCGGGCTCCGTGAGGTTCCGCGCGCGGCGGGCCCCGCCGGCGCTGCCAGGCTGTGTCTCAGTGTCCTTGGACTCGTCCGCCATCCGACCCCCGTAGCCTCCTCCGGTCCACTATGCGCGCGTGCCGGAGGTTCAGTCGAGCGTTGCCCGCGCGCACTGCACGTGTCGGCACTTCGACGGGCCGGCTGAAGCTCCCCGGGTATTCGGGTACACTACCCCGGTCATGACGACCAACGCCTCAGAAGCACTCGTCCACCTGGATTCGCTCCGCGAGCGGCTGAAGGAAGCCTCAGGGCGCCTCGGCTGGCTGCGGAGCTATCTTTGACCCCCCCAGGCTGACAGAGAAGATCGAGGCGCTCGAGGAGCGCATGCGCGCTCCCGGTTTCTGGGACGACCAGGACAAGGCCTCGGCGGTCTCGGCCGAGTACAGCCGCGCCAAGCGGCGGCTCGAGGAGTTCGGGGAGCTCGAGGCGCGCTTCGCCGATCTTGAGTCCACCGAGGAGCTCCTGCGTGAAGAACTCGCCGGCGGCGCCGTGGACGACGAGCTCCTCCAGGAGCTCGTGAGTGGCGCCGAGGCCCTCGAGACCGACCTCCAGCACGGCGAAGAGCAGCGCTTCTTCAGCGGCAAGTACGACGAGGCCGGCGCCATCGTCACCATCCATCCCGGCGCCGGCGGCACGGAGTCGCAGGACTGGGCCGAGATGCTCATGCGGATGTACCTGCGCTGGTTCGAGCGCCGCGGGTTCAAGGTCGAGGTGAACGACCTGCAGGACGGCGACGAGGCCGGGCTCAAGAGCGCCACGCTCACCGTCGAGGGCGAGAACGTCTACGGACTGCTGCAGGCCGAGCGCGGCGTGCACCGGCTCGTGCGTCTCAGCCCGTTCGACTCCGCCAACCGCCGCCACACCAGCTTCGTCTCCTTCGACGCCTCGCCGCTGGTCAGCGACGACGTCGACGTGGAGATCGACGAGGACGAGCTCCGCATCGACACCTACCGGTCGAGCGGCGCCGGCGGCCAGCACGTCAACAAGACCAGCTCGGCCATCCGCATCACGCACCTGCCGACCAACATCGTGGTGCAGTGCCAGAACGAGCGCTCCCAGCTGCAGAACAAGACGGTGGCCATGCACATGCTCAAGTCCAAGCTGGTGGAACTCGAGGAGCGCAAGCGGGCCGAGGAGCTGGCACGCGAGCGCGGCGAGGTGCTCAACGTGGACTTCGGCAGCCAGATCCGCAACTACGTGCTCCACCCGTACCAGATGGTCAAGGACACGCGCACGGGGTTCGAGGTCGGTAACGCGCAGGGCGTGCTGGACGGCGATCTGGACGGGTTCGTGCACGCGTACCTGGTCTGGCGCGCGGGCGGCAGCGAGTCGCGCAAGTAGGCGCCGCGTGACGGCGTGAACGCCGAGCCACCCCAGCCTCACGCCTTGCGCGGGCGCTCCGTGACTCTCCGGCCGGTCACCGAGGCCGATCTCCCGGCGTTGCTCGCGATCCTTGATGAGCCCGAGGTCGCGCGCTGGTGGCGCCGTGCCGAGTGGGAGCGCGTGGACGAGAAGGGCGCCGCGACCTTCGCCATCGTGCTCCCGGGCGACTCCGTGGAGCCGGGCGCGGGCACTCGGCAGGTGGTCGCCGGCTGCATCCAGTACTCGGAGGAGACCGACCCGGACTACTTCTCGGCGGCCGTGGACATCTTCGTCGGCACGGCCGCCCAGGGTCGCGGCGTCGGTCCGGACGCCATGCGCACGCTGGTCGCCTGGCTCATCGAGGCGCGCGGCCACCACCGTCTGACCGTCGACCCGGCGGCGGACAACGCACGCGCCATCCACGTGTACGAGAAGCTCGGGTTCCGGCGCGTCGGCGTGCTCCGGCGCTACGAGCGCGTGGAGGACGGCGTGTGGCGCGACGGGCTCCTCATGGAGCTCGCCGCGGACGACTTCGTGCGCTGACGGTCTACTGCGCCGGCGCCGGGCTCGCCTCCTGCGCCGCCGGGCTCGCCGGCTGCGCGGCCGGGCTCGCTGCGTCGGTGGCCGCCGGTACGGCCTCCTGCGCCGCGCCGGCCTCCACCGCATCCTCCTCCGGGCTCGCGGACGTCGCGGCGGGGACCTCGAACTCCGTGAGGAACGCCGCGAGGGCAGTGAACTCCTGCGCGAGCTGGTGCTCCAGGCGGCCGGGGTAGCGCTGCTCGATGTAGCTCAACGTGTCCTTCTTGCTGTGCCAGACCTCGCGGTCCTTGACGGTGTTGAGGTAGCCGTCCTTGTCCCCCAGCAGCCAGTTGGTCGCCTCGAAGTAGAGGTACGGGATGCCGGCCTTGTGGAACGCCACGTGGTCGCTCCAGTCGCCGGTGGTGCCGTAGGGGTAGTCGTTGTTGAGGCCGGGGCTGGTGAGGAAGTAGGTGCCCAGGCCTCGCGCGACGCTGCGGAAGGCGAGCTGCGGCCATGCCGCGTCCTTGCCGCTGTAGCAGTACAGACGGTCGCCGGTGGCCACGGAGTCGAAGTTGATCATGAGCACGGTGTCGGCGCGGGCCTGCGCGCTCATCTCGGCGACGTAGTGCGCGGAGCCCTGCAGCCCCACCTCTTCGGCGCCGAAGGCGACGAAGACGAGGGTGTAGGGCGTCGGCTCGTCACGCAGCGCGTCGGCCAGTTGCATCATGAGAGCCACGCCGCTGGCGTTGTCGAACGCGCCGCGGCCGGCCTTCACGGAGTCGTAGTGGGCGCCGATCACGATCTGCTTGCCGCTGGCCCCCGGCTTGACGGCGACGATGTTGCGCGAGTGGCGGCGGTCCTCTCCCTGGGTGAACGCGAACTCCTGCGTGTCGGGCGCGTAGCCCAGGTCGCTGAACCACTGGAGGACGCGGTCTCCGGCGCGCTTCTCGGTGGAGAGGCCGGCGACCCTCGAGCCGATCTCGTCGCTGAGCTCGGCCATGTACTCGTAGGCGGAGGTCCCGGCGGTGGGGCCGGCGACCGGCGTCTCCTCCTGGGCGGCGCCGGAGGTGTGCGTGCCGGCGGCGCCCAGGCCCAGCGCGAGCAGGGCGGTCAGGACGGCGACGGCGATGAGGGCGAGGGTGTTCCTCCGCATGGTGGTCTCCCGGGGACGTGATGGCGTCTGTGGCACTGCTTGTACACGGCGCGGCGGCGGCGGTCAATGCCGACCCCGGCGGCTGCGGTAGCATGGATGCATGGAGATGCCCGCGCCTTGTCCACGGATCGAGCTGCACGTCCACCTGGAGGCGACCGTCAAGCCCGAGCGCCTGCTGGAGATCGGGCGCCGTAACGACGTCAAGCTGCCTGCGCGCACCGTGCACGGGCTGGAGAGGTTCTGCCGGTTCAGCGGGTTCGACCGGTTCATCGTCGTGTGGGTCAAGACGACGAGTGTGCTGCGCCACGGACGCGACTTCCGCCAGGTGGTGGTCGACTACGCGGCCGAGCTCGCGGCCCAGGGCTGCTTGTACGCGGAGCCGCTGTTCTCGCCGTCGGAGCCGGTGCTGCGCGGCACGCCTTGGCAGGAGGTGTTCGAGGGGTACTGCGACGGGGCGGCGGAGGCGCGTGAGCGGCACGGTGTGGAGCTTCGCTTCACACCGGACATCACGCGCAACTTCCCGCCCGAGACCGGCGAGCAGCTCGCCGGCTGGGCGGTGCGCTATCGCGACCGCGGCGTGGCCGGCATCAGCCTGGGCGGGAGCGAGCACCGCTACCCGCCTGCCCCGTTCGCGAGGGCGTTCGCCGTCGCGCGGGAGGGCGGGCTCAAGGCGGCGCCGCACGCCGGCGAGACCGCAGGCCCGGCGTCGGTGCGCTCGGCGCTTGACGACCTGCGCGCCGACCGCCTGCGACACGGCGTGCGCGCGGCGGAGGATCCCGCGCTGCTTGCGGAGCTGGCGGAGCGCGGCATCGTCTGTGACGTGACGCCGGTGAGCAACCTCCGCACCGGCGTGGTCGCCTCGCTCGACGGCATCCGCTGCCGGCCATGCTGGCGGCCGGCGTGAAGTGCTCCATCGGGAGCGACGACCCCGTGCTCATGCAGACGTCACTCGCGGAGGATTCGGCGGTCGCCGTGCGCCTGGGGCACACACCGCGGGCCATGTACGAGCACGCGGTGACGGGCGCGTTCTGCGACGAGCCCACGCGCGCCCGCCTGCGGGCCGTTGGCGAGGCTTACGATTGGGAGGCGGGCCCGGCCTGACCCGCCGTCCGCGCGTTCTCACGCCGGAGCACACCTGCTCAACGAGCGCAGAGTCTCCGCTCCGCCGACTGGGCACAGTGGAGGTAGAGTCCGGGAGGACCACCGTGCACGCACACCGTCTCAACTGGATCGCCGCCTCCGTCTGCCTCGCCTACGGCATCGCCGGGTTGTTCCTCCCGCTGGGCGTCGTGGAGATCCTCGGCGCGCCGCTGGTCGTCGCCGGGTCCTACTTCCTCGGCCTCCGCGGCGGGTTCGTGGTCGCCTTGTGGGCCGTCCTGGTCGCCACCGTCGCCTTCCTCGTGGTCCACGACGGCGCGCTCGCCGTGTACGTGGTCACCGTCGCCGGCTACCTGGCCATCGGGGTGCTCGTCGGGCTGGCCGTGGATCGGTTCTCCCGTCAGCGCCGCGAGCTCGAGGAGGCTGTCGAGCTGGCAGGGCTGGCGCGCAAGCAACTGGTCGCAAGTGAGGGTCGCTACCGCCTCCTCTTCGAGAGCAGCGCCGACCCTGTGTACCTCCACGGGCTCGACGCGCACGGCGAGCCCACGCGCTTCATCGCCGTCAACGACGCCACCTGCGAGCTCCTCGGCTACACGAGGGAGGAGCTGCGCGGCCTGACGCCCCGGGCGATCGACGCCGCGCCCGCGCCCGGACAGCTGCGCCGCAAGATGGCCGAGCTCCTCAAGGAGGGCACGGTGCGCTACGAGAGCGTGCGCCGCGCCCGCGGAGGTGAGCTCATCCCCGTCGAGATCAGCTCCAGCCTCACCGAGGTCGGCGGGGATCTGGTGGTGCTGACGATCTCGCGCGACATCCGCGAGCGTCAGCGCGAGGTGCGCCGCCTGCAGGAGCTCACGCTGCGCGACGAGCTGACCGGGCTGTTCAACCGCCGCGGGCTGGACGTGATGCTCCCCGAGCAGGCCAAACGCGCCAAGCGCTCGGGCCGGCCGGTGGTCGTCGTGTACGGCGACATCGACCGGTTCAAGAAGCTCAACGACACCTACGGCCACGACCGCGGCGACGAGGCGCTCGTGGCCGTGAGCAGGGCCTTGCGGCGCGCCTTCCGCGAGACGGACCTGGTCGCTCGTCTCGGCGGCGACGAGTTCTGCGTGATCGCCGAGGCGGACGAGATCGCCCCGGAACTGCTGACCGAGCGGCTCGACGCCGCGGTCGGCGCGGCTGGGGAGGAGATCGGCCTGCCGCTCAGCCTCAGCCACGGCCAGGTGACCACGGACTGGCGTGGCCTCGAGACTCCCACCGCCGTGCTGGCGGAGGCCGACGCGCGCATGTACGACGCCAAGCAGGAGCGTCGCGGCCCGGCCGGGTGACCCCGTGCGCGACCGCGGCCGGCGAGCGCTCCGTGCGCCGGGAGTCGCATCGGGCACTTGAGGGTAGAATGCAGACCTGATAAGGTTTGATTCAGCAGACGGGAGCCGGTTTCTCGCCCAGGCGCCATGCGCCGGGCCTTCTTCCCGCAACGACCCACAGACATTGTGACAACCGGGCAGTGTTCTGAAGGAAAGGAACACCAGTCCGTACCGAGTCTGGCCGCCCTCCGGGTGGCCCCCCGCAAGACGAACTCCCGCGCACACCGCTGATCCCGGGCGAGCAGTCGCATGCCCCCGCGGAGGTCGGCGCACCCGCGCGTACGGAGCCGTCGAGGAAGAGAGAACCTGTGACCCCCAGCACCACCGACACGACCATCCCCGCGCCTCCCGAGCGTGCGTCCTCAGAGGCGTCCGCTTCCGCGGAGGACGGACAGAAGCGCCGCCGCAAGCGCGGCGGCAGGCGCCGCCGCGGCAGCGGCGGCGCAGAAGGCGACGCCCAGAGCGGCGCCTCGCAGGCGACGCCGGCCCAGGCCTCACCCGCCCAGGCTGCCGCTCCTGCGCAGGATTCACCGGCTTCGGGGTACTCCGGCGCTCCGGCGCCGGCTGCGCCGGCCGCCGCCCCGGAGCGTAGCGAGCGCTCCGGCGAACGTGGCGAGAGCCGCGGCCCCCGGGGCGACCGCCCGCGCCGCGACGACCGCGGCGGCAAGGGCCGCGGCGAGCGTGACCGCGGCCACGGCCGCGACCGCGGCGGCCAGGGCGTCGACGAGAGCTACCAGGAGCGCAAGCACGTCGAGCAGCCCGCCGGCCCGGCCCCGGAGGTCGAGATCCCGCTGTTCGCCGCCCTCGGCCTCGAGGGCAAGCTGCTGGCCGGCGTCGCCGCCATGGGCTACTCGGAGCCGACGCCGATCCAGGAGCACGCCATTCCGCGCGTGCTCGCCGGTCGCGACGTCGTGGGCTGCGCCCAGACGGGCACCGGCAAGACGGCCGCCTTCGTGCTGCCGATCCTCCAGAACATGACCGAGCCGATGATCGTCGACGGCAAGAAGGCGCATCCGACCGCGCTCGTCGTCACGCCGACCCGCGAGCTCTGCGGCCAGATCGAGGAGGTCGGCGAGACGCTGGCCACCTACAGCGGCCGCCGCGTCGTGGCCGTCTTCGGCGGAGTGCCCTACGACCCGCAGGCCAAACGCATCCGCAAGGGTGTGGACCTGCTGGTCGCCACGCCGGGCCGCCTGCTGGACATGCTGCGCCAGGGCGACGTGCTGCTCGACAAGGTCGACACCCTGGTGCTCGACGAGGCCGACCGTATGCTCGACATGGGCTTCTGGCCGGACGTCAAGCGCATCATCGACGCCATCCCCGCCAGGCGGCAGAACCTCTTCTTCTCCGCCACCATGAGCAAGACCGTGCTGAACATCATCGCCGACACGCTCCACGACCCGATCTTCATCGAGCTCGGCGGCAGCGCCATGCCGGTCGAGAACATCGAGCAGAGGGTCCTGCCGGTCAACCAGGACCAGAAGGTCGACCTTCTGGTCGAGTACTTCCGCCACCACGACCCCGAGCGCACGCTGGTGTTCACGCGCACGCGGCGCCGGGCGGAGCGCCTCTCGCGCACGCTCAACAAGGCGGGCATCAGCTGCGAGGCCATCCACGGCGACCGCACCCAGGGGCAGCGTCAGCAGGCGCTCGACGGGTTCAAGGCCGGCAAGATCGCCGTGCTCGTGGCCACCGACGTGGTCGCTCGCGGCATCGACGTGGACAACATCTCGCACGTCATCAACTTCGACATCCCGACCAACCCCGAGGACTACGTGCACCGCATCGGGCGCACGGCACGGGCGGGGGCCAGCGGCATCGCCGTCAGCCTCCTCACGTCCGAGGACGTCCACGACCTGGTCGCCATCGAGCGGCTCATCGGCGCCACGATCGAGCGTCACGACCTGCCGCACTTCGACTACGAGAAGCGCAACATCCTCGAGAGCAGCCAGGTCACCCCGCGGGCCGGCAAGCTCGTCTGGAACGGCGGCGCGCACCGCGCCTGGAACAAGACCGGCGTCAAGCGCCGCGTGCCGGGCAAGCGCTCGCGCTGACGCGCGGGAGGGACGCGGCGCGGCGTCACAGCCTCCGGCTGACACCGCGCCGCGTCCTTGCTATACTCCCGGTCCGCGTGGGCGACTAGCTCAGTTGGGAGAGCGCCTGCTCGACAAGCAGGAGGTCGTTGGTTCAATTCCAACGTCGCCCACCATCCCTTCCTCCCCCGTTCCTCCTCTTCGCGTTGGCCAGCACGGCCAAGAGTGCCTGCGTCTTTGCCCGCTCCGCGCGTGGACGTCATACGCCGCAGCCGTGGCCGGAGACATACAGTGAGGGCGATCACCTGGTGACCGAGGGCCGCACCCTGACGCGCGGCCTTCGTCTCCGGTCGCCACTGGAACCCGACGCAGGAGGGCGAGCATGCACGGGTATCACGGACGCATCCTCAAGGTCGATCTGGCCGACGGCAGGACGGAGGTGGTGACGCCGCCGGACGCCTGGGTGAGGGACTTCGTCGGGGGAGAGGGTCTCGGTATGCGCCTCTACTGGGACTACCTCGCGCCGGAGCGCGACGTGTTCGACCCGGCCGAGCCGCTGATCTTCACCACCGGGCCACTCACCGGCACGTCCGCGCCGGCGAGCGGGCGCACCGTCCTCGTCTTCCGCTCGCCCGCTACGGGCGCCGTGGGCGCGAGCAACTGCGGCGGCTACTTCGCGCGTGAGCTCAGCCGGGCCGGGTGGGACGGCCTCATCGTCGTCGGGCGGTCCCGCCGGCCCGCGCTGCTCCACGTGACCGCCGACGGCGCCACGCTGGCAGACGTCACCGACCTCTGGGGCGAGGAGATCAAGCCGACGGAGGCGGCCGTCAAGGAGCTCCTCGGCGATCCCAAGGTCCAGGTGGCGTCCATCGGCCCTGCGGGGGAGAAGCTGGTACGGTTCGCCGGCATCCTCACCGACAAGCATCGCGCGTTCGGCCGTGGCGGGTGCGGCGCGGCGATGGGCAGCAAGAACCTCAAGGCCATCGCCGTCCGCGGCGAGGGCGCTCTGCCCGGGCCGGCCGACCCCGCCGGGCTCAAGGCGGCCGGCAAGGCGGCGCGCGAGGAGTGCATGGCCGAGGAGTTCGTGAAGACGGAGCTCGGCCCGTACGGCACGCCCAGCTTCTACTCCGCGCTCTCGGGAGTGGGGATCCTGCCCACCCGCAACTGGCGCCGGGGCAGCTACCAGGAGTCGATCGGGGAGCTGGACCACGAGCCGTACCACGAGAAGCTCAACGTGAAGAAGTACGCCTGCTCCGGGTGCCCCATCGGCTGCGGCCGGCTGACGGAGCTCAAAGACCCGGCCGGCTACCCGAGCGTGGAGGGCGGCGGCCCCGAGTACGAGGCAGTGGCGGCCTTCGGCAGCAAGCTCCTCAACAGCGACATCTCGGTGGTCGCGGCCGCGAACCATCTGGCCAACGACCTCGGCCTGGACGTCATCTCCGCCGGTCAGGTCATCGCGACGGCCATGGAGTGGTACGAGACCGGCGTGCTGGACGAGGAGCGCACCGGGGGCCTGCAGCTGCGCTGGGGTGACCCCGAGGCGATCCTCACTCTGGTCGGACTGATGGGACGGCGTGAGGGCGTCGGCGACCTGCTCGCCGAGGGCGTCCAGAGGGCGGCCGAGGCTCTCGGCCCGGAGGCCGCGGAGGCCGCCATGCACGTCAAGGGCGTCGAGATGGCCGCGGACGGCGTGCACGCCAGCCACAGCATGACCATCGTCCACGCGTGCAGCGCGCGAGGCGCCGACCACCTGCGCCCGTACACGTCGGCGATCGACGCGCTCGGGTGGCGCAGCGAGGAGCTGGGCATCGAGGGAGACATCGACCCGCTCGCCGACGGCGACAAGGCCTGGGTCAAGCCGTTCCAGGAGCTGTGCATGGCCACCAACCTCATGGGCGTCTGCCTGTTCACGGTGATCACCCTCGCGGTGCGGCCGTCCACGTGGGCCGGCCTGCTGACGGCCGCGACCGGCGAGGAGTGGACCAAGGAGCGGCTGCTCGAGGCGGCTGAGCGCACCATCGACCTCGAGCGCGTGATCAACGCCCGGTTCGGACTCGACCGCAAGGACGACCGGCTGCCCGAGCGGTTCCTGCGGGAGACCGTGGAGGACGGCCCGGGGCACGGCACGGTGATCGATCTCGACGCCGTGCTGGACAGCTACTACGGGGCGATGGGCTGGGCGCTGGACGACGGTCTGCCGACCGCGCAGACGCTGGAGCGCCTGCGGCTGGACTGGACGCGGACGGCGGCGCGCGCCTGAGACGCAGCGACGGGGGGCGGGGGCGGCGGGCCGCCGCAGGTGCGCCCGCCTCCCCCGGTCGCGTGCCGCCGCGGCCGCGGCGCGGGTCCGACGCGCCACGTGCGCTTGCCCGTCCCGCCGCGGCTGTGGTTGAATCGCCCGGCGCGGGCGGAGTCCGCGCCGCGATGAGGCTCGCGTTACGCGCATCGGCGCTGATGGCTTCTGCCCCCGGGGCGGAAGCCTCTCTTCGTTCCGGGACCAGGACGACGACGGAACGGAGGGTGCGGGTGGCCACACGACTGCTCCTGCTGGTGATCGCCGGCTCGGCGGGGACGCTCTGCAGGTACGGCCTCGCCGGCCTCGTGCAGAGCGGCCTCGGCAGCCGTTTCCCCTGGGGTACGCTGGCGGTGAACCTGACCGGCTGCCTCGTCGCCGGGCTCGCCTTCGGGCTCTTCGAGAGCCGCTGGGGGCTCAGCGGCGAGGCGCGGACCATCGTCTTCATCGGGTTCCTCGGGGCGTTCACCACGTTCTCCGGGTTCATGCTCGAGACCACGGAGCTGGCGCGTGACGCGCAGTGGCTCTGGGCGGTGGGCAACCTGGTGCTGCAGAACGGGCTGGGCGCGGTGGCGCTGTACGGAGGCCTCGTGGCCTCGCGGCTGGTGTAAGGGAGGAGGGGCCATGCATCTGCCCGAGTACGCGGAGCTGCTGCGCGTCTTCATCGGTGACGGCGACCGGTACCACCACAAGCCGCTCTACGAGGCGATCGTGGAGGCGGCGCGGGAGCATCACCTGGCCGGCGCCACGGTGCTGCGCGGCCACCTGGGCTACGGCGCCCACAGCCGCATCCACTCGGCCAAGATCCTGCGGCTCTCGGAGGACCTGCCCGTGGTGGTGGAGATCGTGGACGAGCCGGAGAAGATCGAGGCGTTCCTGCCGGTGCTGGACGAGATGATGGCCGAGGGCCTCGTCACGCTCGAGCAGGTCAAGGTCATCACCTACCGGCACCACGCCGGCGACGGTGAGGAGCGGGCGCCGGCGGAGTAGAGCCGGGGGTCAGGCGCCGGTGCAGGAGGGCCGGCGGTCAGGCTCCGTCGGTCACGCTCCGGCGATGGCCGCGCTCGCGTCGGCGACGAGCCGCCGGGCGGCGGCGCAGGCGTCGTCGGCCGAGGCCGCCTGCGAGACGGCGTCGATGAGCGCGCTCCCGATGATCACGCCGTCCGCCAGCGTCGCGACGTCCGCGGCCTGGGCCGGCGTCGAGATGCCGAAGCCCACCGCCAGCGGCGCGTCCGTGCGCGCGCGCAGCCGGGCGAGCAGGCCCGGGAGCTCGGAGCCCACCTCCGCGCGCGCTCCCGTGACGCCGGTCACGGCGACGCAGTAGACGAACGAGGTCGCCGCCGCGGCGACGAGGTCCAGGCGCTCGTCGGTGCTCGTCGGCGTGGCCATCGGCACCAGCGAGACGCCGTGGCCGGCGGCGAGCAGAGCCAGTCCGCCGGACGCTCGCGCCAGCTCCACGTCACGCCCGCCGGCCTCGTCGAGCGGCAGGTCGGGGATCACGAGCGCCTCCACGCCGGCGGTCGCCGCGCGCTCGAAGAACCGCTCCGCGCCGTAGGCGAGCACGGAGTTGAGGTACGTGAGCAGCACGAACGGCGCTCCGGCGCTGTGCGCCGCGGCCAGCGCGAGCACGTCGTCCGGGGTGACGCCGGCGGTGAGCGCCGCGTGGGTGGACTGCTGGACCACCGGCCCGTCGGCGATGGGGTCGGAGAACGGCACGCCGAGCTCGACGATGTCGGCGCCGGCGTCGATGAGCGTGGCGACGAGCCGGTCGGAGGTCTCCAGCGACGGGTGGCCGCCGGTGAGGTAGGGCAGGAGCGCCGCTCTCCGGGCGCGCGGCGCGCGGAACGCGCGCCTCAGGCGCGGCGCGAGGTCGCGGGGCAAGGCCGGCGGTTCGTCGTCGCCGGGCGGGGTGGCGCCGGTGGCGATCTGGTCCTGCGGCGCCGGCTGCGGCGCGCGGCCCTCCGGAGGATGCGGCAGCTTGCGCACGCTCATCCCAGCACCCCAAGTCTCGCGCCGGCCTCGTACACGTCTTTGTCACCGCGGCCGGAGAGGTTGACCACGACCAGGTCGCCCTCGGCGAAGCGCGTGCCGCCGGGCTCGAACCCGTCGGTCTCGCCGGGGATGGTGAACCGGCCGGTCTGGGAGGGCGAAGGCACCGTCGCCTCGAGCTGGGACGGCCCGCGCAGCACGTAGGCCACGGCGTGGGCGCTCTCCAGCGCCGGGATGATGCCCTCGAGCTCGGCGAGCGTGCGGAAGGCGGCGAGCGCCTCCTCGTCGGTCGCCGCCGCGTACGCCGCGCGGCCCGAGTCCTTGAGCCACGAGTGCTCGGGCCCCACGCCCGGGTAGTCCAGGCCGGCCGAGATCGAATGCGCCTCGGTCACCTGGCCCCAGGCGTCCTGCAGCAGGTAGCTGTACGAGCCGTGCAGCACGCCCGGCGTGCCCTTTGCGAGCGGGGCGCCGTGGCGGCCGTCCAGCCCCTCCCCGGCCGCCTCCACGCCGGTCAGGCGTACCGATGCGAGGTCGCGGAAGGCTTGGAAGATGCCCATGGCGTTGGAGCCTCCGCCCACGCAGGCCACCACCTCGTCGGGCAGGTGGCCGAAGCGCTCGCGCACCTGGGCGATGGCCTCGGCGCCGATCACCGCCTGGAAGTCGCGGACCATGGCCGGGTACGGCGCGGGTCCGGCCACCGACCCGATGCAGTAGAACGTGTCGCGCACGTTGGTCACCCAGTCGCGCAGCGCCTCGTTCATCGCGTCCTTGAGCGTGCGGGAGCCGCTCTCCACGGGGACGACGGTCGCGCCCAGCAGGCGCATGCGCACCACGTTGAGCTCCTGCCTGCGCACGTCCTCGGCGCCCATGTACACGGCGCACTCGAGGTCGAGCAGCGCGCAGGCGGTGGCGGTGGCCACGCCGTGCTGCCCGGCGCCGGTCTCGGCGATCACGCGGCGCTTGCCCATCCTCCTGGCGAGCAGCGCCTGCCCGAGCACGTTGTTGATCTTGTGGGCGCCGGTGTGGCAGAGGTCCTCGCGCTTGAGGATGACGGTGGCGCCGCAGCGCTCGCTGAGCCGTTCGGCGTGGAACAGCGGCGTCGGCCGGCCGGCGTAGTCGCTGAGGAGGCGGGCGAGTTCGGCCTGGAAGGCCGCGTCACCCGCCGCGTCCTCATACGCCAGCGTCAGCTCGTCGAGGGCCGGGATGAGCGTCTCGGGGACGAACCGCCCGCCGTACGGGCCGAACCGCGTCTCGATGCTCATCCGGTGGTCCTCCTCATGGCTTGGCGGCGGGACGACGGGCGGCCGCCGTCGTGGCCGCCTCCGCCTCTCTGTCGGCATGTACCACGGCGGCGAAGAAGTCACGCAGTGCGGCGTGGTCCTTGCGGCCGGGCGCGGTCTCCACGCCGCTGGAGACGTCGACCGCGATGGGGCGTAGCGTGTGGATGGCCGCGGCGACGTTGCCGGGGCGCAGACCGCCGGCCAGGACGACGCGGTCTCGAGAAGCGGGCGGGTCGGCGGCGAGTGCCTCCCAGTCGAGGGTCTCGCCGGTGCCGCCGTAGGCGCCGGCGGTGCGCGCGTCGAGCAGGACGAGGTCGGCGAGACGCGCGTCCGGCGTGTCTGCCGCGGCGATGACGAGCGGCCGCAGCCGCAGGCGAGCGGCGGCCGCGCGCACGTCGGCGACCGAAGGCCCGTCCGCTCCGGCGGAGAGCTGCACGCCGCCGGCTCCGGACTCGGCGAGAGCCTCAGCGATCCAGGAGGGCGACTCCGTGGTCACGACGGCGACGGTGTGCGGCGCCTGCGCTCCGGAGCCGCAGCCCTCCCGCGCGGCAGGCTTCGCCCCTCGCGCGGCGGCCACCAGCTCCGCCGCTCGCGAAGCGGTGATCCGCCGCGGGCTCTCCGCGATCACGAACCCGAGCGCCCAGGCGCCGAGCTCCACCGCGAGGCGCACGTCGTCGTAGCGCGTCAGCCCGCAGACCTTGACGCGCGTCACGCCGGCCACCCGGGGTCCTTGAGGCTCGAGATGAGCGCGGGCAGGTCCTCCGCGGGCGTGCGCACCAGCGTCTCGCCGACGAGCAGGGCGCGGGCGCCGGAGAGGGCCGCGCGGCAGGCGTCCACAGGCGTCGATATGCCGCTCTCGCTCACCGGGAACATGCAGGGCCCCAGGGCCGGCGCCAGGTACTCCGTGGTGGCGATGTCCACCTCGAGGGTGACGAGGTCGCGGTTGTTGATCCCCACGAGGGTGCAGCCGGCGCTGCAGGCGCGGCGCGTCTCGTCCAGGTCGTGGACCTCCACCAGCGGGTCGAGGCCGCAGTCGAGCGCTTCGAGCAACAGGTCGTGAAGGCGTTCGTCGCCCAGGATGGCGACGATGAGGAGCACGGCGGCGGCGCCCGCCTCGGCCGCCTCCCAGATCTGCCCCCTGTCGACGATGAAGTCCTTGCGCAGCACGGGGAGCTCGACCGCCTCGCAGACCGCGCGGAGGTCGTCGAGCGACCCTCCGAAGCGCGTCGGCTCGGTGAGCACGGAGACGGCGTCCGCGCCGGCGGCCTCGTAGGCGCGCGCCTGCGAGACGGCGTCCAGCTCCGGCGCGATGTCGCCCTTGCTCGGCGAGCGCCGCTTGACCTCGGCGATGACTGCGAGCTGCGGGCTCGGCGCGCCCTGGGTCCAGCTCGGGCGCGAGAGCGCGTCGCGCAGGCGCCCGGGCTCGCCTGGACGCTCCGGCCGCCGCAGCCGGCCGCCGATCCGGGCGGCGGCCACCCGCCGGCGCGAGCCGGCGACCATCTCGGCGAGGAAGCCGCCGGGGTTGGGCTGCTCGTAGGGGCTCGCCGGCCTCGGCGCCGAGCCCGGTGTGGGCTGCTCGCGGCTCATGCGCTCTCCTCGGCGAGCCGCCGGCTGGTCGCGACCAGGGCGTCGAGCCTGGCGCGGGCGGCGCCGGAGGCGACCGCCGCCCGCGCCGCGTCCACGCCCTCGGCGATGCTGCCGGCGGCCTCCGCGATGTACAGGGCCGCGCCGGCGTTGAGCAGCACGATGTCGAGGCGCGGCCCCGGCTCGCCGTCCACGACGGCGCGCAGCAGGGCCGCGTTCTCGGCGGCGTCGCCGCCGGCGAGGTCCTCGAGCCGGGCGCGCCGCAGGCCGAACTGCTCCGGCGTCACCTCGTAGCGCTCGTCGAACCCCTGGCCGGCGAACACCTCGACCACGCTCGTCGCGCAGGTGGTGGAGATCTCGTCGAGCCCGTCGTCGCTGTGGACGATGAGGTTGCGCGCGTTGCCCATCATGCGCACCGCCTGGGCGATACGGTCGACGTACCGCGCGTCGGCGACCCCGATGAGCTGGTGCCTGGCGCCGGCCGGGTTGGTGAGCGGGCCGATGAGGTTGAAGGTCGTCGCCATGCCGAGCTCGCGGCGCACGGGGGCGACGTGCTTCATCGCCAGGTGGTGCCGCGGGGCGAACATGAACCCGATGCCGCACTCCGCGATGCAGCGGCTCACCCGGTCCGGCGGCGAGGTCGATGGCCACGCCGAGGGCCTCCAGCACGTCGGCGCTGCCGCACTTGCTGGTCGCGGAGCGGTTGCCGTGCTTGGCCACGGTGACGCCGGCGGCCGCGGCCACGAGCGCCGCCGCCGTGGAGATGTTGAAGGTGCCGGCGGCGTCGCCGCCGGTGCCGCAGGTGTCGAGGATCACGTCGGCGTCCACCTCGACCTTCTCGGCGAGCTCGGTCATGGCCCTGGCCATGCCGACGATCTCGGTCGCGGTCTCACCCTTGACGCGCAGCGCGCTGAGGAAGGCGGCCGTCTGCGCCTCGGGTGCGCGTCCGCCCATGATCTCGAGCAGCACGCTGCGTGCGTCCTCCTCCGTCAGGTCGCGCGCGGCGGTGAGCTCCGCCAGCGCCGCGCTCAGCACGTCATTGGGCATCGCACGCCTCCGCGCCGGCTTCGGCCGCCGTCGCACCGCTCTCCGCACCGGTGAGGCGCAGGAACGTCGCCAGCAGGTCGAGCCCGACCTCGGTGAGCACGCTCTCGGGGTGGAACTGCACGCCGTGCACCGGCAGCTCGCGGTGCCCGACGCCCATCACGACGCCCTCCTCGTTCCACGCCGTGAGCGCGAGCGCGGCGGGCAGCGCCTCGTCCACGACGAGCGAGTGGTACCGCGTGGCCGTGAACGGGTCCGGCAGGCCGGCGAACACGCCGGCGCCGTCGTGGCGGATCTGGTCGGTCTTGCCGTGCACCGGGGCGCCCGCCCTGCGCACGACGCCGCCGTACACCTGGCCGATGGCCTGGTGGCCGAGGCACACGCCGAGCACCGGCAGGCGCGCGGCGCCGAAGTGGGCGATGGCGTCCATGCTGATGCCGGCCTCGTTGGGCGTGCACGGGCCGGGGGAGACGACGAGGTGCGTGGGCGCGGCCGCCTCGATCTCCGCGACGGTCACGTGGTCGTTGCGCTTGACGGCGATCTCCGCGCCCAGTTCTCCGAGGAACTGCACGAGGTTGTAGGTGAACGAGTCGTAGTTGTCGATGATGAAGACCCGGGCGCCGTCGCCGGGCCGGGGAGTGGATGGCGTCATCACGTGCCTCCGTCGCCGAACTGCTCGTGGGCGAGGTCGATGGCGCGCAGCAGGGCCGCCGCCTTGTTCTGTCGTCTCAGCGTACTCCTGTGCGGGCACGGAGTCAGCGACGATGCCCGCGCCGGCCTGCACGTGCGCCACGCCGTCCTTGACGACGACGGTGCGGATGCAGATGCAGGTGTCGAGGTCGCCGCCGTAGCTGAGGTAGCCGATGGCGCCGGCGTAGGGGCCGCGCCGCACCGTCTCGAGCTCGTCGACGATCTGCATGGCGCGGACCTTGGGGGCGCCGCTGACGGTGCCCGCGGGGAACGCCGCCTTGAGCGCGTCGGTGGGGTCATTGCCGGGAGAGAGCTCGCCGCTCACCGACGAGACCATGTGGATGACGTGCGAGTACAGCTCCATCTCCATGAACTCGTCGACCTTGACGGTGCCCGGGCCGGCAGACGCGGCCGAGGTCGTTGCGCCCGAGGTCGACGAGCATCACGTGCTCGGCGCGCTCCTTCTCGTCGGCGCGCAGGTCGTCCATGAGGCGCCGGTCCTCGGCGGGGCTCGCGCCCCGCCGGCGGGTGCCGGCGATGGGCCGCGTCTCCACGCGGCTGCCCTGCACGGTGACCAGCGGCTCGGGGCTGGAGCCGCAGAGGGCGAAGTCGTCGAAGGCGATGTAGTAGAGGTAGGGGCTCGGGTTCACGGCGCGGACGCCGCGGTAGACGGAGAACGGCGTCACGTCCACCGGCGTGCTGAACCGCTGGCTCAGCACGATCTGGAAGGCGTCGCCGGCGTAGATGTACTCGCGGCAGCGCTCCACGCCGGCCTCGTACTGCTCCCGCGTCATCGAGGAGGTGACGGGACGCGAGGAGGCGGGGTCGCCTGCGGCCGCCCGCCCGGCGGCGCCCGTACCGGCGACCTCCGCCGCGTCGACCATGCGCCCGGCCGCGCCGGCGGGCAGGGGCGCGGCCAGCTTCTCGCGCACGTCCGCGATGCGCTGCACGGCGCGCTCGTAGGGGCCGTCCACGTCGCGCCCGTCCACGAACGCGTTGGCGACGACGGTGATGGCGTGCTTGAGGTGGTCGAACACCAGCACGGTGTCGGCCAGGAGGAAGGCCATCTCGGGCAGGCCGAGGTCGTCGGGAGGGGCATCGGGCAGCGGCTCGAGCCGGCGCACGAGGTCGTAGCCGAAGTAGCCGACGAGACCGCCGGCGAGCGGCGGCAGGCCGGCGGCCACGCCGCTCGTGGGCGGCCGGTAGCTGCGCATGAGGTCGGCGACGGCGGTGAAGGGGTCGTCGTGCTCCACGCTCAGCCGGTCGCCGTCCTCCTGCACCGTCAGGCGCCCGTCCTGGTACGTGACCAGCGCTCGGGCGCCGACGCCGAGGAAGGAGAAGCGGCCCATGTGCTGGCCCTGCTCCGCGCTCTCGAGGAGGAAGGCACGCCGCGGCGCGCCGAGCTTGAGGAACGCCGAGACGGGGGTCTCGAGGTCGGAGACGAACGAGTGGGTGACGGGCAGGACGTTGTGGGCCAGTGCGAGGCGGCGCGCCTCGACCAGCTCAGGTGTTACTCGTATGTCCTTCGCCACGGGCCAATCATGTGACACCTCCGGCGAGCACCGGGCCCGACATCACCGGTCCGCCGTCGCGGCGGACAGTGGGGGAACGGTAGGGCAGGGGGCGTGCACTGTCAAGCGTGACGCGAGCGCGTCAGGCGCGCGCCGCGGCGATCGCCTCGCGGATGAGCCGCACGCCGCGCGAGGCGTCGTTGGTCCAGAGGTCGGCGCCGGTCCAGGTGCCGGTCTGCTCGTCGACGATGCCGCCGCCGATGATGACCGGCACGTGGCGGCCGATGCGCTTCTCGGCGGCGTGCACCGCCGCGACGGTGGTCTTCATGCCCTCGGTGGCCACCGTGAGCAGCCCGCTGAGCCCCACGATGTCCGGCTGCAGCTCGACCGTCCTGGCGACGACCTCGTCGGGCGAGACGTCCACGCCCAGGTCGTGCACGACGATGCCGTAGGAGCGCAGCATCATGACCACGATGTTCTTGCCGAGGTCGTGGATGTCGCCGCGCACGGTGGCGATGAGCACGCTGCCCTGCGCGGCGTCCTCGGTCTCGGGCGGGAGCAGCGGCCCGAGGGCGACCATCGCCTCGCGGAAGATCTCGCCGGCCATGATGAGGCCGGAGATGAAGTACTTGCCGGACTGGTAGTGCTCGCCGACCCAGCGCATGCCGAGCTGGCACTCCTCGATGACGGCGAGGGGGTCGTCGCCGGCCGCGATGCGGGCGTTGACCGCGTCGAGGGCGCCCTGCTCGTCGAGCGCGGCGATGCGCCCGGCGAGGGACGCGGGATCGAGGCTGTCGAACTCGGTCATCGGCGTCTCCTTCTCGCCCCGGGCCCGCCCTCGGGCGCCGGCGCGCCGACACTCGCACGGAACGAGAACAGCTCGCCGCTGGAGATGAAGCAGCCCCAGCTGATCGGCTTCTCGTCGTAGCTGTAGAAGATGTGCTCGAGCACCCAGGCGGCCGCCCCGGCCGGCAGCCGCAGCCGGCCGGCCTCCTCCTCGGTGAGCGCCGAGGCGTGCAGGATGAGCTCGCCGCGTTTGGGCCCGGAGCCCACGCCGCCCTCGAACATGTCGCGCAGGGCGGTGACGTCGAGCTCCGACTCGATGGTCGGCCGCGTGGGGTCGTAGATGAGCGATTCGCGGTGGTAGATGAGCGGCTCCTCGCCGCGCTGCAGGATGCGCCGGATGGACACCACGTGCGTGCCGTCCGGCACGCCCAGGTTGGCCGCGGCGCGCGGCCCCGCGGGCAGCACGCGCGCCTCGACCACGCGCGCCGTGACGCCCGGCTCGGCGAGGATGTCGTGGAACTCGCTGAGGTCGAAGGTGGCGGTCGCCAGGCGCAGCGGCTGCACGAAGGTGCCGCGCCCGCGCGTGGTGCTCACCGCGCCCTGGTCCAGCAGCATACCGACGGCGCGGCGCACGGTCATGGGGCTCACGTCGTAGGCGGCGCAGAGCTCGGACTCGGTGGGCAGCTGGTCGCCGGCCTGGTACTGCCCGCTGGCGATCGCACCGCGCAGGATGTTCACCAGCTGGACGTACGCCGGCTCGTACGACGAGCGGTCGATGCCGCGCCCTTGCGGGATCGTCGCCATGCCCCTGGGATCCTCAGCCTTCTGCGCCATTGCGCCGCATCATATCAGCGGCACGGGGAACGCTTGCCTTTGGTGAAATATCTATACATTATGTGCAACTGAGAGACAAGCGCCGCGCGGGGCGCCCGCAGCCAGCCAGGGAGGTAGGCATGTCGAAGGAACTGACCGACGCCATCGTCGGTATGGATGAAGCCGGGGCCATGCGCCTGGTCGGGGCCATGCTCGACGCCGGCGCCGACCCGTCGGAGGTGCTCGAGGAGGCCAAGGCCGCGATGACCGTGCTCGGCGACAGGTTCGAGTGCGAAGAGGCCTTCATCCCCGAGCTCATCATGGGCGGCGAGATCATGAAGGGCATCGCCGACGAGCTCAAGCCGCGCATCAAGAGCGAGGCGACGACAGGCGAAGCGCGGCACGATCGTGCTCGGGACCGTCGCCGGCGACATCCACGACATCGGCAAGGACGTCGTCGTCCTGATGCTCGACGTGAACGGCTACGACGTGCACGACCTCGGCATCGACGTGCCGATCGAGAAGTTCGTCGCGGCCATCGACGAGTTGAAGCCGGAGGTCGTAGGACTCTCCGGCCTCCTGACGCTCGCCTTCGACTCGATGAAGGCGACGATCGAAGGGATAGCGGCCGCGGGCAAGCGCGACCAGGTCAAGATCATGATCGGCGGCTCGCCCGTCGACGAGCAGATCTGCGCCTACACCGGCGCCGACGGCTGGGGGCGCGACGCGGCGGCCGCTCTGCGCCTGGCCGCCGAGTGGACCGGGAGCGCGGCATGACGGCGCCCGAGGAGCTCTACGCGCAGCGCGAGCAGCGCTTCTACGACGCGGTCGCGCTCAAGAAGCCCGACCGCGTGCCCGTCATGCCGCTCTACGTGCACAACTTCCCGACGCTGATCAAGGGGATCTCCAACAAGGACGCCGGGTACGACCACGAGACCCGCTGGCAGTCCACCAAGGAGGCCACGCTCCGCTTCGGCTGGAACTTCGCGCCCACCAACGACGTGCTCGCCTCGGACTTCTTCGCCGCCTACGGCAACAAGCAGATCATGTGGGCGGGGGAGGAGGGCGGCCTCGGCGACGACGCGCCGTTCCAGTGGGTCGAGGACGAGTACGTCAAGGCCGACGAGCTGGCCGAGTTCGTCGCCGACCCCAACGGGTTCACCTTCAACAAGATCCTCCCTCGCATGGGCTCCAAGCTGGAGGGCCTCGGGCAGATCCCGCTGCCGCCGCTCTACTGGTTCTCCAACAGCTACTACCTGCAGGTGCTCGGCAACATGCTCGGCATCCCGCCGCTCAAGGCGGCCCTGCAGGCGATGCTCGACATGGCGGAGGCGCAGGAGAAGACCAACGCCGCCAACGGCAAGTACCTGCAGGAGATGAAGGACCTCGGCTACCCGCCGACCTGGGGAGCGGCGCTGATGCCGGCGTTCGACGTGCGTCTCCGACACGTTCCGCAGCCTGCGCGGCAGCACGCTCGACATGTTCCGGCAGCCGGACACGCTGCTCGAGGCCATCGCGGTCATGCAGGACGCCACGCTGGGGTTGCTCCACGCGGCCTACGCCGTCACCGGCATCCCGCGCCAGTTCATCCCGATGCACAAGGGCGCCGGCGGCTTCATGAGCAACGAGCAGTTCGGCAAGTTCTACTGGCCGACCTTCAAGGCGCTCATCGAGGAGTGCGTGGCGGCCGGCATCACGCCGATGCCGCTGTTCGAAGGCGACTACACGGCGCGGCTCGAGTTCCTGGCGGAGCTCCCGCCCGGCAAGGTCGCGGCGCACTTCGACCGCATCGACCGCAAGAAGTTCAAGGAGATCTGCGGCGACGTCCTCGTCTTCTGGGGCAACGTGCCGAGCTCGCTGCTCGTCACCGGCACCCCGCAGCAGGTCAAGGACGACGTCAAGGAGCTCATCGACCTCTTCGGAGAGACCGGGCTCATCCTCGACGGCCCGGGCGGCATCCCGGACCAGGCCAGGCCGGAGAACGTCGAGGCGCTCGCCGAGGCCGTGGAGGAGTACGGCAGCTCTGAGTCCTCCGACGTGCGCTGGCGCGAGCGAGCTGGCCCGTCTGGCTCGCACGGGCATCCGATCAGAAATGCTTGACTCGGACGATATATATCTATATAACTACCTATATCGGCGGTCCGCGTCAGGCGACTCGCACCGCCGTCCATCTACGCAGGGGGATCGTATGGACCGGTTGGAGAAGTCGTTCGGCAAGGGGTTGATGCTGCTCGCCGTGGCGCTGCTGCTGCTCGCGTCGGGGCTGCTGGCCGCCGGCTGCGGGAGTGACGACGGCGCCACCGGCGACGGCGGCGAAGGGGGCGGCAAGGAGATCGTCATCGGCGTCGACGCCTCCATGAGCGGCCCGCTCGCCGGTTTCGGCGCGTTCCAGAAGTGGGCCATCGAGACGGCAGTCGCCGACCAGAACGCCAAGGGCGGCGTGACCATCGACGGCGAGCAGGTCCAGATCAAGGTCGTCCTGCTCGACGACAAGAGCGACGCCAAGGTCGCGGCGTCCAACGTCGACACGCTCATCAACAAGGAAGGCGCGGTGGCGATCCTCGGCCCCGTCACGCCGGCCGTGGGCAACCCGGCCGCGCTGGCCGCGGAGAAGGCCGGGATCCCGTACCTCATGACCGGCAACCCGCTCGAGCCGTTCATGGCGGTCAAGGACTGGGAGTACGCGTTCAACTTCTTCGTCTCGGGCGTGGAGCTCGGCGACGCCAACTTCGCGGTCATGACCGACCTGGGGCTCAAGGACAAGACCAACAGCATCGTCGCGACGTGCGTGGACAACAGCCCGGACGGTCCGGTGTTCGACGCCATGTGGTCCGCGGCCGCGAAGAAGTACGGCTGGGAAGAAGTCAAGATGCCGCCGTACCCCGCGAGCGCCACCGAGTTCAACAGCCTGATCCAGAAGGTCAAGGAGTCGGGCGCCGACTACATGATCGCGCTCGGCGACACGCCGCAGCTCGTCGCTCTGCGCAAGCAGATGGACGCCGCCGGCCTCCAGCCCAAGATCCTCGACTTCGCCCGCGGCGCGCAGCTCCAGCAGTTCGCCGACGCGCTGGGGCCGCTCTCCGACGGCGTGTTCATCGAGAGCTACTGGCTCCCCGAGCTCCCGTATCCGGGTGCGGCCGAGGTGGGCCAGCGCTACATCGACGAGACCGGCCAGAGCATGGGTCAGATCCTCGGGCCGGAGTACGCGGCCGCGCAGATCATGATGGATGCGCTGAATGCGGCCGGCAGCACCGACCCGCAGAAGGTCGTCGACGCGATCGCGGCGACCGACGGCGACTTCGTCTGCGGCCCGGTCAAGTTCGACGCCAAGCACGTCTCCGCCATCCCGGTGATCTGGACGCAGTGGCAGGACCAGAAGTCCGTCATCGTGTGGCCGGCCGACGTCGCCAACGGAGAGCCGATCTTCCCGCTCCCGTGAGCGCACAGGTACGCGCCTCCCGGGCGCACTGACTTTCGACATGGGCGGAGCGCCGAGGCGCTCCGCCCATGTCGTCTGCGAGGGGTCTGGGCGACTGCCGGGAGCTGCGGAGCGTGGCGGGGGCTTATTTCCCCTGTGAAGCGCGGTACGTCGCGGGTTGACAGACCTTTCTCAGAATATCTATATATATGTCTTGCTTGCCAGAGTCGGGGGGCCACGTGGGCTCCGCGACGCCAAAGGACCAAAGGGGAGAGTATGAGACGGTACAGGCAGACTCTCGGCGTGGGGCTCGCGGTGCTGCTCCTCCTGAGCATCATGATCGCCGGCGCCTCGCTGGCCGCGTGCGGTAGCGACGACGGCGGCGGCGGTGACGGCGGCGGCGAGATCGTCATCGGCATCGACGCCTCCATGAGCGGCCCGCTCGCCGGTTTCGGCGCCTACGAGAAGTGGGCCATCGAGAAGGCCGTGGCCGAGGTCAACGCCGCGGGCGGCCTCGACGTCGGCGGCGAGAAGATGACGGTCAAGACCGTCCTCCTCGACAACAAGAGCGACCCCAACGTCGCCTCCAGCAACGTCGACACGCTCATCAACAAGGAAGGCGCCGTCGCCATCCTCGGCCCGATCGTGCCGACGGTGGGCAACGCCGCCGCGCTGGCCGCCGAGAAGAACGGCATCCCGTACCTCGAGACCGGCAACCCGATCGAGCCGTTCATCGCCGTCAAGGCCGACTCCGGCGGCTGGAAGTACGCGTTCAACTTCTTCGTGCTGGCTCCGCCGGTCGCCGAGAACGCGTTCAAGTTCCCGGTCGACCTCGACATGAAGACCAACATGAAGGCCTTCATCAGCGTCGACAACAGCCCGGACGGTCCCGTGTTCGGCCCCGCCGCCAAGGCGGCCGCCGAGGCCAACGGCTGGGAAGTCGTCGGTATGGAGACGCACCCGTCCACGCAGACCGAGTTCAACAGCCTCATCTCCAAGATGAAGGAGTCCGGCGCCGACTACGTGTACGTCCTCGGCGACACCCCCACGTTCATCGCTCTGCGCAAGCAGATGGACGCGGCCGGCTACGAGCCCAAGATCCTCTACTTCCAGCGTGGCGCCCAGCTGCAGGAGTTCGCGGACGCCGCCGGCGACCTCGCCAACGGCGTCACCCTCGAGGCCTACTGGCTGCCCACCATGCCGTACCCGGGCGCTGCCGAGCTCGGCGCCGCCTATGAGGCCGACACCGGCAAGAAGGCCGGCCAGATCCTCGGTCCGGAGTACGCCGCTGCCCAGATCATGATGAACGCCATCAGCAAGGCCGGCGGCACCGAGCCGCAGGCGATCGTCGACGCCCTCGCGGCCACCGACGACACCTTCGTCTGCGGGCCCGTCAAGTTCGACGCCAACCACACTTCGGCGCTCAACCTCGTCGTCGCACAGTGGCAGGACGCCACGTCGGTGCAGATCTGGCCCGAGGGCGAGGGTGCCGTGCCGGCGCTCTTCCCGATGCCCTGACGGCAGTCCGACCTGACGCCTTGATCTAGATCCAGAGGAGACACGCCGATGCCCAGCAGCAACGAACTGATCACCGCGATCCTCAGCGGGCTGGGCATCGGCGGTCTCTTCGCCGTTGCCGCGCTGGGGCTCTCCCTGGTGTTCGGCGTCATGCGGCTCATCAACCTCGCCCACGGCGAGCTCATCGTCCTGGGCGCGTACCTCTCGTTCAGCCTCACGCAGTGGATCGGTATCGACCCGCTCGTGAGCATCCTCATCGTCGCACCGGTGGTCGCCCTGCTGGCCTATCCGCTGCAGCGCTGGGGCCTGACCCCGGTGATGAGCAAGGGCGCCGAGGCGCCCTTGCTCATCACCTTCGGGGTGTCCGTCGTCCTGCAGAACCTGTTCATCCTTCTCTACACGCCCGACGTCCGCTCGCTGAGCGCCTCGTACTCGCAGGCGAACTTCAGCATCGGCAGCGTCACCATCCCCGTGATCTACGTCATCACGCTGGCGGCGGGGATCGTGCTGCTGTACGCGACGCACCTGGTCGTCACCCGCACGGGGTTCGGCCGGCAGCTCCGCGCCGGGTCGGAAGACCCGGCTGCTGCCGGCATGATGGGCGTCAACGTCAGGAGCATGTACGCCTGGACGTTCGCCATCGCGGCCGGCTCGGCGGCGATCGCCGGCATCCTCGTCGCCCTGGCGTTCTCGTTCGCGCCGGCGGCCGGCACGGCCTATCTCATCACCGGGTTCGCCGTGGTCGTGCTCGGCGGCATCGGCAGCATCAAGGGCACGCTCATCGGCGGCCTGGCGCTCGGAGTCATCGAGAGCATCGGCGCCACGTTCGTCGGCGACGGCTGGCGCGTCTTCATCGGCTGCGTCGTGGTCCTGCTCGTGCTGACGATCCGCCCGCAAGGCCTCTTCGGCACGGTGGAGGGCAACTGATGCAGAGCCTCCTCGCCTCCCTCCGCAAGCCCAAGGTCCTCATCGCGCTCGCCACGGTCATCGTGGCGGTCGTCGTACTTGCCCTGCTCCCGCCGTTCATCGGCCGCTACTACTCGCTGGTCATCTACCAGATGCTCGTGCTGATCGCCCTGGCGCAGGCGTGGAACATCCTCGCCGGCTACGGCGGCCTGGTCTCGCTGGCGCCGGCCGTCTCCGTGGGCGTCGGCGCCTACACGGCCGCCGTCATCGGCGGTCATCTGGGCTGGCCGCTGCCGCTGCTGATCCTCGCCGGCGGCCTCGTCGCCGCCCTGTTCGCGGTGATCTTCAGCGTGCCGATGTTCCGCTTCCGCGGCCTCTACTTCGCCATCGCGACGCTGGTGCTGGCGCAGGCCGTGTACGTCTTCATGGTCAACTGGAACGGCCTCGGCGGCACCACCGGCCTGTTCCTCACCGAGTACACCTCGCAGATCACCACGCTGTATCCCTACGCCCTCGCGCTGGCGGTGATCTCCACGGTCGTCGATCTTCGTCGTGCTGCGCACGCGCCTCGGCCTGAGCCTGCGTGCGCTGCGCGACGACGAGGACACGGCCCAGGAGATCGGCGTGTCCACCTTCCGCACCAAGCTCTGGGTGTGGGTGCTCTCGTCGTTCCTGATCGGCATGGTCGGGGCGCTCGAGGCCCTGCGCCTCAGCGTCGTCACGCCCGACGGCGCCCTCTCGATCACGTGGACCATCAACATCGTCACCACGACCATCGTGGGCGGCATCGGCACCATCATCGGCCCCCTCATCGGCGGCGTGTTCACCGTGTACCTGGCCGAGAGCCTCGCCGACTACCCCGAGCTGCACGTGCTCATCACCGGCCTCATCGTCATCCTGATCATCCGCTTCGCGCCGTTCGGCATCTGGGGCGTGATCAAGCTGATCGCCGGCAAGTTCGTCAAGCAGAAGGCGCCGACCGCAGTGGGTGAGGAGGCGCAGATCGAGCTGACGGTCGGAGCAGAAGGCAGCCTCGTCGGCTGCGGCCGCGAAGATCGCCGGCGCCCTGGGCGACTCGCCGGCGCCGGCCACGGGCCCGGTCCTGCTCAGCTGCGCCGGCCTCACCAAGCGGTACGGCGACGTCGTCGCCGCCTCGGAGATCACCCTGGAGGTGCACAAGGGCGAGGTGCTCGGCGTCATCGGCCCGAACGGCGCCGGCAAGAGCACGCTCGTCGGCATGCTGAGCGGCGCCACCCACGCCACCTCCGGCACCGTCTCGCTCGACGGCCAGGACGTCTCGCACATGCCGTCGTTCAAGCGCGCCCGCATGGGCATCGGCCGCACGCACCAGATCCCCAAGCCGTTCCGGCAGATGACCGTGCTCGAGAACCTCATGGTGGCGCGGCACTACGGCGCCCGCTCCTCGAGCGGCGGCGGCGTGCACGCCGAGTGCGAGACCATCCTCAGGGAGATGGGCCTCTCGGACGTCGCGCACGTCAAGGCCGAGGACCTGACGCTGCTGCAGCTCAAGCGGCTCGAGCTGGCGCGCACGCTGGCGCTCGAGCCCCGGATCCTGCTCATGGACGAGATCGGCGCCGGCCTCGTGGAGTCCGAGGTGCGCGAGCTCATCGAGGTCATCAAGGCGCTGCGCCACCGCGTCGAGGCCATCGTGATCATCGAGCACATCATGGACGTGATCACCGAGTGCAGCGACAGGGTCGCGGTGCTCGACTTCGGCAAGCTCATCGCCGACGGCCCGGTGCAGAAGGTGCTGGCGGAGCCTGAGGTCGTCTCCTGCTACCTGGGCACCGGCTGCGAGCAGCTCGTGCCGCGCGTCGCCCCGCACGAGGTCGCGGAGGACGCCAAGCCGATCCTCACGCTCGAGGGTGTCTCTGCGGGGTACGGCCACTTCAAGGCGCTCACGGACATCGACTTCGAGGTCCATCGAGGAGAGGTCGTCGCCCTGCTGGGCACCAACGGCGCCGGCAAGACCACCGCGGCGCGCGTCATCAGCGGCATGATCCCGACCGCTGCCGGGCGCATCACCCTGAACGGCAGGGACATCACGTCGCTCGCCTCGCACGACGTCGCCAGGTTGGGTCTGGCGCACTGCATGGAGGGCCGCCACATCTTCGCCGACCTCACCGTGCACGAGAACCTCGTGCTCGCGGGATCGGTCAAGAAGGAAGGCATGCAGGACCGCCTCGCGCGGGTGTACGAGCTGTTCGAGGTCCTGGCCGAGAGGCGCGACAAGTCCGGCAAGCAGCTCTCCGGAGGGCAGCAGCAGATGCTCGCCATCGGGCGGGCCCTGATGGCCGACCCGGACCTCATCATCTTCGACGAGATCGCGCTCGGCCTCGCGCCGGCGACGGTCGACCGACTCTACGACACCCTCGTCAAGATCCGCGACGAGGGCACCACGATGATCCTCATCGAGCAGAACGTGGAGCGCGGCCTCTCGCTGGCCGATCGCGTCTTCGTGCTCGAGAAGGGCACGATCGCGCTGGGTGGCACTCCGGACGAACTGCGCGGAGACCCTCGCCTCGAGGCGCTCTACATGGGCGAGGCGCAGGCGGAAGAACCCACCCCGGCCGGCACTCAAAGGGAGGAACAGTGACACAGGAGCTGACCCAGGCCATCGTCGACCTGCGCGAGGGCGACGCTCTGGCCATGGTCGACCAGGCGCTGGCGGACGGGACCGACCCGGTCGCTATCCTGGCCGACTGCAAAGCGGCCATGGACGTGATCGGCGAGAAGTTCGCCGCCGGCGAGGCCTTCATCCCCGAGCTGATCATGGCCGGTGAGATCATGACCGGCGTCTCCGCCAGGCTGAAGCCGCACCTGGCGGCGGACGCGGGCGCCGAGGACAAGCTCGGCGTGGTCGTCATCGGCACCGTGCAGGGCGACATCCACGACATCGGCAAGGACATCGTCGTGACGATGCTGGACATCGCCGGCTTCGACGTGGTCGACCTCGGCGTGGACGTCAAGATCGAGAAGTTCATCGCGACCGCGCAGGAGAGGGACGCGCAGATCATCGCCATGAGCTGCCTGCTCACGAGCGCCATCGACTCGATGAAGAAGGTCGTCGCCGCGGCTCGCGAGGTCGAGCTGAACGGCTGCAAGCTCATGATCGGCGGCGCGCCGATCACCGAGCAGGTCGTCGCCTACACCGGCGCCGACGGCTACGGCAAGGACGCCGTGGAGGCCGTCGAGCTCGCCAAGCAGTGGATCGGGGGGAACTGATGGCCTTCACGGAGGATTGGAAGGACCTGGACGCGCAGCAGCGCTACGAGGCGCGCATGGACGCCTGGGCGCACCCGGCCGTGGAGTTCGAGTCGGACGCGGTCAGGCAGGAGTACGAGGACCGCGTCAAGATGCTCCGCGACGTGGTGGAGCTGAGGAAGCCGGCGCGTGTGCCGATCGCGCCGTGGATGAGCCTCTTCCCGGGTCTCTCCCAGGGCCTCACCGCCAAAGAGACCTACTACGACTACGCCAAGCTGGCCGACGCGTGGATGAAGTTCCACGCCGAGTACAGGCAGGACGTGCTCGCCTTCTCCATCAACATCGTGCCGGTGCACATCTACGACGCGCTCGACTACAAGCTCTACGACTGGCCCGGCCACGGCGTGGGCGAGGACTCGGGCTATCAGTACAACGAGGCCGAGTACATGAAGGCCGACGAGTACGACCTGCTCATCAACGACCCGTCCGGCTACTGGACGCGGTACTACCTGCCGCGCGTCGTCGGCGCGTTCGAGCCGTGGGCCGGCCTCGACCCCTTCACCGATCTCGTCGAGGGCCCGACCGTCGGCCCGTTCTTCATCCCCTTCGGCACGCCGCCGGTGCAGGAGATGCTCAAGAAGATGATCGACGCCGGCAACGCGGCGATGGAGTGGATCCAGAACTTCGCCGCCATGGACGCGAAGGCGATGGCGCGCCTACGGCCTCCCGGGCTTCGCCGGCGGCGTGACCAAGGCGCCGTACGACATCCTCGGCGACACGCTGCGCGGCACGCGCGGGCTGATGCTCGACGTGTTCCGTCAGCCCGACAAGGTGCTCGAGGCCTGCGAGCGGCTGGTGCCGCTCGCCATCGACTGGGCGGTGCGCTCCAACAACACCACGCGCCACCCGTTCGTCTTCATCCCGCTGCACAAGGGCGCCGACGGGTTCCTCAGCGACGCAGACTTCCGCAGGTTCTACTGGCCGACGCTCAAGAAGGTCCTGCTGGGGCTGATCGACGAGGGCCTCGTGCCGCTGTGCTTCGCCGAGGGCGCGTACAACGACCGCCTCGAGGCGATCCACGACCCGGAGATCCCGGCCGGCAAGATGATCTGGATGTTCGACGCCACCAACATGAGCGACGTCAAGCGGCACCTCGGCGGCTTCCAGGCGTTCGGCGGCAACGTGCCGGGCGCGCTGCTCACCACCGGCACGGCGCAGGACATGGACGACTACGTGCGCCAGCTGATCGAGGACGTCGCCGGCGACGGCGGGTTCATCCTCGGCTCGGGCATCGTCATCGACGAGGCCAAGCCCGAGTGCGTCAAGCAGATGATCGCCGCCGGGCTCAAGTACGGCGCGGAGGTGTGACGCGGGCGCGCCGGACGGCGCGCACGCAGGTGTGACGCTCGCGGAGCGGGTCTGAGCTGAGCTCGGATCCCGGAGAGCTGACGACGGCGGGGGCCCGCAGGGGCTCCCGCCGTCGCTCGGTTCGGGGGCACGCCGGCCCGCTGAGCGGCGTCGGGGCGCCCGCCCGAGGCCTCGCGCGGTCGGTGCGGCCCGGCTCTAGGCGAGGAGCGACCGGACGAAGCCGAGGCCGCGGGCGGCGTCGGCGCACCAGCCGTCGGCGCCGAGCCGCTCGTTGACCATCTCGTCGACCGCGGCGCCGCCGATGACGACGGGCAGATGCGTGTGCCACGTGGAGGACTGTGCGCGCACGAGCTCGATGGTCTCGCGCAGAGCCTCGTAGCCGGACGTGAGCAGGCACGAGAGCCCGAGCACGTCCGGCCGCTCGCGCTCCACGGCCTCGGCGATCTGCTCGGGCGCCACGTTCACGCCGAGGTCGATCATGGTGAAGCCCTCGGCGTCGAGCAGCGCGATCACGATGTTCTTGCCGATGTCGTGGATGTCTCCGCGCACGGTGGCGATGACCATCTTGCCGCCCTGGCCGCGGCCGCCGCGTCCGGCGTCCTGGCCACGGTCGCCGCCGCGGTCGCCCAGCCCGGCCTCGATGCGGGGGAAGAGCAACTCGGCGGCCTCGCGGATGATCTCGCCGGCCATGATCAGCGCGGAGATGAAGTACGCGCCCTCCTCGTAGAGGCGGCCGACCCGCTCCATGCCCGTGCGGCACTCCTCGACGAGCGCCGCCGGGTCGTCGCCCGCCGCCAGGCGCTCGCGGATCTGCGCGAGCGCCCCGCGCTCGTCCATGCGCACGATGAGGTCGTCGAGGCGCTCCGGGGCGGGGGAGTTCACGGCGTCATGCTCCTTCCTCGGCCCGACGATGCCGACGGTGGTGGTGAAGCTCAGCCTGTCGGCGCGGCCGACGAAACGGCCCCAGCTCTCCGGGCGATCGTCGAAGTCGAAGAACAGGTGCTCCAGGACCCAGGCGAGCGTGCCCGGGTCTTCGCCGAGCAGTTGCCGCCTCCGGCTCGGTGAAGGCGGAGGCGTGCAACGTCAGCCGCCCGTACTTGAGGTCGGAGCCGGACGCGCCGGAGAAGAGGTCCTGGAGCGCGGTCGTGGCCAGCTCGGCCTCCACCAGCGGGCGCGCGGGATCGAACACGAGGTACTCGCTGTGGTAGAAGACGGCCTCCTCGCCGCGGAGGAGCAGTCTCTTGATGGAGATGACCCGGTCGTCCTCCTCCACGCCGAGCTTGGTCGACGACTCGCGGCCCGGCGGTGACGATGCGCGCCTCGAGGATGCGCGCCTCGATGTCGGGACTCGCGAGGTAGCGCATGAGGTCGTCGAGGTCGAACGACGCCGCGGCCAGCTGCGGAGGCTTGACGAACGTGCCGCGGCCGTGCTCGGTGAAGACGATGTCCTCGGCGACGAGCGCCGCGATGGCGCGGCGCACGGTCATCGGGCTGACGGCGAACGCCGCGCAGAGCTCCGCCTCCGAAGGCAGGCGGTCGCCCGGCCGGTACTCGCCGCGGGCTATGCGCTCGCGCACCGTGCGCGCGAGCTGCGCGTAGGGGGGCTCGAACGACCCTCGGTCTATCGGCGCGCTGTCCCTCACCGTCCTCCGATCCCGGTGCCGCCGCTCGGCGGCGTCCTCCACGGCATACTACCATCATGTCGGCAACTTCCCTAGACCAGTAGGGTACTTTCTGCTACCATGCCGTGACAGGAGACTGCGTCGCACGACGCGGGCCACGGGGACGGGGAGCGGGGCGTCTTGCCGACGCCGGCGCTCTCAGGACGGACCAGGGAGGTTCCATGTCAGGCGGACTCAAGGATGCGGTGATCGAGCTGCGCGAGCAGGACGCGCTGCGGATCACCGACGAGGAGCTCAAGGGCGGGACGGACCCGCTCGAGATCGTCACCGCGTGCCGGGAGGCGATGGACGTGATCGGCCGGCGGTTCGCCGACGGTCAGGCGTTCATCCCCGAGCTCATCATGGCCGGCGAGATCATGACCGGCATCACCGCCAAGCTGAAGCCGTACCTCAAGGCCGACGCCGCCGGCGAGAAGCTCGGCACCGTGGTGATGTGCACCGTGCAGGGCGACATCCACGACATCGGCAAGGACATCGTCGTCACCATGCTCGACATCGCCGGGTTCGAGGTCGTCGACCTGGGCGTGGACGTGCCCGTCGCGAAGGTGGTGGAGACGGTCCGCGAGCGCAAGGCGCAGGTGCTGGGCCTCAGCGGCCTGCTCACCGTCGCCTTCGACTCGATGAAGGCCACGGTGGCCGCCATCGACGAGGCGGGCCTGCACGGCCAGGTCAAGGTCATGCTGGGCGGCGCGCCGGTCACCGACGCGGTGGTGGAGTACGCCGGCGCCGACGGCTGGGGCAAGGATGCGGTGGCCGCCGTGGAGCTCGCCAAGCAGTGGGCGGGAGGTGCGTCATGACGCTGCCGGAGAACTGGAACGAGCTCACCCCCGACGAGCGGCTGCAGTGGCGGCTGGACGCCTGGCAGAACATCCCCGTCGAGTTCGCCTCGCCCGAGGTGGCGCAGGCCTACCGCGACCGCGTGCAGCTCTACCGCGACGTGCTCGACCTCAAGAAGCCGGCGACCACACCGATCGCCCCGTGGATCGGCCTCCTGCCGTTCCGCTTCTACGGGCACACCGGCAAGCAGGCGTACTACGACTACGAGATCTTCAAGGACGACTGGTTCAAGTTCCACGAGGAGACCATGCCCGACGGGCTGGGCCTGACCCTCGGCATCGTGCCGGGCAAGCTGTTCGACATCCTCGACTACCACCTCTACGACTGGCCCGGCCACGGCACTCCGGACGACACCTGCTACCAGTACAGCGAGCAGGAGTGGATGAAGGGTGACGAGTACGCCGCCCTCATCCAGGACCCGGGCAGCTACTGGCAGCGCACGTACCTGCCGCGGGTGTTCGGCGCCATGGAGCCGTTCTCCATGCTGCCGCCGTGGACCGACCTCGTGGAGATCCCCTTCACGGCGCCGTTCTTCGCCGGCTTCTCGGCTCCGCCGGTCAAGGAGATGCTCAAGAAGCTGGCCGAGGCCGGCGACGCCGCCATGGAGTGGCTGCAGGCGGCCATGGCGGCCGACGGCCGCTGCATGGCCGAACTCGGCATTCCGCAGACGGCCGGCGGCGCCACCAAGGCGCCGTACGACACCCTGGGCGACACCATGCGCGGCACCCGCGGGCTGATGCTCGACAAGTTCCGTCAGCCCGAGAACGTCAAGGCGGCGATGGAGCGGCTCGTGCCGCAGTCGATCGACTGGGCCCTCCGCTCCAACAACATGACCGGCAACCCCATGGTCTTCATCCCCATCCACAAGGGCGCCGACGGGTTCATGAGCGACGCCGACTTCAAGGAGCTGTACTGGCCGACGTTCAAGGCCGTGCTGCTGGGGCTGATCGAGCAGGGGCTGGTGCCGTGGGTGTTCGTCGAGGGCTCGTACAACGAGCGCCTCGAGGTGATCGCCGACGAGGACATCCCGGCGCACCGCATGATCTGGATGTTCGACGCCACCGACATGGAGCGCGCCAAGGCCGTCGTCGGCAAGCGTCAGTGCATCGGCGGCAACGTGCCGGCCGCGCTCTTCGCCATGGGCACGCCCGAGGAGATGGACGCCTACGTCAAGGACCTGCTCGGCAAGACCGCCCAGGACGGCGGGTTCATCCTGAGCAGCGGCATCGTGCTGGACGAGGCCGACCCGGCCGCGTACCACGCCTTCATCGACGCGGGTCGCAAGTACGGGAAGTGAGTGTGCGGGCGGCGGCGGGGGGCGGGCGCGCCTCCGCCGCCGCCGGTCGTCTCTCTCGGGGCGGCGCTCAGCGCCAGGTGGTGACTGCGCCGGAGGCGCCGGCCCAGGCGTCGTGGACGATGGCGGGCAGCGCCTGCTCGTCCACACCGAAGACGATGACGTTGATGGTGAGCACGGCGTCGCCGGCGAGGCCGGCGAGGCCGCCGGTGAGCGTCGGCCGTGCGCCGAGCGTGGTGGCGTGGAACGCGACGTCGCCCCGGCCGTCGGCCGCGATCGTGCCCTTGATGTGGCCGACGAGCGTGCACCCGGCGTCGGCCAGCTCGCTCGTGAGCGCCGCGAAGAACCTCGTCAGCACGGATTCGAGCTCGTCTGCGTGCACCGGCGGCTCGAACAGCACCGTGGCGCGCGCGGCGTAGACCGCCGGCCGCGCGGAGCCGGGCACGTGGCTCAGGTGCTCGTGTCCGCCGTGCTCGTGTCCCGTCACGGTACGGCCCTCAGCAGGCTCCGCATGCCGGCGCCGGTGGTAGCCGAGACCGGCAGGATCGTTGCGCCGGCGGCCAGCGCGGTCACGCTCTCCAGAACGGCGGCGAGAGCGTCGTCGTCCACCTCGTCGACCTTGTTCACGGCCACGACGTCGGCGCTCTGGAGCTGCGACGTGACGAGAGGCTCGACCACCTCGAGCAGCATCGGCCACCGCGCGGCGTCCACGACCGTCAGCACGCGGACGACGTCGAGGTCGGGGACGTGGTCCACCACGAGCCCGAGGATATCGCCGGGAGCGGCCAGGCCTGTGGGCTCGATGATGACCCAGTCGGGGGCGTAGGTCTCGCGCACAGCGACCAGGGTCTCGACCAGACCGACCTGCAGCGTGCAGCAGATGCAGCCGCCGAAGAGCTCCCGGACGGGCAGGCCCTGCTCGCGCACGTAACCGCCGTCCACGCCCACCTCGCCGATCTCGTTCTCGATGACGGCGAGGCCGGCGCCGTCGCCGGCCAGGGCGCGGGCGACCTCGAGCAGGATGGTGGTCTTGCCGGATCCGAGGAAGCCCGCGATGCAGAGGACGTTCACGCCGGCTTGTCGCCGCCGGGTGCTGCGGGGAGTGGGGCGGAGGCCCCGCCGGCGAAGAGCTCGGGGCGGAAGTCGCGCAGCGTGAGCTCGTGGCCCGGCGGGGCGACGACGAAGTCGTCACCCCACTCGTCCGCCACGAGCCCGTCCAGGATGCGCGTGGTGCCCTCGACCTCCTCGACCGCGAGGTCGTAGATGCGCGCGACGGCGCCGACTCGCTCACGCAGCGGCTCGAGGTCGTAGCGTCCGGTGTCGACGAGCACCAGGCGCTTGTAGTGCTTCAGCACCAGACGCATCATGCGCTCGGCGCGCTCCTGACCGTACTTGACCACCATCGCGTCGTGCTCGCTGACGATGGTCGACGCACTCGTCCAGGTACGCCTTGGCGATGTAGTAGCTGCCACGCTCCTTCTCGGCCTCGCGGGAGAACGCCTCGTTGGAGCCCAGGAGCATGGCGATGCAGTCGTCCACGCGCGGGACGACGAGCGTGGCGTGCTCGGTCTTGAGGCCGAGCACGGAGTTGGAGCACAGGCCGTAGCCCGAGGACGATGGTCACGCCGGGCTCGTCGGCCTCGGCGACGGCGTCGCGCAGCGCCACCTTGAGACTCTCGGGCTTGACGTGCAGGTGAGCCTCGAGCTCGCGGCAGTCGACGCCCTCCGGCGGCGCCCTCCGCGAGCTCGCCGAGTCACGGCCGGGCAGGCGATGAGGACGAGGCGCCCGGCCCCGACGGTCGGTTCTGGCTTCGTCGCGTGGCTCGTCACGTGGTCGCCTCGTCGTGCGATCTGTTTCTGCGCCGGGCTCAGCCGGCCGCGTCCTCGGCGGCGTCCGCCATGGCCTTGACGTTCTCGAGCGGCGCGTCGACGGGGATGTCGCAGCCCGACTGCAGGATGTAGCCGGTCGGGCCGATGTCGGCGATCAGCTGGCGTGCAGTGGTCGTACACCTGCTCCGGCGTGCCGCTGCTGAGCAGCGCCGGCGGCACGTCGCCCATGATGCACATGTGGTCGCCGAGGATCTCCTTGGCCTTGCGGATGTCGGTCATGCTGTCGAGCGAGAGGATGCACTTCTGTGCCGGCAGCTCGAGCAGCCGCGGCAGGTCGCGCGTCCAGTCGGAGTCGAAGTGCAGGATCGGGATGAGCCCGGCGGCGTCGACCTGCGTGACCAGCTCGCTGACGTAGGGCCACACGAACCGGTCCCAGAGCGGCTGCGCCAGCATGCGGCTCGCGGAGCGCCAGCCGCCGACCCACACGCCCGGCGAGCCGAGAGCGGCCGCGCCGGCGATGGCGGCGTCGTTCATGCCCTGGAACATGGACTGCATCACGGCCTCGACCTTGTCCGGCGTGCGGTACAGGTCGAGGATGAACTGCGTGAACGTGCGGCCGCCGCAGAGCGACTCGAACGGCTGGATGATCACGGCGAAGCAGAGGTACGGCATGTCGGCGACCGTGACCTGCTCGATCACCGCGGGGCCCTTCTCGAGGAAGGCGACGAACTCCTCGAGCAGGCCGGGGCGGATGCGCTCGTCCAGGAACTGCGCCTGGAACGCCGGCCAGCCCACCTCGAGGATCGTGTCGTAGTCCTCCGGCGTCATGAGGCCGGACTCCTCGACCTGCCAGGGCTCGTCCGGCCCGAGCTCGAAGCCGGGGCGCTTGACGCCGGTCATCCACATGAAGTTGAGGGTGGCCGAGGCGAACGTGGGGTTGTTGACGCAGTCGGCGTTGCCGACGAGGTTGAACGAGTCGATCTCGGCCTGCGTCGCCTTGGTGGGGTCGCTGAGGAACTCCTCCAGGGTCATGCCGGCGACGCGCGCGCTCCAGGCGACGCCCTCGAGGCAGACCGGGACCTTGTCCACCGGCTCGAGGGCGACGGCCTTGCGCAGGCGCTCCCAGCGCGGGTCACTGCTCGGGGCGATCATGCGGCACCTCCTTCTACGGCCGCGGCGGCCAGGATGACGGCCTCCTGCGCGCTCATCGCCGGCGCCGTCGGCGCCCAGTTGCCGCGCGAGGTCGGCGCTGACGGGGCCGCCGCCGATCATGACGGTCACCGTATCGCGCAGGCCGGCCGCGGCCAAGGCCGCGATCGTCTCCCGCATGGCGGGGAAGGCGGTCGTGAGCAGGCACGAGAGGCCGACGACCGCGGCTCCGCTCTCGCGGACCGCGTCGACGAACTTCTGCGCGGGCACGTCGACACCGAGGTCCACGACCTTGAAGCCGTTGGCGGAGAGCACGCTGACGACGATGTTCTTGCCGATGTCGTGGATGTCGGTGTGCACCGTGCCGAGGACGACGGTGCCGCGCGTGCCGGTGTCGGCGGCCGACCTCTCGAGGCCGAGCTCCTCGAGCGCGCGCTTGAAGATCTCGGCCGACATGATGAGCTCGCTGAGGAAGTACTCGCCGGCCTCGTACTTGTCGCCGATCGATCTTCATCCCCGCCTGCAGGGCGGCGATGACGTCGGCGGGGGCGATGCCGGCTTCGTTGGCCGCGCGGACGGCGGCGAGGACATCGTCCTCGCGCATCTCCACGAGTGCGGCGGTCAGGGTCTCGGTCAAGGGGCTCCTCCTTGCGATGAGGACCGCGCCGCGGTCAGCGGGCGCGACGGGTGAGGGCGATGGTGAGAGCGCGAGCGGCGATGACGAAGGGGGCGCCGCTCGCGCCCTTCACGCATGAGGAGCCGTGCCTGCTTCCGTGTGCCGGAGGCTTCGGGGGCGAGGCGCACGTCGTGGGGGGCAGGGTGGCTCCTTGGGGGAGATGCTGTAGCCGTGGTCATCATTTATCTAGACATTATGTGAAAGACTAGGATGGAGCACGTCTCGTGTCAAGGTCGCGGTGCGTGGGCGCGGGCCGGCGATGTAGGCTGAGATGGCCCCCCGAGAAGAAGGAGAAGGACAGCATGGAGTTCCAGGAAGTCATCCGCGGACGCCGCAGCATCCGCGCGTACACCACCGAGCCGGTCCCCCAGGAGCTCGTGCGCGAGATCCTCGACGAGGCGCGCTGGGCGCCGTCGTCGCGCAACACCCAGGCGTGGAGCGTCTGGGCGCTCACGGGGGACGCCCTCGAGCGCTTCAAGGCGGCGTTCAAGGCGGCGCTGGCGCGCGAGGAGGACGACGCCTCCGACCTGCCGGGCACGGCGACCGAGGAGTGGCCCCAGGCCTGCTCGGCGCGCGCTGTCGATCTCATGAGGACGCGCGCCGCGACGCTCGAGGCGGCCGGCGAGGCCTCCGGCCCGGCCGCCTCGCTGGCGCGCATGGCGGACTGCTTCGGCGCGCCCGTGCTCCTCGTCTTCGGGTTCGAGGCCTGCCTGGCGCCGGCCTACGCCACCTACGACACGGCGTCGCTCGTACAGAACGTCTGCCTCGCCGCCCACGACAAGGGGCTCGGCACCTGCCAGTCCACGACGCTGGTCCGTTATCCCGGCCTGCTGCGCGAGGTGCTGCCCGGCTCCGCGGAGCAGCGCATGGTGGTCGCCGTCACGCTCGGCCGGCCGGACGCTCGATGCCCCGGCCAACTCCTTCGCGCGTTCGCGGGCGCCGCTGGACGAGATCTTCACCTGGGTCTCCTGAGGCGGGGAGGGGCCTGAGCCCGTGGCTCTGATCAGGCGGATCACCCCGGAGGACGCCCACCGGCGTCGCTGGCAGCTGCTCGCGCTGACCTCGGTCGGCGCCTTCATGTGGCCGCTGGACGGGTCCATCGTCAGCGTCGCCATGCCGGTGATGGGGCAGGACCTCGGCCTGAGCTTCACCGCCGCGGTGTGGGTCTCTGCGGCGTTCCTGCTCACGACCGCCGTCCTGCTCATCCCGGCCGGGCGCCTGGCCGACCAGCACGGCCGCGTGCGCTACTACCTGCTCGGCATCGCGGTGTTCACAGTGGCCTCGCTGCTGTGCGCGGTGAGCATGGACGGCGCCTGGCTCATCGCCTCCAGGATCGTGCAGGGCGCCGGCGCCGCTCTCGTCGGGGCGACGTCCGCCGCGATCGTCACCGCGGTCTTCCCGCCCAGCGAGCGCGGCCGGGCCCTCGGCATCAACGTGATGGCCGTGTACATCGGACTCACCGTCGGGCCGCCTCTCGGGGGGTTCCTCGCCGACACCGTGGGCTGGCGCTGGATCTTCCTCATCAACCTGCCGATCGGCATCTTCGTGCTGCTCTGGGGCTGGTTCCTGCTGCCGCGCAGCGAGCGCGTGCCGGGACCTCGGCTGGATGTGCCCGGCTCGGTGCTTCTGGGAGGGTTCCTCATCACGCCTGCTGGTGCCGCTGACCTTCTCGGTGGAGTGGGGCTGGGCCTCGCCGCTCACGCTGGGGCTGCTGGCCGTCTCCGCGGTGTGCCTCCTCGCCTTCGTGTGGTTGGAGCGTCGCGTCGAGTCGCCGATCCTCGACCTCGACCTCGTGCTCAAGAACCGCCTGTTCGCCGCCGCCAACACGGCCGCCCTGCTCAACTACATGGCGCTCTACGGCGTCAGCCTGCTGACCGCGATCTTCCTGGAGCTGGTCCAGGAGCGGTCGGCGTCGGTGACCGGGTTCCTGCTGCTGAGCATGCCGCTGCTGATGGCCGTGCTCAGCCCGGTCAGCGGCCGGCTGAGCGACCGCATCGGCTCGCGCGCGCCGGCGACCGCCGGCATGGTGGCGATCGCCGCCGGCATGGTGCTGCTCGCGTTCCTGTCTCGCGCCACGCCGGTGTGGTACGTGGCCCTGAGCTTCGCCGTCGTCGGCGCCGGCATGGCGGCGTTCAGCGCACCCAACACCTCGGCGGTGATGGGGAGCGTGCGCCGCGACCAGCTGAGCCAGGCCGGCGCGTTCCTCGGCACCATGCGGACCGCCGGGCAGGCGCTGAGCGTGGCGCTGCTCGGCGGCATCGCGGCGAGCCAGCTGGGCGCCGCGGGAGGGAGACTCCTGCTCTCTCACGGGCACGGCGGCGGCGCTGTGGCGGCGCGCGCCGTGGACGCCTACGCGCAGGGCTACGCGTACGCCATGCTCGCCGGCGCCGTGCTCGCGGCCGCGGCGGCCGCCGTCTCGCTCACGCGCGGCCAGCACGAGCCGCCGCCGGGCGCGCCGGCGCACTGACCTACCGACGCGCGCGACCGGCGCCGGCCGGGATCGGTCAACCATGGCGAACACACGGCGCCCGCCGGTCCGGAGGACGGGGGGTATGTCGTCCGGGGGTCGGAGCCTTCGACGGCGCCTCGGATGGCGCCTCGGATGGGACCTCGGATGGCGACCTCGGATGGCGCCTCGGATGGCCCCTCGGATGGGACCTCGGATGGCACCGTCAAAGGCGCCAACGAAGGCACCGGGGTCTGGATGACATGTCTCCTGCCCGGCAGGGCGAGGGCCTGCCGCAGGCGCAGCGGCCTGCGGCGGGCCCTCGTCGGGGACGCCCAGCACCTGTGCTCAGGCCGCGCGCTCGTCGGCCGGTGCGGGCGTGAGGGCCGGACCGCCGGGGGCCGGAGCCGGAGGCTCCGCGGCCGGCGCCGCGGGCGCGCCCTCGATGCTCAGGTGCGGCAGCCACTCCAGCCAGCTCGGCAGGTACCAGTTCCAGCGGCCGAGCAGCTTCATCGCCGCCGGCACCAGGACGATGCGGATGAGCGTCGCGTCCAGCAGCACGGCCACGGCGAGGCCGAAGCCCATCTGCTGGAACATCACGAGGTCGCCGGCGGCGAAGCCCGCGAACACGGCGACCATGATCAGCGCCGCCCCGGTGATGATGCCGGCGGTGGCGCCGACGCCCTCGGTGACCGCCGCCGTGTTGTCGCCGGTCCTGTCCCAGGCCTCCTTGATGCGGCTCAGCAGGAAGACCTGGTAGTCCATGGAGAGCCCGAACAGCACCGCGAACAGCAGCAGCGGCACCCACTGCTCCACCACCGGCACCTGCTGGAAGCCCAGCAGGTCCGCGCCCCAGCCCTTGAGCGAGACGAGCGTGACGAGGCCGTAGGCGGCGCCCACGCTGAGCAGGTTCATCAGGATCGCCTTGATGGGGATGACGATCGACCGGAACGCCACCAGGAGCAGCAGGAAGCTCAGGCTGAGGACGAGCGCCACCACCCACGGGAAGTAGCGGTTGACGATGTCGATGTAGTCGAGGTTGCCGGCGGTCTGGCCGGTCACATAGACGGACGCTCCGCTGCCGGCGAACGCCCGGGGGATGAGGCTGCCGCGCAGCTCGCCCACCTTGTCCAGGGCGAGGGTCCCGACGGCGTCGCCGTTGACCGGCACCGTGAGCAGTGCGAGGTCGCCGGACGCCGAGGTCTGCGTCTGGACCGGGCCGAACGCGGGGTCGCCGGCCAGGTCCTGCGTGAGCCGCTTGAGCGCCGTCTGGACGGCCGGTGAGGCGGCGTCGCCGTCCACGACGACCTCGACCGGGTTGACGCCCCCGGCCGAGAACTGCTGCTCCAGCACCGCGAAACCCTGCTTGCTCTCGAAGTCATTGGGGAAGCTGTTGACGCCCGAGACCCCGGTCTTCATGTCGAGGGCGGGGTAGGCCAGCAGCAGCAGGATGCCGACCCCGACGACGAGGGCGACCGCGGGACGTCGCATCGCCCGGTACGCCGCGCGGGCGATCCAGGAGGTGCGCCCGGCGCTGCGGGCGTCGAGGATCCGCCGCCCGAGGTACGGCACCTTGAGGCTGTTGACGCGGTCGCCGAGCAGGCTCAGCACCGCGGGCAGCAGCGTCAGCGCGGCGGCGACCGACATGCTCACCACGAGGATGGCGCCGATCGCCAGGCTGGCGAAGATGTTGGTCGGCACGATCAACAGGCCGAGGAGGGCCAGCACCACGGTGAGGCCGCTGAACAGCACGGCGCGGCTGGCGGTACCGCCCGTGACGGCGATGGCGTCGAGCTTGTCGCGACCGCGTGCCCGCTCCTCGCGGAACCGCGAGATGATGAACAGCGAGTAGTCGATGCCCGTGGCCAGGCCCATCATGCTGACCATGTTGATGGCGAACACGGAGACGTCGAAGGTCTGGCCGACCAGCGCCGTCAGGGCGACCGCCAGGGTGATGGCGAACAGGCTGAGCAGGATCGGCAGCCCGGCGGCGACCACGGCGCCGAACACGATGAGCAGGATCACCAGGGCGATGGGCACGCCGATGCCCTCGCCCTTGCGCAGGTCGGACTCGGCGGTGTGGCTGAAATCGCTGTTGATGCTGGCCGTGCCGGTGACCAGCGTGGCGAAGCCGCCGCGGCCGTCCGCGGCGTGCACGACGTCGTGGACCTTGTCGATGTTCTTCTCCGCCTCGGTGAGGCCTCCGGCCATGACCACGGGGATGATCGCCGTGCGGCCGTCGGCGGAGATGAGGGTCTCGTCGCCGCCGCGGAAGGCGCTCACGGCGCCGTCGACGACTTCCGGCCCGAGCGCGTTGATGTCGCTCTGGATCGCGAGCACGGCGGACCGGAACGCCGGGTCCGTCGCGGTCTTCTCCGGGGAGCGCACGATGACCACCTCGTTGGCCTTCTGTGGCGTGCCGAGGCGCTCCTGGAGCAGGTCGCGGCCGACCTGGGAGTCAGGGTCGCCGAGGAAGCTGTACTGTGCCGTCAGGGTCCCCGGCAGCACGAGCGCGATGATGGCGCCGGCGGCCACGAGGGCGGCGCCCCAGAGTCCCAGCGTCAGCCACGGCCGCCTCGCCGATCCGCGCGCGAGCGTGGTGGTCGAGAGTCGCATGGTGTCCCTTTCTTGCACGGCTCCGCCGGCGGCGAAAACCGGAGTGATTCAGTCTGGTTAGGGACTGCCTGCCCTCGAGCGCCCGGCGGGAAACGCCTCCGCGTCGACGGGCCGCACGCGGGAGGCCGTACGCGAGACGGGCCGGCGAAGGCGCTGCGCCCTCGCCGGCCCGTCCGCCGCCGGCACCGGCCGGCGCCGGGGTCTCAGGCCCTGATGTTCCTGTACGTGTCGCCGCCGAACCCGAGCACGAGGAACATGATCGGCGCGAAGAAGAACAGCAGGATCGCGTAGCCGGCTCCGTGGCCGAAGTTCTCGGCGATGCCCAGGCACACGATGAAGTAGATGATGATATTGACGATGGGGATGAAGAAGAGGATCAGCCACCACCCCGGGCGGCCGGCGATCTTGCAGAGCAGGTAGGTGTTGTAGAACGGGATGATGACGCCCCAGCCCGGCTTGCCGGCTTTGACGTACATCTTCCAGCCGCCGATGATCACGAGGATCCACCAGATCAGGCCGATGATCCCGTTGAAGCCCCCGAAGAGCTGTTCCGACCAGCTCTCGGCAACGATGAAGTGCATGTGCCCCTCCTCCTGTCGGCGCCCCGCCGATCGGCGGTCGAGGTGTTCCTACCCACGCCGTACCGATGTCGCAACGGGCCGTCGGTCTTGATGGAGCGGCAACCGGTGCACGTACCAAGTCGAAGGGCCGGGGCTGCGCTGCAGCCCCGGCCCTTCCGGCTGGTCGTTCTGTGGCGCCGCGACTCAGGCGAGCGGCGGCGGCGGAGGCGGCGAGCTCGCCGGCGGCGCCGGCGGGGTCTCCGGTGCGGCCGGCGACTCAGGCGCCGCATCGGCGGCGTCTGCCACGGCCGTCTCGGCCGGCGCGCTCTCCGCAGGCGTGACGGGGGGCGTGACCGGCGCGCTCGGTGTGGCGGCCTGGGTCGGCGTCACCGGGGCGGCCGGAGTCGTCGCCTGCGTCACGGGAGCAGCCGGCGTGACCGGCGCGGCCGGCGGAGCCGGAGGGGCCGGCGGTGCCGCGTAGGTGCCGGCCGGGGGCGGTGGCGGAGTAGCGCCTCCGTACCCGCCGGCCGTTGCGGCCGCCGGGCCGACGTACTGCGCGTCCCCGAAGCCGAGGATCGGCGCGAAGACGAACGGCACGAGCCACAGCCCGATCCCGGTGCCGGTGCCCCGGCCGAAGCACTTGGCCATGTCGAGGCAGCCCATGAGGTAGATCACGAAGATGACGATGGCGAGGATGAAGCCCACGAGCGGGATCCACGCCAGCAGGACGGCCGCGAGGTACACCCAGAACCACCAGCGCGGGCGCCCGATGATCTCCACCCAGACCCACCAGTTGTAGATGGGGATGATGGCGGCCCAGCCCGGCTTGCCGGCCTTGACGTACATCTTCCACAGGCCGATGACGGTGACGACGTAGACCGCGAGGATGAAGACGATCCACACGGCGAGCATGATCCCCGCGAAGATACCCCCGCCGTCCGTCTCATAGGTGTAGTTGTAGTCCATGGACCTCCTCCTCGGATTCAGTGCGAGGCTCCTCAGGCCCCCCGCTGCGTGTTCCCCGTGCAGGAGCGAGCTCCTGCCTGACCTCAGGTATCGGCTCGCCGGCGGCCGGGCTTCACTCCCGGCGCCGGACGCCTCCGCCGGGACCGGCGCGACGAAGGGCCGGGGCAGCTGTGCGGCCCCGGCCCCTGGCCGTGATGGCGGTGCCGCCTCGCCTCAGGCGAGCGGCGGCGGAGGCGGCGGCGAGCTGGGCGCCTCAGGGGCCTCGGGCGCCGCGGCCGCGTCGGCGGCCTCCGTGACGGCCGTCTCGGCAGGCGCGGTCTCGGCAGGCGCCGCCTGTGTCACCGCGGTCTCCGCCGGCGTGACCGGCGGCGTCACCGGCGCGCTCGGCGTGGTGGCTTGGGTAGGCGTCACCGGCGCGGCGGGAGTCGTCGCCTGTGTCACGGGAGCGGCCGGCGCGGCCGGCGGAGCCGGAGGGGCCGGCGGGGCCGCGAACGTGCCGGCGGCGGGCGGCGGCGGAGGGACGGCGCCGGCGCCGGCCATGGCCGGCTGCGTGCCCTCGGACTCCATGTACATCGTCGCGATGTAGCAGATGGCGTACGGGCCGACGACGACCTCGAACACGATGAAGAGGAGGCCGCCGATGATGGAGCCGGCGCTCTCCGAGGCCTGGCTGAGGCCGGCCGAGATGAGGGCGATGATCAGTCCGACCACCCAGATGGCGACCAGGAGCAAAATGAGCGTACCGAAGGTCTTCCACCAGCCCACGCTCTTGACCATCTCGCGGCTGCGCAGCTGGGCCTCGCCGAAGGACATGCCACGGTCGGCGATGAGCGGCAGTACGTACAACCACAGCACCTCGATCCACACCAGCGCCGCGATCATCACGATGGTGCCGAGGATCGGGATGATGTTGAGCAGGCTGAGCACGATGACGATGCCGGCCATGATCGCGGCGAACAGGGCGTAGGCCCCGAACTTCCTGAAGCCGCTGAACAGGTCACCGAACCGCACCGGCCGGCGCTCCCTGGCCGCGCCGATGACCATCTCGAAGATGCCTCCGTAGAAGGTCATCGCCACGACCATGATGACGAAGATGCCGATGATGTAGCCGATGATGGCGAGGAAGATCATCCCTGCGCCGACCCCGCTGATGGAGTCACCGCTCGCGCTGAGGCCGATGCCGACGCCGCCGAGCGCGATGCCGAACACGATGGCGAACATGATCCCCGCGATGACGGCGATGATGACCCCGACGACGAGCGCGGCCAGGATCAGCCAGAGCACGTCCTTCTTCCACAGTTCGTAAGCCTTCGAAAAGACTTCACCGACAGACATGGTCTTCTCCTCCTCGCGTCCCCGTCGCCTTCGATGAGGCGCTTCCCCGGAGTTCCGCGCCTCGTGCGCGCCTCCTGCCTGCCGGCTCTATCGGCTCCGGCTCCACGAATCTGTACCTCCTACGAGGTTCGCCCCTCCCGGGTGCATACTGGACACCGTGAGCAGATCGATGCCGACAGAGGTGGCGAGCGGGGTCTACCAGCTGGGCCTCGGCGCGGTGAACGTCCTGTTCGTGGAGGACGACGAGGGCGGGCTCTGGCTCGTCGACGCCGGCGTGGAGCCGGGAGCCGAGCGCATCGGCGCCGCCATCAGGGCGCTGGGCCGCGCGCCGCAGGAGCTCCGCGGCGTGGTGGTCACGCACCTGCACCCGGACCACGTGGGCGGTCTCGCGGCCGTCAAGCGGCACACGGGCGCGGAGGTCTGGATGGGCGCGGCGGATGCCGCGCTCGTACGTGTTGGGAGGCGGGGCCGGGCGCTGGAACCGGGGCCCGGCCTCACGCGCACGCTCATCGTGCATGCCATGGGCGACCGCACGCTGCGCGAGCACGACCCGGTCGCCGTCGAGCACGACGTCGGGGACGGCGACTTCCTGCCGCTCGGCGCCACCGCGGTGCACACGCCCGGCCACACCGCCGGTCACCTGGCTCTGCTGTTCCCGCGGGACGGCGGCGTGCTGTTCGCCGGCGACGCCGCCACGAACCTCCTGCGTCTCGGGGCGGGCCCCATCTACGAGGATGTGGCCGGGGGACTGCGCAGCCTGCGCCGTCTCTCGGGGCTCGAGTTCGAGACCGCGCTCTTTGCGCACGGCCGCCCGCTTCGCCCGCGCGCGAGCGAACGCTTCCGCGCGCGCTTCGGCGGCTGACCGCCCCGCCGCGCCGCCCAGGCCAGGCCGGCGCTCACTTTGCCCAAGAATCGCTCGTTGACGCGAGCCGCCCGCCACGTAGGGTGGTGCCACGCGCCCCGGTCGAGGGGCCGAGCAGACACGGGGAGCGGGGGAGCGATGACAGACCGCGGTGACGGCGGAGCGGGCGGGCGCGGAGGCGCGAGCAGCGTGGGTGGGCCGGTGGGCGCCGCCTGCCGCCGGTTCGAGGGCAGGGTGGCCCTGGTCACCGGCGGCGCCTCCGGCATCGGGCTGGCGACGGCGGGGCGGCTGCTCGAAGAGGGAGCCGCCGTCGTGATCGCCGATCTGGACGGCGAAGCCGCCGAGGCCGCGGCGGCCGCGCTGCGCGGCCGCGGCCTCGAGCTCGTGAGCGCCCTGCGCTGCGACGTGACGCAGGGCGCCGAGGTCGAGGCGCTCGTCGCCCGGGTCCGGGACGAGCACGAGCGCCTGGACGTGCTCTTCAACAACGCCGGCATCTACGAGCCCGGCGAGGTCCACGAGACCGCCGAGGACGCCTGGGACCGGCAGATCGGCGTCAACCTCAAGTCGGTCTACCTCGTCTCGCACCACGTGGTGCCGGTGATGCTCGAGCAGGGCGGCGGCGCGATCGTCAACAACGCCTCCGTCGCCGCGCTCGTCGGCGACCTCAAGAGCGCCGCCTACTGCGCGAGCAAGGGTGGTGTCGGCATGCTCACCAGGGCGATGGCGCTCGACTACGCGCAGCGCGGCATCCGTGTGAACGCCATCTGCTGCGGCGAGATCGACACGCCGCTCTTCGTCAAGGAGTCGTACCAGATCGGCATGACGCCGGACTCGTACCGCGAGATCCTGAACGAGGCGCACCCCATCGGCCGCATCGGTCTGCCCTCCGAGGCGGCCGCGGCGGTCGCGTACCTGGCCAGCGACGACGCGAGTTTCCTCACCGGTGTGCTCCTGCCGGTGGACGGCGGCTACAGCGCGGTGTGAAGGAGAGACCCATGCGCGGACTGAACGGCAAGGTGGCCCTCGTCACCGGCGGATCCTCGGGCCTGGGCGAGGCGATCGTGCACCGTTTCGCTGAGGAGGGCGTGAGCGTGGCCGTCGGCGGCCGCGACGCAGACAAGGCGCGCGCCGTGGCCGCGCAGGCGGCCGCGCTGGCGCGCGAGCACGGCCATGGGAGCGAGTACGCGGTCCTGCTCGGCGACGTCTCCGCCGTCGCCGAGTGCGACCGCCTGGTCGCCGAGACCGTCGAGCGGTTCGGCCGCCTCGACATCCTCGTCAACTCGGCCGGCATCTGGATCGAGAAGCCGACCACGGAGATGAGCGAGGAGGAGTACGACCGCCTGATGGGCATCAACCTCAAAGGCGCCGTACTTCATGTGTCGCGCGGCCCTGCGCCACATGACCGCACGCAAGACGGGCGTGATCGTCAACATCGCCAGCGACTCGGGCATCCACGGCGAGCCCAACGCCGCCGCCTACTCGGCGGCCAAGGCCGGTGTGGTGATGATGACCCGCGCCATGGCGGTCGACCACGGGCCGGACGGTGTGCGCGTCGTGAGCGTCAGCCCGGCGATCTTCGATACTCCGATGCTGGCGAAGGCGATCGCCGACGCGCCCGATCCGGGGGGTACGCGGAGGTCCAGGACGAGGGCTACCCGCTCGGTCGCATCGGGCGGCCGGAGGAGCTGGCGGCCACCGTGGCGTTCCTCGCCAGCGACGAGGCGAGTTTCGTCACGGGGCGCACCGTCGTGGTGGACGGCGGCGTGACCGCCTGAGCGGTCCCGGCTGCGCGCGCGCCGGCCGCTGCTGGGCCGCGCGCCGGCCGCCGGTCAGGCGCGCGCGGCCTCGTCGATCTCCGCGATCAGCTCGGCCTTGCGCGCGTCCGGCAGCAGCGAGGCGGTGATGGAGTTGCGCGCGAGCTGCGCCAGGTCGTCGCGGCTCAGGCCCAGCGCCCGCTCCACGGCGAGGTAGTTGGCAAGCAGGTAGCCGTCGAAGTAGGCGGGGTCGTCCGAGTTGACGGTGACGACCAGGCCGGCGTCGAGCAGCTGCTTGAGCGGGTGCCGTGAGAGGTCCGGCGTCACCTGCAGCTCGAGGTTGCTGAGCGGGCACATCGTGAGCGGGACCCCTTCGGCGGCCAGCCGGCGCTGGAGCCGCTCGTCCTGGATCGCGGCCACGCCGTGGTCGATACGGCTCACGCCGAGGATGTCGAGCGCGTCGGTGATGTACTCGGGCGGGCCCTCCTCGCCGGCGTGCGCGACGGCGACGAAGCCCGCCTCCCGGGCCTTCTCGTACACCTCCGCGAACTGCGCCGGCGGGTGGCCCACCTCGGCCGAGTCCAGGCCGATGCCGGCGATCACGTCGCGGTGCGGCAGCGCCAGCTCGAGCATCTCCAGGGCCTCGGCGGCCGGCTTGTCGCGCAGAAAGCACATGAGGAGGCGCCAACTGACGCCGTACTCCGCCTCGCCCTCGCGCAGGGCGCGGGTGATGCCGCCGACCACCGTGGCGAACGCCACGCCGCGCGAGACGTGCGTCTGGGGGTCGAAGAACACCTCCACGTGGCGCGCGCCGTCCGCCGCCACGCGCCGCACGTAGGCGGTGGTCAGGTCGAAGAAGTCCTGCTCGGTGACGAGCACCGCGACGCCCTCGTAGTAGATGTCGAGGAAGTGCTGCAGGTCGCTGAAGCGGTACTGGGCGCGGCACTCCTCCGCCGTGGAGCACGGCAGCTCGATGCCGTTGCGCCGGCCCAGCGCGAGGAGCATCTCGGGCTCGAGCGTCCCCTCGATGTGCAGGTGCAGCTCGGCCTTGGGCAGGCCGCGGATGAACTCCACGAGCGCGGCATCACCCGGGCCGGTGCGGGCGTCGGTCACCTTGGTCACGCTGTCTCCTCTCGGCGCGTCGATTGACGGGCTTGTACCCGCCGGGCGGCGAACCGGCACCGGCGGGTGCTCCGTTCGTCGCCGGGCGTGGTCGTCCTGCGGTCAGCCCGCCGTGACGATACGCAGATTGAAGGCGGGTGTGCCGGTCGCTCCCATGAGCCGGAGCCACAGCGGCAGCCACATCTCGAGGCCGCGAGCCGCGGTGAGCTCGCCGAGGTCGATCACCTGCCGCCAGCCGAACCAGCGCTCGAGCAGCTCGGTACGCACCCAGTCCCTGGCGGCCTGGTCGTCGCCGGCGACGAACATCGTCGTGGCCTCACCGAGCTGCGCCGGGTCGACCATCACCTGCGCGTTGGTCGTGTTGAGGGTCTTGACCACGCGCGCATCCGGGAACGCCGCCTGGATGCGCTCGGCGAGCGAGTCGGTGTTGCAGAAGAGGAGCGTGGGCGGCATGCCGTGCGAGAAGTCGAGGGCGTTGGCGACGTCCACCAGGATCTTGCCGGCGAGGTTCTCCGCGCCGGCGGCCTCGAGCGCCTCGAGCGAGTGGCCGCCGGCGGTGGCGTTGACGACGACTTCGCCGTGGGCGGCGGCGTCTGCGAAGCTGCCCGCCGTCGCCTGGCGCCCGAGCTCGCGCTGCGCCGCGGCGAAGTCCTCGGCCGAGGGGAGCACGCCCCAGTCGCCGCGGTCCTTGGCGACCGAGGTGTCGCGCGAGCTGATCATCACGCTGTGACCGAGCTCGAGGAGCTTCGTCGCCAGCGTCTGGGCGACCGTGCTCGAGCCGATGATGCCGATGTCCATGGTGACCTCCTTGGTCCTACCGCTGTGGTGCCCGGGCGGCAGCCACAGCAAGCGCGGTCGCGGTGCAGGCCCCGCGTGGACGGGATAGAGTCGCGGGCGTGGACAGCGAGCACGTCATCTACTCCTGGAGCGCGCAGCAGGGCCTCGACCCCCTGCGCGTCGCCGGCGGCGAGGGGTGCTGGTTCTGGGACGACCGCGGACGCCGCTACCTCGACTTCGCCTCCCAGGTCGTCAACCTCAACCTGGGGCACCAGCACCCGCGTCTGGTGGAGGCGGTGCGGCGCCAGGCGGGCACGCTGTGCGGGCTGGCGCCGTCGTTCGCCAGCGAGCCGCGCTCCGAGCTCGCTCGGCTGCTCGCCGAGGTGACGCCGGGTGACCTCTCCCTGACGCTGTTCACGACCGGCGGCGCGGACGCCGTCGAGAATGCCGTGAAGCTGGCGCGCTGGGTGACCGGGCGCCAGAAGGTCGTCGCCCGGTACCGCAGCTACCACGGGGCGACGGCGGGCGCCGCGGCGCTCACCGGCGACCCGCGGCGCTGGCCGGCGGAGCCCGCCGTGCCGGGGGTCGTGCGCATGTTCGACCCGTATCCGTACCGCTGCTCCGCGGGTCATCTCTACGACAGGCATGGAGCGCACCCGCTCGACCCCAGCGCCGGCCACGCCGACTCCTGCGGCATCGCCGCCGGCGGCCCGCACCTCGAGGAGATCCTGCAGTACGAGGGGCCTGAGTCCGTCGCCGCGGTGCTCCTGGAGACCGTCACCGGCGCCAACGGCGTGCTCGTCCCGCCGCCGGGCTACCTCGCCTCGATCCGTGAGGTCTGCGACCGGCACGGCATCCTGCTCATCCTCGACGAGGTGATGACGGGGTTCGGGCGTACCGGGCGGTGGTTCGGCTGCGAGCACTGGGACGTGGTGCCCGACGTCATGACGCTGGCCAAGGGGATCAGCGGCGGTGCGGTGCCGCTCGGCGCCGTGGTGGTGAGCGAGAAGCTCCGCCCGTGGCTGGACGAGCACGAGTTCGCGAGTGGGCTCACGGCCTGCGGCCACCCGCTCGCCTGCGCGGCCGGAGTGGCCACCATCGAGACCATGCGCGACGAGCGCCTGGTGGAGAACGCCGCCGCCTTGGGTGAGCTCCTGGGCGCGGGGCTGCGGGAGCTCGCCGACGACCACCCGTCGGTCGGCGAGGTCCGCGGCCTCGGCCTGCTGTGGGGGCTCGAACTGGTGCGCGACCGAGAGACCCGCGAGCCCTTCGTCCCCTACGCGGCGAGGGGCGAGGCCGCGGCGCCCGTGGCGGCGCTCCGGCGCGCCGCCCTCGACCGCGGCCTGCACCTGTACCCGCACGGCAGCCTGCTGCTCGTCGCGCCGCCGCTGATCGTCGGGCGCGAGGAAGTCGCGACGGGGCTCGGCTTGCTCGACGAGGTGCTCGCGGTCGCGGACGAGCTCGCGCAGGTCTGAGCCGCCGGGCCTGAGCCGGGCTCAGGCGAGCCCGAGGAGTCGTCGCGCCTCGTCCGGCGTCGCGACCGGCCGCCCCAGCTCTCCGGCCAGGCGCACGGCGCGCTCCACGAGCTGGGCGTTACCGCTGGCGAGCTCCCCGCGGCGGTAGAAGATGGCGTCCTCGAGCCCCACGCGCACGTGCCCGCCCATGGCCAGCGCAAGCATCGCCATGGGCGTCTGCGTGCGGCCCACGCCGATCACCGACCAGGTAGCGTCCGCCGGCAGCAGGCCGACCGCCTCCACCAGCGCCGGCGCCGTCGCCGGCATGCCGTGCCGTGTGCCGGTGACGAACTGGAAGTGCAGCGGCGCGGCGATCTTGCCCTCGGCGTGGTAGCGCAGGGCCGTGCCGATCATCTCGGGGGTGAAGCACTCGAGCTCCAGCTTGACGCCGCGCGCCCGCGCCTCGGCGGCGAGCGCGTCGAGGAACTCGGGCTCGTTGACGAACAGCCCGGCGTCCATCTGGATGGTGCCGGCGTCGAAACTGGCCATCTCGGGCTGCAGCGCCAGCGGCGCGATGCGCTCGGCGGTCGGCAGGTTGCGGCCGGGGATCCCGCTGGTGGTGAGGCAGAGGATGACGTCCGTCTCCGCGCGGAGCGCCTCCACCACGTGCCGGAACGCGTCCATGTCCTGGGCGCCCTGACCGGTCTCGGGGTCGCGCACGTGGATGTGGACGACCGCCGCCCCCGCCCGCCACGCGGCGATGCCGTCCGCCGCGATCTCCTCCGGCGTGATGGGGATTGCGGGCGTCTGGTCTTTGGTGATGCGCGAGCCGGTCCCGGCCTCAGTGGGCTGGAGGCGACGGCCGGCTACTGCCTCGGGCTCACCGGCGGCTTGTGGGGTGCGCTCGCCGTCTGGCGGTTCGCGCGTGCGGGTGAGAGGCGACTCTGGTCACTCTCGATCGCGGCCGTCGGCATGGCGGGTTTCACGGTGATGGAGTTCGCGGTGCCTGTCGCGGCGTCGTTCCCGCCGGCGAAGTGGCTGAACCGGGAGTGGTGGATGGAGCGGTGGGCATCCCGCCCAGCTCATTGCCATGGCCTTCGCGTGCGTTCATCGCCGCGCTCTGGTACTACTACCGCACACTGCTGCGCGGAGGAGCACCCGGGCCTCGAGGACCGCCGCGGTCGGGTGCTCGAGCTGGACACCGCGGCGGTGTTCCTGCGTGCTGGTGGCGGGCGGGCTGTACGTGCGGGCGTCGCCGACCGGCACGCCGAGCAGAGCGCGCGCGAGCCTGCTCGGGCGCGCGATGCTGGCCGCCGGCGGCATCAACCCGAGAGGGTCGCGAGCCAGACCGACGACGCCGGCCGACATGGGGACCGAGGACTACGAGCGCCTGCGCGAGCAACTCGCGCTCATGACGGACGACCGATCGAGGACATCCGCTGGCTCTACCTGATGGCGCTGAAGGACGACGCGGATCCTGTTCAGCGCCGACGGCATCCCGCTGGACGACCTGGTCACGCGGATCCGGGGACGCCGTACGAGGAGCCGCCGCCGGAGCTGGCGCCGCGTGTTCGAGGCTCAAGCCGCGGAGCCGTGCGTCGGGCCATACACCGACGAGTACGGCACCTTCGTCTCGGCGTTCACTCCGATCCGTGAGCGGCGGCGACGGGCGCGTGCTCGGGGTGCTGGGCGTGGACGTGGATGCGTCGGAGTGGGCGCCGCGGCGGCGGAGGAGCGGCTGCTCCCGCTGCTCGTCACGCTCCTGCTCGCGCTGATGCTGATGGGCTTCTACGTGGTGCAGGAGCGCCGCCGCATCGACGCGCTGCACGCTCGCCGAGAGCGAGCGCGAGTACCGCACGGTGCTGGAGAGCATGGGCGACGTCTTCTACCGCTCGGACGATGAGGGACGGCTGGTCATGGCGAGCCCGTCGTTCGCCAGGGTGATCGGGCTAGACTCGGTGGACGACGCGATCGGCATGGATCTGGCGCAGGAGTTCTACGAGCACCCATCGCAGCGCGCGGAGATCCTCGAGCGCCTGGAGCGCGACGGCTCCGTGACCGACTTCGAGGTCACGGTGCGCCGCCGGAACGGGAGCATCGTCGAGGGAGCAGTGACCGGCAACTTCTACGGGATGCCACCGGCGACGTGCGGGGCGTGGAGGGAGTGCTGAGGGACATGACGGCGCGCAAGCGTGCCGAGCGCGAGCTCGCCGAGGCCGAGGAAGCGAAGCCGGCACCTGCTGGAGGCGGTCGGCGACGGCATCTTCGGCGTGGACCGCGAGGGCACGTGACGTTCATGAACGCCGCCGCGGAGGAGATGCTCGGCTGGACGGCGGAGGAGCTGCGCGGCATCAGCATGCACGAGGCGATCCACTACGCACGCGAGGACGGCAGTCGGCCTACCCGGTCGAGGAGTGCCCGCAGCACCTCGCTTACACGGAGGGCCTGGAGTGTCGCGTCGACGACGAGGTGCTGTGGAGGAAGGACGGCACTGCTTCCCGGTCGAGTACATCGCGCGACCGCTGCTGGAGGACGGGGCAGTGACGGGGGCGATCATCTCCTTCCGCGACATCAGTGAGCGGCGCGCGGCGGAGGCTGGCGCTCGAGGAGAGCCGCGAGCGGCTGGACTTCGTGCTGCGTGCCGCCGGTGTGGGCGTCTGGGAGTGGGAGATCGCCGCGGACCACATCGCCTGGGACGAGACGACGGCGGCGCACTACGGCCTGCCGCCGGGCGGCGGCGAGGGACCCTGGTCGGTGTTCGACGCCTACATCCATCCGGACGACCTGGACGCCGTCGATGCGGCGGCCGACACGGGCGATCGAGCGCGACGAGCCCGTACGAGGTCGAGTTCCGAGTGTCGTCCGCGACGGCGCTGTGGCCTATCTGGCGGAGCGGGGCAGGGTACGCAGGGACGAGCAGGGCACGGTCGTCGCGCTGAGCGGCGTCACCTGGGATGTCACCGAGCAGCGCGAGGCGCGAGGAGGACTGCGCTTCACGACGTTCGTCGTGGAGCACGCCGCCGAATCGTCTTCTGGATGACCGCCGACGGAGAGATGCGCTACGCGAACCAGCACGGCGCGTCGAGACCTGGGCTACTCCCTCGAGAGAGCTCCGCGCATGACCATCCACGACATCGACCCGGACTTCCCGCGGGAACGCTGGCCGGAGCACATCGCGGAACTCCGCGAGGCTGGTTCGCTGACCTTCGAGTCGCACTCAGCGGCGCAAGGACGGGACGACGCTGCCGGTGGAGGTCACGGCGATGTACGTGGAGTTCGGCGGCGAGGCGTACGACGTCGCCTTCTGCCGCGACATCACCGAGCGGCGCGCCGCGGAGGACGCGCTGCGCAGGGCGAAGGAGCTGACCGACGCGGCCGAACCGGGAGCTGGAGCGCGCCATCGGGCGGGCCAACCAGCTGGCCGTGGAGGCCGAGGCGGCGAACACGGCCAAGAGCGAGTTCCTCGCCAACATGAGCCACGAGATCCGCACGCCGATGAACGGCGTCATCGGCATGACCGGCTCTGCTGCTCGACACGGGCCTCGACGCGGAGCAGCGCGACTACGCGGAGACGGTGCAGAACAGCGCCGAGGCGCTGCTGACGATCATCAACGACATCCTGGACTTCTCCAAGATCGAGGCCGGCAAGCTGGAGCTGGAGATCCTCGACTTCGACCTGCGCAACGACCGTCGAGGACACCTGCGACCTGCTCGGCGCTGCAGGCCGCAGGCCAAGGGCCTCGAGCTCACGGCGCTGGTCGAGCCCGACGTGCCGTCGGCGCTGCGCGGCGACCCGGGCCGGCTGCGCCAGGTGCTCATCAACCTGCTCGGCAACGCCGTCAAGTTCACCGAGCGCGGCGAGGTGGCCGTGACGCGTCGGGCTGGTCGAGGAGTCGGCCGACGAGGTGACGCTGCGGTTCGCGGTGCGCGACACCGGCATCGGCATTCCCGCCGGAGCAGGCCGACGCGCTGTTCGAGGCGTTCACGCAGGCCGACGCCTCCACGACCCGCCGCTTCGGCGGCACCGGCCTCGGCCTGGCCATCTCCAAGCGCCTGGTCGAGCTGATGGGCGGGCGAGATCGGCGTCGAGAGCGAGCCGGGCGCCGGGTCGACCTTCTGGTTCACGGCGAGGTTCGAGCGGCAGGATCCCGGCGCGCTCGATCGCCGTCGACGACGTGGACGGCGACCGCGAGGTCGCCGGCGTGCGCATCCTGGCCGTGGACGACAACGCAGACGAACCGCAAGCTCCTCGCCGGCATGCTCGACGTCCTGGCGGCTGCCGGCACGACGAGGTCGACGGCGCGGCAGGCCGCGCTGGAGGCGCTGCGCGCGGCCCGTGACGACGGCGATCCCTTCCGCGTCGGCGATCCTCGACATGATGATGCCGGAGATGGACGGCGAGGCGCTCGGCGCGTCGCATCAAGGCAGGACCCGCGAGCTCGGCCGAGTCCGACCTCGTCATGATGACGTCGATGGGCGCGCCGCGGCGACGCGGGCCGCCTGGAGGCGCTCGGCTTCGCCGCGTACCTGACCAAGCCGGTCAAGCAGTCGCAGCTCTTCGACTGCCTCATGGTCGTGCTGCACCGGCGGCGACCGGCGACGGCCGGCCGCCGCGCCGCGCATCGTCACCCGCCACGCGCTGGCCGAGCGCCAGAAGCGCAACGTGCGCATCCTGCTGGCCGAGGACAACGCGATCAACCAGCAAGGTCGCCCTCAGGACGCTGGAGAAGCTGGGCTATCGGGCGGACGCCGTGGCCAACGGCGCGGAGGCGCTGGACGCGCTCTGGCCGCGCGCCGGTACGACCTGGTCCTGATGGACGTGCAGATGCCGGAGATGGACGGCTTCGAGGCCACCCGCCGCGATCCGTGACCCGCGCGTCCGGCGGTGCTCAACCACGCCGTGCCGATCATCGCCCTGACGGCCCACGCCCGGAAGGAGGACCGCGACGCCTGCCTGGCGGCCGGCATGGACGACTACCTCTCCAAGCCCATCCGCCCGGATGAGCTGGCGGCGGTGCTGGCGCGCTGGGCGGGCGGCGGGCGCCCGACGAGCCGGTCGTAGGGTCGCGCCGCGCGGGAGGCCGGAGGGGCGCCGGCGGCCGCCGAGGCCGGCGGCGCCGGCGCGCACACGGGTAGTTCGACGAGACAGTCCTGCTGGACCTGCTGGGCGGCGACGCGCGAGGCCGTTGCGGAGATCCTCGGCGAGTACCTGGAGGACGCGCCGCGGCAGCTCGATGCGGCTGCGTGAGGCGCTCGACGAGGGCGATGCCGACGCTGGTCCGACGGCAGGCGCATACGCTGAAGGGCGCCTCGGCCAACGTGGGCGCGCGAAGCGAGTGCGCGCGGTGGCGCTACGCGGTGGAGCTGGCCGCGGCCGGCGGGCGACTCAGGGCGGAGCGCTCGCAGGCGGAGCTGGTCACTGCGAGCTCGAACGGTTGCTCGAGGTCGTCTAGGAGAGACGGGTCGGAGCCGTGAGAGATCCTGATCGCAGAAGATGACGCCACGTCTCGCGCCTCCTGCTGCAAGCGCGTGCTCGAGAACTGGGGCTACGAAGTCACGTGACCGCGGACGATGGCCGAGGCCTGGGAGGCGCTCCAGGGAGAGGACGCGCCCCGGCTCGCCATCCTGGACTGGGTGATGCCGGAGATGGACGGTGTGGAGGTGTGCCGCCGCGATCCCGCGCCCTGGAGACGGTACAACCGCCGTACCTGATCCTGCTCACCGCCCTGGGCGAGAAGGAGAGTGTGGTCGCGGGGTCTGGAGGCCGGCGCGGACGACTACGTCGGCAAGCCCTACGACCCAGCCGAGTTGCACGCGCGCCTGGAGGTCGGGCGGCGGATGGTCGAGCTGAACGACGAGCTTCTGCAGGCGCAGCGCGCCCTGGAGATCCAGGCCAGCACCGATGCCCTGACGGGGATCCTCGAATCGGGGAGCGATCGTCAAGGGTCTCGAGCGAGGAGATCGCAGCGGCGTCGAGCGGGAGGGATCCCGCGCTCGGGCGTCGGAATGCTGGACGTCGACCATTTCAAACACGTCAACGACACGCCACGGGCATGCAACCGGTGACGACGTGCTGCGGCGAGATGGTCGTCGCGTGCATTGGGGCGATGCGTCCGTACGATACGCTCGGGCGCGTCGGTGGCGAGGAGTTCCTCGTGCATCGTGCCCGGCGTCGGCGAGAGCGGAGCTGCGAGCAGGGTGCTCGAGCGCATCCGGGGCGCCGTCGGCTCGAAGTGCGGCGGCGATGACGACGGGCGCAGGCCTCAAAGATGCCTCCCGGAGCCAGGGAACGTCTAGCGCAGCGGGTGGCGCATGAGGTGCAGTGTCTCGACGATCGACGCCGCGTCGAGCGCACGCGTCACGCGGCGGGTCGCCAGCGAGCGTGCCCTCGCGACGATCACGTCGCGGTCGAGCGGCACGATGTCCGCGCCGAGCCGGGTGAGGAAGCGCTCGGCCTGGCCGTCCGGATCGCCGGGGAGGGCGGCGCCGAGCAGGGGGAGCCTGAGCTCGGCGGCGGCCCCGAGCGCCCAGCGCACCCAGTCGTCGCCGGCCGTGCTCGCGCCGTAGAGGCAGAGCGCGCTCGTGCAGTGGCGAAGGCGCGTGAGGAGGCTGGCGCGGATGAAGTCGCCACGGTCGCCGACGAAGGGCTCGCTGGTCAGCGCCTGATCGAGCGCGAGGCCGCCGCCGGCGACCAGGCGCGCCGCGATTGGGCGCGCCAGAGCCAGATCGCCGGCCGCGAACGTGAGGAAGACGCGCTGTCGTGTCGGTTGGCGCACAGAAGCTCCCGCTGGCTTCGTCTCGCGTCGTCTGCATCGGCATGTTCGGCGCGGGCCTGCAGGAACCTGTGTTGTCCGTACGGACGCGCCGTTCCGCGCCGCCGGACGGCGCGGAACCCGGGCGAGCGAGCGAGCCCGGTGGGTCAGTCCGCGTCCTCGCCGGGCAGCAGCACGCCGAAGCAGCGTCGCACCGACTTGAGCACCGAGACCGCGAAGATGAGCACGCCGACCACGCCGAACGCCGGCTGCAGCCAACTGAACGGGACGATCGTGATCTCGACGAGGATCCAGATCATCAGCGCGCAGCCTACGATGAAGGCGGCGTACCAGGCCCAGCGCCGGCGCATCCACAGCCCGGCTACCGCGACCAGGGGCAGCACCCCGAGCACCAGCAGCAGGATCAGGCCCGGGATGAGGAAGTCCGGGAACGGCGAGCCGTCCAGGTAGGAGGCCGGCATCTGCATGATCGAGCCGTCCGGCCGGAGGACGAGCGAGAGTCCGCCGGCCACCCCTCCGAGTCCCTGGATCAGCAGCAGGACGAGCAGGAGCCACAGTGTGGCGGGGCGGCGTGATGTGTCGGTGGCGCTCAAGGGGCTCCTCTCTCGAGGCGACGACGGTGCGTGCCACAGCATACCCGCTCGCGCCTCCTGGTTTGGGTGGTGAGGGCGCTCACAATCCGGTATCGTGGGTCTGTGCAATCGAATCTGGAGATCGATCAAAGGAGACGCATGGGGAGCGCACACGCACTCCGCGGGCGCATGACGCCTGCAATCCTGCTTGCCGTACTGTTGGCGCTGGTCGCCGTCGTCACGCTCGGCGTGCTCGCGCGGCCGGCCGCCGCACAGGACACCTACACGACCTGTGCGACGTGCCACACGTCGCGCCAAGCACAGCAGCAACTCGACGCACGCCAACCTGTACTCCACCAGCTCCTGTGTCAGTTGCCACGCAGACGGGTTCGCGGCCGCGAACAAGGGCGTCACGCCTGCGGCGTGCGGGGCCTGCCACGGTGGCGTGACCGCGATCCTTGCCAAGAACGACGCACGCGACGACCCTGGCTTGCGGCACCACCCCGGGCTGCCACGGCGTGCCGTCGCCGAGTCCGTCGCCGAGCGCGACTGCGGCACCGACCTCGCTGACCGCCAAGGTCTCGCCGACCATCGTCAAGCTGGGCAAGAAGGTCAAGGTCTCCGGCACCGCCGGTCCGGTCCCCGCCCTCGCAGCCGCCAAGATCGCCTTCAAGGTCGAGCGCAAGGTCGGCACCAAGTGGGTCAAGATGAAGGCTCCCGCCACGGCGACCGTCGCGACGCTGGGCGCGTACACGTGGAGCTACAAGGCCGTCAAGAAGGGCTCGCACAGGGTCACGCTCACGATCAAGGCGACGACGACCTACACGGCCAAGAAGCTGGTCAAGACGTTCAAGGTGAAGTGAACCCCATCACGGCCGTCGCGGCCGGATGACGAAGACGCCGAGGGCGGGCGGTCCGGAGAGGACCGCCCGCCCTCGGCTCGTTGGTGAGCGGCGCGGGCGGACCGGCGCGCCTGCGCCGGGGCGTGACGCCGGCGCCGGCCGGACGAGCTACAGCTCGACCTCGTCCGGCGCCTCTCGCTGGTCGGTGAACCACTCGCGCTCGACGAAGTCGTGGTCGGTGATGCCCTCGAGCGACTGCTTGATGTACTTGCCCTGCCCCTCCACGGCCACGCTGCCGTCGGCCAGCAGGATCTCGCCGGTGCCCTCGAAGATGCGGCTCGTGTCGCGCGTGATGCGCGCCACGCAGCGGACCTCCTCGTCCAGCGGCATCGGCTTGCGGAACCTCACCGTGAACTCGACGGTGACGCCCCAGGCGCCGGGCTGGAGCAGCAGGATGGCCCGGCCGATGGTCTCGTCGAGGATGGTGGAGCTGATGCCGCCGTGCAGCCGGCCCGGGTAGCTCTGGTGCTCCTCGCGCACGTGGAAGAGGCCGAGGAGCTCGGGGCCGGCGGGGGCGGAGGCCTCGCCGGCGGCCGGCGCCGGGCGCCGCCGGCCGCTCCGGCGCCAGCTCGTAGAAGCGGGCGTGGAGGCCGTACGGGTTGTCGCGGCCGCAGACGAGACACATGCGGCTGATGTTCTGGGCGCGCTCTACTCTGCGCCGGCTGTCGGGCGTGACGGCTCCTCTCGAGACCGGACGTACTCCCCAATCATACCGGGGACGCTACGTCTGACCGCGCCAGGTGGCCGTGTACTCGATGCTCGGGACAGGAAGCGCGATGCCGGGGTCGGCGACGTGCCAGGATCCGGCCAGGCCGGCCTCCCGCGCGACCAGGTCGAAATGGCACATGGCGATGCCGAGGTCCACACGCTGGAGGTCGGCGATACGCAGCAGTTTGAACCAGGGGCTGCCCTTGCCGTAGCCCTTGCTGCGCGCGAGGTAGAAGTGCCAGTCGGCGCCGCGGCGGACGATCCGCCAGGGCTGGCGGTTGGTGGCCGAGGGAGCCATGCGCACGGCCTCGAGGGCGGCGGCGTGTCCGTCCGCCCGCTCGCCGAGGGGCTCGGCCCACTCGCCGGCGAAGAAGAGCTCGTCCGGCGGGAGGCGGCGGTCGCCGTGCTCGCGCTGCGCGGATGCGCTCCGTGCCGTCGTCGCCGGGATAGCCCGTGGAGACGACGGCCGGGATGGTCTCGTCGGCGCTCACGCCGCCGAAGCGGGAGGTGAAGGCGCCGCGCGTGAACGTCCCGCCGAGCCAGCAGGTCCCAAGGCCCAGCCCGGTGGCGTGCAGGACGACCTCCTCGAGCAGGTAGCCGTAGTCCTCCAGGCAGCCGGGCCCTGCCTTGACGGCGCCGACGACGAAGCCGGTGGCGCCCTTGATGAAGCCGTAGGTGCCGAGCCGCCGGAGCGCGCTCGCGTCGTCCGGCTCCGCCGCGATGAGCCCGAACCTCACGGCCGAGCCCAGCGGCCCTCGTGACGGGTGGCCATGAAGGCCTCGAGGGCCTCTTTGTGCTCGGCCGCGATCGGCTGCTCCCGGTAGGTGCGGCAGGAGTAGCGGCTGTTGATGAGCATCGCGGGCGGTCACGGCGCTCCGCATCCTGCCACATGCCGGGGCGCGGCGCAGCCCCGCTTTGGCGCGCGTGCCGCGCCGGGGTAGGCTGGGGAGGTCAGCGACGAGGAGGCGAACCGTGGCGGTCACCGCCGGTCAGACGGCCTTCCACGAGCGCCGCTTCGCCCGGCTCGTCGAGCGGGTGACGGCGCTCGGCCGCCACCGCGTGCTCGTGGTCGCGCTCGTGGTGGCGGCCATCGCCGGGGCGCTCGTGCTCGACGTCGAGTTCGTGAGCTACCCCATCGCCGGCTTCTACCTCGTCCCGGTGACGCTGGCCGCGCTCACGCTCCGCGTGCGCGAGACGATCGTCGTCGCCCTGGTCTGTCTCGGGCTCGCCATCTACATCATCATCGTGCAGGACCGGCTGGACGGCCCGACGATCACCGTCGTCTGCTTCAGCGCGCTCGGCGGAGCGGCGCTCATCGCGCTCTCGTACCTGTTCACCCAGGTGGGGCAGCTGTACGAGACGGAGCGCGCCACGACGGAGCGGCTCGAGTCGCTGGCGGCGCAGCTCCAGACCCTGCAGGAGGTCGTGGTGCTGGACACCGACCGTCCGCTCGCGGAGCTGCTGGGGGAGGTCATCGACCAGGCGGGCCATCTGCTCGGCAGCGACGGCTGCTCCGTGTACCGCTTCGCGCCCGAGTCCGACGAGCTGCAGCGTGGCGGCGACGACCGGTACGTCCACCAGAGGCGCGGTCATCCCGCTCGCGGAACCCGGCGACGTGGTGGTGCGGGCGCTGGAGGAGCGTGAGCCGGTGGCGGAGTCCGGCGGCGAGTCGGGCGGTGCGCTCCTCGCCGTTCCGCTCCTCGTCCGCGGCGAGGCCTACGGCGTGCTCGCGCTGGAGTACCGCCACGCGCGCGAGTTCGGCGACCTGGACGTGCGCCTGGCGGCGTCGTTCGGAGCCGAGGTGGCCATGGCGATCGAGAACGCCCGTCTGCGCGACGAGATCCGGCGGACGGCGGCCGCCACGGAGCGCTCGCGGCTGGCGCGCGACCTGCACGACTCCGTCACCCAGTCGCTGTTCGCCGCCAGCCTCAAGGCCGAGGCCATCCGGCGCCGCTGGGAGCCGACCACCGAGGAGGCGCGCGCCAACGTCGAGGACGTCGAGCGGCTGGCGCGCGGCGCGCTCGCCGAGATGCGGACGATGCTCATGGAGATGCGGCCTGACACGCTCGCCGAGGCCTCGCTGCCGACGCTGCTCGAGCAGCTCTCCGCGGCCGCCGGCGGCAGCTCGCGCGTGGACGTCCACCTCGACGTCCGCCAGGGCGAGAAGCTGCCGCAGGACGTGAGCGTGGCGCTCTTCCGCATCGCCCAGGAGTCGCTGCAGAACGTGAGCCGGCATTCCGGTGCGAGCGAGGCGTGGGTTATGCTCGACATGTCCGGTCCCGTCGTGCGCCTCAGTGTGCGCGACGACGGGCACGGGTTCGACGAGGCGGCGGTGACGCCCGAGCACTTCGGGCTCGCGATGATGCGGGAGCGCGCCGCCGACGCCGGGGTCGCCATCCTGGTCGAGAGCCGGCCGGGGAGCGGGACCACCGTGTCGGCCGGGTGGCGGCGCGCAGGTGCAGTGGGATGAACGAGGGAGGCCAGGTGCCGGACGGGGGCGGGGAGAAGCAGATCAAGGTGATCATCGTCGACGACCACGTGCTCGTGCGCAGCGGGCTCGAGGTCGTGCTCGGGATGTTCGACGACATCGCGCTGGTGGGCCAGGCGGGCGACGGGGAGGAGGCCGTGCGGCTCTGCGGCGAGCTCCGCCCGGACGTGGTGCTCATGGACCTCGTCATGCCGGGCATGTCGGGAGTGGAGGCCACGCGGCGCATCCTCGACGCCTACCCCGAGACCAGGGTGGTGGCGCTCACCAGCTTCACCGAGGACGACCTGATCGGCGACACGCTCCGCGCCGGGGCGATCGGGTACCTGATGAAGAACGTCTCCGCGGACCAGCTCGCCGACGCCGTCCGGGCGGCCGCCGAGGGGCGCTCGACCCTGGCGCCCGAGGCGGCCGACGTGCTCATGCGCTCGGTCTCCGAGCCGCGGCCGCAGGCGGACTCGCTCACGGCGCGCGAGCGTGAGGTGCTCAAGCTCATGGCCGACGGGCTCACCAACGCAGACATCGGCGAGCGCCTCGTGATCGGCGTGGCCACCGTCAAGACGCACGTGAGCAGCGTCATCGCCAAGCTCGGCGTGTCCACGCGCACGGAGGCCACGGCTCTGGCCATCCGCCGCGGCCTCGTCTGAGCGCGCGGCGCCGGCCGACGGTCCGTGTCTGTCACCGGCAGGCAGTCTCATCCTTTTGACGGACATTATCAGCACGTCGAAAGATTGAGTTGCGGTAGGCCTTCCGCTCGATGCGGGTCGAGGCCGGGACTGGTTCAATTGACGGCTGGAAGCAGTCCCGATCCACGTGCCAGGAGGCTTGGTGATCGAGGGGGCCCGTGGCACGCCGTAAACGTCGAGAGGGACACTCGCTGCACAAGGTGCTGGGGGTGGGGGCCCTCTTCAGCACCGCCTACGGCAACGTAGGGTCCTCCATCTACTACGCGCTCGGCGTGGTCGCCGTGGCTGCGCTCGGCCTCACGCCGGCGGTGTTCGTCATCACCGGCTGCCTCTTCATCGCCACCGCGTGGTCCTACTCCGAGGCCACGGCGGCGATGCCGGAGGCCGGCGGCGCCTCCAGCTTCACCCGCCGGGCGTTCAACGAGTTCGCCAGCTTCGGCATCGGCTGGGCGCAGATGCTCACGTACACGGCGACGATCTCCATCTCCGCGCTGTTCGTGCCGCAGTACCTCTCGATCTTCTGGCCGGTGCTCAAGGAGCCGCCCTACAACGTCATCGGCGGCGCCCTCACCATCATCGTGCTCGTGGTGCTGAACGTGGTCGGGATCAAGGAGGCCGCGAGCCTCAACGTCGTGCTCGCCCTCCTCGACCTGGGCACCCAGGTGCTCATCATGATCATCGCCCTGGTGCTGCTGCTCGAGCCCACCATCCTCATCGAGCAGATCCAGTGGGGCGTCGCCCCGACCTGGAGCCAGTTCCTGTACGGCCTCGCCATGGGCACGGTGGCCTACACCGGCATCGAGACCATCTCCAACATGGCGGAGGAGGCGCGCGACCCCGGCAAGGACGTCCCGCGCTCCATGAACTTCGTCATCATCGCCGTCCTCGTGGTGTACATCGGCATGCCGCTGGCGGCGCTCTCCGTGATGAACGTGGGCGCCAACACCGTGCCGGTCGACCCCGCGACCGGCAAGACCGTGCCGGTCGAGGTGATCCCCGGCGAGCCCGAGGGCACGTACGTGCTGAAGTCGGACCCGGAGGTGACGGCCTACGTGCCGCTCAAGACCCTCGACGACGGCACGGTGGTCATCCCGGCGCAGGAGCCGGGGGACGAGGTCGACACGGTCGACGGGCAGCAAGTGGCCACGCTCCACGGCACCCAGCTCGGCAGCAACTACCTCGCCGACCCGGTGCTCGGCATGGTCCGGTTCCTGCCGGACAACGTGGCGTGGCTGCGCTGGATCCTTGGTCCGTGGGTGGGCATCCTCGCGGCCACCATCCTCTTCATCGCCACCAACGCCGGCATCATCGGGGTGTCGAGACTCGCGTTCTCGCTCGGCCAGCACCGACAGCTCCCTCGCGTGCTGGGCCGCGTGCACCCGACGCGGCTCACGCCGTACGTCGCCGTCATCCTGTTCGGCATCGTCGCCATCATCCTCATCCTGCCCGGCGAGATCCCGATGCTGGCGGACCTCTACGCCTTCGGGTCGATGATCGCCTTCACGGCGGCGCACCTCTCCGTGATCGTGCTGCGGCGCAAGGAGCCGGACCTTCCGCGGCCGTTCCGGCCCCCGTTCAACGTCACCATCGGCAAGACGTCGGTGCCGCTCACCGCCGTCTTCGGCGGAATGGCGACCTTCTCCGTGTGGTGCGTCATCCTCTACTTCAAGCCGCTGAGCGGGCTCATCGGCCTCACCTGGATCGGCGTGGGTATCGTGGCGTACGTCATCTTCCGCAAGGTGCAGGGCTACTCGCTGACCAAGACGGTGAGGTCCCCCGACCTGCCGGCCACGATCACCGAAGACGTGGTGTACGACCAGCTCCTGGTGCCGGTGCGCGACACCGCCGTGAGCGAGGAGATGATGGTGCTCGCCTGCCAGCTGGCCACCGAGCGCAAGTCGTCGATCGACGCACTGTACGTGATCGAGGTGCCCCTGAACCTGCCGATCGACGCGAGCCTGCCGGAGGAGCGCGAGCGGGCCAGGCTGGTGCTCGAGCGCGCCGCCCACGCCGCGGACATGTTCAACGTGAGGATCACGCCGGTCGTGGTCACGGCCCGGTCGGCGGGCAAGGCGATCGTCGAGACCGCGATCGAGCGCCGTTGCGAGGTCATCATCCTCGGCTCTCAGGGCAAGCGGCGCATCGCCGACAAGGTCTTCGGCCGCACGATCGACTACGTGCTGAGCAACCTGCCGTGTGAGGCGATCATCAACGTGATCCCCAAGGCGACGGCCGTGCAGGCCGGGGTCGCGGCGCAGCGCCCGGCCGGAGCCGAGAGCATCGCCACGGGCTCGTCCGGCGTCAAGCGCCGCGCGCAGGGGCTGCACCTCGGCCGCTACCTCCCGCAGCAGCGGCCCGGCGGCGACGCGTCGCCGGACGAAGGCCGCGGCGGCGAGGCGAGCAAGGCCGAGGACGCATCTCCGCCCCACAAGACTCCCTGAGGCCGCGCCCGATACGTTGACGCGCGGCGGCTCTCCGGATGACTATGACCTGTCGGGGTTGTGGGCGACTCTGGAGGGAGAGTATGGCTCAGCTGCCGAAGGCCGCCGTCGCGGTCGCGCTACTCGCGCTCGTCCTCGCGTTACTCGCACCCGCCGTGGCTGTGGCCGCCGACGCCGCGCCGTGGGTGGGCACCTACAAGGGCGTCGGCGTCGGCAAGGACGCCAAGGGCAAAAAGGGCACGTCCGGCGTCACCATCTGGGTCGAGGACCTGGGAGGCTCCAGCCGCTTCACCTTCCGCTTCGACAAGTTCCCGGTGGTCGTCTCCCGGACGACCCCCAATGGGGGCGGTCTGCAGGGCTCCCAGCTCATGAGGATCTCCGTGAGCGAGCAGGGGGTCAGCGGCTCGGGTGTCATCGTGGTGTATCCGCAGAAGGGCAACTACCTGATGGCCGGCAAGGGCGCCGGCAAGGCGCTGGGCAAGCAGGGGACGGGGCGCATGGGCGCGGTGCGGACCTCCACGGGCGTGGAGCTGCCGTCCCTCGCCGACCAGGTCTCCGACCTCTTCGGCGCGCTCATCAGCAGGAAGGTCGCGTCGTCCGGCGGCGGGACGAGTGACGCGGGGCCGGGAGGGGGCGGCGCGCCGCAGGCGCTCGCCGCCGTCGAGATGGGCCCGGTGCGCGTCGCGGTGAGCGGTGACGAAGCGGCCGGAGACGCCGTCGTCGCGGAGGACGACCCCGACCTGGTCGTCAAGCAGGCGCCGGAGGTCGTGTTCGTCAAAGCCGTCGCGGTCGAGCCGGCCTCGATGATCGACCTGGCCGAGGCCAAGCCGCCGGTGACGACGCAGGCCGCCTTCACGGTCACCGTGCTGCTGCTGGTCCTGACCGTGGTCGCCGCCGCCGTCAGCGTCGGACCGAAGGCGAAGCGTGCGGCGGCGCCCGCGGCCGCACACGCGACACAGCCGGCGGCCGCACCCGCCGCTCCGCCGCCGGCCGCACCCGCCGCACCGCCGGCGCCGGCACCCGCCGCACCGCCGGCCGCACCGGGAGAGGGGAGCTGACGTGGACGCCATCGTCTCGATCTTGTACTGGGTCCAGCTGGTTCTGCTGGTGCTGGCGGTCGCCGCCGCGGTGTTCTTCGCCGTGCGGGACTCGGGCACGCGGGCGTTCGTGGCGTGGCGCGCGGTCGTGCAGGCCGTGCTCGCCGCGGCGGTCTTCGCCGTCGCGTTCGTGCTCGCCGGAGCCGGCAGCAGCGTCATCTGGACCGTCGTCCTGCTCGCGCTCGGAGTGGTCGTGGGGTACCTGCTCGGAGCGCGGGAGCCCTCGTTCTCGGGCGACCGCGGGCCCGGCCGGCGGCGCTCGGCCGCACCGCCTTGGGTCTGGGCGCTCTCGCTGGTGCTCGTCGTCCTCACGCTGCTCTTCGGGTCCACGTTCCTCTACGGGCTCGCGGTGCTGGTGATGGCGTTCGCGCTGGGCCTGCTGATCGGCCAGATCGCCGGGGAGCTCTCCACGGCGCGGCGCGCCGGGGGCGAGGTGGCGGAGCCGGCGGCGTAAGACACAGCGCCGGGGCGGGCGCAGCGGCTCGCCCCGGCGCGTGCTCTCGCGCGAGTCAGACGGTCGGGAGCGCGACCCGGAAGGTGGTGCCCGCCTCCGTGCTCGAGAACGAGACCGTCCCGCCCGCCTGCTCCACCGCCGCCTTGACGATCGCCAGCCCCAGTCCGTTGCCGGGGTAGGCGGAGACGTTGCGTGCGCGGTGGAAGCGCTCGAAGATCGCGCGCTGCTCGTCGGCGGGGATGCCCACGCCGGTGTCGGCGACGGTGGCGACCGCCTCGCCGCCCTCGCGGGTCACGGCGAGGCGCACGGCGCCGCCCTCCGGCGTGAACTTCACCGCGTTGTCCAGCAGGTTGGCCAGTACGGTCTGCAGGCGGGTCTGGCCGAGGGGGACGGGCAGGGGGCCGGCGTCGACGTCGAGCTCCAGCTCGACGCCGGCCTGCTCTGCGCGCGAGGCCACGCCGTCGGCCAGCTCGCGCGCCACGGCCACCAGGTCCGAGCTCTGCGCCTCCCCGGCCGGCTCGCCGGCCTCCAGGCGCGAGAGTTGCAGGAGGTTGTTGCTGAGCCCGGCCAGCCGGGCGGTCTGGTCGAGCGCCCGGCCGACCAGCCGGCGCTCGTCGTCGCTCTGCGCCTTGCGCTCTGCCAGCTCGAGGTCGGCCTGCAACGCCGTGAGCGGCGTGCCGATCTCGTGCGCCGCGTCGGCGACGAACCGGCGCAGCGACGTCACGGTGGTCTCCACGCGCGCGGCCATGCCGTTGAACGACTCGCCGAGGCGCCCGACCTCGTCGCCTCCGGCGACGGGAGCGCGGGCGCCCAGGTCGCCGGCCGCCATGCGGTCGCTGGCTTCGGTGAGCGCGACCACCGGTCGCGCGATACGGCGCGCGATCAGCCAGCCGGCGAGCGCGGCGAGCGCGACCGCCAGCGCCGCGGCAACGATCCAGCCCACGACGGCGCTCATCAGCGCGTCCCGCCCCGAAGCAGGTCCCTCGGAGAGCTTGACGTAGGCGCCGCTGCCCATGTCCATGGTGAGCGTCCGACCCGAGCGCGAGCCGCCGCCCCCGGTGCCGAAGAGGCCGTTGCCCAGCGGGTCGGGCAGCTCGTCGCGGTCGCGATGGCCGTGCCCGGGCCCGTCGAACCCGCCGAGAACGGTCTCCGCGTCCAGCGTGTCGGGAGACCCGGAGTCGACGACGAGCGCCCCTCCCTGGTCGTACACCTGCACACGCGTCTGGGTGGTGAGCGCCGCCGCCTGGGCCCACGAGGTGAGCGCCTCCATCGTGGTGAGCGGCGGCGGGTCCGCGACGATCAGCTGCGCGCTCGCCGTGAGGTAGTCGTCTTCAGCTCGCGTGTAGTGGTTGGCCAGCACGGCGATGAGGATGCCGCCGAGGATGACGGCGGTGAGCAGCGCCATGCCCGCGTAGGTGAGCGCCAGCCGCCATCTCAGCGAACGCGTGCGCACCGCGCCCACTCTCAGACGGCGAGCCGGTACCCGATACCGGGCACCGTGAGGACGACGACGGGGTCGCTCGGCTCGTGCTCGATCTTCTCGCGCAACCGGCGCACGTGCACGCTCACCGTCTTGTCGTCGTAGAAGTCCGCGTCGGTGCCCCACACGTTCTCGATGAGCTGGCCGCGACTGAACACCTGGCCCGGATGCTGGGCGAGGAACACGAGGAGCCGGAACTCCGTCGGCGTGAGGTTCAGGGAGCGGCCGTCGCGGGTGACGGTGGCGCGTGTGCGGTCGATGGTGAGGTCGCCGGCGTAGAGGATGTCCGCCTCCGTGGAGGCGAACTCGCCGTAGGCGCGACGGAGGAGCGAGCGGATGCGGGCGATGAGCTCGCGCAGGTGGTACGGCTTGGTGAGGTAGTCGTCGGCGCCCATCTCGAGGCCGAGGACCTTGTCCATCTGGTCCGACTGCACGGTGAGCATGAGGATGGGTTGCCGCAGGCCGAGCGTGCGCATCTGGCGGCAGAAGTCGAAGCCGTTGCCGTCGGGCAGACGCACGTCGAGGACGACGAGCTGCGGCGAGTGGTCGCGCGCGAACGCCACGCCGCCACCGCCGGTGGTCTCCCAGTGCACCTGGTAGCCCTCGCTGCCGATGCCCTCGACGAGAGCCTCGCCGACGGCAGGATCGTCTTCGATCACGAGGATGGTCTGGTCAGGCATGGTCAGCATCGTAGCATGGGGCGGCCGACGGACCGGTGGAGCGGGACGCGCGCGCGGTGATGCCGGTGCGCGCGCGTCCCTGCAGCGCCGGGATCGTTCACTGGTAGTAGGCCTGCGGGGTCGTCGAGGGGGCCACCGACGGCGCCGTGCTCGGGGCCTGCTGCGGCTGGCCGTAGCCCTGGCTGCCGTCCTGGTCCCAGTGGTGGCCCTGGTCGCCGTCCTGGTCGAAGTCGTGCCCGTAGCCCTGGCCGCCCTGGCCCATCGGCGGCATCATGCCCTGGCCGCCGCTGTCGCCCCAGCCCTGCCGGCCCGAGCCCTGGCCGCCGTCGGGGCTCATCTGGCCGTGGAAGTCGCCGCGGCCGAAGTCGCCGCGGTCGTTGCCGTCGAAGGTGGAGCCACGGCCATGCCGCCGAGGAACAGGATCACTCCGGCGGCGACGGAGCCGGTGATGACGGCCCACCTGCGCCGGTACCACGCGGTGGTTGGTGCGGCCGCCGCCGGGGCTGCGGCGTACGCCGCCGGCATCACGGCCGTCGGCTGCTCGGCCGAGGCGGCTGCGGCCTGCTCCTGCGCCGGCGCCGCTTCGGCGGCCGGCGTGGCCTGCGTCTGCTCCTCGCTCGCTTCGGCGGCCGGCGTGCCCTCCGGCGGGGTGGCGCCTGCGTTCTCGTTCTTCGCGTCTGACATCACGCACCTCTCTGTCTGGGGTCGGACGGCCTGCGGCTCGATCGCTTCCGCGCCGTGGCCGATCGCCGGTGTGGGCCGGCGTGCTGTGTGCGACTATGCCCGGGCGATGTTGCGCGCCGTCTGCGCCCGGGCTACAGGTCCGTAACCGTCCCATCGCGGGCGGCGAAGAGCACTGCTCCGGGAAGTCGCCGCGCAAGGAGAAGGCATGTGCGATCGGCCTGTGTACCAAAGTGCGGATCGGCCCGAGCCGGCCGGTTACGGACCTGTAGCCTGCGCTCAACCCACCCTCAACATGCGTCTCCTACAGTGGTCGTGGTCCCGGAGGCGGGACCTTGTCGCATCTCGACCACACACCGACCGACGAAAGGAGCGCCGATGTCCGCACGAGCCCGGCTCTGGCTCGACCTCGCGCTGTTCGGCGCGCTGTTCCTGGCGTACAACCCCGCGTGGACCGGCGTGGCCGTGCACGAGTGGCTGTGCGTCGTCGTCATCGTCCCGCTGCTGTTCCACGTCATCGTCAACTGGGACATGACGCTCGCCATCCTCCGCCGCTTCGGGGAGAAGCTGCGCGCGACGCCCAAGGTGAACCTCGTGGTGGACGTCGCGCTGTTCATCGTCGCGGTGACCGCGATGCTCAGCGGGCTGCTCATCTCGCAGTCCGTCGCCCGCGTGTTCGGGGTGGTCATCATGCCGGACTCGCTCTGGGTGAGCACGCACTCGTGGTCGGCCGACGCGACGATCCTGCTGCTGCTGGTGCACTTCGCGCTCCACTGGCGCTGGATCGTGAACGCCTCGCAGAAGCTGGTGCGCCGCGAGCAGCTCGCGCGTGGACGACCCGGTCGCCGCGGTCCGCATGGCGACGCGCCGGCTGGAGAAGCAGGCGCCGGCGCCGCTGCAGTACGCCGCCGTCCCCGTGCGCAACGACGACCGCTACCGGCCCTGAGCCGGTCCGCAAGACGCGTCCGACCACGAGTCGAAGGAGAACGATGAAGAACCTCACACAGAAACACCGCCGCCGTCCTGGTGGTCACGCTGTTCACCGGCCTCGCCGTGTTCAGCGCGATCCAGCTCGGCGGGCGCCTGTTCGGTACCTCGTCCGCCAATGCGCAGACGATCACCGCGGTGCAGCAGGCCGCCGAGAGCGAATACAGCGACGGCGGCGACGGCTCCGGGTACGACCAGGGCTCGGGCAGCGAGAGCTACAGCGACCCGTACGGCCAGAGCTCCGGCGGCAGCCAGGGCTACACGGACCCCTACGGCCAGTCGAGCTCCGGCGGCTCGAGCGGTACGACGATGACGTGTCCGGCGACGGGGTGCAGCGCGTCGACCTGCCACGCGCTGCAGTGACGGAGTAGCGCGGACCCGACGATCTGACACGAGCGCGGGCGCGACGCCGCGCACAGACGGGCGCGCGAGCCCGGCAGCAGGGCCCCCTCTCCGGGGCAGGGCTGCCGGGCTCGCGCGCGTCCGGGGGCGGCGACGCGGTCACCGGCCGGCCGGGGGCCCGGCGCCACGGTTACCGGTCTGTCGCCTCCGGGCAACCGCGGGGCAATCTCGGGGGGTGATGCTTGTCTTCGAGGGCGCATGGGCCCTCTCATGACAACCGAGACAAGGAGCGTCACATGGCAAGCAGCAAGAAGAAGTGGGGGTTGGTGGTCGTGGGCGCGGTCGCGGCCGTGGCCCTCGGCGCGATCGGTGTCGCCGGCGCCGCGAGCAACCAGCAGGCGTCGCCCGGCCCATCGAGTTCGGCCCAGTCCGACGGCCGGCATGCCCCGGACTTCGACGGCGACGGGCCGCACGGCGGCTTCGACGGCGACGGTCGTGGCCTCGGCCGCGGCGGCGCCCCCGACATCGCCGAGGCGCTCGCCGAGCTGAGCGGCAAGGACGCGAGCGACATCCTGGCGCAGCACGAGTCCGGCAAGACCTTCGCGCAGATCGCCAAGGCGGCGGGCGTTGCCACCGATGAACTGCTGGCCAAGGCCACGGCCATCGAGAAGGCGGAGCTCGATGCGGCCGTCAAGGCCGGCACGCTCACCGACGAGCAGCGTACCGAGATCGTCTCGGGCCTGCAGGCTCACCTGAAGGAGGAGCTGACCGAGGTGCACTCGGCCGGTGACGGCCACGGGTTCGGCCGCGACGGTGACGGCATCGGCCGCGACGGTGATGGCCCGCAGGTGCCTTCAGCCTCCGGCAGCCCGTCGACGAGCGGCGCGAGCCTGTCCTACTGACGGACCCCCCGGTCCGGCGCGAGCGCCGGCACCGTGTGCAGGGGCGGCGCCTGGATCAGGCGCCGCCCCTCCTGCGTCCGCGGCGGCGCGGGCCCTCGCGGCACTGCACACCGCACCGCCGCTCGGGACTCAGCGCGGGAAGTCGGCGTACAGCCACCAGGCGAAGGTGCCGGCGGCGCCGGCGGCGCCCGTCACGGCGACGATCGCGAAGCTGATCGCCGTGACCCCGCCGCCGGCCTCTCCGGCGACCTGTGCGTACAGCGCCGGGATGGACCAGGGGAAGTACGCGCCGCGGCCGGTGGTGGCGACCACCTGCGCGATGATCAGCATCAGCATCGCGAAACCGAGCGGCGCCAGGTAGCCGCGGCCCACGCCGGCGAGCAGGGCGAGCGGGAGCACGATGAGCAGGGTGAGGCCGGCGCCGCCCCAGACGTGCAGCAGTCCCTGGCGGACGCGCCTCGCCGGACCAGCCCGGCAGGCCGAGCGCCGCGCCGACGGCGAGCCCCAGGAGCGTGAGGAGGAGCGGTGAGCGCGGCGCACCACAGGGCGACGACGACGAGCTTGGCGGCGATGATCGCGGCGCGCGAGGTGGGCAGGGCGAGCAGGTAGCGCACGGTGCCGTCGGAGAACTCCCGGCCGAACACCCAGGCGATCACGAACGCGAAGAGGACGAAGCCTCCGACGGTCGCCGCCTGCGCGAGGAAGCCGAAGTAGGCGGGCCAGTCCGAGCCGCCGCCGACGAACTGCGCCTTCTGGCCGATGAGGCCCATGCGCCGCGCGCGGTCCGGGTCGGCGAGGATGTACATGAACAGGCCGCCGACCAGCGGGGCGATGGCGAACGCCAGCGCCGTGAGCAGCGGCGCGACGGAGCGCCGCGCCTTGAGGAGCTCCACGCGGAGCGCCGCGGTGAACCGCCGGACGCGGTGGATGCGGTGGATGCGTGGATCCGGTCACGACGCCTCCTCGAGCGCGGTGAGGCGGAGGAAGTGCTCCTCGAGGTCCTCCTGCTCGACGGCGAGCCTGGTGGGCGGATGGCCGCCGGCGACCAGGGCGGCGGCCACGTCGTCGGGCCGCTGCACGGCGCGCGGCTGCGTGAGCACCACGCGCCCGTCCTGCGCCTGCGGCTCGTAGCCGGCGGCCTCCAGCAGCGCGCGGGCGCCTGCGGCGTCGCGCGCCTCCACGATCAGCCGCCGCGCCCGCCGTCTCTCCATCTCCTCGGTGCTCAGCTCCTCGATCAGGCGGCCGCGGTGGATGATGCCGATGCGGGTGGCCAGCCGGTCGACCTCGGCGAGGATGTGGCTGGACATGAGCACGGTGACGCCGTGGTCGGCGGCGAGCGAGCGCAGCAGCTCTCGCACCTCGACCACGCCGGCGGGGTCCAGCCCGTTGGCGGGCTCGTCGAGGATCACGAGGTCGGGCTCGTGGAAGAGCGCCGTCGCGAGCCCGAGCCGCTGCCGGTTGCCCTGCGAGAGGGACCGCGCCTTGCGCTGCGCGTAGGGCTCGAGGCCCAGGCGCTCGACGGCGCGCGCGACGGCGGCGTCGGAGACGCCGCGCAGGCGCGCCGCCGAGCGCAGGTTCTCGAGCACCGTGAGGCCCGGGTAGGGGGCGGGGGCGTCGACGAGGTAGCCGACGCGGTCCCACGGCCCGCGGCCGCCGCGCCGCACGCGGCGTGCCGAGCACCTCGCACCGGCCGGACGTGGGCCGGATCATGCCGAGCAGCATGCGGATGGTGGTGGTCTTGCCGGCGCCGTTGAGCCCGAGGAAGCCGTAGACCTCGCCGCGCTCCACGCGCAGGTCGAGGCCGTCGACGGCCTGGACGTCGCCGTACCGGCGGGTGAGGCTCTCGGTCGCGACTGCCGCGGCTGCCGGGACTGCCGTGGCGCTCACGACCGCGCTCCCGGCGTGGGTCGGGCGGCCGTTCGCTTCGGGCGGGCCGCGTCCCCCGCGAGCGCGGCGGCCAGACTCTCGACGAGGAAGTCCTCGACGGCCGGCGCCATGTCGCCGCCGATGTCCTCGCGGTGCATGCCGACGAACACCATCGCCCGCAGGAGCCCCGCGAGGACGTCGGGAGAGACCGTGATGCTCACGCCGGCGGCGGCGAGGTGCGCCGCGATGGCCTCGGTCATCTCGACGTCGCGGCGCAGGAACGCTTCCTGCTCCTCCGGCGACATGGTGCGCATGACCGCGACCGCCTCCTCGGAGATGGCGACGTCGAACAGCGGGTTCTCGTCGCGCGCCTGCAGCGAGGCGCGGAGGAGCAGGCGCAGGGCGTCGTGAGGCGCGGCGGCGACCTGCTGCTCGAGCCGCGACTGGATCGCCGTCTCCACCTCTTCGACGATGGCGAAGAAGAGGGCCTCCTTGGACGGAAAGAAGAGGTAGAAGGCGCCCTTGGAGATGCCGGCCGCGCGGGCGAGGTGCTCGACGGTGGTGGCGCGGATGCCGCGCCGGGCGAAGAGGTCCTTGCCGGCGGCGAGCAGCCGCTCGCGGATGGCGTCGCGTTCGGTGTCGGTGAATGCGCGGGGCATGACGAGAGTATATGACCGTGTGACCAAAAAAGTAAAAACGGTCACAAGGTTGTCGCCGCACTTCCTCCCGGGAACTGCGCCGGGGGACCCCTCAGCCGGCACCGCTCGCCTCTACCTGCCTCTGAGGGTCGTGCCGAGCAGGCCGCGGGCGACAGAGCGGCCGGCCTGCCTGCCGACGGCGTCCTCTTGCGGTCTCAGAAGCGGACGGAGGTCCGGTGCTCACCCTCGGCGTCATCGCCGTGGCGAGCGCCGCCGGCACCCAGACGGCGACGCCCAGCCCATCGGCTTCGGCGCAAGCCGGCCAGGCACCGCACCCGACTTCGACGGCGACGGTCCGCACGGCGACGCCGGCGGCGGCCGCATCCGCGGCGGCGGCCCCGGCGACATTCCCGAGGCGCTCGCCAACCTCAGCGGCAAGGACGTGAGCGAGATCATGACGCAGCGCGCCGCCGGGACGAGTCTCGCCGAGATGGCCAAGGCAGAGGGCGTCAGCACGGACGAACTGCTGGCTGAGGCCACGCGCATCGAGACGGCGGAGCTGGACGCCGCCGTCGAGGCGGGCGCCATGACCGCCGCCCAGCGCACGCAGATCCTCTCGGGTCTGCAGGCGCGCCTTGAGGCTGCGGGGACCGAGACTGGCGCCGCCTCTCCTTCTTGACAGGCGACGCAGGTCGCCTCGGGCTTGTCACGTCGGCGACTGCCTGTCCTGGACTGCCGTGCGACTCAGCGTGGTGGCTCAGCCGCCCCTCCCGCCTGACCCGGTGCCGGAGCCGCCGGTATCGCCGCCGCCCGTCGGGTCACCACCCGTGCCGGTCCCGCCTCCCGTGGTGTCCCCGCCGGTTGTGGTGTCCCCGCCGTTGGTGTTGCCTCCGCCGGTGGTGGGTCCGGGCTTGCCCGTGCCATCCGGGTGGTCCGCGCCGGTGACTTGTCCGGCCGCACCGCTGCCGCTGTTCGCACCGGCGGCGCCTGTTCCGCCCCCGCCCGTACCGATCCCGCCGGTCGTGTTTCCGCTTGCCGCGTCGCCGCCGCCTGAGCCGGCCCCGTCCCGCGTGGCCCCTGCTGTGCCGCCACCGTCGCGATCGCCCCTGTACGAGTCTGCGAACCGGTACTGCTCGCCGACGAGCTTGCGGTACGACTTCGGTGCGTCAGCCGGCTGCGCGACCTGTGATGTCGTCCCACCGGCCCTGACACGGCCCGCCGGATCATCGACGCGCGTGGCGTCAAGCGCCCCGTGGCGGGCAGCCAGCCCTCCGCCTGCGACCACCGCGACCGCGACCACCGCGATCGCCACTTTGACGCCGGCTGCGCCGCCGAGCCCGGCCAGCAGGCCGACCGGAGCGATCGGCGCGACGGCGAGCGGGACGGATGCAGCGGGCGCGACGGCGAGGGGACGGAGGCAGCGGGCGCGGCGGCGATCGGGGCAGAGGCCGCGGACGTGGCGCCGGAGAGCCCCGCCTGCCCGGCGCCGGGCGCTGCGCCGGCGAGGTGTGGCGCTGATGTGGCCGGCCAGGCCGCCTGCGGCACGAGGCTCGCGAACGCCGGAGGCGTCTGCAGGCTCGCCGGCACGGGAAGCTCCGGCAGGAAGGCGGCGAGACCCAGCATGGAGACGCCGCCGGCGCCGGTCGGCGCGGTGCTGCGGAACGCGCGGCGGAACGCCGCCCGTGCCCTGTGCAGCAGCACGCGCGCGGCGCCCTGGTGGATGTCCATGACCTCGGCGATCTCGGCGTGGGACAGCCCGTGCAGGTCCTTGAGCACGAGCGCCGTGCGATAGCGCGGTGTGAGGCAGGCGAGGCAGGCCTCGATGCAGTGGGAGAGCTCGCCGTCGACGAACCCGTCGCCCGTATCGGGGATCTCGGCGACGGTGTCGAGCGAGGTCGACGGCCGCGCGGCGCGACGTCGGAGATGATCGTATGAGGCGTTCACGGCGATCCTGTAGAGCCACGGCTCGGGGCGCGGGTCGCCACCGGCCTGGATGGGGTGCGTGTACGCCCGCAGAAAGACTTCCTGGGTGATGTCGGCGGCGTCGTCGGGGTCGCCGACGATGCGCGCGGCCAGGTTGTAGATGCGGGCGTGGTGATCGCGGTAGAACTGTTCGAACGCCGCCGGCCCGCAGCCGGCGAGCGCCTCGAGCTCTGTCTCAGTGTATGCAGGGGAAGCGTGCACGCCGACCCCCTCATCGCAGCAGCAATCGCTTCTGTCCATTACCTAGTGTACCCGAGGGTAGTGCGCCGCCCGCCGTATGCGCAGGGGCCGGGGAGAGGGCATACGGGGGCGACGCACGTGGTGGGGCTTGTCGTGCCGGTGTCAGTGGCCGCAGCCGGAGCCGTTGTCGCCGCCGGAGCCGTTGTCGCCGCCGGAGCCGGCGTCACCGCCGGAGCCGTTGTCGCCGCCGGAGCCGGCGTCACCGCCGGAGCCGCTACCGGCGTCGGTCGGCTGGCCAGTCTGCGTCTGGGTCTGCGTCTGGGTCTGGGTCTGCGTCTGGGTCTGGGTCTGCGTCTGGGTCTGATCGCCTGTCCCGTCACCTGCACCTGTCTGGCTCTGCGTGCGCTCCCGAGTCCGCGTGCGGTCCTGGGCGGCGGTGCCGTCGCAGGAACCGTCACGGTCACGGTCGCGGTCCCGGTCGCGGTCCCGCGCCTTCGCGAGATCGGCCGACGGGTCGGTGGCATCGGGCAGACAGTCCTGCGTCCTCAGTCGGTCGCGGTCACGTGTGAGGTCCTGGTCCGGCGTCTGGTCGCAGCTGACGTCGCAGTCATTGAGTTGGTCCTTGTCCCGCAGTTGCTGTTGCGTCTGATCCTTGCCGTTGTCGCGGATCTGGTCGGCAGCCAGGGCGACGCTGCTCGCCGCCAGGCCGACAACGACGACGATCAACAGGATCTTGAAGAGTTTCACGACTGCCTCCTTCGCGCTGTGTCCGGTCTCTACTCCTTAACGCGGAGGGATGGCAGGTGTTACACGTTGGACGCCAGATAGAGGGAAAGGGGGCGACTACGGCAGGGGAGGAAGAAGGCAGAGCGGGCTGGCCGACGGGCTGTCGGGCGACGCGAACTTCCATGTCGCCTTCAAGGCGCGGCAGGGCGACCTGGTCGACGGCGCTTACGTGGCTGCGGTCGATGGCATCTACCTACGCAAGGGACCGGCCCGGTCACGTCGATGGGGGTCGAGCGCGACGGCTTCCGCGGCGACGCGCTTGCCCTCACCGTGAGCATGGGTGCCGAGGCGGCGGGCTGGGCCGGCGTCTACCTGACGAGGGTGCCGCCGGCTCTGAGGTAGCGCGACAACGGAACGGGGCGGCGCCGACGGCGCCGCCCCGTTTGCTGCGCACCTGCCCGCAGGACATCGTCACCTGGCGATGAGCTCGATGTCGACCCAGGAGGCGGTGCCTGTTCCGGTGTTCATCTCCGACTTGAACGGCCACTCCGACTCGGTCCCTGCGTCGCGAATCGAGTCGATCTCGTCGAGGCCGGTGATCACGGTGTTGCGGTAGACCGTGCCGGCGCTCCATGTGGCCGACTCGTCGAGGCTGAACATGACCCTGTAGTAGCCGGCGGCGAGACGCTGCGCCTTGGCGTCGAGCGTGTAGCCGTACAGGACGTAGCCGCCGACGTTCACCTCGGCGCCGAACCCGGTGGGGCCATCGGTGCCGTACTTGTCGGCGACCGGCATCGAGAAGATCGGGACATCATCGGCCGGGTCGGTGTCGCCGAGCGACTGGATCCTGTACAGGGTCAACCTGGCGCAGTTCGAGTAGACGGTCGAGTACGCCGGGGTATACAGCTGACGCTCGCGATACGGACCGTCTGTCGCGCCGACGAGTGAGCTGTCCGCCGCGCCCCAGACCTCAGAGATCCCTGACCCATACACGTGGTTCATGCCGTAGCCCTTGAGGCCGGTAGTGCCGTCATAGCTGCTCGTGAGGTCGTTGACGCGGTAGAGACGGATCTCGAGGCGGATCTTGGAGCGCACCGTCCACGCCTTCGAGAGCAGGCTGTCGCCCCAGTCGAGGCGATCGACGGCGACCATGCTCATGGGCGTCGTGGTGTCGGTGGCGTCCACCCACTCCGCCTGCCACGTGGCGTCCGTCTTCTGATCGTAGAAGTAGTTGGAGAGGAGCAAGGCGCCCGCGAGGTCGACGTAGGTCACACCATCGGCGGCGAGCACCCCGGTGTAGTAGCGTGGCACGAAGGTGGTGGTAGCGAAGTTGTCGACGAGCTCGGGAGAACGGAAACCTGAGCCGACGGTACTCACGTCGCCGCCGACGATGTTGTAGCCCTCGGAGAAGATGACCGGTACCGAGACGTTGTTGCCGAGGACGGTGACCGGTGTCGGCTTGCCCTTGCCCAGGGCCGGCGCGGCGAACGCGAGAAGTACGATGATGGCGAGGATGATCGCCACCTTGGTGTACTTGTGTGACATCTTGGTGCCCCCTCTGAAGCGTGAGCCGGAGGTCTTGACCACCGCAGCCCGCTGGCTTCATGGTGGCGGATCCTCAGCCCGCACGACTCACGGGCGATCCGGCTCTTTGGACTCTCCCCAAGAGTGACGCACATCCCGCTCCGCACTTGCCTCGGAATACGATCGCCCACGCGATGGCCGTGGAGTGCGCCTCATGGGTTCCCTGCTATCGCGGTCACGACACCCCCTTTTCCAGGCCCCTGACCTTAGAAAAAGGCTCTCTCTCATACATGCTTGAGTGGCCCCCTATGAATGATTTGCAAACCCGTTTGTCACCATTTGGTGATGCTCTGGGTAACCGTTCGTGATGGCGGCTGACCGCGAAGGCACTCGGCCCGTCAGGCGACGCATCGGATAAGGAGGCAAGGATGGGCATTGAGTGGCCGGCGGCACACGAGGCCGTTTGTGTTGTCTGAAGTGACAACGGCCCCAGCGACGACTCTTTGCGCGTGCTCGCCGGCGGCTCTTACTCCCAGAGGGAGCGCACGCCGGCGCGGATGGACGCGGTGGTGACGCGGTCGAGGGGGCCCTCGTCGGACTCTGCCCCCTCGGGCCCCGTCTGGATCTGCTCGAAGTGGGCCGCGACCGCCTCGGTGAGGAAGCGCGAGCGCTGCGCGTATCCGTGCGTGTCGGCCTTGCTCCAGGGCTGCGTGTAGTAGCGCAGCGGGTGGGTGACGTACAGGTGCTCCCGCGCTCGCGTGCAGGCGACGTACAGGAGGCGGCGCTCCTCCTCGATCTCGGCGGCGCTGCCGGTCGCCATGTCCGACGGGATGTTGCCGTCGGCGGCGTGGATGACGTAGACGGCGTCGAACTCGAGGCCCTTGGCCGAGTGCATGGTGCTCAGGATGAGGTAGTCCTCGTCGAGCAACGGCGGGCCGGCGAGCTCCTGCGTGTACGCCGGCGGATCGAGCACCAGCTCGGCGAGGAACTGCGAGCGCGTCTGCGCGCGGGCGGCGAGCCCCTCGATCTGCTCGAGGTCGCGCAGGCGGGCCTGGACGTTGTCGTACTTGCGCTCCAGCAGCGGCCCGTAGACGCTGCGCACGGCGTGGACCTGCGCGGGCACGTCGTGCGGGCCGGCCGCGGCGAGCGTGGCGAAGAGCTCGACGACCGCCGGCCAGGCGGCGCGCGCCGGCTCGGGGACGCGCGCGCCGCTCCACGCCGCCGGGAAGTCGCCGGCGGCGGCGCTCAGGCTCTCGAGCAGCGCCGCCGCCGTCTTCGGCCCGATGCCCGGCACAAGGCCGAGCACGCGCAGCCCGGCCATGGCGTCGCGCGGGTTCTCGGCCAGCCGCAGGAAGCTCACGAGGTCCTTGACGTGCGCCATCTCGACGAACCGCAGGCCGCCGTACTTGTGGAAGGGGATGTTGCGGCGGCTGAGCTCCATCTCGAGCGCCAGGGAGTGGTGCTGCGCGCGGAAGAGCACGGCCTGCTCCTTGAGCTGCGTGCCCTGCTCGCGGTGCTCCAGGATGCGCTCGCAGAGCCACTGCGTCTGCTCGTCCTCGTCGCGGCAGGTGGCGAGCACCGGGCGGCCGCCGTCGGCGCGCTCGGTCCACAGCTCCTTGTCGCGCCGCTCGGCGGCCTCGGCGATGAGCGCGTTGGTGGCCGCGAGGATGGGCGCCGTGCTGCGGTAGTTCTGTGTGAGGGTGACCACCTCCGCGCCTGAGAATCGCTGCTCGAAGTCGAGGATGTTGCGCACGGTGGCGGCGCGGAAGCCGTAGATGGCCTGCGCGTCGTCGCCGACGCAGGTGATGCCTGTGCCGTCCGGCCGCAGCAGGCTGACGATGTCGGCCTGCAAGGCGTTGGTGTCCTGATACTCGTCGACGAGCACGTGGTCGAAGCGCTCGCGGACCCGGGCGCCGCCGGCGGGATCCGCGAGCAGGCCGCGCCAGAAGAGCAGCAGGTCGTCGTAGTCCAGCACCTGCTGCTCCTCTTTGGCGTCCGTGTAGGCGGCGAAGAGCTGCGCCAGGCCCTCCTCGGCCGGCAGGCACCAGGGGAAGGCGGTGGTGAGCACCTCGTGGAGCGGAAGCTGCGCGTTGACGCAGCGCGAGTAGACGTCGAGGCTGGTGGACTTCTGCGGGAACCGCGAGCCGCCGCGGCCGAGGCCCAGGCGCGTGCGGGCGACGTGCAGGAGGTCCTCCGAGTCGCCGCGGTCCATGATCGTGAAGTCCGGCTCCATGCCGATGTCCCGCGCGTGGATGCGCAGCAGGCGGGCGGCCGCGGCGTGGAAGGTGCCGCCCCAGACGCGCTCGGAGGCGGTGAACCCCCCGGCGCCGCCGCCGGAGCCCTGGCCGCGCGCCGCGAGGACCGCCTCGACCCTGCGCAGCATCTCGGCGGCGGCGCGGCGCGTGAACGTGAGCAGCAGGATGCGCCGAGGGTCGGCGCCGCGCTCGATGAGATGGGCGACGCGGTGCACGAGCGTCGCCGTCTTGCCGGTGCCCGCGCCGGCGACGATGAGCAGGGGGCCGTCGCCGTGCTGCGCGGCTGCGAGTTGCCTGTCGTTGAGCTCGACGAGCATGAGACGTCCTCCTCCGGTGGGGCCGGCGGCAGGCTAGCAGCCGGCCCGGACAGATGAGAACGCGCGTTCGCCCGGGGGAGGCAGGCGGATCGTGCCAGGCGGGCGATCTCGCGGGAGGGGGACATGCAGTTGAGGGGTCGGAGCCCTGGCCGGTGCCATCGAAGCGCCATCGGAGGTGCATCGAAGGCGCCATCGGAGGTGCATCGAAGGCGCCATCGGAGGTGCATCGAAGGCGCCATCGGAGGCTCCGACCCCCAGACACATACACCCCCCGGCGTGAGTCATCCTCCCGGCGTGAGAAGATGCGTGCGTGACCTCACGCGACGACAGCACGCGCATCCCGCGCCGCCCCCCGCCGCTCTACCAGTGCGCGCCGGTCAACGCGCTCGTCGAGGGCATCTACGAGGAGCGCGTGCCGCTCGCGAAGATCCTCGAGCACGGCGACTTCGGCATCGGCACGTTCGACGCCCTCGACGGCGAGATGGTGCTGCTCGACGGCCGCGTGTACCAGGTCGCCGGCAGCGGCGTGGTGCGCGAGGTCACGGAGCCGGCCGCCTCGCCCTTCGCCTGCGTCACGTTCTGGACGCCCGCGTCCCACGACGACCTCACCGGCCCGGTCCCCTACGCGGACTTCCTCGACTGGCTCCGGAGTCTGCTTCCGTCGCCCAACATCTTCTACGCGCTGCGCGTCGAGGGCGCGTTCGACGAGGTGCACACGCGCTCCGTGCCGCGGCAGGAGAGCTACCGGCCGCTCGTGGAGGTGGCGGCGCACCAGCCGGAGTTCAGCTTCACCGCGGCGGAGGGCACGCTGGCGGGCTTCTTCACGCCGTCGTTCATGGAGTCGGTCAACGTGCCCGGTCTGCACCTGCACTTCCTCTCGGACGACCGCACGCAGGGCGGACACCTGCTCTCGTGCTCGCCGCGGCGCGTGCGCGCGAGCGTCCAGTTCATCTCCACGCTGGAGTTGGGGCTCCCGATGAGCCTGGACTACCTCACCTGGGACTTCAAGCGCGACACGGGCGCCGATCTGGACGAGGCCGAGAAGTAGGACGCGGGAGCGGCGGCAGGGCAATCTGCCCTACATGGTGTAGGAATCGGCCTCACCGGTCGACAACAGTCCCATGGAGGCAGAGAGAGAGGGGCGACGGTCGCGGGACCGTCGTCGGCTGCGCCTGGCCGAGGCAGCCGTCACTCAGGGTGAGGGCGATCATCTGGCGCGTCGTCGAGGGTACGGCGCGCTGCTCGACGTCCAGCGCGCCGTCGTGGGCGCGGCCGATCCGCGCGACGCCCTCGACCAGCTCGCCGCGGCCGTGCGCCGTGCGCTGGGTGTGCGCGCGTGTCGCGTCCTGGAGTGGGACGAACAGCTTGACGCGCTCGTGAGCCTGGCCGGCGGGGAGCGCGCGACCGTCCATCTCGCGGGCTCGGGCGGGCTCCGCGAGGCGCTGCTCGGCGCGGAGCCCGGACGATGGGGCGGAGACCTCGTGGTGCCCTTCGGGGTCGGCGCCTCGGTGGACGGGTGCCTGCTGATCGCGGAGGCGGAGGCGCGCCTGGGGGACGACGACGTCGCCCTGGCGCGTGACGCCGCCGGTCTCGCCGCCCTGGCCGTCGAGCGCCTGCGGGCGGCGCGCCTCCGCGCCGGGCAACAGGCGCGCATGGACTCGCTGCTGCACGCGGGCCGGAGCATCACCTCGAGCCTGGTGCTGCAGGAGGTGCTGGACTCGGTGGCGCGTGAGGTGGTGGTCGCGCTCCGGGCCGCGTACTGCGTGATCTGGGAGTACGCGGAGCACGAGGACAGCATCATCCAGCGCGCGGGGTTCAGCCTCGACCCCGCGTTCACGGTGGAGGGCGACGTGATCGCGCTCGAGGAGCGCCCGCGCGAGCGCGAGATCCTCTTCAGCCGCGAGCCGGTGATAGAGGTGCTCGCGGACCCGGAGCTTGACGCCCAGAGCCGGGAGTCGATGGAGCGCTGGGGCGAGAAGACGTGTCTCTCGCTGCCCCTGTGGTTCGGCGACGCGCCGCTGGGCGTGCTCGCCGTGTGCGAGACCGAGCGGGAGCGGCCGTACACGGCGGAGGAGCTCGAGCTGGCGCGCGGACTCGCCACGCAGGCGTCCGCGGCCGTCAACAACGCACGCGCGTACCGCGACCTCGCGGAGCGGCACCGCGAGCTCGAGCTGCGCGCCCGCCGCGAGCGCCTGCTGAACGACCTCGGCGTCGAGCTCAGCTCCAGCCTCGACCCGCGCACGCTCCTCGACTCCGCCTGCCGGCGGATCTGCGAGCTGCTCGAGGCCACCGGCGGGGAGATCTGGGCCAGCCGCGACGAGCAGCAGGTGGAGTGCCTCGCCTCGTGGGCCAACGGAGGGTTCGTGGAGGAGTGGGTCGGCCGCCGCTATCCACTCGACCACTGGTCGGCGTCGAGCCTCGCCATGGATGCGGGAGAGACGTTGGTCATCGTGAGCCTCGACGACCCCCGCCTCGGCGCCGCGGAGCGGCGCGTCATGGAGGAGTGGGACCAGCGCTCGCTGCTGGTCCTCCCCATGCAGGCGCGCGGCCGCACGCTCGGCACGGTGGAGATCACGCAGGCCGGTCGCGAGCGCGTCTTCTCGCGGGACGAGGTGGCGATCGCCGAGGCCTGCGCGCGTCTCACGGCGCTGGCCGTGGACAACGCGCTGCTGTTCGAGCGGCAGGCCGCCCAGGCCCGGAGCCTCAGGTCCCTGCTGGAGGCCGGGCAGGCGCTCACGTCGTCTCTGGACATCCAGGACGTGCTGCGCGCGCTCGTCAGGACCGCCGCCGCCTCGCTGGGCTGCCCCGAGGCGCTCATCTTCGCGTACGACGCCGACGCCGACACGCTCACGATGCGCTCCGTGTACCAGGACCGCCCGACGGTGTACGAGGACATCGACAAGCCGTTCTCGCTGAACGAGTACCCGTCGGACCGCGAGGCGCTCGAGGCCGACGACGTGATCGTGGAGACGATCTCCGACCCCGGGCTGGCGGCGGACGTCCGCGAGTCCATGGAGCATCACGGAGAGAAGACCTGTCTCAGCGTCCCCCTCAGGTTCGGGGGCACGCCGCTGGGCATGCTGACGCTCGTGGAGACGGAGGCGGAGCGCGTGTTCACGGAGACGGAGCTCGAGTTCGCGCGGGGCTTCGCCGAGCAGGCGGCGATGGCCCTGCACAACGCGCAGCTCTTCGAGGACATGAAGGGCATGCACCTCGGCAACCTGCGCGCGCTGAGCTCCGCTCTGACGGCCAAGGACTTCTACACCATCGGCCACACCGCGAGGGTCGCGGCCTACGCCGTCCTGCTCGCGGAGGAGCTGGGGTGGACGCCCCGGGCCATCCAGCAGCTCGAGGAGGCCACCTACCTGCACGACATCGGCAAGATCGCCGTGGCCGACCGCGTGCTGCTCAAGTCGGGCCCCCTCACGGAGGAGGAGTGGGGCCTGATGCGGCAGCACCCGGTGGTCAGCGCGGAGATCATCGAGGCGCTCCTCGAGGACGAGTACGTGGCGGGCGTGCGTCATCATCACGAGCGCTGGGACGGCAGCGGCTATCCGGACGGGCTCACCGGGGAGGCCATCCCTTCGGTGGCGCGGCTGCTCTGCCTGGTGGACTCCTACGACGCGATGTCGTCGCGGCGCGTCTACCGGCCGGCGCTCACGTATGGGGAGTGCATCGCGGAGCTCGTGCGCTGCGCCGGCTCGCAGTTCGACCCCGCCATGGTGCCCGCGTTCCTGCGCGTGCTCGAGCGGATGGACGCGCGGCGCGCCGACCTGCAGTCCGCCGCCGACGAGGCCGCCGCGCGCATCGACGGCCGCCGACCACGCGCTGCTGCGGCGGCCTGAGGACGTGGCGCGCGCCGAGTACGGCCGCATCCTCCTCCTGCTGCGCCAGACCCGCCTGGCGCACGCACAGGTGCAGGCCATGATCACCCTGGCACCGGTGGACGAGCTGCGCTGCATGACGGTCGTGGACGACGACGATGACGACGGGCGCGCCGTCTCGCCGGGCGAGGTGGAGTTCTGCGACGACCTCGAGCTGGAGGCGTTCGCCGGCCGGCGCTCCGAGGCGAACGTCGTGTCGGTGGACCGCTGGGGCACCTGGATCGTCGCCGCGGCTCCCATCCGCGCGGAGGACGGGACGATCGCCGGGCTGGTCACGGCCGCGAGGGTCCCGCGGGACGGGGCGCCGAGGGGGGTCCCGTACAGCGCCGTCAGCGACACCTTCGCGCAGATCATGCACACCGCCGGGGCGCGGCAGACGCGCGCAGAGATCGAGTCGATGACCGACGCGCTCACCGGGCTGTACAACCACCGCCGCTTCCACGAGCTCCTGCGCGACATCGTGGCGGGCGCGCGAGACGGCGGCGCCGATGTGGCCCTGTTGTTCTGTGACGTGGACCGGTTCAAGGACCTCAACGACCGCCACGGCCACCTCGCCGGCGACGCCGTGCTCCGCCGCGTGAGCCGGGTACTGTCCTCGTCGGTGCGCCGCGGCGACGTGGCGGCGCGGTACGGGGGCGACGAGTTCTGCGTGCTGCTCTGCGACGCCGGCATGGACGCCGCCGTGGAGGTGGCGGAGCGGATCCGCGAGCAGGTCGCCGGCCTCCGGGTGGGGCAGGGAGCGGCGGCCACCGTCAGCATCGGCGTGGCCGCCCTCGACGGGCGGGACGACCCCGAGGAGCTGCTGGAGCAGGCCGACCGGGCCATGTACGCGGCCAAGCAGGCGGGCCGCGACCGGGTGGTCCGCGCCGACACGCTCGAGGTCGCGCCGCCGCGCCTCGCGACGCAGCTCTAGGCGTCGGGGCTCAGCGCGCCGCGAACGGCCCGGCGGGCACCTGCTGCGTGATGCAGCCCAGCCCGCCGCCGCCGAACGCCGAGAGCTCCGTCGGCAGGCCGACCGGCTCTCGGCCCACCAGTTCGCCGATCTCGGCGTGCATCTCGGCCTCGCCGTCGGCGCCGGTGAGCGGCAGCAGGACGGCGCCCTCCACGAACACCATGTTGACGTAGGGCGCCGGCATGAGGATGCCGGCGCCGGGCCCCTGGACTCCGTCCAGCCCGGCGCCCACGCCGCTCACGTATGGCAGCAGCGGCGACTCGACGACCTCGAGGCGGCGACCGGCGGCGTCCGTCGCCGCCTCCAGCACCTCGAGGTTCTCCTGCAGGCGGCCGTAGTTGACGTTGTCCGGCTCGCAGGTCTGCGCGATCACCACGCCCGGCGCGATGAACTGCGCCACATCGTCCACGTGGCCTGAGGTCGAGAGCGGCCCGGAGTCCTCGACGAGGCCCCAGGGCAGCCAGATCACCTTCTCGATGCCGAGCCACTCCTTGAGCAGCTCCTCGTTGTCGCGCCGGCTCAGGCCCAGGTTGCGGTGGTAGAGCAGGCACTGCTCGGTGGTGAGCAGGGTGCCCTGGCCGTCGGTGTTGAAGGCGCCGCCCTCGAGCACGAACGGCGCCTCGTAGCAGCGCACGCCCCAGGCCTCGGCCAGGCGGGCCGGCACCTCGGCGTCCAGGTCGTAGGGGGTGAAGTGCTCGCCCCAGCCGTCGAACCCGAACTTGACCGCGGCCACCTCGCCGTCGCGGCCGCGCACGAAGATCGGGCCGTTGTCGCGGATCCAGGAGTCGTCCAGCGGGATGGGGAGGAGGTCGATGGGGAAGGCCGGCGCCCCGGGGCCGGACCGCTCGCGGCGCCGGAGGCAGCCACGCCGGTGAGCAGTTCACGCGCCTCATCCTCCTGCGCGGGGTCGACGACCACGGTGACCGGCTCGAACCGGGCGATGCCGCGCGCCACCTCGGCCCACTCCTTGCGCGCGTCGTCCATGAGCGGGCCGAAGAGATCGGCGCGGCAGGGCCAGGAGAGCAGGTGGCGCTGGTGCGGTTCGAAGCGCGCGGGGAGGGTGAAGCCGTCCGCGCGCGGGGTCGTCGCGACCGCGCCGCCGATCGTGGTCGTGGGGCTCTCGCTGGTGCCGGCCTGCGTCATGGGGACCTCCGGTCGTGACGCCGGCCGTTCGGCCGGCGGGGCTCGTCGTGCCGCCGGAAGCCTAGCACGACGAGCCCCGCGATCTCGGAGCGTCAGCGCACGTACCTCGCCACGAGCAAGTCCGTCCTGGTCTCACCGTTCGTGCTGGAGCCGACGACGGCGAGAGAGCCGGTGCCCCAGAGGCACAGGCCCTGGAAGTAGTTGCGGGTGCTCCCATCGAGGTTCAGGTACTGGGCCCAGATGCGCGTTCCCGTCGGCCCGTACTTCAGCAGCCTGCCGCTGTTGTTGAGGCTCGTGTACCCGGCGGCCCAGGTGGTGCCCGCCCGGTCCACCACGACCGACGTGGCGGTGGCGGTCGCGACGACATTCGGGGCAGAGACGTCAGTCCAGCGCGGCTGTCCTGCCGAGGTCCAGCTCGCGACGAGCGCATGCCCCCTGTCACTCCTGAAGGCCTGACCGGCGACGACCACGTTGCCGGCTCTGTCGACCACGAGGTCTCTGACGTGACCCAGCTCCGCATCGGGAAGCTCCCAGGTGCGCGTCCAGACTTGCTTGCCGCCGGTGCTGTACTTGAGCGCCTGGAGTCGCCTGACCCCGAGGTCGGTCGCGGCCCCGGCGACGTACAGCTTGCCGTCGGCGAGCGCTACGCGCTCCGCCTCGTCGGACCCGAACGCTGTCCGGTCCACGCGACGCGTCCAGGCGAGCTTGCCGGCCGGCGTGCGCTTCATGACGATCGCGTCGTGGACGCCGCCGGCATCGTCGCTGCGGCCGACGGAGTAGGAGTAGCCGGCGGCGTCGACAGCCAGAGCCGCCGGCCGGTCGTCGGAGGCGGGCTTCTCCGTGCCCGACCAGACGCGTAGCCACAGACGCTTGCCGTCGCGCGCGCGGAACTTGGCCATCACCCAGTCTGCGTCGTCGTTGCCGAGCAGGTACCGGATCCCGGCGACGATCACGTTGCCTTGACCGTCGCACGCCATGTCTACCGGGTAATCAAGCATCGCGTAGGGGCTCCCGTACCGGGCCACCCATGCACGCCGGCCGTTCGCCTTCCACTTGATCACCACCAGGTCGGTGTCGGTAGCGGAACTGTACGAAGTGCCCGCGACGATCGCGTTGCCCGCGGGGTCGGTCGCGAGGCAGCCGGCGTAGTCGGCCAGGTGGTCGGTCGGGTCGTCCCACGTCCGCCGCCAGACGACCGCCCCGGAGGGACTCGAGGCCGGCCTCACGCGCAAGAGCACCATGTCGCTCTTCTCCTCGATCGGGAGCCAGGCGGCCCAGCTCCCGGCCACGTAGACGGTCCCGTCGGGCCCTGGTGCGACCTGCTGTGCCGACTCCTCCCAGTGCGGCGGAGAGTCGACGGTGACGTGCCAGGTGAGGTCGCCTGAGGCGGCGAGCGCCGCCGGCGTGACGACCAGGATGAGTGCGATCGCGAGTGCCGGCAGGAGTCCGTGCCGGACGGCGCAGGCGACGAGATTGCGGACTTGCATGATCCCTCCCCCCAAAGGAATGTGTCCTGTGACGCTCTGTCTTGCAGCCTACGCGCAAACGGCGGCGGTGTCACCGATGGCCGGTCCGCGCTGCCGTCCGCTCCGCTCTACCGTGTGTACTTCGCTGCCACCTGGTCAACGGTGCTGTTGGTCGTGAAGCCGGCTGCGAACAACCCGGTCCGACCCCACAGGCGCACGGCGGTGAACCATTCGTCGCCGGCGCCGTTGTAGGACTCGTACCCCTTGAAGACTCGCGCCCAGGCGCGTGTACCGTTCGGCTGGAAGCGGGCGATGATCCCGTCTGCGCCGCCGGCCCAGGACCCGGCGACGCCGGCCGCCCAGACGGCGCCGCTCGCGTTCGCGGTGACGCTGACGAAGCGGGCGTTCCTCCCCTCGGCATCTCGCCAGGACCTCGCCCAGCGCCAGCCGCCGCCGGAGTCCCAGCTGAGGACGACGGCCGCGTCAGGGCTGCCCTTGTCGGTGGTGCCGCCGATGACGAGGTGGTCGGCGCCGTCGAACGTCAGTGCCCAAGGCGTCGACGAAGTGCCGCTGCCGTTGCTCCACGACCTGAGCCACACGCGGGTTCCCGCGGTCGTGAATCGAGCCGCGACGATGCGCTGCGTGCCCGCCTTCATCGACGCCCCGGTCACGAAGACCGCGCCGTCGTGCAGGGCGATCTCGTCGCCCTGGTCGGCGCTCTGGCTCGTCCCGTCGATGCGCTTCGTCCAGGCGATGGCGCCGCCGCGACCGAGCTTCATGACGAGGATGTCGCTGATGCTCCTGTATCCGGTGCTGGACCCTGTCACGTAGGCCTGTCCCAGGCGATCGACGGCGATCGAGGTCGGTGCGTGGTACGCGCCCGAACCTGGGAACCCGGAGTAGATACGCTTCCACGCCAGGCTGCCGTTCGTGGCGCGGAACTTGGCGACGATCCAGTCGGCGTGGGTCCCAGAGGAGAACTCGTTGGCGCCGCAGACATAGACGTTGCCTGCCCGGTCACAGGCGATCCTGCTCACCCAGTCCCGGCCGGCGGGGACCGGGCTGTAGATGGCCTCCCAGACCTTGACGCCCTGCGGCGAGTACTTGAGGATCGCCCACCCCTGACTGGTCGTGCCGGCAACGATGGCGTTGCCGTCTGCGTCGGTCGTCAGCGCCTGTCCCCTGTCGTCAGCGCCCTTGTCCCACTGGCGTCGCCACATCTCGTGCGTGTCGTTGGCCAGGGTCTCTCGGTACCGGACGATGCTGATGTCGGTCGCCTTCATGTCGCTCTCCGCGCCTACGCTCCCCGCCGCGTACATCGTGCCGTTCGGCCCGGCAGCGGCGTCGACGTACTCGTCCCAGTAGGAACCGTCCGGAGGAAGGTCGTAGGACTCCCACCAATCGAGGGTGCCGGAGGCGGCACGAGCGGCGCCCACGTCGGGCACGAGCACCAATGCGCCGAGCATCGTGATCGCAAGGAGTGCCGGAAGCGTGGACCAGGCGAGACGGAGTGGTCCGGAGCGGCCGAACGCAGGCATGACGTCCCCCTCTGAACGACTATGGCCAGGCGGCGCGGAGCGCCGCTGCCAGCCTACGCCTGAGGGCCCGCCCTGTCACCGGTCGGGGCGTCATGACGAGGAGCCGGGAGGGCCCCGGCGCCGCCTCCGTTCGTCAGTGCGCCGGCGCCGTGAGGGCCAGGTCGTCCAGCGCCGGCCGTTGCTGCGGGGTCGCCGGAGCCGGAGCGGGCTGCCGCGGCCGGAGCCCCGCCGGCCTCCACCAGCGGCGTCACGTGCACCGTCGCGTTGGTGCCGGCCGGCGCGAACAGGCACAGGTACGCGCCGGGCGGCGCCGTCAGGGTGGCGGGGTAGCTCGTGCCGCCGTCGACGACGTTCAAGCTCGCGTCGTACAGGCGCCACCTGGTCCCGGTGTCGATCGTCACCCTCGAGGCCGAGGCGATGCTCCGCCACTCCGCGATGCCGTCACCGTCGGTGGAGACGAGGTTGTCGCCGTCGACCAGCATCGGCACGCCGTCGAGGGGTCGATACTGGGTCGTGCCGTACCACATCCACTCCTCGCCGCCGCGCACCTCGGTGACGAGGTCGTTCTCGTCGCGCGAGCCGAAGCCGGGGATCTGCAGGAACATGAGCGCTGACTCGTCGCTTTCGCCGGCGTCGACGATCTGCATGCCGTAGCCCGCGGTGGTCGCCAGGACGTAGCCGTCCAGACCGGGGACGTCGCCCACCTGCAGCAGCGGCCCGCCGCTGCCCCAGATGGCCGAGGTCGGGGACTCGTTGACGGCCAGCCACATGCCGCCGAGTCGGGAATCCCAGGCCTTGCTCAGCGGGTCTCCGGCGGTGAGCTTCTGGGCGAGCGGCATGTCGTCGTAGTAGAAGCCGTTGCCGGCCACGGTCCTGACGACCAGATACCGGCGTCCCGCCGCGGAGGCGACCCGGACGGAGCCCGCCGAGCCCTTGTGGTGGAAGCGGCCGTCGGTGCGCATGCGCAGGCCGGCCACCATCTCGTGCCAGGCGCCGTCCGGGCCGAGCGTGAAGACCGTGACCGACTGCGGGTCCGGGCCGGACTCGGCCTTCAGGATCAGGCTGTTGCCGGCCCAGTAGCCCTGTAGAGCGCGCAGCTGGGCCGCGGTCGCGGCCTTCACCGGCGGAGCGACCGCGGGGATCGGCGCCGGCAGGCGGCGCAGCGCCCCGCGGTCCACGAGCGCGTGCAACAGGATGCGCTCGCACAGCGTCTCGGCCTTGCCGGAGTCGAGGGGGGCGACGCCCTGCACGACGGCGGCGAGGTCCTGGCCGGGGACGACGATGAAGCCGGCGTGGTAGTCGGAGGAGTCGCCGCCCTTCATCCAGGCGGTGAAGCCGGCCTTGAGGAGCCCGGGCTGGGTGACGCTGTCCCAGCCCAGCCCGTACTTCGCGGCCTTGAAGACGGCAGGACGGATCTCGCCGATGGTCTGGTCGGTGCCCATCTCCGCGGACGGAGGCGGCCGAGATGATCTGGCGGCCGCCGTATGCGCCGCGGCTCATGAACATCGTCGCGAGCCGCGCCATGTCCGTCGGCGTCGAGTACAGACCGCCGGAGGCGAGCGCGTTGACCACCTCGCGCGGGTTCGCCGAGCCGTCCTCACCGTAGGCCTTGGCGTAGGACCCGTCGGGGAACGCCGCGAGAGGGTACGCCGAGTCCGTCATGCCGAGCGGCCCGAGGACCTCGTCCTGGACGTACTCGGCGAAGGGTTCGCCGGTCACCGAGGCGATGATCCCCTCGATGAGCGTGAAGCCGTCGTTGCAGTACACGGAGAGCGCGCCGGGCGTGTGCTTGAGGCGCGAGACGGCCAGGGCGCCCATGACCTGGTCGAGGTACCCCGGCCAGTAGACGGTGGCCATCGCGCTGCCGTAGGCGGAGCCCGGGAACCCCGAGGAGTGGTCGAGGAGCATGCGCACGGTGACGTTCCTGTAGCCCGGGGACGCCATGACGAAGCCCGGAAGGTAGGTGACGACGGGCTCGTCGAGCCTGACCAGGCCGTCGTCGACGAGCTGCATCAGGGCGACGGTGGCCACCGTCTTGCTGACCGAGCCGATGCCGTACCGGGTGGTCGGGGTCGGCGCGGTCTTCGTGTCCACGTCGGCGTAGCCGAAGCTCTGGCGCCAGACGACGCGGCCGTCGCTGACGAGCGCGAGGGAGAGGGAGGGCGCGCCGGTCTGCTCGAGCAGGGCTCGAGCCGCGGCGCGCCCGTCACGGATGGTCCGCGCGTACGGCGACGCCGCCTGCGCGGCCGGCGCGAGCGAGACGAGGAGCAGCACGGCGAGCGCCAGAAGGGGTAGACCGGTGAATGCTCGTGCATGGCCGCGCCGTCCACGCCGGCGCTCGGCCGCCAGTGCCCGATGCTTCCCCATCATGACCCCTCCCTGTGGTTCTGACCCTGTACCGTTCTGCGACTGGTTCTCTCCTTCTGAGGTCGGCCGCGGCCCCGCGAATCTGAAGCTGCGCTGTGCTCGCGCTGAAGGCGGCGCGCTTCTGGCGCGGGGCCGTGCCGCTCGGCCTCATGCACTTCGCGCTGCGCACGGCCTTCCGGCGGACGCCTCGCTCCAGGGCCGGGCGGAGGAGGCGCGGCCCGTGGCATCGAAGCAGGGGGGAGCGCGGCCCGGCGCACGCAGTGGGACCGGGCCGCTCACGGTGAGGAGGGCAACTGCATGACCGATCGCCGGCCCGGGGAGCGGGGAGAGCGCGTCGCACCCGAGAGCGCGCTCGAGCGCGCTGACGAGAACGCGCCCGAGTGTGCGCCCGAGTGTGCGCCCGAGGGGCGCGCCTCGCACGACGTGGAAGGAGAACGTCTCACCGGCGGCATCAGCCGCCGGCAGTTCCTGGGTGGGGCCGCCGCGCTGGCCGCCGGGCTGGCGCTGCCCGCGTGGCCCGGCGTCACGGACGCGGCCGCCGCCGGGTCCGGCGAAGGTCACGGCGCTACCGCCACGCACCGGCCCAACCTGGTCATCCTCATCACCGACCAGGAGCGGTACCCCATGCACTGGCCGGAGGGGTGGGCGCGCGAGCACCTGCGCAACCGCGAGCGCCTCGCGCGCCACGGCCTCACCTTCCGCCGGGCGTTCTGCGCGGCCAGCATGTGCTCGCCCAGCCGCGCCAGCATCTTCACCGGCGTCTACCCGCCGGAGCACGGCGTCACCGAGGTGCTGCAGTTCGGAGAGGACGAGCCCGAGATCTCGCAGGACACTCTGCAGCCGACGCGCCAGAACCTGGCCACCCTGCTCCGCTCGGCCGGGTACGACGTGCAGTACCGCGGCAAGTGGCACATGAGCAAGGACCCGAGCGGCACGCTGGCGGTGCAGAGCCGCCGCGACCTCGCGGACTTCGGCTTCAAGGGCTGGCTCACGCCCGACGCCGGCGGCGACGAGTCGTCGGCCATGTTCGGCGGCGGCACGCCCGACTACGACCACCTCACGGCCAGGCAGGCCGCCTCCTTCCTGCGCTCGGCCGACCCGCACGCGCGGCGGCCGTTCGCGCTCATCGTCTGCCTGGTGAACCCGCACGACGTCATGGGCTGCCCCAAGACCTGGTTCGACCAGTGCTACCCGGGCAGCCCGTCCGCTCCCGTCCACGGCAACTACGCCGACGTCTACCCGGACTGCGTGGACCAGGGCATCGGCATGCCCTCCACCTGGGACGAGCCTCTGGACCGCAACTACAAGCCGGCCTGCCAGAAGCAGTCGACGGTGATGTGGAGCATGGGGCTCGAGCCCATCCTGAGCGAGCAGCGCAGGAGCGAGTACGTCAACTTCTACGCGTACCTGCACCGCCGCTCCGACCACGAGATGGGCGTCGTGCTCGACGCCCTGGAGGACAACGGCGACCTGTGCGACCGCACCATCGTCGTCCGCCTCTCGGACCACGGCGAGATGGGCCTGGCCCACGGGCTCATGCGCGAGAAGGGCTACAACGCCTACGAGGAGACCATGCACGTGCCGCTCGTCTTCTCCAACCCCGTGCTCTTCCCGCGCGCCGTACGCACGGACGCGCTCGCCTCCACCATCGACCTCATGCCGACGCTCGCGAGGCTGGCGGACGCGCCCGACCGGGGGTCCTACCCCTTCCGCGGGCGCGACCTCACGCCCGTCATCCGCGACGCGGTGCGCCACCCGCGGAGGCCCACCCGCGAGGTGCAGGACTCGGTGCTGTTCACCACCGACGAGACCATCGGCACGCGCATCTCCCGCAAGTGGCAGAAGGAGCCGGTCATCAAGCAGCCGGCGCACATCCGCTGCATCCGCGAGCGTGACTGGAAGTTCGCGCTGTACTTCGACCCGGACAACCCGTTCGACCCGGACTACCGCTGCTACGAGCTGTACGACCTCGCGAGCGACCCGCAGGAACTGCACAACATGGGCGATCCGGCCAACACGGAGTACTACGATCGCGCCAAGGTGCTGGAGATGTACGGCAAGCTCGTGGAGCGGATGGCCGAGACACACACGACGCCCGGAGAAGGACCCATGCCGGGCGCGCCCGCCGGGGTGTGAGCGCCGCTCGACCGGCCCGGCTCCCCGCGCCGGCCCGGCTCCCCGCGCCGGCCCGGCTCCCCGCGCCGGCCCGGCTCCCGCGCGTCCGCGCCCGGCTCCCCGCGCCCGCCGTCCGCTACTTGAGGCGGGCGTCCAGCCAGTCGAGCACCTCGGCGAGGTGCCGCTCGTCGTAGAAGACGGGGTCGACGTGGCCGGCGCCTCGCAGCAGGCGCAGCGTCACCTTGTCTGAGCCGGCCACGTCCGCGTACGCGCGTGCCAGCCGCACCGACTGCGGGTACGGCACCGTGCCGTCGGCCGTGCCGTGCTCGATGAGGATCGGCGGATCCGCGGGCGTGAGGTACGTGATCGGGTCGCTCGCCTTCACCTTGCCCGGGACCTCGTCGAGCGGCGCGCCCAGGTACTCGGAGAGGAACGACCGGCCGTCCAGTGCGCTCGGCCGGTCGAAGCCCGCCGCCTGGAAGTCGCGGTCGGTCTGCAGAAACGAGATCGGGCCGAACCAGTCGACCACCGCCTGCACGGTCTCGGGTTGGTCCGCGTTGGCCGGGTCCGGCCCCCGCAGCGCATCGCTGTCGCCGGCGGCGCCGGCGAGCGCCGCGAGGTTGCCGCCGGCGGAGTCGCCCCAGAGCGCGATGCGCGAGCCGTCGAGCCCGAACTCATCCGCGTGGGCGCGCAGCCAGCGCACGGCGGCCTTGACGTCGCTGATGGCCGCCGGGAACGTCGCCTCCGGGCTGAGCCGGTAGTCGAGGCCGACCACCGCGTAGCCGCGCGTGAGGCCGGCCAGCACGGGGATGATCTGGCCGTCCTCCTTGTCGCCGCCGCTGAACCCGCCGCCGTGGATGGCGACCAGCATGGGATACGGCCGGTCGCCGTTGTCGGGCAGATAGATGTCGAGCGCCTGCAGCGGCGAATCGTCGTCGTAGGCGAGGTCGCGGTACACGACGTCCGCGCCGGGCACCGCGTCTCCGTCAGGTCCGATGACCGGCCGCTCAGCCGTCGCCGCGCCCGCCGCCGTCGCGCCCGCGCCGCGCCGCCGCGCCCGCCGTCGCCGCGCCTGCCGTTGTCGCGCCCGCCGGCGTCGCGGCTCCGGTGGCCGACGTCTCCAGGCCCGCAGAGGAGCCGGAGCCGCCGCCGCAGGCGGCCAGCCCGGCGCCCGCCGGCACGACGCACAGCGCGAGCAGCACGAGCAGCGCGGCCTTCACGTTCCGGCTCCCGAGTCGATCAGCTCTCATGACCAGATGATACCGGCTGCGTCGCCGCGCGCGCCCGGTCTGTTCGCCTCGCCGAGTCCCCTGGTGCGCAGGGGGTGATGTCGTTTGGGGGTCGGTGCCACGGATGGCGCCACGCCGGCACCATCGGAGGCGCCACGCCGGCACCATCGGAGGCACCACGCCGGCACCATCGGAGGCACCACGCCGGCACCATCGGAGGCGCCACGCCGGCACCATCGGAGGCGCCGACCCCCGGACACACATACCCCCCGCCCCCCGCAGTCGGGCTCGACCTCACACCGAGGCGAGATCGGTCGCATGGGCCTGTCCCCGCCGATCGCGCGGGCACCAGCCGCCGGCCCGGACCCGGATCGTCATCCGGCCGAGCCGGTCGTCACTCTATGAAGGGGCTCGGGTTCCGCATACGGTGGCAGGCGAAGCCGGAACATGAGGAGTCCACTCGCATGAAGCCCCCGATCGTCGTGAACATCAGCCGGTTGCACCGGGAGACCTCGGCGGTAGTCGCGGAGGCGGAGCGCTCCGACCGCCCGCTCTTCGTGACTCAGTTCGCCGGTGTGGTCGCCGTCCTGCTGCCTCGTCCCATGTACGACCGACTCCTGCGCGCGGCGGAGAGAGGCGCGTCCGGCGAGGGGCGGAGGGACGGGTCGTCCTGCGAGGGGCGGAGGGACGGGTCGTCCTGCGAGGCGCGGAGGGACGGGTCGTCCTGCGAGGGGCGGAGGGACGGGTCGTCCGGCGAAGGGCGAGGTCCCGTCGCGATCCCGGTGGACCCGTTGCAGGATCCTCTGGCTCGCTTCGGACCCTTGCCGCGCGGTACGCGGTTCCTGACCGCCTCGGGCATATCGGTCGACTCGGAGTTGGCCGCCTTCCTCATGGAGGATGGGGATGAGCTCACTCCGGTCCTGCCTCCGTCGTGGGATGACGACGACGATGAGGACGGCGGCGAAGAGGAACCGGAGAGGCGCGTGAGCTGGGTGTAGGTGCGGCGACGGCGGGCGGCCGTCGGCGCCCGGCGGGGCCTCATCCACCGTTGTCAGCCTCGGACACGGAGTCTCAGGCACGTCTAAACGTTTGTCCTATGCCAGGCCCCACCGGCCCTGACGAGGCGAGCAGTGGAGGAAGTCATGAGGCCCCCGCCGGGGGCAGGACACGGGAGCAGCGATGAGAGTCCTGATCGCCCACGCCAACGAAGCAGCCCGGACCAAGCTTGCCGACGTCGTGACCCGCGGACGCCGGCTTTCTCTTGACATCCTGAGCGCCGGTGACGGGCCCGACACCCTCGACCTGCTGCTGGCCGAGGACCCTCCCGAGGTGGCGCTGATCGACTGGGACCTGCCCGGCATCGAGGCGCCCGAGATGTGCCGCCTGGTGCGGGACTTCCATCACCATCACGACACGTGGATCATCGTGCTTGACCCCGCAGATGCACCGCGAGTCGGCGAGTGAGGTCTGGAGGGCCGGCGCGGACGACTGCGTCTACACGCCGGCCCCGGCCAAGCTCCTGAGCGACCGTGTGACGAAGGGGCTCTGCGAGATGGCGCCGCCGATGCGCGAGGCCGCGGCGGCCGCCGCGGCCGGCGCCGCGCGGCCCAGGCGGCCGGCGAGACTGCCGCGGCGGCGTGGTCCGGCCGTTCGAACCCCACGCTCGACGCCGTCTGCAGGCCCGACGACGAGGTGCCCGACGGCCCCGCGGGTCTTGCCGCCGACCTCAGGGCCACGGTGGATGCCGAGGACTTCGGGGACGACGGGCCGGCTGAGCTCGCAGCCAGGCCGGCCACACTCTCTGCGCGTCGCATCGAGTTCGACGACCGCGACGACGCGCCGCCGAGTCACGCGACGCTCGACGCGGTGCTGGCCCGGCTCTAGGCGCCGCTCCCCTGACCTGTTGGCGCGCGCGTGGGGCGCGCTCTAGGATGACGCGCAGGGCTGGGGAGGACAGGCGATGAGACGCACGACCGTGGTCGCGATGGTAGCGACGACGCTGGCCGCGCTGGCGGTGGGCGCCGCGATCGTGCTCGCCGGCTGCGACATGCCCAGCACCGGCGGCCTCGGCCAGGTCGGCGGCTCGGGAGTCGTGGTCACGGAGTGGTACGACTACTCGGGGTTCACCAAGGTCGTGGTGGACAGCGGGTTCGACGTGGAGATCGACTACGCCGACGACGACTCCTACATGGTCGCGGTCACCGTGGACGACAACCTGGTCCAGGAGCACCTCAAGGTGGAGCTCGACGGCGACACGCTGCACATCGGCCTGGCGCCGCTGTGGAACTACCACGACGTGACCATCAAGGCCCGCGTCGTGATGCCGCGGCTCACGGGCCTGGTGGTCTCGGGCTCTTCGTCGGTGGTGGTGACCAAGCTGAGGTCCGCTGCCGCGCTCCAGCTCGAGGCGTCGGGGTCGAGCTCGGTGGAGCTGGCCGGCGTGAGCTTCGGCGACCTCGCCGTCGACGTCTCCGGCGCGAGCAGAGTCGAGGGCAGCGCGGAGCTCGGCGAGGTGGCCGGCGAGGTGTCGGGCGGGAGCGCCCTGGACCTCGCGGGCACGGCGAGCGGGCTGCGGCTGGACGCCTCCGGCGGCAGCCGCCTCGACCTGCTCGAACTGCGCGGTGGAGACCGCGGACCTGGTCCTGTCGGGAGGCTCGAGCGGCCAGGTCACCGTCATGGGTACGCTGACGGTCGACGCCAGCGGCGGGTCGCGGCTCGAGTACGCGGGCGACCCGCAGGTCAGCGTGGACGCCTCTGGAGGGTCGGCCGTCGGGCCGCGCTGAATCGGTCTGCGCTGACCCGGTCCGCTCCGCCGCCGGTCGGCCGCCGGGTGATGGGCGCCTCGTCGGGATCACTCTGTCGACGCTTTACAACAACAGCTTTAAAGTGTATGTTGTGAGACATGGACGACGAACTCGCTGAAGACAGGTCTGAGGACGCCGGGGGCGCGGACGGATCCCGTCCCGGCGCCGCGCCGGGAAGTGGAGCTGCGCGACGCGCGGTCGTTGCGGGCGCTGGCGCACCCGACGCGGCTCAAGCTGGTCGGGCTGCTGCGGCTCAAAGGGCCGATGACGGCGACGCAGGCGGCGCGCGAGCTGGGGGAGACGCCGCAGCGCTGCACGTTCCACCTGGGGCAGCTCGCCAAGCACGGGCTCGTCGAGGAGGCCGGAGGAGGCCGCGGGCGCGAGCGCCCGTGGCGGGCCACGGCCTCCTCGACGAGCTGGCCGAACGTCGCCTCGGGTCCGGAGGCCGCCGTCGCGGCGCAGATGCTGGAGGCGGTCGTCGTCGAGCAGCACTTCGAGTCTGTGATGGCGTACATCGACGGCAAGGACGACGTCCCCGAGGAGTGGCAGGAGGCGGCGCAGCTCAACGACGCGGCGCTGTACCTGACGGCCGAGGAGCTCGCGGAGCTCGGCCGCCGGGTCTGGGACCTGCTGGAGCCCTTCGCCGACCGGCTTGAGGACCCGGAGCGGCGGCCCGAAGGCGCGCGGCTCGTCACCTTCCTCAATCTGGCGTTCCCGAGGCTGCAGCGGGCGCCGGCCGGGGAGTCCGAGCCGGCGGAAGAGCGGGAGCCGGCCGAGGGCTGACCGCGCGCGGCCGGCCGTCTCGAGGTGTGTCATGAAGAGGCTCCTGACCTCCGCGTCGCGGCGCGCCGACACCGGCGCTGCTGCGGGTGCACCCCGGCTTCCGCCGCTTCTGGGTGGGGCAGACGGTCTCGCTCATCGGCGACCAGATCTCGCTGATCGCGCTGCCGCTGGTCGCGGTGCTCTCGCTCGACGCGAGCGCCGCGGAGATGGGGTACCTGACCGCCGCGGCGCTCGTCCCCAGCCTGCTGTTCTCGCTGCACGCCGGCGCCCTGGTGGACAGGCGCGGGCGCCGGCGCCGGACGATGATCGCCGCGGATCTGGGTCGAGGGCTGTTGCTGGCGCTCGTCCCGCTCGGCGCGGCGCTCGGCGTGCTCTCCATGCCCGCGCTGTACGTGATCGCCTTTCTCACCGGCACGCTGGGCGTGCTGTTCATGGTCTCGTACAACGCGCTCTTCGTGGCGCTGGTGCCGCGGGACGACTACATCGGAGCCATGTCGCTGCTGAACGGGAGCCGCGCGCTCTCGGGCGTCGTGGGCCCGAGCATCGGCGGCCTGCTGGTGCAGGCGCTGACGGCGCCGGTCGCCATCGCCGTGGACGCCGCGTCGTACCTGGTCTCGGCGGCGTTCCTGCACCGGGTCGACGCCGTGGAGCCGGCCCGCGAGGAGGCGCGGCGCGGGCTCGTGCTCGGCGGCGCGCGGTTCATCGCCTCGTCCTCCATCGTGCGCTCGGCGCTGCTCGCCACGGCGACGCTCAACTTCTTCGACTACGGGTTCCTCGCGCTGTTCTTCCTCTACGCGACGCGCTCGCTGGGCATCTCGCCGGGGACCCTGGGCGTGGTGCTCGGCGCGGGGTCGGTGGGCGCGGTGATCGGCTCGCTGGTCACCGGGCGTGTGGCGCGGCGCATCGGCGTGGGGCCGGCGTTCGTGGTGGGGTGTGTCGTGTTCCCGCTGCCGCTTCTGCTGGTGCCGCTGGCCGGCGGCCCGTATTGGGCCGTGCTGCTGGCGCTGCTCGCGGCGGAGTTCGGGTCGGGGCTGGGAGTGATGATGCTGGACATCAGCATCGGGTCGATCTTCGCCGCCGTGATCCCGGACAGGTTCCGCTCGCGCGTCTCCGGCGCCTACATGGTGGTGAACTACGGGGTGCGCCCGCTCGGGGCCCTGGCGGCGGGCGCGCTGGCCATGGCCGTCGGCACCCGCGAGACGCTCTTGATCGCGGCCGCCGGAGGCAGCCTGGCCGTGCTGTGGCTGCTGCGCTCGCCGCTGCTCAGGCTGCGCAGCCTGCCGGAGGCCGAGGACGAGAGTGAGGGCGGGGCTGAGGCCGAGGCCGTGGCGTGAGGTGCGGCCGACGGCGGACGTCCTTGCCGTCCTGCGGCGGCCTTGCTACATTCGAGCGGAGAGGGACACGGGTCGCGCGGCGGCCTTGTCGTCGCCGGCTCCGCAGGTGGGAAGGCGCCCGCTCGGGCGCCCTGGCGAAGGCGGGTGGGTCATGGCGGCACGTCGTCTGCGGATCGTTTCCGTTCTTCTCGGAGTGGCCCTGGCGGTGATGCTCACCGCTGCCGGGACGGCCGCCGCCGGCTGGTTCCTGCCCGAGGTACGCGTCACGGCCAACGCGCAGATGCAGCTGTTCGCGGCGATCTCCGGCACGCGGGTCGTGTATCAGGACTACCGCAACGGCAACTGGGACGTCTACCTCTACGACATCGCCGCCAGCACGGAGCGGCGCCTGACGACGGACCCCGCCAACCAGCAGTACCCGGCCATCTCCGGCGACCGGGTCGTGTACGTCGACAGCCGGCGCGCCTACCAGGCGGACATCTACCTGTACGACCTCACCACCAACACCGAGAAGCGTATCTCCAAGAGTTCCGACCACATGCTGGGTCCGCCTCGGATCTCGGGCACGAGGGTGGTGTGCAGTCAGCAGGGCAGCCCCGGGGGAGACGACATCATGCTGTATGACCTCGTCACCGGCTTCGAGCACCGCTTCACCGTGGCGGGTCACCAATGGTCTCCGGACATCTCCGGCAAGAAGATCGTCTACGAGGACGCGGCGAACGGCTATCGTGTGTACCTCTACGACCTCGCCACCAACAGCCGCAAACGCATCACCTCATCCGGCTCGTCGCACCGCCCCTCGATCTCCGGCAGCAACGTGGTGTACCAGGACCTGCGCAACGGCAACTGGGACATCTACCTCTACGATCTCAAGTCCGGCGATGAGCGGCGTCTCACGACGGACGCGGCCAAGTCGTTTCGAGTGATGATCTCGGGCACCAAGGTCGCCTCTATCGACACGCGCCACGACACCAGTGAGTTCTCTGACGAGCCGAGCACCTCGGAGGTCTACGTGTACGACCTCGCCACCGGGATCGAGAAGCTGGTGGCCTCGCTCGACATAGCTCCGGGCAGGGCGGCGGTCTCCTCCTCCGGGGTGGTCTACGAGGACGTCCGCGGCGGCAATCGGGACGTCTACCTCAAGGAGTTCGCCTATCCCAAGCTCACTGCGAACGCGCCGACGGTGGTCGAGTACGGCGCCCGCGCCCAGGTCACCGGGACGCTGACTGTGGTGTCGGACGCGGGTGGCGGGGACGTCGGGCTCGCCGGCAGGACGATCGTCCTCTCCGACTCCCCCAACGGCTCCTCCTGGCGGACCCGGGGGAGCGCCCAGACCGGTGCCGGCGGCGCCTACGCGATCGACACGCCGCCGCTGACCAAGGCGCGCTACATCCGCGTCGGCTTCGTCGGCGGCGCCGACTACCTCGGCGTGACGGCTGCCAGACTGCGCGTCAAGCCGAAGGTGCGACTCGGTACGCCCAGGGTGCCGAACTGGATCGGCGTCCGGCAGTCGTTCATCGCGTGGGGCAGCCTGGAGCCGAGGCACGCGGCCGGAAGCTACCCTGTGCGCCTCAAGCTGTACCAGGAGAGGCCACTGGCCGACGGCAGTCGCGGATACGTCCTGCGCCGGACGGTCCGCGCCAAGGCGTCCGACTCCTCAGGTCACACGCGGTATGCGGCCACCCTGCGTGCCGCTGCCCGGGGCGACTGGGGAGTGCGCGCGTATCACCCGGGCGACAGCGCTCACGCCGCGACCTACTCCGGGTGGCGGTACTTCACCGTCAAGTGAGACCGGAGCCTCCCGGGCGCCTTCGGTGCGGGAGGTCTGTGCCGCGACTGCCGGATGGGCCGGCATCGTGAGCGTGCCTTGCCCCTGCATCCGTCCTTGTGTCGACGACGACGTCGGCGCGGTCGCCGCGATCGTCAATGACGCCGCGCGCGCTTACGCCGGCGTGATCCCGGCGGACCGCTATCACCAGCCGTACATGCCGCCCGATGAGGTACGCCGCGAGATCGAGGCGGGCGTGCGGTTCTGGGGGCTGTTCGAGGGCGGCGAGGTCGGGCGACTGGCGAAGGAGGCGGCTCCGCCCGGGAGCGGCGAGGGAGCGGGACAGACGCTCGCCGGCGTGATGGGCATCCAGGACGTCGACGACGTGACGCTGATCCGGCACGCCTACGTGCGGCCGGAGCAGCAGCGCGCCGGCGTGGGCGGCCGGCTGCTCGCGCGCCTGGTCGAGATCGGGGCCGAGGCGGAGCCTCCGCGGCCGCTGCTCGTCGGCACCTGGGCAGCCGCATGGTGGGCCGTGGCGTTCTACGAGCGCCACGGGTTCGTGCTCGTCACGCCGGAGGAGAAGGACCGTCTGCTCCGGCGCTACTGGCGCATCCCGGAGCGGCAGGTGGAGACCTCCGTCGTGCTGCGTCTCGCCCGGCGCGGGTAGCGGCTCCGGGCCTCACGCGGCGACGGCCGCTCCGGTCTTGAAGGCGCGTCGGAGCGAAGTCTGATCGACGCGTCTCGCCCGGGCTCCTGTGGGGCCGCGGGTTGAATCGCTCATGGACGTCTGGCAGAGTGCCGAGAACTTGAGTGCGTTCATCCGCACCAAACCTACCGGCGATTCCGCCCCTCTCTCCTCAGCCCTCGCAGAGCGACCAAGGGAGTCATCCAGCATGAGAGACCGCCTCGCACCATCCGTAGTCCTGATCCTGATCCTCGCCCTGACCTCTCTGGCCGCCCTTGCAGTCGCGGTCGCCCCGGCCGGCGCGACGCCATCCACGAGCACCACGTGCACGAGTTGTCACAGCGGCACCGCGTCGGGCACCGTGACGGCGGTGCCGAGTACGGCCACCCCTGCGCCGGGCGCGACCTACAGCGTCGCCATCGACATCGGCTTGACGGCGAGCGGCAAGACCGGCTACCACGTCGCGCAGACCGACGCGGCCGGCTCGGCGACCACCTGGATGGCGGTCTACAGCGGCACGGGCTCGCAGACAGCGTGGACGGCCACCATGACGGCCCCCGCCACGCCCGGTACCTACTACTACAAGGTCTGGACCGCCAAGGGCTACAGCGGCATGGCCAAGGTCGTCACCTACAGCATCGCAGTTCCGGCGCCGGCGCAGGCTGCAGCCATCACATCGCTCGCCCCGACGCACGCTCAGAGCGGCGCCAGCGTCGTGATCGCCGGCTCCAACCTCGGCGCGTCCGGCACCGTCAAGTTCGGCGCCACCACCGCCGCTACCACCGCCTGGAGCGCCACGAGCGTGACGGCCACCGTGCCCGCCAGCCTTGCCCCCGGCGCGACCAGCGTCACCGTGACGCCCGCCGGCGGCGCGGCCTCCAACGGCCTCGCCTTCACCGTCGACGCGCCGCCCGTACCGGCGCCCGTGCTCACGAGTCTCGTGCCGAGCACCGGCATCGCCGGCAGCACCCTGGTCGTCACCGGCTCGAACCTCGGCGCCTCCGGCGGCGTGACCGTCGGCGGCGTCGCCGCGGCGACCAGCGCCTGGAGCGCGACCTCGATCACCTGCACCGTCCCGGCCGGCCTGACGACGGGCGCCAAGAGCGTCGTCGTGACGCCCGCCGGCGGCTCGGCCTCCAACGCGCTGACCTACACCGTCACCGCGGCGCCCGCGCCGGCTGCCGCCATCACCAGCCTGAACCCGACGCACGCACAGACCGGCGCCGGCGTCGTGATCGCCGGCTCCAACCTCGGCGCGTCCGGCACCGTCAAGTTCGGCGCCACCACCGCCGCTACCACCGCCTGGAGCGCCACGAGCGTGACGGCCACCGTGCCCGCCAGCCTTGCCCCCGGCGCGACCAGCGTCACCGTGACGCCCGCCGGCGGCGCGGCCTCCAACGGCCTCGCCTTCACCGTCGACGCGCCGCCGGTACCGGTCGACACGACCGACCCGGTCACCGTCGCGAGCGGCGTGCCGGGCGTCGCGTGGTGCAACTACCCCGTGAACGTCTCGCTCGCAGCGACTGACGAGGCGGGCGGCTCGGGCGTGAAGTCCGTCGCCTATGCAGTGGACGGCGGGGACCCGGTCGTCGTGGAGGGCGCCGCGGCGACCGTGCTGCTCGAGACCTCCGGCATCCACACGGTCGCCTTCTTCGCGAAGGACGCGGCCGGCAATGTCGAGGCCACGCGGTCCGTGACCGTCAACCTCGACCTCAGCAAGCCGCGCCCGCAGGCGCCACGAGCCGCCACCGCGCGACACAAGCGCACGGCGACCTTGCGGTACCGGATCGTCGACGACACGCCGAACGGCGGGGCCGCCACAGTGACGATCGTCGTCAAGAACAGTCGCGGCAAGACCGTCAAGCGGCTCGAGCTCGGCAGCCGGCCGGTCAACCAGGCGCTCAAAGCGACCTTCTCCTGCCGGCTGCGCCCCGGGGACTATCGGTTCCGGGTCAGCGCGACAGACGCGGCCGGCAACCCGCAGTCCGCCGTCGCCAGCCAGAGGCTCCGCGTGCTGGCTCGCTAGGGGTACGCCGCCAGAGGGGGCGGGGGAGGCCGCAAGGCCCGCCCCCGCCCCCACGTCACAGGTCACTCCTCGAAGCGGCTCAGAACACGCGCAGCGAGGTGCGGTAGCGCAGATCCACCACGGCGCCCGCCCGCCCCGACGCCGGCTCGGCGGCCACGCGCGGCCGCCGGGAGTCGATGCGCACGGTCCTCGTCTTGACCGGGCCGGAGGTGCCGTTGACGTCTACGGCGCGGTACTGCACACGCGTCGCGCCCTGCGCGGTGACGCGCAATGCCTGCGCCGGGGTCCATATGTGGGTGACGCCGTCGATCCAGTACCGGGTCGCCTCATCGGCACGGCCGCGCCGATCGTCCGTCGCCCGCCCGCCCACGCCCCGCCGGACTGGTCTCCGCCCCGCGGGGAACACCACGGAGCACGCGACATCCCCGGATCAGGAGCGACGACATGTCATCCAGGCTCAACCCGTATCTCAGCTTCCGCGACAACGCTCGCGAGGCGATGGAGTTCTACCAGGGCGTCTTCGGCGGCAAGCTCGACATGACCACGTTCAAGGAGTTCGAGGCCTCGCAGGACCCGGCCGAGGACGACAAGATCATGCACGCCATGCTCGAGGCTCCCAACGGCATGGTGCTCATGGGCGCGGACACCCCAACGGCCATGGAGCACACGCCCGGCAACGCGATCAGCATCTCGCTCAGCGGCGACGACGAGACCGAACTGCGCGGCTACTACGACAAGCTCAAGGAGGGCGGCACCGAGGTGATGCCCATGGAGAAGGCGCCGTGGGGCGACTCCTTCGGGATGCTCACGGACAGGTTCGGCGTCGACTGGCTGGTGAACATCAGCGGGCCGAACGGGCAGCCGGCCTGAGGGCGCGAGCCGGCGTGGGCCGGCGGCCTCCGCGGGCGAAGAGATAAGGCGAAGAGATAGCCCAGCCGGGCGGGGGGTGTATGTCGTTTGGGGGTCGGAGCCCGATGTGGTGCCGGATGCGGCGCCGGATGTGGCGCCGGATGTGGCTCCGGATCGGGTGCCGACTAAGGCTCCGGGGTCCGGACGACATATCTCCCTGCGTCTCCGGGCGAGAATGGAGCGGCCTCCTGTCGGGCGGGCGGCCGGCGGTCGAGTGCGCCTCGTGCGGGCGCCGGCCGGCGCGATAGAATCCTCCGGCCCGCCACGCACGAACCCAGAAGGACCGCCATGACGCACGCAGAGACGCCCGAGCCCCGGGATCAGGAGGAGTCTCTCGACCCCCAGGACTGGGCGGAGCTGCGCGCGCTCGCGCACCGCGCCGTCGACGACGCCGTGGACTACATGGCGTCCCTGCGCGAGCGCCCGGCGTGGGAGCACGCCCCGGCGCGCGTCAAGGCGCACTTCGCCGGCCCCGCGCCGGCGGGGCCGCAGCCCGTGGACGAGATCTACGCCGAGTGGCTCGAGTACGTGCGGCCGTACCAGCTCGGCAACAGCCACCCGCGGTTCTGGGGCTGGGTGCTGGGCACGGGCACGCCGATGGGGGTGATCGCCGAGCTGCTGGCGGCGTCCACCGACTCGGTGTGCGGCATCTACTCGTTCGTCGCCAACAACTACGTCGAGCTGCAGGTGCTGGACTGGTGCAAGGAGCTGCTCGGGTACCCGCTCGAGGCCGGAGGGCTGCTCACGAGCGGGTGCTCCGCCTCCAACCTGATCGCGCTGGCGGTGGCGCGGAACGCCCGGGCCGGGTTCGACGTGCGCGGGGAGGGGCTCGCGCGCGCGCCCGTGGCGGGTGCGGGCGAGGCGGGCGCGGCTGCGCCGCCGCGCCTCACCGTCTACTGCTCTGCGGAGGCGCACTCGTCGCTGACCAAGGCCGTCGAGCTGCTGGGGATGGGCACGAGGTCGCTGCGCCGCGTGCCCACGGACGCCGCCATGCGCATCGACCTCGGCGCGCTCGCGGACATGGTCGCGCGCGACCGCGCCTCCGGGCTGCGGCCGGTGTGCGTGATCGGGGTGGCCGGCACCACCAACACCGGGTCGATCGACGACCTGCCGGGGCTGGCCGACTTCTGCGCCGCGCGAGGACCTCTGGTTCCACGTGGACGGCGCCTTCGGCGCCTGGGCCGCCATCGCTCCGGAGTCGCGGCAGCTCGTGGCCGGCATGGAGCGCGCCGACTCGCTCGCCTTCGACCTGCACAAGTGGATGAACCTCACGTATCCCGTCGGCTGCGTGCTGGTCCGCGACGCGCAGGCGCAGCTGGACACCTTCTCGCTCACGCCGTCGTATCTGGCGCACGGGGAGGGGGACCGCGGGCTGACGGCGGTGGACGTGCCCTGGCTCTCGGACCTGGGGTTCGAGCTCTCGCGCGGGTTCCACGCGCTCAAGGTGTGGATGGCGCTCAAGGAGCACGGCACGGAGAAGTTCGCGCGCGTGATCCAGCAGAACATCGACCAGGCCCGGTACCTCGAGGGCCTGGTCGCGGCCGCGCCCGAGCTGGAGCAGGCGCTGCCCGCGCAGCTCAACATCGTCTGCTTCCGCTACGTGGGCCGGGCGGCGGCCGAGCGGGGCTGGCAGCCCGGGCGACGGCCGGCCGCGCTGGACGACGCCGCGCTGGATCAGCTCAACAAGGAGATCGAGCTTGAGCTGCAGGAGCGCGGCATCGCGGTGCCGTCCGTCTCGACCATCCACGGCCGCAAGTACCTGCACGTGGCCGTGGCCAACCACCGCAGCCGCCGCGAGGACTTCGACCTGCTCGTGCGCGAGGTCGTGCGGCTGGGCGGGGAACTGGCGCGCGCGTAGCCGGTGCGCGCCTGGCCGCCGGCGCGCCCGCACACGTGCAGCCGGCGCCCCGCGCCGCCGCGATCAGAGCATCCCGCGCAGCGCCGCCCGCTGCTTGTCCCAGCCCTCGTGCCCCGTCGCCGCATCCGCGTCGCCGTCCTCGAGGGCTTTCGTCTGGGCCTCGAAGGCCGGCGGGTCCTGGCCCAGGTACTTGTACGACTCGTAGGCGTGATCCTGGCCCAGCCACATCAGGTAGTAGGCGTAGCCCTTGAGCAGTCCGCAGCGCTTCTTGAACAGGCGCTGCTGCTTCGCTGTGGCGAAGTAGCGCTTGGCCTTGGCCTTGAAGGCGTCGATCGACTTGCCGAACTTCATGCTCAGCTGCATCGGCAGAGTCCTTGCACGTGTTGTAGATCTGGAGCGCGGCGTCCTCGTGTGCGAGCAGCGTCTCCCTCTGCTCGGGGTCGTCGACCATCGGCGCCATGACCTCGGCGCGGTGTCGCGAGTCGGCCGTCATGTTGTCGTAGCTGCTCGCGAAGGAGTTGAACGCCTTGTCGAACAAGGTGATCTGCCGCTTGTACTCGGCGCGGTACTTCGCCCTCACGTGCGCGCCGGCCGTGCCCGGCACGACGAGCAGCGTGCAGGCGGCCACGAGCGCGAGGATGACGATCGTGCGCCAGGGACGCGCCTTTCGGTCTGTGGACGCAGGACGCGTCGCCGCCGACATCATGGTGTCTCCCTCCGTCGCTTGCGTACTTAGAGTCTCACGCCCTTGGCGGACGCCTGTCAATGACGCCCGTGCCCGTGGGATGTCGTCACCCTCGGCGTGGTACGGTCGCTGCCGGAGCGGGCGCGCCTGCGCCCGCCGGGCAGGAGGTCTCACGTGATCCAGATCATCGACGGCGCCCCCGAGGGAGTGCTGGCGTTCGCGGCCGTGGGCGAGGTGGACGCGGACGACTACGCCGAGGTCCTGAGGCCGGCGATCGAGGAGGCGCTGGCCGGGGACGAGCGCCTCCGCTTCGTCTTCGAGATCGGCTCCGAGTTCGACCGCTTCACGGCCGGCGCCGCCTGGGACGACATGACGCTCGAGTTCGCGCACTACAAGGACTGGCAGCGCTGTGCACTCGTGACCGACGAGGATTGGGTGCGGCACGCGGCCAAGGCCCTCGGGTGGCTGATGGGCGGACGCCTCAGGGTGTTCGACCTCGACGAGCTCAAGTCGGCGCTGGAGTGGGCGGCATCGGACGACTGACATGACAGAGACCCACGAGGCCGATACGCACTACCTGCGCGGCCGCGCGCTGCGCGCGGACGGCGACCGCGAGGGCATGGCACGCGAGTGGATCCGGGTGCTGGAGCTGGATGCCGCGGCCGCGCGTCCGCGGCCGCTTCTGAGCAACGAGGAGTTCGAGTCCGTCGCCCGAGCCGCCCTGGACGAGCTGCCCCAGGCGCTGCTCGACGAACTGGACGGCGTCGCCATCCTGATCGAGGACCGTCCCTCGCCGGCGATGGTGGCCGACGGGATCGACCCGCGCATCCTCGGCCTGTACCACGGCGTACCGCTGAATCGCCGCTCCGTCAGCTTCGGGGCGCCCTACGCGGACACGATCCACCTGTTTCGCGCGAACCTGGAGCGCGCGTTCACCACGCGGGCCGCTCTGGTCGAGCACATCCGCGTGACGGTCCTGCACGAGACGGCGCACTTCTTCGGCTACTCGGAGGGCCAGCTCCGGAGTATGGGGCTGGCCTGAGGGTGGGCTGAGGAGGGGGTGTGTCGCCCGCGGGGCACTCTGAACACGGCTAGCCATTGGATATCCATTTGGACGTCCGCGGCGATGTGGATCTGCTCGTGCGCGGTCACGGGTGCGTGCTGGTTGATGTCCATCGGGACCCTCCTCTGTCCGCTGCTACTCACGGACATACCCCGTCGGGGTACCGGCGGACGTCCGCGCCGTAGGCCGCATGCAGTACCCTCACAATCCGTTCAGGGCACCGTCGACGGCGGGCTCACCGTCATCAGCCTGCTCTCGGGAGGAGGCAGCAGCGTTCGGCGCCACCGTCACCTCACGGTGAGTGTGCTCCTCGCCGGCTTCTTCGCCAGGTTGCCGGCGGCGTCGACCGCCGTGACCAGCAGTGTGTACCGGCCGCGCGGCAGCCTGCACCAGTACTTGCACGTGAGCAGCTTCCCGACCGGGCGACCGGGCAGCATCATGATCGGGGGTTCCTGGCCGTGGCCCTGCACTCGGATCTGGACATCGGCCCGCGGGCTGCCCGGCCGCCGGTCGTCGATCAGGTACTTGATGAGAGCGGTCCTGCCGCGGGCCACCGTGATGGGATGAGGATCTTCGGCACCGGAGCCCTGGTGTCGACCTTGACGGTCAGGGAGCCGGTGCGGCTGGCGTTGCCGAACACGTCCACGGCGCGCAGGTCGAAGCGGGTCGCGCCCTGCTCCGACACGGTGAACGGCTCGTTGTACGTGCTCCAGCGGCGCGCCGCGTGGCGCCGGTAGTCGACCTGGCGGACCTGCGTGTCGTCGCTCGCCTCCAGGGTCACGGTGACGGGCGAGTTGACCCATCCTCTGGGCACGTCCTCGGCTGCGACATCGGGCGCGTTCGGATCGCGGGTGGTGACCGTGACGGTGGTGGGATCGAGGGCCAGGTTCCGTCGCCGGCCCGATAGGTGAAGGTGTCGTCGCCGGCCCAGCCCGCGTCGGGCGTATAGGTGAGGATCCGTCGGCGTGGAGGTCAAGGGAGCCGTGCTCCGGCCCAGCGGTGAGTGCCGCGGTCAGGGCCAGCCCGGTCGGCGAGGTGTCGTTGGCGAGCACGCCGTTCGGCGCGGGCACATCGAGCGGCTGCCCGAGGCCAGTCACGTACGGGTGGTACACGCGCAGGGTGTTTGGCCAGGCGTCCGTCGACCCTACGAGCAGGTCGCCGCCGGCGACGGCGACCGACTGGCCGACGGTCGAGGCGCTCTCGCCGGCGGGGCGCGGAGCTGCGCCTCCTGACGCCACGTCTCGCCGCTCCGGTTGAAGACGTACACGGTTCCCGCGGCGTACCCAGCCGGCTGCGCCGCCGGCCAGAGCGTGGTCGCGATGATGGTGTCGCCGCCCAGAGCCAACCGGTACCCCATGCCCATGTGGCCGTTGCCGTCGGAGGGGGCGAGCCGGGCCTGCTGGGTCCAGGAGCCGCCTCTGCCGGTGAAGACGTAGACGGCCCCGCTGTCGGGTGACTTCCAGGCTCCGACCGCGACGGTGCCCTCGTCGAGGGTGACGGTCTGGCCGAAGTCGAGGCAGAACAGGCCGTCCCTCGGCCTGAGGGCGGCGCGCTGGTCCCAGTCGGCGCCCCCCCGGTGAAGACGAACACCTGCCCGGCGTTGTTGTTGCCGCCCCAGTCCATCTGCGATGCGGCGACGACGGCGGTGGAGCCCTGCAACGCGAGGGCGTCGCCGAAGGTACCGCCCTCGTTGGTCTCGTCGCACCTGAGCTTGGCGCGTTGCGTCCACCTGGTCCCGCTGCGCGTGTAGGCGTAGACGACGCCGGCGAAGATCGAGTCGCCCACCGTGGTCTCGGGAGCACCCACGAGCAGGGTGTCGCCGCTGATCGCGACGGAGGCGCCGAAGCCGCGGTACGCGGACCCGCTCGGCGCGAGCTTCTGCTCCAGCGTCCAGTCGCCCTCACTGCGCCGGTAGATCCAGACCCTCCCCACGGTCCCGGGGCCGGTGGAGGGGACATACTCGCTGATCGCGATGGTGTCGCCGTCGACGTCGTGGATCAGGCCGCACGTGTGCTCCTCCTTGACCTGGGGGGTCAGCCTGCCCTGCAGGCGCCATCCGGCCTCGGTATGCGCGTACACGAGGGCGCTGTCGCTCCAGCGCTCGCCCGCGACGACCGTCGCGCCGTCGCTGGAGAGCGAATGCGGCACGGCGAAGAGCTCGGCCGGCAGATCCTGCCGGCCGTCCGGCCGCGCCGCCGCCCATGTCGGCATGCCGGTGCGCTCGAGTACGGCAGAGCCTCCAGCCGCGCCGTGGGGCTCTGGGGGGTGAGCGTGACGGGAGTGGACTCGGCGAGGGAGACCGCGGGACAGGTAGAACGCGCCGAGGTTGAGCGGGCCGGTGTCGGCGCACAGGTAGTACGTGCCGAGCTCGAGCTCGGTGAACGCGAAGTAGCCGGACTGGTTGCAGGTCGAGGACGCGACGAGCTGCCCGGCGGCGCCCAGCAGGCGCACCGGCGCGGCGGGGACGGAGCCCGAGTTCTGCGCCGTCACGTAGCCGTCGATGCGCCCGGGGCTCCAGGGTGGCGTCGGAGGTTTGACGCAGGCGCGGCCCACACGGCGCAGACGGCTGCCAGGAGCGCGGCGAGCAGGACGCACGAGACGGCCGCGAGCGTAGGACGGTTGCGCATGGCCCCTCCCGGTGAGCGCAGTTGCGGTCTGAGGACGAGTCGCAGGATACGCGGTCGAGGCGGGTCTCCACCGACGGCTTCAACTTCTGCTACGCCGCCTTCCGGCGGGCGCGGTTCGAGCAGTACAAGTGGCTGGACCGCGTGGCTCTTGGCGCGGCGTTGGACCAGGCGTCGCCGGTCCACGAGGAGGTGGGTGCCTACCAGGGGCCGAGGCGCATGACCTTGGTGGACTGGTAGTCGTTGGGGATGCCCCACTCGGCGAGGACCTTGTCGCGCGAGGAGGCGACGAGACCGTAGCGGGCGGCGGGAGCTGGGCTCAGCCGCCGGGCGGCTTGTCGTGCATCGCGGACTGCACGCGCGTCAGCGCGCTCAGTCGGGCGGCCAGCGATGGCAGGCGTGTCTCCAGCGCGGCAAGAGCCGCAGCGGCATCGAGCGCCGGTTTCTCAAGGTCTCTCACCTGCTGCAGGAAGACGTCGCCCATCACCTCTGGCGCGAGGTCGAAGGAGTACGACAGGAACTCGTCGGCCGTCTGCACTTCGATGCCGTACGGGTCGCACGCAGTCGCCGGGAAGTGCCTCACGTTGTCGGTGACGATGACGTCTGCCCCGGCGGTGATCGCCGCGGCGAGCACATGGCGGTCGGCGGTGTCGTTGGTCATGGCCTCGATCAGCGATTCGTGACCGGTCACTGCGGCGTCGGGGAAGGCTCTGGTCATTGACTCAGAGATACGCCGCCTGCTCCGGCGTGCAGCGTTGATCCTCGACGAGGTTCCGTCGGACCTCCTGGATGATGATTTCGCTCCATCGGATCTCGTAGAGGTAGCGTTCCGCGCCGCGCAGCAGCAGGTCGCGTGTCGACAGCGGGAAGAGGACGCACGCATCGAGCAGCGCCGTCCAGCCCAAGTCAGTACTCCAGACCGAACTCGGCCGACTTGCGCGTGAGCTCGCGCAGGGCCGCGGACCGCTCCGCGTCACGCACGTCGCGGTATCGCATGAGGTCCTCGAAGTAGATGCGACGGTGCGACCCGGTCTTGTGGTGCGGGATCTCGCCGGCGTCGACGAGCTTCACGAGATGAGGCCGCGAGACGCCGAGCAGTTCCGCCGCCTGCTGCGTGGTGAGCTCGTGATGTACCGGCACGATGGAGACGGCGTTGCCTTGCGCCATCGCACCGACCGCCGCGACGAGCACCTTGTAGATCGAGTCGGGGATCTCCAGCTGCTGGCCGTCCGGCGAACGCAGTGAAGCATGGCGCCGTTCGCCGATCGGCTTGGCAGCCATGAAGTCGCGCAGCTGGACGACCGCCGCGGCCTCCGCCTCGGGTGCGGCGATCGGAGTGCGGCTGTCGTCCTTCGTGCCGGGGTTCAGGATGGCTTCCATCGTGCTCCTCCTGCGTGGGTCGCCATGACTCGAGTGTAACCATAAACGTAATAAACGCAACACCACTGACGTCGACAAAGGAGGACGTTTCCTTGAGTGCGCGGTGGACGAATCGGCTCGCGGGAGTGCTGACAGAGCCGTGCCCCGCGCGTGGTTCTTGGCGCGGGCGTTGGACCGGCGTCGCCGGTCCACATGAGGTCGGTCCCCCAGGCGAGGAGCACGCCGGGAACGCGATCGGCGAGGGAAGACCCGATCAGGTCGGGTCAGGCAGCAGCAGCCGTCAGACGACGGGTCGCCGGTCCGACGGTGCGCGGCGAATCGGCGTCGTTGCGGTCGTCGGCACCCGCCTCGTGAGCGGGGGCGGCAGGTGCATGCTCGAGCGAGACGAGGCGGTCTGCGTCGGGGATCGGCCGCGTCATCCTGAGAGCCACTCTCGCATGGGAGCCGCGGCCGGCACGTAGAGCCGCCACTCTGGGACGAACGTGTACTCGAGCCCCGGCCGGCGACGCTCGAGCCAGTACGTCCCGCGCCCGAGTGAGCGCCGCATGGCGTCGAGCGGCTCGGGCGTGGGACGCCAGGCGTCGCGCTGCATGCTCATGAGCCACCCGGCGCGGGCGGTGAAGGTAGGAGACCCCAGCAGCCGGGTGTACGCGGCGATTCTCTCCACCGAGACGCTGGTGAAGCCGCCGGCGCTGCGCAGCAACTCCTCGAGGCCGCCCGCGAGGTCGGACGCGCCAGGCAGTCGACGAGCGCGCGCTCGCGGTCGGTGACCGTCACGAGCGCGTCGCCCGCGCGCACGCGGGAGACGAACTCCGCGAGCGCAGGGATGTGCCGGCCCCCGCGGGGGGGTGCGACCTGGCGGAAGCGGTAGCCGCGCACTTCGAAGCCTGCCGTCCGCCCGGAGGCGGTGTAGTAGACCGTGCGAGACGGCGTGTGCGCCACGCCGTGCGCCTCGAGAGCGGAATGGTAGGCCGGCAGGGCGTCCGGTGCGCACTTCGCGGCGACCAGCAGGGGGTTGGGTACGCGGTCGCGGTAGGCCCCCAGATTGGACGCGTAGAGCCCATGCGCGAGGCGGGTCGCCTGATCTCGCTTCACCGCGTTCTGGAGGTTCAGGTAGCGGGTGCGCTGTCCCACCGTCGGGTCGACGCCGGCGAGGAACTCGTCGAGCGTGAAGACCTCGTGCGACTCCAGAAAACGCAGTGTCGTGGATGACTTGGTGTTCATCGGATGCTCCAGAAGCATAGATAGTTATGTATTTTGTGGATTCTGGAACACCAAGGATACTCCTGCAGACCAATCGCGGACAGACCAGATGGTGCATGCCGCGATGGTAGGCGGGTCCGCAGGCCGCGCACAGAGTGACAATGGAGAGGCGCCGCGGCGGCTGCGGCGAGCGCCGCCGACGCGGCTCAGAGCACCCTCGCCCCGTGCCCCTGCAGCCGGGCGGCGGTGGCGTCGAGCTCGGTGACGGGCGGGACGAAGATGACCGCCCCTTGTGCGGTGCACCTGCGGCGCCCCGCACGATGACGAGCCTGCGGCGGTCATTCACGGCCGCAAGGCAGCAGCACGCGGTAGGCGTTGACGCGCAGTTGGCAGGGGTCGCGCACGTGGGTGCCGCGGGGTGGTTCTTGGCGCGGGCGTTGGACCAGGAGTCGCCGGTCCACATGAGGTCGGTGCCCCAGGCGAGGAGCACGCCGTCGAGCTCCAGACCCTGGGCGCCGAACTCGGTGACGCACTCGCGCAGGTGCCGGCAGGAGCGATGGCTCTCGTCGCCGTCGCCGTACCAGGGGCCGAGACGCATGACCTTGGTGGACTGGTAGTCGTTGGGGATGCCCCACTCGGCGAGGATCTCATCGCGCGCGGAGGCGGCGAGACCGTAGCGGGCGGAAGGGCTTGGAGTCGACCGCGGCGTCCCGGGTCGCGAGCCTGGCAACGGCATCCTATGGCGGGCGATGTCGGCGGTGTGCAGCGTGAGTCTGGATGGCCGGAGCCCTTCGGGCCTGAATCAGTGAAGATCAGCCGGCTGCCTTGATTGAGGAGTATTGCGGAATACGAGTCCCTATTGCGTGCAGGTGACTCAATTCGAATCGCGCTCCAAACCGGCCGCGTACCAACGGCCTGCGCGTGTGCGACCGCGACTCACGACAAGGCCATCGCTGCGCAGTTGCTTCACGAGGTACTGAACTTGGTCCTTGGAAAGCGCCGGTAGCACTTGCCGAAGCTCCGCAAGCGGACTCCCGGCGCTACCGCTGTCATGGATGTGCTTGAGAAGGAGCTGCTTGTTGGTCTCCTGATCAAGGCCCCGTCGCCTCGTGTACGTGCCCGTGGCTTCGGCAAACTGATAGTAGCGGCGCGAAAGGACATACCGCGCACCGGCACCTCGGCCCACTGACTCCAGCACCCCCACTTCCGTCAGGCGGTGTGCGTAGGGCCGCAGTTCAGCAGGCATCTTGTCGCCACGCTCCGCAAGGTCGAGAGCTATGAAGTCACGGGTCGAGAAGGTCCTGAGCGTTTCCTCGCCGACACGCTCAAGAAAGCGCAGGAAGAGAGGGTTGCGGATCGTCCCGCTGAGCAGAACAGAGACCTGATACTCGTCCGTCTGAGAGTAGTCGGGGCGCGGTCTTGCTCTCCCGAATGCAGGACTCGAGCATGCGTCGCACTCCCTGGCCTGAGCGGTCGACCAGCCCGCATCTCTCCAAGACGTCTGCGATACGCCGGTTTCGCGGGTCTTGGCGCCACAGCATGTTCTCGGTAGTGATTCCCGATGGCAGACCGCCAGGACTGACGACCTCCAAGAGGTCGGGAGCCTGGCGGATGAAGATCGAGCCAGGCCGGCTGTAGTCGCGGTGCGCGATGGCGTTGAGGATCGCCTCTCGGACGACCTTCTCGCTGAACATCGGGATGTCGCGCACCAGCAAGCCCTCTTGGATCTGGTGAACGTCGTTGCGGGCGTCGATGGTGTCCCAGAGGTCGTCGTGACAGAGAAGGAACCCTTGCCGGAACTCCCGTCTCTGCTGATAGCGCAGACTGCTCGGCTGACTCCGGTACTCGAACACGACCTCTGCCTGCGCCAGCAGGCGCATCAGCGACTCTGGGCGCGCGAGCAGGACGAGGGCCGCCACCGTGGGCTCGCCGTCGATCGTCAGGCCGAGATCCTCCATCATCTGCTCCGCAGGCAGTGACGCGACCGACGGATCACCGCTTCTGCGCGCCCACAGGTCGCGGAGAGTGCCGATCGCGTCGGGATGCAGGTCGTCGAGGGTCGCGCCCTTTGCGAGAGTGGCCGAGTAGTCGCTCACCGCCTCGTCCATGATCCGCTTGAGCTGATCCGTCGTCATGGGCACGAGGCCCTCGCCGCCGCGCATGAGGTATCTGCCGTTGTGCGCGAGCGGCTGGCCGAGGGGATGCCCGGGGACGCGGAAGGTGATGACTCGTTTGCCGTCGACGGTGCTCTCCACAGCAGCGATCTTGATGCGCAACTGCTGCGTCACGTCGGCGACGGTCTTCTGCAGGCCACGGAATGCCTGCGTGCCCAGGACTCTCCTGGGGAGGGCGTCGCTGACGCCCAGCACAAGGATGCCGCCGCCTTCGTTCGCCAGCGCGGCGCAGTAGTCGGCGAGCTTGGAGAAGTCGAAGTGCCTGCGCGCGGCCTTCATCATCATCGGCATCGAGATGCCAACAGTCATCCTATCGAAAAGCGGCCGAATCGAGACTGTCTGGAGGCTCCTCCGGAGTGGACGATGCGGGCACGTGCGTGCCTGCCGAGCGGGACGCTGAAGGTCGAGCGCTGAATCTAGAGCACCCTCACCCCGTGCCCCTGCAGCCGGGCGGCGGTGGCGTCGAGCTCGGTGACGGGCGGGACGAAGATGACCGCCCCTTGTGCGGTGCACCTGCGGCGCCCCGCACGATGACGAGCCTGCGGCGGTCATTCACGGCCGCAAGGCAGCAGTACGCGGTAGGCGTTGACGCGCAGTTGGCAGGGGTCGCGCACGTGGGTGCCGCGGGCGTGGTTCTTGGCACGGGCGTTGGACCAGGCGTCGCCGGTCCACAGCAGGTCGGTCCCCCAGGCGAGCAGCACGCCGTCCAGTTCCAGGCCCTGAGCGCCGAACTCGGTGACGCACTCGCGCAGATGCCGGCAGGAGCGATGGCTCTCATCGCCGTCGCCGTACCAGGGGCCGAGACGCATGACCTTGGTGGACTGGTAGTCGTTGGGGATGCCCCACTCGGCGAGGATCTTGTCTCGCGAGGAGGCGACGATTGTCCACCGTGCTTCCATCCCTTCCGGCGACACCGAGTGGTAGTCTCGAATCAGGATGCGAGAGCGGGACCTGTGCGTCCGTTGTCACGGACGATCGGGCGAATGGTGTGAGGCTGGATGTCTAGCAATCTTGCAGTGGTGGTAGCATGATGCTACCGTCTTCGCGACGGTACGGCGTCTGATGCAGGGGCGCCCCAAGTACAGCCCGGAAGAGGTCGCAGCATTGGTTCTCGAGGGACGGCTCACGTCGAACATGACCGTCACGAGGTACCTCGTGAATCACGACTACGATGTGCGCGACCTGACCACGGAGTTGCTGACTACCCTCTCCGAGCATGGCTCGTACATCGGGTCGCCTCGGTTGAAGGACGGCAGCATCGCCGACGAGTACCGCGTCTTCTGCGAATCCGACGATGACTGGTGGTACGTCAAGTTCTACGTCAGTGGTGATCAGCTGGTCGTGCTGGTGTCGTGCTGGTGGGACGCCTCCGTTCACTAGCTGCAGAGTACTGGAGCAGATATGTATCCGAGCAAGTGTCCCGAATGTGGCGGCAAGTATCGGTGAGTCCCTGGGGCCTTTGGAGGTCCCGCTGCGCGGACAGAGCGTGGAGGTCGTCGGCGTTCCCCATGGGCTGTGCAGCGGCTGTGGTGAGACCTACCTGGGAATCGACGAGATGGAGCAACTGCAGAAGGCCGCGGTCGATCAGGCGCGTCAGGCCCAAGGTCTGCTGCAGCCGGACGAGATCAGGTCTCTCCGCGCCGAACTGGGCAACATCTCCCAAGCGCGTCTGGAGCATCTCCTCGGCGTCGGCGCCAAGACCGTCGTGAGGTGGGAGAAGGGGACGGTCTTTCAGAGCGCCACCGCGGACCGTCTCATGCGCCTTCTTGGGGCAATGCCGGAACTCGCGGATGTGCTCGAGGGTGGCGAGCTGTATCGGGACGTCAACCACCTCCGGCTTTGACACGTCGCCGGGTCGAGCCTACGCTGACTTTGGTCGGGTACTGCGTAGCGGTCCCCGGCCACATTCTTTGGACAGGACGACAAGTCCGGCGCCCTCCCAGTCTCCCCGGTCTGCGGCGCAGCTTGCTGCGCACGATGTCGAGACGATGCGTCGCCGCAAGACCTCCGGCCGGACGTACCGTGTGCCGTTGAGGCGCAGCACATCCCAGGCGACGGTGAGTTCGTGATCGAGTCGCTCGTTGCGACGCTCGACGATGATCCGGCCTTGTGGCCGTTGCCGCCGAGCTCGAAACAGAAGCGCTCGACGCCAAGGTGACGCTCCGCGGCTGCGGCCGCGGCTTCGGCGCGTCGCGCCGCGGCGGCAAGGCCTGCTTCGGCTCGAAGGCCGCTGCCGCGTACTCTTCGTGGAGCGCGACGATGATTGTCTGCACCGTGCCGGCTCCAGCCGGATCAGGAGGTCTTGCCGTTTAGGGATCGTGGGTACCTTGGTGCCCGATGGCGCTGGTGGAGGCGCAGGAACGGGGGCACTGTGGACGCATTCGATGTGATCGACGTGGGCTTCGACTTCCGCGAGGACACGCCGCCGGGCAAGGACCCGGACGCGTTGAGCCCGAGGTTGCGCAGGTACCATCGCCTGCTGTGGAGTAAGCCCCTGCCGGACGGCACTGCGTTCGAACTCGACGACACCACCTCAGGTGTCTACCTGCATCACCGATCGGATGAGCACGGCGAGTTCTTCCTGGCGAGCGACGCCGTGGTCGCGTCGTACAGGTATGTGCCCATGGTCCAGGTCGAGGCATGGAAGCTGCAGGAGTTCCTGCACATCGGCTACACCATGGGCGGCATGATGCTCTTTCCTGGCAACAAGGTTAACGGCAAGATGACCATCAATGGAGCCCGAGGGCTTCACCCGCGGATCAAGGACCGCTTCGACCTCACAGTGGAGTGCATCCGACGGCACTACCTTGGCGAGTGGAGTCCATTGAAGGACTGCCTTGCGCGGTACGCGGACTACTTCGCACTCTTCCGCGACTTCCGGGGCTTCGTTGAGCACTTCCTCCTGCAGGATGCTGTCACCGTCGACTGCGACGCGGTGATCTTCTCGGCGCCGTTCGAGGACTTCACCACTCCGGCGATCCCTCAGACCATGGAGGCCTATCGCGAGTACCGGCACCGTGCGATCACCTTCATCGAGGCCCGGAACCGCCGGATCCTCAGGTTCCTTGCTGAAGACCGTTCCGGTGGTCTGCGGGAAGGCGAGAAGTCGATCCGCGACGTCGGGGCGCCGGAGACACCGCCTGCGAGTGCGCCCTTGACGGCGGAGGCCGTTCTTGAGTTGGCGGGCCAGTGCGGCACGAGGGATGAACTGGAGAGGGCAGTCGAGCTTGCGCGCAAGAAGGGTCTGCATGTGCGGCCCTTCAAGGCTTGCCTGATGTTCGCGCCGCCGCAGAACGGGACGCGCTGCCTGTTCACGATCTGGGCCGCGCGGGAGGATGGCAAGCTCACGGCCTACGTGAGCACCGAAGCCTTCATCGAGTTCTTCCCTCTGGAACGCAGCGTGGTTGAGGAGCGGCTCGGGGAAGAGGGCTGGCGAAGCTTCGACGAATCAGGGTTCGAGGACTTCCTCAAGGGCGTGCAGGCGCTCGAACTCACATCCTGAGGGACTCCTTGGCGGTGCAATTCGGGGTTCAGGCCGCCCGATCATGATCATCATCGTCGGCATCGAGATGCCAACAGTCATCCTATCGAGATGCGGCCGAATCGAGACTGTCTGGTGGGATGCCCCACTCGGCGAGGATCTTGTCTCACGAGGAGGCGACGAGGCCGTAGCGCGCAGCGGGAGCCTCCGCGTAGCACTTGTGGAAATAGCTCTTCACGGGTTCGAAGCCTCCCGAGGTGCCGGGCCGCGTCGGTTCAGCCGTCCGAACCATCGTCTACCTTTGATGGCATGACAGTGGTTGACGACAACGAGCGCATCATCGAGGAGGCCGTCGCGGCACTGCCCGGAGATCGCGGCGGCCCTCGAGCCCTCGCAGCAGCCGGCCGGCGGCAGCTGGGTCGCCCTGACGGTCCACAGTGGAGAAGAGGGCGAGCTCATCCATCGCGCCTGGTTCACCTGGCGCTACGACTCACCGCTCGAGTCGCTGGAGGAGTCCCGGTACCTCGAGCTCACGCGCAAGGAGGGGACGGACGTCATCAAGGTCCCCGTGTGGTCGTTCGGGCTCACGCCGCTGGGTCCCGACGAGTGGCGGCTCGACTACTGGTTCGTCGCGCCCCTGCGCTTCTGGATGGGCCCGCGCGCCGGCGACCGCGTGCAGAGCATGGGGCTCACCTACGTCGCGCGGCGCAGCGGCGAGGGCTGGACCTTGGATACCGGGGACATCATGGCGGGGTAGCGGCGCCCGGGCACGCCACGCTACTTCACGGTCGTGATGCGGCTGTCCCTGCTGCCGTTGCCGCCCCACGTGAGATTCTCCGAGGCGTATGCCTGGAAGCGGTACTTGCCGCGCGGGAGCTTGAGCTTGAACGTGTATCTGCTGTAGCCGGAGTAGTTGGAGTTCACGGCGGCGACGGTCCTGATCTTCGCCCAGTAGTCGCCCGTGTACCGGAACACCCTCACCCTGATGGTCTTCGAGCCAGCGGGGAAGCGCGGCTTGAGCGTGCCCCACACGGTGAAGATCGCTCCGTGGCGCACCGACGCGGGGCAGACCGGCGTGCCGATCCTGGGCCGGGGCTTCATGACGTTGAAGGTCCCGATACTGCCGGTGCCGTGTGGAGTGGTGACGGTGATGCGGCCGCTCATCGTGCGGGCGGGGACGACCGCCAGGATGAGCTCATCGCCGGCCACGCGGAAGCTCGCCGCCCGGCCGCTGAACTTGACCGACGTGGCGCCGGTCAGGCAGAAGCCCGTCAGCTTGACCTTGCTGCCGACCGGAGCTTCCACGGGGGCGAAGTTGCTGAGTTGCGGCGGCGGCGTGGTCGCCGAGACGAGGAAGTCTCTCACGGCCATCGCGCGGCCGCCGGGGGTGGTCACCGCGATGCAGCCCGTGGTGGCGCCCGCCGGCACGGTGGCGGAGATCTGATTGTCGCCGACCACGTCGAACACCGCGGCGGTGCCGGGGTAGGGACCGCCGAAGGCCACCTCGGTCGCACCGGTGAAGCCGCTGCCCGTCACCGTCACCTGGCTGCCAACTGGCCCCCACTTCGGGGTCCAGCCGACGATCACCGGCGGCGGGATGAAGATGAAGGATTGGCTGCTGGTACCCGTGCCGGACGGTGTGACGACCGAGATCGGGCCGCTGCTGGCGCCGGAGGGCACGTACGCGTTGAGGTAGGTGTCGGAGGCGTTGTCGAACTGAGCGGGGACACCGTTGAACCGCACATCGGTGACGCCGGTGAACCCGCTGCCATGCACGGCGACGCGGGTGAAGCTTGGCCCTGAGTCGGAGAGAAGCTGGTGATGACGGGGGCGCGGTCGCCCTGCAGCACGACGTCGTCCACGTAGGCGCCCTCGCCGCCGACCGTGGCGTCGCTCTGGAACACGAACGCCACCCAGACCTGGCTGTGGCCGCAGACGTTGCCTGCGCCCGGCACGCTGGTGAGGTCGATGCTGCGGCTGGCCCAGCCCGAACTGCTGCCCGATCCCGACCAGCCGTAGAAGGCCACGCCGTCCACCGAGACCATGCCGCTCACCCAGTCGTGGTCCAGTTGCGAGCTCAGCCAGACCTTGAAGGAGAGAGTGCCTGACGTGACGGTGGAGAGGTCGTAGGGGCCGGCGACGAGCCAGGCGTCCATGGAGCCGGGGTACGCACCGGGCGCGCCGACGCCGTCGCCCGCACAGAAGGCGGACCAGGCTCCGGTGGCCGTCCGGTACGAGGTGCGGCCCCACGTCGGCGAGTTGCTCGACTGCCAGGGCGAGGTACCGCCCTCGAAGCCGTCTGCGAAGATGGTGTAGGACGAGCCCGCCGCAGCGGCGGCGGGGCCGGCGCCGAGCCAGTCCGTGAGCGGGACGGGCGAGCCGGCAACCTGGGCCGGCAGGACTGCGGACGAGCTGCCCTCAGAGAGCTGCCGATCCGTGTGCGCGTGGACCGGCTGCGCGACTGCGCCCAAGGCGCAGAACGTGAGCACGGCGAGGACGAAGGCGAGCGTGACGAGTCTTGGCATGATGTCCCCCCAGAACGTACAGGTGCTACCTGGGCGGGACCCACCCCGAGCCCCGACGCTCGTGACTCTAGTCTGGGCTCAGGACGGACGCAACGACACATCGATCTGTGGGGGCCGCGCCCAGAGTGACAATCGGGCGCACCGCGGCGGCTGCGGTGAGCGGCGCCGACGCGGCTCAGAGCACCTTCACCCCGTGCCCCTGCAGCCGGGCGGCGGTGGCGTCGAGCTCGGTGACGGGCGGGACGAAGATGACCGCCCCATCGCGGCCGCGGGTGAGCAGCACGCGGTAGGCGTTGACGCGCAGCTGGAAGGGGTCGCGCACGTGGGTGCCGCGCGCGTGGTTCTTGGCGCGGGCGTTGGACCAGGCGTCGCCGGTCCACACAGGTCGGTCCCCAGGCGAGCAGCACGCCGTCGAGCTCCAGGCCCTGGGCGCCGAACTCGGTGACGCACTCGCGCAGGTGCCGGCAGGAGCGGTGGCTCTCGTCGCCGTCGCCGTACCAGGGGCCGAGGCGCATGACCTTGGTGGACTGGTAGTCGTTGGGGATGCCCCACTCGGCGAGGATCTTGTCTCGGGAGGAGGCGACGAGGCCGTAGCGCGCAGCGGGAGCCTCCTCGTAGCGCTTGTGGAAGTAGCTCTTGGCGGTCTCGAGGTCGCGGGTCATGCGGAGGTGGTAGCCGGCGGCCTCGAGGCGCTCGGCGAGCTCGCGTCCGTAGCGCCTCGTCGCCGTCTGTCAGGAGGCCGTCGACCCACTCATCCAGGTCGGCGGCGAAGTGGAAGCGCAGCTCGACGGTGAGGTCGAGGGTCTCGCTGGCCGCCGTGCCGCGCGGGCAGCGATGGATCTGCGAAGAACTCGTCCAGCACTCGCTGCGGCGCGTGCACTGTCCACTGCTCGGGTGAGCCGGCTCGCTGCAGCGCCTCGAGCCACTGGCCGAGGCCGGCCTCCTCACCGACGTTGATCTCCTGACCGGAGCCGATGAGCCCGACGAGCACGCACCATTCGGGGATGCGCTCGCCGAACTCGACAAAGGCCTCCGGCTCGGACTTGTGCTCCCGAATGCCGGGATGCTTCTTGATCACCTGCTCAAGATCCCAGGCGCGCTGCGCTTCGTCGTAGACGATCACGTGCTGCGGCGGGATCGCGCCCTTGTCGCCGAGATACTGCTTCATGTAGTCCTTGACGCCACGCACGAAGGTCTTGCCGCCGCCGCCGGCGCTGCGCAACTCGTACTGCAGGACCTCGACGAGGGGTCCGTTGCCGCTGAGGAAGATGGCCGGCGCCGGTGGCTTGCCGCCGGCCCGCTCGACCCTCAGGTCGTCAAGGCTGGGGTTGTGGACCGCGCTCAGGCCCACCAGCGTCTTGCCGGATCCCGGAACGCCGGCCACGAGCACGAGGTGCCGAGTCCGCGTGCGGGCCGCCTCGTGAGCGATGGCGGAGATCGCATCGATGGCGGGTTGGGTCTCGGCCAGGGCGCGGTGGATCGGTCGGATCTTGCCGTCCAGGAAGAGCTCGCGGGCCGCCTGTACGAGCGAGGGAAGCGGGCAGTAGGCGTCCTTGGCAAGGAACTCATCGGCTGTGATCGGCCCTTGCTCCCATGGCCGCTGCAGCTTCTGGATGAGCCCGTGGAGGGAGTCCGGGCCGGCGATGTGCACGCCGTCGCGTACACCCGCGTAGCCGTGCGCACGCGTGGGCACCAGGACCGCGTGCACCTCGCGGTCGGCGCAGTACTTGTGGTAGCAGCGCAGGTCGCGGGCGTATGCGGCTGCCTGGTCGAGGTCGGCCTGCTCGGGCTCGGCCTTGCCCTTGAGCTCGAGCACCACGACCGCGCCGTTGACGAGCAGCACGACGTCGGGCCGGCGAGACTCGAGCGGCAGCTCGTACTCGAGGATGGCCGTGTACTGCTCGGCGAGCTCGTCGATCTCGACGACCTCGCCGACCTCAACCTGGATCTTCGGGATCGAGTCGTCCCAGGCGCGGATCTGCGAGTCGCCGGCGTCTTCAAGGAAGTCCTGCAGCGAGATGCGGACCACGCGCGGCTCTGCCTCCGAGAAGGTGGGGAAGTCGCTCTCCCAGCCGCAGCGGGCGCGGCGGAATCGGACTCGCCACAGAAAGCTCGGGCCGCAAGGGCGCATCCGAAGGGCAGTCCTGGACGACGTCGAGCTGATCGTCCGCACGATGGTCACGGTAGTCGTGTTGGTCATCGATCACGCGATTGCCCAAACCTTCTCGGCGACAACTGCGAAGCGTTTCTCGCGGCGCAGGATTTCGGCGGGACCAAACGTCGCGTAGGCGTCTGGGGCCGTGGCCTTCAGGTCCTCATTGGTGGGCAGCTTGGATGCGTCGTATGCCTTCTCTCTTTTTGCGTTCAGGTTGTGGTTCGAGCCGGCGATGTTGAATCTCTTCTCGAGCAGAGTCAGGATTGCCGAAGCGGTGGATCAGGTCGTCTGGGTTGATGGTCTCGTCCTCTGCGCACACCGTCTGCACCCACTCATCGGTCAGTGACTGAGGAATGATGTGCTCCAGTTCCAGAGCCTCCTCGGTCTCCTTGGGCGTGCCTCTCGCAGCGAGCATTGAATCGTTGATTTCTCTCAACAGGTACTTCGCCACGTTCGCATCGCGGACGCTGAGCATTTCGAAGTTCCTCAGGAAGGCATCTCTCGATCCAGCTCGTGACTTCAGAAGCGAAACCATGTCTGAGTGAGTGCGCTTGTTTGCCCTGATCTCCTGAGCCCACTCGGAGTACTGCTTCTCCAGCGTGTTCGCGGGCTCTCCGCCCACTGTGAAGTACCTGACGGAGAAGCTGAGAACCGCTGCGACCGCCTCTCGCTTTTCCATGTCGTTTGTCGCGGCCGAAACCATCGCCATCAGAAGCACGTAGCTAGTGCGCAGGCCAAGCGTCTTCAGGGCGGCCAGTTGGCGGGCGGTCAGAGCATCGATCCAGGCTGCCTTCTCGCCGGAACGGAGCGCCGCGAAGGTCGAGCCCTCAGTCTCGAGATTGCGGGTGAAGGTCATGACGTTGCCCTTCTTGGCGGAGATCCTCTTGGTCACCTCTCTCTGAAGATCGTCCATCCGAACAAACTCGTAGGCGGAGTTCCAGTAGAACCTTAGGAACATTGCCAAGTCCTGCTCTCCAACGGCGTTCACGGTTCGTTCCCAGAGTTCCTCGGCTGCCTTCAATTCGCTCGAGTTGCCCTCGACTTCCATGAAGAGGTAGTTCTTGATGAGGTCGGCCTGAGAGAGTTCCACCCCCCGGTTGTTCAGCGCCTCGAAGACCGCTTGGGGCTCA